>CAZUOV010000113.1:0-1938 GCA_964621355.1 uncultured Novosphingobium sp. | reverse complement strand
CCCACTCGTTGATCCATGAGAATTGCCGGCGACGCCAATGCGGGCCGTTGCGGATGGTGGTGGCGATGACGGTCGATTGCAGCCGCGCCAGCGCGGCTTTCAGAAGCCGGTATTGGTGATTGCCGGTCGGCCGCCCGATGGCGCGCAACAGATGGTAAGGCGTAAACCGGACAAAGCGCGATGTGGTGAGGCCGTTGTTCTCGGCCGCGACGATCTGCGAGGCTGCCCATATCAGCACATCGGCGTCCCATATGGTCGCCATGCCGTGCTCGGGCATCCCGAACACCTGCACCTCTATGTCGGCGGCCTTGTAGAGAATCGGCTTGGTGCGCGGGGTCTTCGCCAGCGAGAAGAATGGCCGTTCCATCAAGTCGCGCTGGTCGCGCGGCGGCGCATCGCCCGTTGCGACCACGAACGGGTCTAGGCGGCTGCGCTCGCTGTCCTCGGTCGGCTGCGCGGGGTCGTGATCGTCCTCGCGCAGCATCTAGCACTCGTCCCGTTCTTCGGGCGTGAGCGGACGCGCGGGAAAGACCGTGCCGGCGGTCTTGTCGCGGGTGGATTTGCGTTCGCCGACCGCGCTCCAGTCTTCCAGATCGCGGACGGTGTAGAGGACGCGACCGCCGACCTTGCGATAGGTCGGGCCGGTGCCGTAGGTGCGATGTTTCTCAAGGGTGCGGATGGATATGCCGAGGAAGCGCGCGGCTTCCTTGGTGCGCAACAGGCGCGGCGGCAGGCCCGCAAGCGGGTTGGCCATGGATCACCTCCAGTCGGGATTGGGCTGCCGGGGGCGGCAGCGGACTGTGGCGAACCATGGCGAGGGATCGGCGGCGCGTAGCGTGCCGCATTTGCGCCTATGCGCTGGCGGCACCCCTCTTTGGGAGAATAGGTGAGGAAATTCAGCGGCTCATTGCCTGCCGCGCTGAATAGGCAAAGACATTCGCACGCGGTTCGGCTAAGAATGTCAGCGGAGCAGACGCGCTGCTCCGGGGCGTCGAAACCCCTCTGTTACCGTTTGGTGCCGGCCGTTACGGCACCGCACTCCTTGACCTATGGTCGGGGAGCCTGTGGCGTATACAACAGGCTTTCCGAGCTAAAGGCCATGGGGCCGTGTAACAGCGGTTTCGAACTCCCCGATCACCAAGAGTCAGAGAGAATCGTTTGCGGGGGCGCACCGCAGACAAAGCTCTCTCCGAATACGGGGAATGATCATGCGAACTCCCGTCGAACTCGATCCCGATGTGGATGATGAAGCGCCAACCGGCGATGCCATAACCGCCTATGACGAACGACACTATGTCACCTATCTGCGCCTTCTCGATGCGAAAGCCGAAGATGCGGACTGGAAGGAAGTGGCTCGGATCGTCCTGCACCGCGATCCGGTGGCCGAGGAACTTCGGACCCGCCGTTGCTGGCAAAGCCATCTCGAACGCGCGCAGTGGCTATCGCGGGAAGGCTATCGGAAGATTCTGGAGCAGGCGGCAGCCAACAAGGCGTGACGGTAACGCCAGCACGATTAACGCTTGCCGGGCTTGATCGGATAGTGAAGCAGCAGGCGATAACCGCCCCGCATCATCTTGATCCCATGCGCGACCAGGCGGCGAGCCTTGCTCTTGCGCGGGTCGTTCTCGAAATCCTCCTTCGTGCCTCGAAAACCGAGCAGGACTTCGGCGATAGTGCGATAGCTCTCGCCGCGCAGCCGGGCGTCGAGCGAGCGCAGCGACAGGATATGCCATTGCCGGAGTTGGGCGGGAACGGCACGGAAGTCGGGACCGGGCGCACGGCCGTTGAGGAACCGCCAGAAACGGCGGACAGCGTGAGCGCGCAGCTCCAGAAAGGCATCCATCGGCAGCGTAACAGCGTAAAACGCGGCGGCGTCCGGCACCGCCTCGGGCAGCCAGAATTGATGCGCGACGCCATCCACCTGCCAGATGCCGTGCC
>CAZUOV010000112.1:0-2072 GCA_964621355.1 uncultured Novosphingobium sp. | reverse complement strand
GCATACATGGCGACGTCGGCGCGCCGCACGAGCTCGTCCTCGCTGATCCCCTCGGCGCTGGTCGCGCAGCCGATGCTGATGCCGACGGTGATGTTGTGACCGCCCACCTGGAAAGGCTGCGCGAACAGCGCCAGCAGCCGTTCAAGCACGGCCTCCAGCGCCGCTTCGGTGGGGGAGGCCATGACCACCGCGAATTCGTCGCCACCAGCCCGCGCGACCAGTTCGGGGCCGTTCGCGGCATCGCCGATCCGCACCGCCGCCTGTTGCAGCACCGCGTCGCCGACCGGATGGCCATAGACGTCATTGGCTTCCTTGAAGCCGTCCAGGTCCATGTAGATCAGGGCCATCTCCTCGCCCCGCGCGAGGCCGGCGGCCAGCGTGCGGAGCATGACCCGGCGATTGGGCAGGCCGGTGAGCGTGTCGTGATCGGCATGATAGGTGGCGCGCGCCTTGCTCTCGTGAAGCGTCTTCACGCCGAGGCGCGCGCGATTCATGATGGCGCCAGCCGCGCCGAGCGCCAGCAGCGCGATCAGGATGGATCCGGGCAGAAGCTGTCGCCGCAACGCCGTGCCGGGCCGCGCGGCCGTCCAGACGACGCGCGCCACCGGCCGGCCGTCCTGGCCCGACAGGACGACGGAGGCATCGCCGCCCGCGCCCGCCGGCCCCATCATCAGTTGCAGATGCTGGCCATAGTGGACCATGGGCATCTGCGCCAGCCTTTGGGGGTCCATCTCCATGGCGATGGCCAGCAGCCGCGCCGGACCGGCCGGCGCCGCGATCTTGCCGGTGAGCGGCACGACCTGCCCCACGGCATAGGCATAGATGCGCCCGTCCGCGCGGCTGAAGCCGCTCAGGATCGGCGCGCCGGCGGGGTCCATGCGGCGGACACGGCGGATCGCCTCGACGAAATCGGCGCCCAGCGCGGCGCGCGCGTCCTGCGGCGCACCCGTCACCCGTCGCCCGTCGAGAAAGGCATAGATCGACCGATCCTGCTCATCGAGCAGGTAGACATGGTCATATTCCTGAACGATGCCCAGATAGGAGCTGACATTGTCGTCCGCCCAGTCCGCGTCGAAATTCCGCGTCAGGTGCAGCACCGCCTCGTCCCACTTGGCGTAATCCTGCAAATCGCGCAGCACGAGTTCGCCGACATTCTCGAAGGCACCGCGAACCATCTGGATTTCGCGCGCGCGCTGGGTACGGTTCTGCTCGGCTGTGGTATGCAGCAACAGGGCCAGCAGGCAGCCGAAGCTGCTGACCAGCAGCAACAGCACCGGAAGCAGGTACTGCAACGGCAGATATCTGCGGATGAGGCCTTCGGACGCAAAAAACATGGGACGATCCTGTTCGAGGATGCCTTAGTGCCACACTCCTTAAGGAAAACTTGTCCCGGCGACACCCTCTGTCATGAACGCCATCAACGCGCCCGGTCCCGCCGTCCCGTCCGATGCGGCAAGCGACTGAAAGCCGGGTGACGCGGCGCCCGGCGCGATGGCGGCGCGGCCTCGCCGCACTCGCCCTGCCGCCGCTCTGCTACCTGCTGGCCGCCGTCGCGGGGGCGCTGCTGCCGGTCAATCACGGCTGGCGGCAGCCCGAGCGGGGCGTGCCCCTGTTCGTGCGAACCAACGGCGTCCACACCGCCCTCGTCCTTCCGGTGCGCGCGGCGGGGCTGGACTGGCGCGGGCTGATCCCGCCGGGGGATTTCGCGCGTGCGGTGACGGCGGACGATTATCTCGCCTTCGGGTGGGGGCATCGCGAATTCTATCTGGAAACGCCGCGCTGGGTGGACCTGAAGCCGGGCGTGGCGCTGCGCGCGCTCACCGGCCTTGGCGGCACGCTCATGCATGTCGAGCATCTGCCGGATCGGCGGCGCGCGCAGGACCTCAGGCCATTCTGCGTGACGCCGGCGCAATATCGCCGGCTGGCCGCCTTCATTCGCGGCAGCTTCGCGCCGCTCGAGGGCCAGCGACCGGCGTCATTGCCGGGCTATACCGCGTCCGACAGGTTTTTCGAGGCGCGCGGCCGCTACGACCTTTTCGGCACGTCCAACACATGGACCGGGGAAGCGCTGG
>CAZUOV010000111.1:0-2109 GCA_964621355.1 uncultured Novosphingobium sp. | reverse complement strand
ATCGATGACGAGCACTTTCCTGCCCCAGCCCGCCTTGGCGAGCTGGCCGGCCAGCGCCTTGGTCTTGGCGTCCGCGAGTTCCAGCGTGTCGACGACGATAAGGCCGTCCTTCGCCTTCGCCGACAGCGCCATCTTGAGGCCGAGCGCGCGCACCTTCTTGTTCAGCGACACGTCTAATTCACGCCGGCGCGGGCCCATCGCCTTGCCGCCGCCGATGAAGATCGGCGCCTTGCGATCGCCATGACGGGCAGTGCCGCCGCCCTTCTGGCGGCCGAACTTCTTGCCGGTGCGGGCCACGTCCGAACGCTCGCGCGCCGCGCGGGCGATGCCGCGGCGGTTCTCGAGCTGCCAGGTGACGACCCGGTGCAGGATATCGGCACGCGGCTCCAGACCGAACACGTCGTCCGACAGTTCGATATCGCCCTTCCCGGCGGAACCGTCGAGGTTGGAAAGCTTCACTTTCATGGCTTAGCCCTCCCCATTCGTGTTAATGGTGCCTTCGGTGACTTCCGGCGTCTCGACCACCTCTGCGGGAGTCGTTTCGTTGCTGCCGATATCGTTAGCCACGACCTGCTTCAGACCGGCGGGATAAGGCGCTTCGGCGTGACGCGACACCTTGACCGCGTCGGAAACCGTAAGCCAGGCGTTCTTCGCGCCCGGCACCGAGCCTTTTACGAAGATCAGGCCGCGCTCGTCATCGACGCGCACGACTTCGAGGTTCTGCTGCGTGCGCTGGCGGTCGCCCATATGACCGGCCATCTTCTTGTTCTTGAAGACGCGGCCCGGATCCTGGCGCTGGCCGGTCGAGCCGTGGGCACGGTGCGAGATGGAAACACCGTGGCTGGCGCGCATACCACCGAAGCCCCAGCGCTTCATGGCGCCGGCGAAGCCCTTGCCCTGCGTGTGACCGGCGACGTCGACATACTGGCCCGGCACGAAATGCGAGGCGGCGATCGACTGCCCGACTTCGAGAACGGCGTCGTCGGCGACGCGGAACTCGGCGACCTGGGCCTTCAGCGGCACTTCCGCCTTGGCGAAGTGCTCACGCTGCGGCTTGGCGACATTCTTCTGCTTGGCGGAACCCGCGCCCAACTGCACCGCGACATAACCGTCGCGTTCAGCGGTGCGAACAGAAACCACCTGGCAATCCTCCAGCGACAGGACAGTGACCGGCACGTGCCGCCCGTCCTCCTGGAACAGGCGAGTCATTCCGACCTTCCTGGCGATCACGCCGGTGCGCATGATCAAGTCTCCTACAGAGGCCTGCGGGGACCATCCCGCGCAGGCGTGCTCAGCCCTGATGCGATGCGTGCCCCCGTCCGGGCTGAACGCCTCCCCGAAAGGAAGCAAGACGGAGGACGCGGCCCGGAGCGGCAAGCGCCCCGGCGGTATCCAAAATCCGCGGCGAACCCTGGTTCGCCACCGGCCTCTCGGCCGAAAGCCCGACTCGTGCGAGTCAGGCTGAAGCGGCCATCAGGCCAGCTTGATCTCGACGTTCACGCCGGCGGCCAGATCGAGCTTCATCAGCGCGTCGACCGTCGTGGCGTTGGGCTGCACGATATCGAGCAACCGCTTGTAAGTGCGAACCTCGAACTGCTCACGCGACTTCTTGTCGATGTGCGGCCCGCGGTTGACGCAGAACTTCTCGATCTTCGTCGGCAGAGGAATGGGGCCTCGAATCAGCGCGCCCGTGCGACGGGCGGTGTCCGCGATCTCCCCGGTCGCCTGATCCAGCACGCGGTGATCGAATGCCTTGAGGCGAATACGGATATTCTGAGCTTCCATGTCCTGCAACCGATGAGAAAGAGCAAAAACAAAACCAGCCGCCCCGCCCTCTCGCCGCTATGGGAAAAAGCGGGCCGACTGTCCAAAACCGGCCGCCGGAGAGAACGAATCTCTCCGGCGGAGCGCGGCCTATATTACTTGGAGATCGAGCTGACAACCCCCGAACCGACGGTGCGGCCACCTTCGCGGATAGCGAAGCGCAGACCCGGATCCATCGCGATCGGAGCGATCAGCTTCACGCCGATCGTCACGTTGTCGCCCGGCATGACCATCTCGGTGCCTTCCGGCAGGATCACTTCGCCCGTCACGTCGGTCGTGCGGAAG
>CAZUOV010000110.1:0-2174 GCA_964621355.1 uncultured Novosphingobium sp. | reverse complement strand
GTAAAGCGTAGGCTAGAAGAGCAAAGAACCAGACCGATGTTGGGCGAAGACAAGACTGAAGAGCAAATTAGAGAAGAAGAGACACTAAGATACGATGCCCTTGAGAGGGCGAAGCAAGAACGCAAAGAGCGCGGATACTAATCTATACTTAATTCCTCATGGTGGGACTGGAAGGAATCGAACCTTCTACCAAGTGGTTATGAGCCGCCTGCTCTAACCGATGAGCTACAGTCCCTCCACGAGTAATCAAGTTACAGGTGTTATTATAGCGTATTTTGGCTGTATCGGCTATAATATTTGATGAAAACCATGCCAAAAATCAACATCAAAAAAATCATCTACTTTACACGAACCAGGCTGTTCACTCTAAACAGTATGGTTGTGATTGTTGCCTTGGTGATAGCGGTTGGCTGGGTTTGGGGTTCGCTTGGCATGATGCAGCGCAATTATTCGTTGCAAAAAGAGGTAGATTTTAAAAAACGTCAGCTTGAGCTGGTGCAACTACAAACCGAAAATCTTGATTTGCAGAAGCGTTATTATCAGACAGAAGAATATCAAGAATTAGCAGTACGAGAGGGCCTGGGACTAGTGAGGCCTGGCGAGAAAGTACTTATATTGCCGCCTAATACCAAGCAGGCTGGGGATGATCGGAACGAGACAGGTCTGCCGACCGCTCCAAGATCTAATAACCTGGAGCAGTGGGTAAACTTTTTGTTTGGTGGGTATAGCCGTAGTATAGCGGATGACGAGTAGTATGTTTTGCGGTAGTATCGAGATTATCTTAAAATAATCTTGTTCCAGGGTATTTATGGTCGCCAAGTATACCGCTTCCAGCCTGTTTTATTTCTATCTGGTTGCCATTCTTGTCTACCGCAAAAAAATAACCTTTGTAGTTGGGTGGACCACTCAACATCCTGATTCGATTTTTAATGGGTAGTTTGTGGATGCCTTTTTCTAGCAGCTTGTTTGTGGATTTGTCATATATGATCCAGCCTATAAAGAAAGTATCTATGGGTTGTTTGGGCGCTAGAACGATGTAGTTTTTCCAGCCACCGAATATAGGCGCATGGAATAAGAAAAGGAAGTGCCTTTTAAAACTGCGGTTGTCTGTGCCTGCATGAGGCACTGCTTGATCTAGGTCTACATCTTTTAAATCAAAATCACGAAAAGAATGCCAGGCATGAGTTTGTTGTACAGAGTCTGACTTAAATCCGCCTAATATAAACATGATTGGCGTTAATGCAGAGTCTGCGAACTGCAGCATAGGATTCATTTTGGGCAGCTTAAAAGGCGACATTACTTAGGATTATAACTCTTGATTGGTGGTAAACAAAAAAGACCTTCCTAATTTAGAAAAGTCTTTCTTGGTTGCGGGGGCAGGATTTGAACCTGCGACCTTGTGGTTATGAGCCACACGAGCTGACCAGACTGCTCCACCCCGCGCCGCAGGATTAATCTTAACAGATTAGACTGGGTTTTTCAAGTAGCAGGTATCGGTGTATATCTAAAGTTTGCTCGCGGCGACTCTGATAGCTTCGGCCCAGGACAAAAATGCATGTGGGGTAGCGGCAATCTGAGCAGCAGTTAGCCCGTGCTTAACGGCTAGCCCGATCTCTTGAATCATATCTCCGGCATGCGGAGCGACTATTGTGCCGCCCAAAACCACACCTTTTTTATCTGCTATAAGCTTTACGAAACCATCGCGGAAATTAGAAGTGTTGCTGCGCGCAATGATATTCAAAGGCGCGATAGCTTTGTTGATGGGTAAGTCGCGTTTATGGCAGTCATCTTCGGTCAAGCCAACCTGCGCGATTTCGGGATGAGTAAAGATAATATTTGGGGTAGCTGTATAGTCCGGTATGATTTTAGTCCGCTCAAATATATTATTGGCTGCTACTCGGCTTTCGAGTAGGGCCGTATGGGTGTGGCTATCGCGGCCAATCACGTCACCTGTAGCATAAATATGCTTGGCACTTGTTTGCAGATATTGATTTACCTCTATGCCCTTAGGTGTGTACTTGATTCCGGCGTTCTCTAGCCCTAGGTCAACGTTTGGCAGGCGTCCAGCAGCTACCAGTATTTCGTCCGCTTTTACGAACTTCTCAACCCCTCCGCGCGACATCAAGATTTTTTTGCCCAAACCATCCTTTGATACCGAAATGACCCTAGAATGA
>CAZUOV010000109.1:0-2249 GCA_964621355.1 uncultured Novosphingobium sp. | reverse complement strand
GAAGGCGAAGTCAAGAACGCCACCGAGTTCGGCCTGTTCATCGGCCTCGACGGCGACGTGGACGGCATGGTCCACATGTCCGACATCGCCTGGGGCATCTCGGGCGAGGACGCGCTGGCGCTGCACCGCAAGGGCGAGCAGGTCCAGGCCATCGTGCTCGACGTGGACGTCGAGAAGGAACGCATCAGCCTTGGCATGAAGCAGCTTGAAAAGGGCGCGCCATCGGCTGGCGGCGTGGCCGCTTCCGGTTCGCTCAAGCGTGGCGATGTCGTCACCGTCATTGTCCTGGAAGTCCGCGACGGCGGACTGGAAGTCCAGGCGGGCGAGGACGGCGCGACCGGCTTCATCAAGCGTTCGGACCTCGGCCGCGACCGCGACGAACAGCGCCCGGATCGCTTCCAGGTCGGCCAGAAGATCGACGCCATGATTACCGGCTTCGACCGTTCCAAAAAGCCAAACTTCTCGATCAAGGCGCACCAGCTCGCCGAAGAGAAGCAGGCCGTCGAACAGTATGGCTCGTCCGACTCGGGCGCGTCGCTGGGCGATATCCTGGGCGAAGCGCTGAAGCAGCGCGGCTAAGGCCGTCGTCGCCCCGGCTTTCGCCGGGATGACCTGGGCAAGGCCCGCCCGGAGCGATCCGGGCGGGCTTTTGCTTTGGCGCCGGACCCCCTACCTAGGACGGCAAGGAGAGTCCGCCATGCCGCTTGAAATCCATCAGTTCCCCTGCCTGTCGGACAACTACGGCTATCTGCTGCACGATCCAGAAAGCCGGGAAACCGCCTGCATCGACACGCCGGACGCCGACACATACTTGCGCGAGGCGGCGGGCAAGGGGTGGCAGATCACTCAGATCTGGAACACGCACTGGCACCCCGATCACGCGGGCGGCAACGAAGCGATCAAGGCTGTAACGGGCTGCACCATCACTGCCCCGGCAGGCGACGCCGCGAAAATCGCGGGCGTGGACCGCACCGTGGAGCAAGGCGATCGCGTCACGCTGGGCGACTGGGCGGCGAGCGTGATCGACGTGGGGGGCCATACGAACGGTCATATCGCCTATTACCTGCCCGAAGCGGACATCGCCTTTGTCGGCGATTCGCTTTTCGCGCTGGGTTGCGGGCGCATGTTCGAGGGCACTCCGCCGCAGTTCTGGGCCAGTCTCTCGCGCCTCAAGGCCCTGCCGCCCGAAACCATGATCTATTGCGCGCACGAATATACTGCGTCCAACGCCCGCTTCGCGCTCCACGCCGACCCGGACAATGCCGAATTGCGGGATTACGCGGAGCAAATCCGCATCCGCCGCGAGGCCGGGCAACCCACCGTTCCCAGCAAGCTTGAACGGGAACTGGCGACCAATCCCTTCCTTCGCGCCGACGATCCGGCTTTGCAGGCGCAATGGGGTAAACCGGGTGACGCCGTGGCGACATTCGCCGCGCTGAGGGCCGCGAAGGACACCTTCTAGGCCAGAAACAACCAAGGGTGTGGCGAAACCGCCGCCAAGCCCCTATGGGGCACATGCGCCGATTCCATCCACGATTGATACAGGTGATCCCGTGCGTATCGCCATTGCTTCCGATCACGCCGCCGTCGACCTCAAGGCCGTCTTGCGCGAATATCTCATCGGCCTCGGCCACGACGTCGCCGATCTTGGCCCGGACACGGCCGACCGCGTCGATTACCCGGACTACGGCTACAAGCTGGCTTCGGTGGTGGCGGACGGCACGGCCGAACTGGGCGTGGCGCTCTGCGGATCGGGCGTCGGCATTTCCATTGCCGTCAACCGCAACCCCAAGCTGCGCTGCGCGCTGGTGTCTGAGCCGTTGTCCGCCGCCCTCGCGCGCGAGCACAACGACGCGAACTGCATCGCGATGGGCGCGCGGCTGACGGGCGAGGACATGGCCAAGGCCTGCCTCGACGCTTTCCTTTCCACACGCTTCGGCGGCGGGCGGCACGGCCCGCGCGTCGACAAGCTATCCAGCCCCATTCTCTGAACAGGACTGCCATTCCGATGACCACGCTCGCAGCAACCAACGTCACGCCCGCCGGGTTCTTCACCGCGGGCCTTGCCGAGACCGATCCCGAAATCGCCGCCTGGACGGCCAAGGAACTCGGGCGCCAGCGCGACAAGATCGAGCTGATCGCCAGCGAGAACATCTGCTCGAAGGCAGTGCTGGAAGCGACCGGCTCCATCCTCACCAACAAGTATGCCGAAGGCTATCCGGGCAAGCGCTATTACGGCGGCTGCGAAT
>CAZUOV010000108.1:0-2380 GCA_964621355.1 uncultured Novosphingobium sp. | reverse complement strand
GGTCGAGGTCATTGGTCGGCTCGTCCAGCACCAGCAGGTTCGACTTGCGGGCGAATTCCCGCGCTAGGAGCAGGCGCGAGCGTTCTCCGCCCGAAAGCGTGCCGACCTTCGCGTCGGCCAGATCCGGCGAGAACAGGAAATCCTTGAGGTAGCCCTGCACGTGCTTGCGCACGCCGCGCACGTCCACCCAGTCGCCGCCTTCGGCCAGAATATCGCGCACGCGCTTGTCGGGCGAGAGCAGGCTGCGCTGCTGGTCGATCACCGTGCCGTGCAGCGTTTTCGCCAGCGTGACGGTGCCTTCGTCCGGTTCCAGTTCGCCGGTCAGCAGTTTGAGCAGAGTCGTCTTGCCCGATCCGTTGGCGCCGACCACGCCGATCCGGTCGCCGCGCTGGATGCGCAGGCTGAAATCCCGGATGACCGCGCGATCCCCGAACCGCTTGGTCACGTGCTCGGCCACGATGACCGATTTGGTTTTCACGTCATCGGCCACGACCGCCAGTTTGGCCGCGCCCTGCCGCGACAGCATCGCCGCGCGCTGGGCGCGCATTTCATGCAGCTTTTCGAGGCGGCCCTGATTACGCTTGCGCCGGGCCGTCACACCGCGTTCCAGCCAGTGCGCCTCGATCTTCAGTTTCGCATCCAGCTTTTCCGCCGCGCGCGCTTCCTCGGCATAGACTTGTTCTTCCCATGCCTCGTATCCGCCGAAGCCCACGTCCTTACGGCGCAGCGATCCGCGATCCAGCCACAGGGTGGAACGAGTCAGGCGGGTCAGGAACGTGCGGTCGTGGCTGATCGCGACGAATGCGCCGTTGTAGCGCGAAAGCCAGCTTTCCAGCCAGTCGATGGCGGCAAGGTCGAGGTGGTTGGTCGGCTCGTCCAGCAGCAGCAGGTCCGGTTTCGATGCCAGCGCCCGGCACAGCGCCGCGCGCCGTCTTTCACCACCCGAGGCGCTTTGCGCGTTGCGCGACAGGTCTATGCCCAGTTGCCCGGCGATGGCTTCGACTTCGTGCCGGGGCGGCGCATCGGGGCCGGAAAGGGCGAAATCCAGCAGCGTGTCGAACCCCGTGAAGAAAGGATCCTGTTCCAGCATGACGATCTTCGCGCCGGGCTGAACGGACCGTTTGCCCCTGTCCGCCTCGATCTGGTCGGCGATCATCCGCAGCAGCGTGGTCTTGCCGGCGCCGTTGCGGCCGATCAGGGCGAGCCGGTCCTTCGGCCCGATGAACAGGTCGAGGTCGCGGAACAGCCAGCCCGATCCCTGGATCAGACCCAGTCCTTCCCAACTGAGGATCGGTGCGATTGCCATGGCGGGCCAGCTAGGGAAGCAGGCGCGGATTGACAAGCCGCGTGCCGGCGGCAAGGCTCCCCGGCGGTAGCGAGGGACGCGATTTTGCCATATTCACCGAATGTTCAAGGCGGGGCGTCTATCCGCCCGGACACCATGATCGCTCGTATCGCTCTTGTTGTTTCGCTGGTGTTTGCCGCCGCGCCCGCGCCCGCCCATGCCGAACCGGGCAGCGAGCAGGGGCAGGTCCGCAAGGAAATGCGCGAGGGCAATGTCCGCTCGCTGCGCGAGATAGAGCGCCGCGTCCTGCCCATGATGCCGGGCATGCAGTATCTGGGGCCGGAATACGATCCGGCGGCAAGGGCCTATCGTCTCAAGTTCATCCGGCAGGGCAGAGTCGTGTTCGTCGATGTGGACGCGCGTTCGGGCACTATCATCAACCAGTCGCGCTAGGCCGCGTGGCTGGCCTGACGCGCCCATTCTTGACCCATCGCGGGTTTCGCCGCATGGCTGAGCCGTTTCGGAAGGATTACCTGTCATGCGCATCCTGATCGTCGAGGACGAACCCACTCTGGGCAAGCAGCTCAAGGCGACGCTTGAACAGACGGGCTATGCCGTCGATCTTTCCACCGATGGCGAGGACGGTCATTTCCTTGGCAGCACCGAGGACTATGACGCCGTCATCCTCGATCTGGGCCTGCCGGAGATCGACGGGCTGACTGTGCTCGGCATGTGGCGCAAGGAAGGGCGCAAGTTCCCGGTTCTGGTGCTCACCGCGCGGGATAGCTGGTCCGACAAGGTGGCGGGTCTCGACGCGGGCGCCGACGATTACCTCGCCAAGCCGTTCCAGACGGAAGAACTGATCGCCCGCCTGCGCGCGCTGATCCGCCGCGCCTCGGGCAATACGTCGTCCGAACTGACGGCGGGCGACGTGCGCCTCGATACGCGCTCGGGCCGGGTCACGCTGAACGGAGAGCCGGTCAAGCTCACCGCGCAGGAATACAAGCTGCTGTCTTACCTGCTGCACCACAAGGGCAAGGTGGTGAGCCGCACGGAATTGATCGAACATATCTACGATCAGGATTTCGACCGCGA
>CAZUOV010000107.1:0-2683 GCA_964621355.1 uncultured Novosphingobium sp. | reverse complement strand
TCGACCCGGCGATTAACCTCTTCGCTTTCCTGATTTCGGCCCTGATCGGAGTGGTTTTCGGCTACTTTCCGGCGCGCCGCGCCGCATCGCTCAACCCCATTGACGCCCTAAGGCATGAATAGCGCGGATTTCCGGCGGTTAGCGAACGATTCCAGATCTCAGGCACACGATAAACCGCCCCGTTTTTACGAAGAACCGAGCCGGTGCGGCAAGCGCTTTCATTGACTGTTCACCCCCCGCCCCCCACCGTGTTTGATGAGAGCGTGCATATATTTTCCCCGCATGCTCTGGAAGTATTTTGGAAACATCGGGAGATATTCGTGAAAGTTGCCTTGAAACTGTCTGCCCTCGTTCTCGCCGGTCTGGTTCCGGCTTCGGCCGCGATGGCGCAGGCCGATGCCCCTGCCGCCACCGCCGCCGCGAAACCGCAGGCGGGCCAGACGGTCTATGACAGTGCCGGCGCCGAAGTCGGCGTCATCAAGAATGTTGATGGTGAAACCTTCGTGATCGACACCGGCACCAACACCGCCACGCTTGCTCTTTCATCGCTGGGCACAGGCGAAAAAGGCCCCGTGATCGGGATGACCAAGGCGCAACTCGATGCCGCGATCAATGCGGCGAAGAGCAACGCCGATGCCGCGATGGCGGCGGCGCTCGTGCCCGATGCGCCGGTCTATGCCTCTGACGGCACGACCCAGGTCGCCACGGTGGCTGCTGTGGAGGACGCCAACGTCGTGCTCAGGACCGACGACGGTGAAGTCGGACTGCCCCGTACCGCCGTCACCAGGGGCGCGAACGGCCTCCAGCTCGGCATGACCGCGGACGAGTTCAAGGCGGCGGCGGCATCCGCCCGGCAGGCCACGCCGACGCCCTGATCCCGTCCTGTCAGGAACCGGAACCCCGGTTGTCCCATGGCAGCCGGGGTTTTCATTTACCCGAAAGTAACCATGCCGCGCCCATGGTCCACGCACTCTTACGCAGCGTGGGCGCATGGCACGTCCCGAACGCCTCTTCCGAAAATTCGACCGCGCACACCGGCGCGGCCCCGTCGCCGTTGCCCTGCTTGTCCTGCTCGGCGTCTTGATGATCGTGTCCAGCATCATTGCCCAGCGTGTCAACCGGCAGGACGTGGCCGCCCGCGCGCTTCACACCCATACGCTGCAAGTGATGATGTCCGCCGACAAGGTGGAGATCGGCACACTGAACGTGGTGCGCGGCGAACGCGGCTATCTCCTCCTGCGAAAACCTGTCTTGCTGCAAGTCTATCGCAACGGCTCGAACGAGGTCTATCGCGCACTCGACGATCTTGAGCAGATCACCACAGACAATCCGCTGCAACAACGGCGCATCGCCTCGCTGCGCAGCCAGATCGACTCCTATATCGGCCTGACCCGCCGCAGCATCTCCGCGGCCACTCGGGGCGACGACGGAGAAGCGATGCGGATCGAGCGCAGCCGCGAACGCGCCGAAGCCGTCAAGACGATCACGGCAACGCTCGACGAAATCCGCGCGGCGGAAGCAACGCTCGCCGCCAGCCGCAAGGCGGCGGCGGAGCGTACGGCACGGACAAACGAATGGCTGCTCATGGGCGTTTCCGCGAGCGGCGTGCTGATCCTGATCTTCGCGTCCCTCGCCCTCGTCGCGCTGCGGCAGGCGTTCGCCCGCGAAGCGGCCTTTCGCGCGGAGCTGCGCCGGCTGGCGGATACCGACGAACTGACTGGCCTCGCCAACCGCCGCGAGCTTCTGGCGAGCCTCGACCGCGCCATGGCCGCCGCGCGGCGCAGCCAGACGCAGCTCGCCTTCGCGATCATTGATATCGACCACTTCAAGAATGTGAACGACACCCATGGCCACCCGGCAGGGGACGAAGTGATCCGCAAGGTCGCCCGCACCGCGCTGGCGACGTTGCGGGGATGCGATGTGGTCGGACGGCTGGGAGGAGAGGAGTTCGCATTTGTCCTGCCCGGCGCCAGCATCACCAGCGCCTTCGCGGTGTGCGAACGCCTGCGCGAGCGCATCCACGGCGAAGCCATCGCGCTGCCCGATGGCCAGTGCGTGACGGTGACCATCAGCACGGGGATTGCCCGGCTGACTTTGAACGACACGGCCCAGACATTGATGGAGCGGGCGGATCAAGCGCTCTACGACGCCAAGAACGGCGGGCGCGATCAGGTGCGGCTGGCGGCCTGAACCCCTTTGACGCCCGGCGTCAACCGCCGCGCAAAAGCTGCACGCCCCAGTCCCGCTCGAACAGATAGAGCAGCAGCCGCGCCGCTTCGCCGCGTTCCGCCGTCAGGCCGCCATCCCGCTCCATCAGCAACCGCGCATCGTCGTGCGCCAGCGGGAGCAGGCGCTGGATCTGGTCGAGGCTGGCGACCCGGAACGGCGTATCGCCGGATTGCCGCGTGCCGAGCAGTTCGCCGCCGCCGCGCAGCCGCAAGTCCTCTTCCGCCAGCCGGAACCCGTCCTGCGTCTCGCGCATCAAGGCCAGCCGTTCGCGCGACACATCGGACAGCGCCCCGCCGCGCAGCAGCAGGCAGGTCGATTTCCCCTCGCCCCGGCCTACCCGCCCGCGCAACTGGTGAAGCTGCGCCAGCCCAAAGCGTTCGGCCTGCTCGATGACCATGAGAGTGGCGTTGGGCACGTCCACGCCCACTTCGATCACGGTCGTCGCCACCAGCAG
>CAZUOV010000106.1:0-2800 GCA_964621355.1 uncultured Novosphingobium sp. | reverse complement strand
AGCTGTTCGCGCAGGAAGTGCCCGAAATCTACGACGGCATCATCGAGATCAAGGCCGCCGCGCGCGATCCGGGCAGCCGCGCCAAGATCGGCGTCATCAGCCGCGATTCCTCCATCGACCCAGTCGGCGCCTGCGTCGGCATGAAGGGCAGCCGCGTTCAGGCGGTGGTGCAGGAATTGCAGGGCGAGAAGATCGACATCATCCCGTGGAGCGAGGATACGGCCACGTTCGTCGTCAACGCGCTGCAACCCGCCACGGTCAGCCGCGTCGTCATCGACGAGGAGGAAAGCCGCATCGAAGTCGTGGTGCCGGACGACCAGCTTTCGCTGGCCATCGGGCGTCGCGGCCAGAACGTGCGCCTGGCCAGCCAGCTTACCGGCAGCCAGATCGACATCATGACTGAGGCGGAAGCCAGCGAGAAGCGGCAGAAGGAGTTCGCCGAACGCTCCAAGATGTTCGAGGAGGAACTCGACGTCGACGAGACGCTCTCGCAGCTTCTGGTGGCCGAAGGCTTCAGCGAACTGGAAGAAGTCGCCTATATCGAAATGGCCGAACTGGCGGCGATCGAAGGGTTCGACGAGGAACTGGCCGAGGAACTGCAAAGCCGCGCGGTCGAGGCGCTGGAACGGCGCGAAGCCGCCGCGCGCGAGGAACGCCGCGCGCTGGGCGTCGAGGACGCGCTGGCCGAACTGCCGCACCTGACCGAAGCGATGCTGGTCACGCTGGGCAAGGCGGGCGTCAAGACGCTGGACGACCTTGCCGACCTTGCCACGGACGAGCTGATCGCGAAGAAGCGCGCCGAGCAGCGCCGCCGCGACGGCAGCGCGCCGCCCCGGCGCGACAGCCGTCCGGAAGACAAGGGCGGCGTGTTGGGCGAATACGGCCTGAGCGAAGAGCAGGGCAACGAGATCATTATGGCCGCGCGCGCGCACTGGTTCGAGGACGAACCGGCTGGCGAGTCCGCTGCCGATTCCGGGCCAGTCACTGATTCCGGGCCGGCCACTGATTCCGGGGAGGCCGCCGATGCGGATTCCTCGCAATGAGCGCCTAGGCTCCGACATCGCCGGAAACGGCCCGGAAAGGAAATGTATCCTTTCCGGTGAGGCAGGCGCGCGTCACGCGCTGATCCGGTTGGCGATCTCGCCGGACGGCGAGGTTCTGCCCGATGCCCTGGCCCGCGCGCCCGGGCGCGGCGCGTGGATCGGCGTTGCGCGCCCGGACCTTGAAAACGCCATCGCCAAGGGCAAACTAAGAGGCGCTTTGGCGCGTGCTTTTAAAGGCGCGCCGCTGACTGTTCCCGATGACCTGCCCGAACGGACGGAAGCCGCGCTGTTGCGTGCGTTCACGGACCGGCTGGGGCTGGAACTGAAGGCCGGGCGCCTGTTGCTGGGGTCCGACAGGATCGCGGAAAACGCGCGGGCGGGCCGCGTGGCGTGGCTGGCCCATGCCGCTGACGCCAGCCCGGACGGTTCGCGCAAGCTCGATCAGGCGTGGCGGGTCGGCCGTGAGGCCGAAGGCACCGGGTTGTGCGGCGTCACCTTGCCACTGGACCGGGCGGCGCTGTCTGTGGCATTGGGCCGCGATAATGTCGTCCACCTGGCGCTGACCGACGCGGCGGCGGCCGAAAGGCTTTCCGCGCCGCTGAAGCGCCTGCTCCATTTCCTTGGCCCGATTGGCGGCGGGGACGTGGTGGGCCGGAACGAAGCGACGGATGATGATAATACAGCGCAGAGCCGCGCGGCCGACCACGCCGTGCAGGCCGCCGCGCCGATGAGTTGATTGAAGGGCACAAGAAAAGACATGAGCGACACCGACAACAAACCGACACTGGGCCGCAAGCCGCTGGGGCTGAAGCGCTCGGTCGAAGCCGGTGAGGTCAAGCAGACCTTCAGCCATGGCCGCACCAACAAGGTGGTCGTGGAAGTCAAGCGGCGCAAGCTGATCGGCAAACCCGGCGCGGGCGAGGCTGCCGCGTCCCCATCGCCCGCCCAGGCCGAAACCGCGCCGCCTCCGCCGCCCGCCGCTCCGCAACATCGTCCGGCCAACGTCGCGCCCACCGGCGAGACGCGGCAGGAATTGCAGGCCCGACTGCTGCGCGAGGCTGAGGAAGCGCGTCTCGCCGCGCTGGAAGCAGCCAGCCGCCGCGAGGAAGAGGAGCGCCAGCGCCAGGCCGATGAAGAGCGCCGCCGGGCCGAGGAAAACCGCAGGGCGGAGGCCGAAGCCACCGCCCAGTCCGCCGCACCCCGGGAAGCGCCGGCCGTGGAAAGCGAGGCCCCGGCGGCCCCCGTGCCCGCCGCGCCGGAGCCGGTGGCCGAAGTTGCCGCCGAAACGGCCGCCACGCCCGAGGCAAAGCCGGAAACAACGGAAAGCCGTCCTGCCGCGGCTCCCGCGCCGCGCCGTTTCACGCCTGTCGCGCCGGTCAAGCGGCCCGAGCCGCCCGCCAAGAAGCCGGGCCACAATACGCGGGAAAAGGCAGGCGATCACCGCCGCCAGTCCGGCAAGCTGACGGTCAGCCGTGCGCTCAACGAGGATGAAGGCGCGCGCGCGCGTTCGCTCGCCGCCCTGAAGCGCGCGCGGGAAAAGGAACGCCGTGCCCACTTCGCCGGCAGGCAGCAGCCGCGTGAAAAGCAGGTCCGCGACGTCGTGGTGCCCGAAGCGATCACGGTGCAGGAACTGGCCAACCGCATGGCCGAAAAGGGCGCGGATCTGGTGAAGGCCCTGTTCAAGATGGGCATGATGGTCACTGTCAACCAGACGATCGACCAGGATACGGCGGAACTGCTGGTCGAGGAATTCGGCC
>CAZUOV010000105.1:0-2846 GCA_964621355.1 uncultured Novosphingobium sp. | reverse complement strand
AGATGCCAGCCCGGCGCGCCCCGGCCCCAGGGCGAATCCCATTCCATCTGGCGCGTCTCGCCCGGCGGGGTCTTGCGCCAGATGGCAAAGTCGGCGGGATGGCGCTTGCCTGCCACGGCATCGATCCGGCCTTCTCCCTCATCCGTCGCGGCACGGGCGAGGCGACCGTAGTCTGCCACGGTGGAAACGTCGAAGTAGAGGCCCGATTCCAGTTCGTAGCAGTGCCTGTCCGCGATCCGCTCCGCGAACGCGATCATCTGCGGCACGTATTGGGTGGCGATGGACCAGTGCGCCGGCTGCCGGATATTGAGCGCGCGGATATCAGCCCAATAGGCCTGGGTGTAATGTTCCGCGATATCCCAGATGGATTGCTGCTGCCGCGCGGCGGCCTTTTCCAGCTTGTCCTCGCCCGCGTCGGCATCGTCCGTCAGGTGGCCGACGTCCGTGATGTTGATGACATGCGTCAGGCGATAGCCCTTGAAGCTCAGCGTCCGCCCCAGAATGTCGGCAAAGACATAGGCGCGCATGTTGCCGATATGCGGATAGTTGTAGACGGTCGGCCCGCAAGTATAGACGCGCGCCTCGCCCTCGTGGACGGGACGGAACGGCTCAAGCTGGCGGGTCAGGCTGTTGAACAGCGTCAGGGGCGCAGGGTTTGTCATGGTGCGTGGCCTTATGCCCGTCAGGCATGGGCGGCAAGCAGCAGCGCAAGGCCCGCCAGCACCACGGCCATGCCGACCGCCTCGTGCCGCGCCAGCCGCTTGCCCGAAACGCGGCGCGACAGGATCGCCGCCATCGGCATTTCGATCAGGGCCAGCGTGCGCACATTGGCGGCGGGCGTCAGCGAAAAGGCCATGAACCAGCCCGCCGAGGCCGCCGCGCCGAGAAAACCCGCGCCCAGGCTCATCCGCCATTCGCGCAGCGAGCCGATGAACGCCTGCCGGTCACGCAACGCCAGCCATGCGCCGAGCACGAGGCACTGGATCGTCAGGCTGGCGACGAGTATGGTCAGGCTGCGGATCACGAAGCCCCCTTCCGGCACAGCTTCTATCGCCGCGCGAAAGGCAATGGCGGAAAGGCCGAACAGCACCCCGCCCGTGAGGCCCATCGCAATCAGCCGCCCCTCGCGCAGCAACGCGCCCGCTTCACCCGGCTTCGTCGAGGACACCAACACGCCCACCGTGACGATGCCGATAGCCAGCCAGGCCAGCGGCGCCAGCCTGTCCTGGAGCACCAGAACGCCCAGAAGCGCGACCAGCACCGGCTCCGTCTTGATCCAGGCATAGGCGACACCGAAGGCGCGCAGATTCATGACATGGAGCATGAGCGCGGTCGCCGCGATCTGGCACAAGGCACCCGCCGCCGCCCAGCCGAGCGATTCCCCGGTGACGGAGGGCAGCGACGCACCGGACAGCGCAAGCGCCGCGATCAGGAACAGCACCGCGAACGGCAGACCGAACACGAAACGCACTTGCGTCGCGCCCAGCGTGCCGATCCGTCCCGTCAGGCTGGCCTGCGCTCCGTTGCGCAGCACTTGCGCCGCCGCCGCCATGACCGTGATCGGCATCCAGAGGGCAACAGCGGGCAATCCGGTCAGAAGCCCAGGAAACGCACCTGCTCGTCCAGCGGGACGCGCGGGCGAGTGAAGTTGTTCACGGCCGCATCGGCATCGCGATAACCGATCGCCAGTCCGCAGAACAGCATGTAGTCCTCCGGCAGACCCAGCTCATCCTTGATGGTCCGCCCATAGAGGCCCATGTATTCCTGCGGGCAGGAATCCAGCCCCTCGCCGCGCAGCAGCAGCATGATGGTCTGGAGCCACATGCCCACGTCCGACCACTGCGGCTCCTTCATCAGCTTGGGGAAATAGCACAGCAGCAGGACCGGCGCGCCGAACGACAGCATGTTCTGCCGCGTGAAATCCGCGCGCTGGCCCGTGTCCGCCCGCTGCACGTCGATAGAACCATACATCAATCCGCCCAGTTCCACGAGCCGCTGCTTGTAGCGCGGCTCCTGCCCCGGCGCGGAGAAATCGTATTCAAGCGGATCGTCCGGCGCGGCAGCCAGCAAGCGTTCCTGCAACTTGCGCAGCGGCTCACCCGACAGCAGGGTGGCTTCCCACGGCTGGAAATTGCAGCCGGACGGCGCCATCCGCGCCTCGTCCATCACGCGCCGGATCATGGCGGGATCGACCGGCTTGTCCTGAAATGCCCGGATCGAGCGGCGGGTTGCAACGGCTTCGCTGACTTTCACGTTCACTCCTCTTCAAACAGACCGGCAAGCTGTTCGATCATCGTGCCGCCCAGTTGCTCCACGTCCATGATCGTGACGGCGCGCCGGTAATAGCGAGTCACGTCATGGCCGATGCCGATGGCGACAAGCTGAACCGGCGATTGCCGCTCGATCCAGTCGATCACCTTGCGCAGATGCGCTTCGAGATAGCCCGCGCTGTTCACGCTGAGCGTCGAATCGTCCACCGGCGCGCCATCGGAAATGACCATCAGGATGCGCCGGTCCTCGGGCCGAGCGAGCAGGCGCGTATGCGCCCAGAGCAACGCCTCGCCGTCGATGTTCTCTTTCAGCAGGCCCTCGCGCATCATCAGGCCGAGGTTCTTGCGCGCCCGCCGCCACGGCTCGTCGGCCTTCTTGTAGACGATGTGGCGCAAGTCGTTGAGGCGGCCGGGCTGCGGGGCCTTGCCGCTTGCCAGCCACGCCTCGCGGCTCTGCCCGCCCTTCCAGGCGCGCGTGGTGAAGCCCAGGATCTCGGTCTTGACGCCGCAACGCTCCAGCGTGCGCGCCAGCACGTCGGCGCTGATCGCGGCGATGGAAATCGGCCGCCCGCGCAT
>CAZUOV010000104.1:0-3038 GCA_964621355.1 uncultured Novosphingobium sp. | reverse complement strand
CCGGCCCCGCCCATACCGCTGACAGGGGGATCAGGTGGGCGAGATTGATGGTGGAAACCGGGGGTTGGCGGACATTGGCGTAGGTGTGGCCGGGAAGGCTACCCAACCATGCCTCGATCGCGTTCATGCCCTCGGCGATGACGGTAAAGTCGCGGCCCTGGATGATCTTCTCGACCAGCCGCAGCTTCTCGGCGGCGACGGCGGGATCGGGATCCCACACCGTCACCGTCGCGGTGACGTAGGCCATGCCGGCATAGTCCGCGCCCAGCTCCTGCAAGGCGATGTCGGCATCGGCGGCCTTGTTCGAGGCGTCGCTGTCGAGCAGCGTACTCGCCTCGTTGGTCATGATTTCCTTTAGGATCGCGGCGACGGATTTGCGCTTGGCGAACCACTGGCGGCGAATGCGCGTCAGCAGTTTGGTCGCGTCGGTTTTGTCGAGCATGATCGCGCGCGTCGCCCAGCGATACTCGAACGCGAGCCGGTTCAGCTCGTCGAGCAGACCGGGGAATGTGACGCTCGGGAAGCCGATGATGGTGAGGGTGCGCAGATGATGCTCGCCGAGCTTGGGTTCGAGCCCGCCGGTCAACGGCTCGTCAGCGAGCAGCGCGTCGAGGTGCATAGGGGTTTCGGGAACTCGCACGCGCTGACGCCGCGTCGAAACCGTTGAGTGCAGATAGGTCAGCGTCTCGGCGTCATCGAGCCAGCGGACCTCGGGCACAAAGCCTTCGACCAGATTGAACACGCGATCACTGCGATCGGTGAAACCCTTGAGCAGCTCCCACGGATCGACGCCACTGGTGGACCGGCCCTCGTAGAACCAGGTTTCGGCGCGCGCCGCTTCCTCGGCCGGCGGCATCCACAGCAGTGTGAGATAATAGGCGCTCTCGAAGTGCGCCCCTTCCTCACGGAACTGTTCGCGCCGCTCCATATCGACCAGCGCCGAGACCGGATCGGGGAACTCGCTGTCAGGATAGTCGAGCGCTGGCGTGCGCTGCGCTTCGATGAAGATCGCCCAGCCCGAACCCAGGCGGCGCAGCGCATTGTTCAGCCGCGCCGTCGTCGCGACCAGCTCGGCCGGTGTGGCGCTATCGAGATCGGGGCCGCGAAACTTCGCCGTTCTCTGAAAGCTGCCGTCCTTGTTGAGCACGACGCCTTCGTCGACCAGCGCGGCCCAGGGCAGGAAGTCGGCCAGATGCGCGGCTTGCCCGCGATATTCGCGCAAGCTCATCATGGCCGCATCCACGCCGGATAGCGGAGGTGACGACGGGCCACGTCCACGAACTGGGGGTCGCGGCGCGCGGCCCAGACCGACAGCGCATGGCCGATCGACCAGATGACCAGCCCGGCGATCCAGAGTCGCAGGCCGAGGCCGATCGCGCCGGCCAGCGTTCCGTTGACAATGGCGAGCGAACGCGGGGCGCCGCCCAGCAATATCGGCTCGGTCAGTGCCCGATGGACCGGAGCATAAAAACCCGCGATCGGCGAGCCAGATGATTCCGGGGTCTCCATCAGACCAGCGCTCCGCCGCCGAAGCTAAAGAACGACAGGAAGAAGCTGGATGCGGCGAACGCGATCGACAGGCCGAACACGATCTGGATGAGCTTGCGCGCGCCGCCCGACGTGTCGCCGAACGCCAGCGTCAGCCCGGTGATGATAATAATCAGCACCGCGATGATCTTTGCGACCGGACCTTCGATGCTTTCGAGGATCGACTGAAGCGGCGCTTCCCACGGCATCGACGATCCGCCAGCATGGGCGGGAACGGTGGTGATCAGCGCGATCACGCTGGCGGTGACGGCGAGCATGGCGCGGTGTGCGCCATGCCGGATGGCACGGATCATGACAGGTCTCCTGGCTGGGATTGGGCGAGCGAAGTGAGGCGGTAGTCGCCGGTCACCGGGTCGAGCCCATCGACGCGGGCCAATTCAGCGAGGCGGCGGCCGTGCCCGTCGCGAACCAGTACGGCGATCAGATCGATGGTCTCGGCCAGCAGCGCGCGCGGAACCGTGACAACGGCCTCCTGAATGAGCTGTTCCATCCGCCGCAGCGCGCCGAGCGCGGTGCCGGCGTGGATCGTGCCGATGCCGCCGGGGTGGCCGGTGCCCCAGGCTTTGAGCAGGTCCAGCGCCTCAGACCCACGCACCTCGCCGATCGGGATGCGGTCAGGCCGCAGGCGCAGCGAGGACCGCACGAGATCGGACAGCGAGACGACCCCATCCTTCGTGCGCATGGCGACAAGGTTGGGCGCGGCGCATTGCAGCTCGCGCGTGTCCTCGATCAGGACGATGCGGTCGGTGGTCTTCGCCACTTCGGCCAGCAGCGCATTGACCAGCGTGGTCTTGCCGCTGCCGGTGCCGCCTCCGACGAGAATGTTGGCGCGGCTCTCGACACCGTGCCGTAGTGACTCGGCCGCAACCGGCGACATGATTCCCGTCGCTGCATAGTCGTCGAGTGTAAAGACGGCGACAGCGGGCTTGCGGATCGCGAAGGCCGGCGCGGCGACGACGGGCGGCAACAGCCCCTCGAAGCGCTCGCCGCCTTCGGGCAACTCCGCCGACACGCGCGGGCTACGAGCGTGGACCTCGATGCCGACATGGTGCGCGACCAGGCGGACGATCCGCTCGCCGTCTGTCGCGGTCAGCGTTACGCCGGTGTCGCTGATGCCTTCGGCGAGCCGATCGACCCACAGCCGGCCATCGGGGTTCAGCATCACCTCGATGACGACGGGGTCGTCGAGCCAGGCCACGATCGACGGCCCCAGCGCCGTGCGCAGCATCCGCGCGCCGCGTGACTTCGTCTCGGATCGGATCGGGTGGATGGTCAAGCAACATGCCCCTGCACATGGCCGGGCGAACCGCCGCCCGGCGTCAGGGGAACATCAAGAGAGACAGAAGAGATCGGGATTCAACAAGGAAATCGGGGCGTCGCAGGCTGGCGAAGAAAGACAGAGAATGTCGTAGGCAGGAATAATTCAAAGAATCGACGAGGCCAATTTCCCCAGCTGACATCCCGAATCGCTTTTACGGCTTCCGCTGACA
>CAZUOV010000103.1:0-3059 GCA_964621355.1 uncultured Novosphingobium sp. | reverse complement strand
TTCTATCGCCAGCAAAGCAAGGGGCAGTCAGCTTCTCTCTCCGCCGCCTCCCTCACGTTCTCCGCGATCCGGCGTTCCAGTTCGGGGCGAAAGTGGCGGATCAGGCCCTGGATCGGCCAAGCCGCCGCGTCGCCCAGCGCGCAGATGGTGTGGCCTTCGACCTGCTTGGTCACAGCCGAGAGCATGTCGATTTCCTCGATGTCCGCGTCGCCGGTGCGAAGCCGTTCCATCACGCGCCACATCCAGCCGGTGCCTTCACGGCAGGGCGTGCACTGGCCGCAGCTTTCGTGCTTGTAGAAATAGGAAATGCGCGAAATCGCCCGCACGATATCGGTCGATTTGTCCATGACGATGGCGGCCGCCGTGCCCAGGCCCGAGCCGAGCGCCTTCAGCCCGTCGAAATCCATCGGCGCGTCCATGATCTCCACCGCTGGCACCAGCGGCACAGAGGAGCCGCCGGGGATCACCGCCAGCAGGTTGTCCCAGCCTCCGCGAATGCCGCCGCAGTGCTTCTCGATCAGTTCGCGGAAAGGTATGCCCATTTCCTCTTCCACCACGCAGGGCTTTTCGACGTGGCCGGAAATCTGGAACAGCTTGGTGCCCTTGTTGTTCTCCCGCCCGAACGAGGCGAACCAGCCCGCACCGCGCCGCATGATGGTGGGCGCGACGGCGATGCTTTCCACGTTGTTCACGGTCGTCGGGCAGCCATAGAGGCCCGCGCCCGCCGGGAACGGCGGCTTCAGCCGGGGCTGGCCCTTCTTGCCCTCGATGCTTTCGATGAGCGCGGTTTCCTCGCCGCAGATATAGGCGCCCGCGCCGCGATGAACGAACACGTCGAAATCATAACCGGATCCGGCGGCGTTCTTGCCGATCAGCCCCGCGTCATAGGCTTCCTGCACGGCGGCGAACAGCGTTTCCGCCTCGCGGATGAACTCGCCGCGAATGTAGATATAGGCCGCCCGCGCGCCCATCGCGAAGCCGGCCACCAGCGCGCCCTCGATCAGCTTGTGCGGATCGTGGCGGATGATCTCGCGGTCCTTGCACGATCCGGGTTCGGATTCGTCGGCGTTGATGACGAGGAAGCCGGGTTTGTCCGCCTTGTATTCCTTGGGCATGAAGGACCACTTCATGCCGGTGGGAAAGCCCGCGCCGCCGCGCCCGCGCAGGCCGGAATCCTTCACTTCCTGAATGATCGCGTCGCGGCCTTTGGCGAGGATATCCTTCGTATTGTCCCAGTCGCCGCGCGCCTGCGCCGCTTTCAGGTTCCACGGCTGATAGCCGTAGAGGTTGGTGAAGATGCGGTCCTTGTCAGCGAGAGCCATGGCTTACCACTCCCCCCGGTAATCGTGGTTCTCGCTGACCATCGCCGTCAACGTCGTCGGCCCGCCCAGCGGCTCCACGGTGTGACGTCCCGGTTCCTGCGTTCCGGCCTTCGGCGTTTCGCCGCGCGCCAGCGCATCGAGCACGGCGTCCACGCGGTCCGCCGTCAGATCCTCGTAATTGTCGTCGTTGATCTGCACCATCGGGGCGGAAGCGCAGTTGCCCATACATTCCACTTCGGTCAGCGTCCACAGCCCGTCGTCCGTGGTGTGGCCCTTGCGCATGCCGCGCGACTTGCAGGCGGTGAGGATATCGTCCGACCCGCGCAGCATGCACGGCGTCGTGCCGCAGACCTGCACATGGAAGCGGCCCACCGGCACGAGGTTGTACATCGTGTAGAACGTCGCGACTTCGACCACGCGGATGATCGGCATGTCGAGATAAGCCGCCACGTATTCCATCACCGGGATCGGCAGCCAGCCCTGCGTGCCCGTTTCCTCACCCACCTGCCGCTGGGCATAGTCGAGCAAAGCCATCACTGCCGAACGCTGCCGCCCTTCGGGATAGCGCGCGATCGCTGCCTTGGCCCTGGCATCCCATTCGGGCGTGAAGGCAAACTGACCCCAGCGGGCACGCAGTTCCGGCGTTTCGGGTTCGAGAGCGCGATCAGCCATGGCGACGGCTCCGCTTAAGCCACATATCCTGCGCGAACAGGAACAGCTCGAAACCGCCGATGGCGGCCACCAGCATCGGCAGAGTTGGAGACGGCGCGGCGACGCCCTCCCACACCTGCCCGAAATACCATAGCGCCAGGACCAGCCCGGTCAGCGCGGCCCAGCCCCGCATGAGGTCGAATGTTCCGGCCTTCATCGAATGAACTCCACGCGGGAGCACTTGTCTCCCTCGAAACTGTAGACAGCGATCACGTCGAACGGCTCGACCAGTTCCGAACCGTCGCTGGCCGCCCCCCGCGTGACGTGTTCGCGAAACAGCACATAATCGCCGATTTCCTGCGCTTCGACGATCTCCGCCCGATTCTGCGGCCATTTGGCGAAAGCGGCGGCAAGGCCCGAACGGACGCCTTCGCGCCCTTCCCGCAGCACCGCACCGCGATAGTTCGCTTCGCAGGCGCCTTCCGTCATCAGCCCGACATAGGCGTCGACATCCTGCGCGTTGTAAGCGGCGATCATCTGTTCGGCGATTTGCAGCCTGCTCACGTGGCGCACTCCAGGTTCGTCATTGCGAGCACAGCGAAGCAATCCAGAGTCTCGCGCACAAACGCTCTGGATTTCTTCGGGGCTTCGCCCCTCGCAATGACGGGAAGAAAAACGCCGTTCACCGGTCGCACTCCCCGAACACCACGTCGATGGCACCCAGAATGGCCGTCGCATCAGGCAGCATGTGGCCCTTGCACATCATGTCCATGGCCTGAAGGTGGCTGAACGCAGTGGGCCGGATCTTGCAGCGATAGGGCTTGTTGCCGCCGTCGGACACCAGATAGACGCCGAATTCGCCCTTGGGGCTTTCGGTCGCGACATAGACTTCGCCCGCCGGAACGTGGAAGCCTTCGGTGTAGAGCTTGAAGTGATGGATCAGCGATTCCATCGAGCTTTTCATCTCGCCGCGCTTCGGCGGGCCGACCTTGCGGTCCGTCGTCATGATCGGGCCATCGGGCATTTCAGCCAGGCACTGCTTCATGATCTTCGCGGACTGGCGCACTTCCTCGACGCGGACCATGA
>CAZUOV010000102.1:0-3116 GCA_964621355.1 uncultured Novosphingobium sp. | reverse complement strand
GCCGGACCGTGGGCGTGATGCCGAGCGCGGCACAAACGAAGGCGCCGGCCATCTCCGCGATATATCCTGACAGTCCAGCCAAAAACGGCGGTTGGAAGGTGAAATCCATCGGTGCCTCCAGCACTGCCCAAAACCCCATGGCCTCCCCCGAGGCGGGGGTGGGCGGCGAGAGCGACCGGAGAGGCCCGCCGAAGCGGCGGGCTGCACCCGCAGGGGCGAAATGCAATGGAGCAGTCCGGCGCAGCCGGACTTGCAGCGCGCCGTGGCGGGCCTAGAAGGGAGCGCCGACCACTCCCGCCTTGAGGGAGGCCCGACGAACAGCGCCGCCGCGCCAGCGGCGACCGCTGGGTGCGGGCGAAGCCCGTGCCGATCGCCTATGCGACTGGGCGGCCGATCCCGAGAGAGAGCGGCCGCCCAGGTCTTCTATCGTTGATGATCGCGAACGCGCCGCGCAGGATTATGCAGGCAACGACCGCTCATACCAGGGCCGCGTCTTCTTCACGAGCGCGACGACCGAGAGCATCACCGGCACCTCGACCAGCACGCCGACGACGGTGGCGAGCGCCGCGCCCGATCCGATGCCGAACAGGCTGATCGCCGCGGCGACGGCGAGTTCGAAGAAGTTGGACGCGCCGATCAGCGCGGCGGGCGCGGCGACGCACCAGGCGACGCCGAAGCGGCGGCTCAGCCAATAAGCGAGCCCGGCATTGAAATAGACCTGGATGAGGATCGGCACGGCGATGAGCGCGATGACCAGCGGATGCGCGATGATCGCCTCGCCCTGGAAACCGAACAACAGCACCAGCGTGGTGAGCAGCGCGATCAGCGATACGGGGCCGAGCGCTGCCAGCAGGCGATCGAGCGCCGGCTGTCCGCCAGAGGCCAGCAGCGCGCGACGGACAAGCTGCGCGGCGATTACCGGCACGACGATGTAGAGCAGCACCGAGATGAGCAAAGTGTCCCACGGCACCGTGATCGACGCGACCCCGAGCAGCAGCGCGACGATCGGCGCGAAGGCGAACACCATGATGACGTCGTTCAAGGCGACCTGGCTCAGCGTGTAATTAGGCTCGCCCTCGCACAGGTTGGACCAGACGAACACCATCGCCGTGCAAGGCGCGGCGGCGAGCAGGATGAGGCCGGCAATATAGGAGCCGATCTCGGCCTCGGGCAGCCAGGGGCGGAACAGATAGCCGAGGAAGAAGGTGCCGAGCAGCGCCATCGAGAAGGGCTTCACCGCCCAGTTGATAAAAAGCGTGACACCGACGCCCTTCCAGTGCCGCCTGACTGATCCCAGCGCGCCCAGGTCGATCTTGAGCAGCATCGGCACGATCATCAGCCATATCAGCACCGCGACGACGATGTTGACGTTCGCGATCTCGGCCGCGGCGACGCGCGCGAACAAGCCGGGCAGCGCATAGCCGAGCGCGATGCCGACGACGATGCAGGCCGCGACCCAGAGGCTGAGATAGCGTTCGAAGGTGCCGATCGCGGGCTTCGCCGCCGCGGCGGCATCGCTCACGCGGCGTCCCCGCGCCGGTTGCTCGCGCCTTCGCCCTGACCGATCTCGCGGACATGTGCCCTCAATGCCATCACGTCGAGCTGGTCGAACGGCAGCGCCATGAACAGCTTGATGCGGTTCTCGAGATAGCGCAGCGCTGTCACGAAGGCGCGCTCGCGCTCGATGTCGTTGCCCTCGACATGGCTCGGATCTTCGATGCCCCAATGGGCGGTCATCGGATGGCCGGGCCAGACCGGACACGTCTCGCCCGCCGCATCGTCGCAAACGGTGAACACGAAATCCATCACCGGCGCGTCCGGCACGGAGAACTCTTCCCAGCTCTTCGAGTGAAGGCCTTCGGTCGGGTAACCGATGCGCTCCAGCAGCCTCAGCGCGTCGGGGTTGACCGCGCCCTTGGGGAAGCTGCCTGCGGAATAGCCGCGGAACCGGCCTTCGCCGAGCTTGTTCAGTGCGCTCTCGGCGAGGATCGAGCGGGCCGAGTTACCCGTGCAGAGGAACAGGACATTGAAAACACGGTCGGTCATTGAACGGCTCCGGGTTGGCAGCAGGCGGCCCTGGTGACCACGTCGGCGAGCGGAGCACAGATCTCCGGGGCGCCGCCGCAGCAATCCTCCATCAGGAAGCCGAGCAGGTCGGTCATGCGGGCATAATCAGCGGTGTAGATGATCGACCGGCCCTCGCGCCGCGACGACACGAGCCCGGCGTGGCCGAGGATGTTGAGGTTGCCCGAGAGCGTCTGCGGGACATGGCCCGTCGCGCGCGCGATATCGCCCGAGGCCATGCCCTCGGCGCCGGCGCGGACCAGCAGGCGAAAGACCTCGAGGCGGCCCGGATGCGCGAGCGCCGAGAGCGAGGCGACGGCAGCGTTCGCGTCCATCAGCAGCACGCCTGCTTTGGCGCGGGCGCATCGGCGGGGCCGCAGCAGGCCGCGGCGGGCTCGGGCAGCACCTCGTCCTCGCCGTAGCTGGTCGCCTCACCGAAGGTGAAGAAGGTCTCCCAGCGCACGCCGGCGGGATCGCGGACCCAGCTCTTGTCCGACTGCGCGTAGCAGCAGGTGGTCGCTTCCTGATCGAACGTCTCCGCCCCGGCGGCCTTGAGGCGACCGGCGAGCGCGCCGAGCTCATCGGCGCTGTCGACCTGGATGCCGATATGGTCGATGCCGGCCGCGCGCGCGCGCTCGGAGATCGCGAAGTTGACCTTGGGATCGTCGAGCATCCACTTGGCGTAGTCGTCCTTCACGACGACGGGCGCGGCGCCGAACAGCGTCTCGTAGAACTGGATCGACGCGCCGAGATCGGGCACGCTGACGTGCAGATGGATGCGCTTCATGGAATGGCTCCTGATAACGACTCGATGACACTACGAGTATATCCGTAATATCATCGAGTCAATGAGCACGACGCTCATGGCTGCTGGGCGTGCATCCAGTCAGCGGCGGCCTGCGCCTTGCTGGCTGCGGTGAAGATCGCCCGCGGTTCATCCTTCAGGAGTTGGAGCCAGGAAGCGATATAGGCGGCGTGGTCGGGCCGCGGCTCGTGGGCGATCCCGAGATCGGCGAGCAGGAACGAGGCGGTCAGCTCGGCGGTCGCTTCCT
>CAZUOV010000101.1:0-3303 GCA_964621355.1 uncultured Novosphingobium sp. | reverse complement strand
AAGGTGAAGGGGCCGATCCTCTGCCTCGTCGGCCCGCCCGGCGTCGGCAAGACCTCGCTCGGCCGCTCGATCGCGCGCGCGACGGGCCGCGAGTTCGTGCGCCAGTCGCTGGGCGGCGTCCGCGACGAGGCCGAGATTCGCGGCCACCGGCGCACCTATATCGGCTCGCTGCCCGGCAAGATCCTCCAGAACATGAAGAAGGCGGGCACCGCCAACCCCCTGTTCCTGCTCGACGAGATCGAGAAGCTGGGGCAGGACTTCCGCGGCGACCCCGCCTCGGCGCTGCTCGAAGTGCTCGACCCGGAGCAGAACAAGGCGTTCAACGACCATTATCTGGAGATCGACTATGATCTCTCGGACGTGATGTTCGTCACCACCGCCAACAGCCTCAACATGCCGCAGGCGCTGCTCGACCGCATGGAGATCATCAACCTCTCGGGCTATACCGAGGACGAGAAGGTCGAGATCGCCCAGCGCCACCTGCTGCCCAAGCAGATCGAGGCGCATGGCCTCAAGGCCGGCGAGTTCAGCATCACCGAGGAGGCGCTGCGCGATCTCGTGCGCTATTATACGCGCGAGGCCGGCGTCCGCACGCTTGAGCGGCAATTGGCAAAGCTCGCCCGCAAGGCCCTGCGCCGCATCCTTGAACATAAGGAAACGGCGATCGCGATCACGCCCGACAATCTCTCGGATTTCGCGGGCGTGCGGCGCTTCCGCCATGGCGCTTCGGAAACCGAGGACCAGATCGGCGCATCGACGGGCCTCGCCTGGACCGAGGTTGGCGGCGAGCTGCTGACCATCGAGGCGGTGACGGTGCCCGGCAAGGGCCAGATCCGCACGACCGGCAAGCTCGGCGATGTCATGCAGGAATCGATCCAGGCCGCCCTGTCCTTCGTCAAGGCGCGGGCGCCGGCCTATGGCATCAGGCCCAGCGTCTTCGCGCGCAAGGAGATCCACGTCCACCTGCCCGAAGGCGCGACGCCCAAGGATGGCCCGTCCGCCGGCATCGCCATGGTCACGGCGATCATCTCGACGCTGACCGGCACGCCGATCCGGCGCGAGGTGGCGATGACCGGCGAGGTCACGTTGCGCGGCCGGGTGCTGCCGATCGGCGGCCTCAAGGAAAAGCTGCTCGCGGCGCTGCGTGGCGGCATCACCACCGTGCTGATTCCGGCCGAGAACGAGAAGGACCTGGTCGACATCCCGGCCAATGTCCGCGAGGGGCTGGAGATCATTCCGGTCAGCCATGTCGACGAGGTGCTCCGACTCGCCCTCTCGCAACCGCTCGAAGCGATCGAATGGAGCGAGGCGGACGAGCTGGCGACCGAACCCGGCCTCGCCGCGGCGCGGGCCGCCGTGACGGGCGACGAGGCCGTCCGCCATTGATCCATCACCGTCCGCCCCGAGTCTCCCAGCCAGAGACTCGGGGCGGACGACCGCCCCGCCGGTCCGCCCCGACCGCCTTCGCAAACGCCCGGAATAGCGTTAACTATTCCGATATGCCCCTCAACCGGGTGGATGGTGCATCGCAGCACATGAATTTGGCCTCGTTCGGCGAAAAAATCGGCTCTTTCCCTTTGACTCTTGGCGAAAGGCAGTCCTTATTGCGCCCCGGTACGCTGCCATCCGGCACCCATCGTCACTAGTTTGGGGGGTTATCCAGAATGAATAAACAAGAGCTCATCGGCGCTGTCGCGGACTCGACCGGTCTGGCCAAGAACGACGCGGGCAAGGCTGTTGAAGCCGTGTTCGACACCATCACCGCCGCCCTGAAGCGTGGTGATGAAGTGCGCCTCGTCGGCTTTGGCACCTTCTCCGCTTCCAAGCGCAAGGCATCGACCGGCCGCAACCCGCGCACCGGCGAACCGATGGAGATCAAGGCCAGCGTCCAGCCGAAGTTCAAGGCGGGCAAGGGCCTGAAGGATTCCGTCAACTGATCGGCGCTGGCCGGATTTTTTCCGGCCAGCTTGCTACTGGACAGGCCAGCGCGCTGCCAATATGCAGCGGCTGGCCCTGCCAATTCAGCAGGACCGTGAATTGACGCGTGGGCGCGTAGCTCAGTGGTAGAGCACTGTGTTCACACCGCAGGGGTCGCAAGTTCAATCCTTGCCGCGCCCACCAGAAAAGCCCCGGACTTCCGGGGTTTTTTTGTGCCTGCTGCACAGCGGCGAAAAGGCGGTTTGGTTCAAGTGAACCATCTGCGCTGAAAATGGTCGGTTTTGCGTCGCGAATTGCTATGGATGATCCACTCGCGTGAAGCTGCGCGAGGGGGGCAACTGCGAATCGGGGGCACATGCGCATTACACTTTTCATCGCGGCGGCGTTGTTCGCGGCTCCGGCTATGGCAACGAATTGGGTTCAGATAGGGACCTCAAGCACCGGCGGCGTCTTCCGATACGATCCGCAATCTGTGCGCGCCATCGGCGACGTCGTGGCTGCTTGGGTTGATTGGGATTATTCGGATGACAAGACCATGAAGGCGCGCTCCTCGAAGCAACGCGTTGAGATCCGCTGCATCGACGGAATGATGCGAACCACGTCCTCGGTCGACTACGCGCCGGATGGCATCGTGTTGGACAGTTACTCCAATCAGTATGCTCGGTTCATCCACGTGATCCCGGATTCGGTGGGAGAAACGCTCACGAGAACTGTTTGCGCGGCTGCTGGCAGGTAGGCGCCGTTCCGGCGCATAGATTGACACCGGGACAGTTTGCAGGCATTTTTCCCGAACGGTGAATTGTGCCCTTTCGGGACAGCCACCTTCAAATCTCCCCGGATTTCCGAACTTTGAGCCGCCCGCCGCGCATGGCTGGCGGCTTATTTTGTCCCGACTAGAGGCGCCCCCGCTATGCAGATCGAAAATCGGCCTGTCGCCGAGCTGATTCCCTATGCCCGCAACGCGCGGACCCATAGCGAGGATCAGGTCGCGCAGATCGCTGCATCCGTGCGCGAATTTGGCTGGACGAACCCGATTCTCATCGACGGCGCCAGCACTATCATCGCCGGCCATGGGCGCGTGATGGCCGCCCGCAAACTGGGCATGGACGCGGTGCCGGTGATCGTCCTCGATCATCTATCCGAGGCGCAGAAGCGCGCGCTCATCATCGCGGACAACAAGCTCGCCCTGAATGCCGGGTGGGATACCGATCTGCTTGGCAGTGAATTGCAGGGCCTGATCGACGAGGGCTTCGAGGTCGCGATCACCGGCTTTTCCGCCGAGGAAATCGATATGTTCTGCGCCGATTTCGGCGACGAGGACGGCGGCGACGGCGCCGGCGAGGCTGGCGAATCGGATGACAAAAG
>CAZUOV010000100.1:0-3307 GCA_964621355.1 uncultured Novosphingobium sp. | reverse complement strand
ACTGCGGCGCGGACCCGATGTACCAGCATATCGCGCGCGGCATGTTCGGCGTGATTCTGGTCGATCCCAAGGACCCGAAGGCGCTGCCCAAGGCCGATCGCGAATATGTGCTGGTCCAGTCGGAAGTCTATCCCAATCCGGATGACCTGCATTCGATCATGAAGAGCGAATGGAAGCATGTCGTGTTCAATGGCGTCGCCTTCAAATATGATCCGGTGCACGATCCGGCGTCGACCAAGATGCTGGTCGCCAAGCCCGGCGAACGTGTGCGGGTCTATTTCGTCAATGCCGGCCCCAACGAATATTCGACACTGCACCCGATCGCCGGCATCTGGGATGCCGTCTATCCGAGCGGCAACCCCAAGAACAAGAAAGTCGGCATGCAAAGCATGATCGTGGGACCGGGCGATGGAGCGACTTTCGATATCGTCTCGCCGGTTGCGGGTGCCAACGTGATCGTCGACCACCGGATGTCGCACGCACATAGCGGCGCGATGGCGGTGCTGATGTACTCGGACGATGCCGATCCCGCGATGGGGCGCGGCGATATGATCCTCGTGCCCTGAATCCAAAGGGGCGCACGGAACGCCTCGGCGCCGCAGCTTTGCGTGAGGGACACCTGTTAATCTCCCCTTTCAGGCGCTTCCCCCATGTTAAGCCGCGGCGTTTTTATATGTCCTCTTTCAGGCCGCGATTTTCGCGGGCACGCCCAGCCACCGGGCGAGACGCGGCAGGCGTGGAAGCATGAGCCGCTCGAACAGCCAGAGAAGCAGCAGCGAGGCGGCAAGCAGCGGCAGCAGCGCCGCAAGCGCCAGCAGGATTGCCGCGACCCCGCCCATCCGCGCGGGGATCGTCGTCGTCGGCGGCGCACCCAGCGCATCGCCGGGCTTGCGCCGCCGCCACAGGACGAACCCGCTGACCGCCATGACGATGAGGCCGATGGCGGTCAGCACGCCGATAAGCTGGTTGACCCAGCCGAAGAGCTGCCCCTCGTGCCAGGCGATCCCATAGCCGACAACGCGATCTATGACGTGTCCATCGGTGAAGCCTTGGCGTGAGACTTCGCGACCTGTCTCCATGTCATAGGTAACGGTCATCCGCATGGGCCGGTTCTGCGCGTCGGAGCGCACCGTCCAGGCCATCTTGCCGGCTGTGCCGGGGGGCGAAACGGTGACGGGGAAAGCGAGGTTTTCGCGCCGCGCCCTGGCGACGATGTCGTCCAGACCGATCGCCGGCATCGCGAGGGCCGGCTTCGGCCCCGGCTGCGTCATCGCGGCATGATCGTGAGCGGCATGGGCGTCGGCGCTGGCCGACGGCGCTTCGCCGCCCAGCGTCCAGTCCTGCGCGCCCTGGACCCAGCCCAGTTCGGTGCGGGCCGCCTTGAAGGCGCTGCCCCAAAGCCCCGCCCAGGGCAGCGCCGTGATCAGCAGGACCAATGCGAGGCCGGATACCCAGAAGCCGGTGACGGCGTGGAGGTCGCGCCAGAAGAAGCGCCCGCCGCCCTTGAGACGCGGCCATAGCACTCCGGCGAGGCCGCGTCCGCGCGGCCACCAGAGATAAAGGCCCGAGAGCAGCAGCACGATCGCCCAGCTCGCGGCCAGTTCGACCAGCCAGCTGCCGCGCGGACCGAGCAGCAACTGCCCATGGATGCGCTTGTCCAGCTCCATCAGGCGTGAGTCCGGGGCGATGCTGCCCAATATCTTCCCCTGTGGCGATACGAATATATCGCGCATCGCCCGCCCGTCCGGCATGGCGAGATGGATGATCGCCGCGTCACCCGGGCGTTCGGGCAGGCGATAGCTGTCGAACCGTGCGCCGGGAAAGGCCGCCAGCGCCGCGTCCAGTTGCGCCTGCGGTGCGACGGCGCCCGATGTCGGCAAGCCCTGGAAGGCGCGTTCCTCCCACCGCTCCACCTGCGGCTTGAACAGATAGGCCGCGCCCGTCACCGCCAGGATCAGGACGAACGGGATGACAAACAGCCCGGCATAGAAATGCCAGCGCCAGATCGTGGCATAGACGGCCTGACTGCGCGCGCGCGGGATCATAGCCGCCCATCCCATTTGAAGCTGAGCACGAAGGTCCGCCCCGGATAGGGATGATAGACGAACGCCTTCTCATCGAGCAAATTATCGACGCCCGCCGATAGTGCAAAGCTCCCGAACCGCTTGGTGGCCTTCAGGTCGACGAAGGAGAAGGTCGAGACGCAATAGAAGGTGTCGCACAGCGACGTGCTGTTGTTCTCGATATTGCGATCGGGCGTGCTTTGGTGGCGGAAATTCGCGGCAAGCGTCCAGTCCGCGCCGGGGCTGTAGCGGACGCTCGCGTTCGCCCGCCACTTCGGCACGCGCGGGAATTTGTTGCCGACCAGCGCGGGATTGAGCGGGTTGCGCGTCACCTCGGCGTTGATCCACGACGCATTGGCGTCGAGCGAAAGCCCGTCGATCAGGACATTCTCAGCCGATACGATCAGGTCCGCGCCCCAGGTGCGGACCTTGCCGATATTGGTCATCAGCGAGCTTTGCGTGAGATCGCCCGTGCCGGCATCGGGAATGGCAATCGTCTGCGAGAAGATGGTGTCCTTGACGTCCTGCCGGTAGCCGGAGAGCGTCACCTTGACGTCGCCGATCCGCCGCGAGGCCGTGAGTTGCAGGTCGATTGCCTTTTCGGGCTGCAAGTCCGGGTTGAAGCCGTTGAGATCGAGTTGCCCGACATTGGGACCATAGGCGATCAATCCCGCCTGATAGAGTTCGCGCACCGTGGGAAAGCGCGTGGCGAGCGCGGCCGACGCAACGATTTCGGTGAGCTCGTCGGGCTTGAAGCTCAAGGCCGCCTTGGGCGACCAGCCATCATGGCTGCGGCTTGCATAGCGGACGGTCGTGTCGTCATTGGTCAGGAAACCGCCCGACGCCCGCCAGTGCTCATAGCGCAGACCGAGCGTGGCCGTGAGTTGCGGCGTCAGGCTGATGGAGTCTTCCGCGAACGCGCCGACCAGCCGGGTCTTGCCGCCAGACGCATCGCGCAGGCCGGTAACGCCGGCGCGCAGCCAGTCGGAGGTCGTATGCGTGCGGTTGTCATCGGAATAGCCGGCATAGGAGAGGCCCAGCGCCAGCGCATGGGCGCCAAAGCTGCGTTCCGCCGTGCCCTCGAAGCTGTTCCACCAGGCGTCGTTGGTCATAAGCCGCCCGGTGAGGGGCCGCGCGCCGGTTGCGACATCGAAATTGTCGGAGCGGCGTTCCTTGTTGTTCAGCACATCGAAGCGGCTGAACGACAGGTCGAGCTTCCAGCCAGCGGCTTCACCCGACAGGCC
>CAZUOV010000099.1:0-3369 GCA_964621355.1 uncultured Novosphingobium sp. | reverse complement strand
AGGCTGCCGGGGTCCAGGCCGGGATTGGCGGTCTGGTGACGCCGGAGCGCATATTCCGCGCGCTGCATCGCGTTTTGAGCCTGCTCCGGATTGCCATCAATATCATGCCGGATCGCGGCCAGGAGCCGATAGGCCACCGCGCAGTCGAAATCGGCGATTTGAGGCATGGAAGGGGATTGAGGTATGCCGGGTCTCGCATTGATCACTTCGGTGACTGGGCTGAACCCGAACGTCCTGTCACATTCGGCCAGTCCGTCCACAATCCATTCGACGGGAATTATGTCGGAGACATCCCCCATTATTGCCATCAGTCCGATCTGTTGATGATCAAGATCGAAACGATCTCTCAACGCCATTTGCCGCTCCAGGAAACTGGAATCCGCCGAAGCACCCTTTGCATATTCGATGGCACAATTCAGTGCGTATTGAGCATCGTTCGACCGGTCCTCGTTCTCCGCCCGCGCCGGCTCCGGTACAGCAAGCGTCAGCGCAGCCAGCATTGCCGTAAGGGTCCCCATCCATTTCCCTGTCATGGCAATTGCCCTCCTTCCGAGCCGGCCGGTTCCGTCCATAGCGAAAGGGTTAGGCGCGCGCCCGAGCCGCCGCACCCCCCTGAACAGGGGGGGCACGAGGTCGTGGGCTCTTTATAAGTTGCGGATGAGGAGTAGAGTTATGCGCGCGCCCCTAGCGCCGCACCCGTTTCATGCCGTCAGGAGATATCCGCTTTTGTCTGCCCGCTTCACGCCCAGTGTCCTGCTTTCTTCCGCCGTGGCGCTCAGCGTGATCCTGGCGTCGATCATGCTCAACCTTGCGACCGATCATCGCTGGATGGGCCTGCATCTGACGACGCACTCTCCGCTCAGGCTGGCGCCCGATCATGACGCGGTGTGGATCGCCGATGTGGCGGGGCCGGCCCGCGAGGCCGGCGTTCCACATGTGCAAACCCGCGTGACGGCCGTCGCGACGCCCGACCATCATCAGGACGCCCGCAGCATCCGGCTCGAGCCCGGCGACCTGATCGAGGAGCCGGATATCCTCGAAACCTATGCCGCCATGCGCGCCTTCTTTGCACGTCAGGACGAGATCGCCGACATATTGCGGGGCTTCGTGGATCTGGAGGTCGAGTTCGTCGAGGTGGAGACCACGGCGACCGCCGCGCACGCGCCGCAGCAATTCAGGGTCGAGTCCGCCATGGCGCGGCCCATATGGAGTATGCCGTCGGCCTTCTGGATGCAGATCGGCGTGGGGCTGGCCGGGTTCTGGATCGGGGCATGGATCTGGGCGCTCCGGCGCGGGGAATGGGCGACGCGGTTTCTGGCCATCGCGGGCGCCGGGCTGATGCTCTCCGCCTTCCCGGCGGCAGTTTATTCCACGCGGGAACTGGCGCTTCCGGGCGGGCTGTTCTCCACGCTTTCAAGCTTGAACCATATCGGCGCACTCACCTTCGGGGCCGGCATGATCGGCCTCTTCCTTGTCTATCCGCGCAAGCTCGTCCCGGCGCGCTGGCTTGCAGTGCCGGTCGTCGTGCTCGGGGCATGGCAGATTGTCGATATCCTGCAACTGGCCGGCGGGCCGGGTGTGGGCTTTCATCTGCCGGTCGTGCTCGCGATGCTGACCATCACAGTGCTGGCCGTGATCCAGTATCGGGCCGCGCGGGGCAATCCGCGCGACCGGGCGGCGCTGACCTGGCTGGGGCTTGCGGTGGTGGTCGGTGCCGGCGCCTTTGTCGCGACGGTCATCGCGCCCAACCTGATGGGCATCGGCCCCAGCGTCTCGCAGGGCGTGGCCTTTCTGTTCTTTCTGCTCGTCTATGTGGGCGTTGCGCTGGGGGTCGCACGGTTCCGCCTCTTCCAACTCGACGAATGGGCCTTTCGCATCCTGTTCTACATCCTTGGGGTATTCCTGCTGCTCGGTCTCGATGCGCTCTTGATCGTCACCATCGTCGACGAACGTGCACCGGCTTTCGCGCTGTCGCTGATGATCGTGGCGCTGACCTGGCTTCCCTTGCGCGATGTGCTGGCGCGCCTTGTCCTGCGTCGGCGTGAACCGGCGCGCGGGAACCTGTTCCGGCAGGTGATGGACGTGGCGCTTACCCCTCCGGGCCGCGACCAGCAAGAACGCTGGCGCGTCTTGCTGGAAGGCGCGTTCCGCCCGCTTTCGATCGCGCCGGGCGAGAACGTGACGGCGCCCGCGCTGATCGATGACGGTCTTGCGCTGAGCGTGCCGGGCCCGGGGGGGCTGCCGGGCTTTCGGTTGGAATATGCCGACAACGGGCGAAAGCTGTTTTCCGCGCGCGATGTCGAACTGGCGGCGGAGCTGTCCGCCATGCTCGCCAACGCGCTCGACAGCCGTGAAGCCTATGAGAAGGGCGTCGCCGAGGAGCGGCTGCGCATCGCCCGCGACATTCACGACAATATCGGCGTGCAACTAATGGGGGCGCTTCACAGCAAGGATGAACGCCGCAAGAACCTGATGATCCGCGAGACGCTGACCGACCTGCGCGACATCGTGAACAATGCCTCCGGCCCGGACCTGTTCTTCGACGAGATGCTGGCCGACCTTCGCTTGCAGATTTCCGAGCATCTCTTTGCGGCTGGCGTGAAGATGGATTGGCATGCCGACAGCGGGGCGCCGACGGTTTTGCCGCTGGCAACGACCCATACGCTGCGCTCGATCGTGCGCGAGGCGGTGCAGAACGCGCTCAAGCATTCCGGCGCGACCGCGATCCGCATTGCCGTGAAACGCGATGACGGTCTCATCGCGGTCACGGTGGCCGATGACGGTGCCGGTTTCGACCCCGATGCCGTTCAGGGGGGCAACGGCCTGGCCAACATGCGGGCCCGGGTGACCAGTCTGGGCGGGCGGTTTCATATCGAAAGCACGGCGGGCGGCACCCGTGTCGAGACGCAATTTCCATTCGCAGCCGTACGGAAGAGTGCATGATGAAGATACTGCTTGTCGAGGATCTCAGCGAAACGCGCCGATGGCTGACCGATATCGTCTGCGCGGCCTTTCCCGACTGCGAGATTCACGAAGCCCACAGTATGCGGGCGGGGATCGCACAGGCTGCCGCGCGCGACTATGACGTGGTCCTGATCGACCTTGGCCTGCCGGACGGCTCGGGCCTCGACGTACTGCGCAATCTGCGCCTGCTACGCCCCGAAACGGTCTGCATCGTCACCACGGTGATGGGCGACGACGCCTCCATCGTCGGGGCGCTGTCGGCAGGCGCACAGGGCTATCTGCTCAAGGAACAACCGCCCGACATGCTCATTCGCCAGCTCAAGCAGATGGACGAAGGCATTCCGGCATTGTCGCCCTCGGTGGCGCGCCGGATCATGGAGCATTTCCGCAGGACCGGCCCGGCCG
>CAZUOV010000098.1:0-3586 GCA_964621355.1 uncultured Novosphingobium sp. | reverse complement strand
TATTTGAGCCGCAATGCCCGCTATCAAGCCGACTATTCCCGCGCGCTCAGCCGTGTAAAACGGGGTGCGATCACCGCCGATCAGGCGACGGCGGCCCTGGTGCGGCGCTGGGGGATCAGCTTCCATGCGGCAGCTTCGTCCGCCTATGACCGGAAACTGGCGGTGGCGCGGCCCGACCTTTCGCCAGCCAGCATAGTTCTCGCACCAGCCTTGCCCGGTATAGGAGCCGAATCCGCTTTCGACATGCGGGCACTCGGTGTCGTCCGCGCGCGCATGAAGATCGGCGATCTTCTCCATCTCATTCTCGCCGACAGCAGCGGCGACGAGCATCTGTGGATCTGGGGCTCACCCAATCAGCCGATGGTGATGATGCTGCCGATCGGGGCCGATGCCTTCATCCGTCTGGCCTCGGCCGAGCGCCTGTGCCGCCGCCTGAACGGTATCGCTACCGGACCACCGGCGCTACGTCCGCCGCCATTCAGGCGCAGGCATCTTCTCACCCTCCTGCAAGTGCTCGACGGCCAACGCGCGGGCGCAAGCCGCCGGCAACTGGCCGCTGCCTTGATTGGTGAGATCGGCGACTACAGCGCCGCCGAATGGGCTGACAGCCGCGAGCGCAAGCGCATCAACCGCTGGATCGCCGAAGCCGTCGAACTGCGCGATGGCGGCTATATTCGCCTGTTGCGCGGTGGCTGACAGGGACATTCCCCACCCCTGCAACGGTGTCCCTTCTCCGCATGGGGGTCATTTCGCCACCATCGCCTCCTGTCCGCTGGTCCCGCTTTCCGGGGCCGGCCACCATCAGGAGGATCATCATGGGCGAGCCTGTCACCGCCGCAACGCCACATTATCTCAAGACGCCTGACGCCGCGATCCATCTCGGCCTGTCCGCCCGGACACTCGAAAAGCATCGCTGCTTCGGCACCGGCCCGATCTTCCGCAAACTGGGTGGCCGCATCGTCTATGCGATCGATGATCTGGATGCCTGGGCGGCGATTGGCACCCGTCGTTCCACCTCAGATCCCGGCAACGGCGTGGTCCATCCCGCCAAGCGCCTGCCGACCGATTGCGTGCGCCGCTAACCGACATGCGCGCAGTTTCCTCTCTCACAGACAGATCCAGCGCCGAACGGAGACAGCTTGAGTTGTTCCGTTCCGTGCCGGGCGACCTGACGCCCCGCGACGCGCAGGATTTGATGGCCTGGCCATTCTTCAGCCTCGCGAAAAGCAAACGCATCGCACCGATCGACTTCCGCATGGGCGCGACATGGATTTCAGTGGAAGCCGTGCCCGAACATGGCATGGCGACCATCTGGGATGCCGATGTTCTCATCTGGGCCGCCAGCCAGCTCATAGAAGCGCGCGACGCGGGGCGGGCGACCTCGCGCCTCATGGTGACGACGCCGCACGAGATATTGTCGTTCACCGGGCGTGGTACCGGCAAGGCGAGCTATGAACGGCTGAAGGCCGCGCTCGACCGCCTGCAATCCACGACCGTTGCCACCACGATCCGCCAGCAGCATCAGCGGCGACGCCATCGTTTCTCCTGGATCAACGAATGGCGCGAACTGGCGGACGGCGATGGCCGCGCGTTCGGGATCGAACTGATCCTGCCCGACTGGTTCTATGCCGGCGTGCTGGACCGCGCATTGGTTCTCACCATCGACCACGCCTATTTCGACCTGACTGGCGGCCTGGAACGCTGGCTCTACCGTATCGTGCGCAAGCACGGTGGACGGCAGGAAGGTGGCTGGAGCTTCGATGTTCCGCACCTCTACATGAAATCGGGGGCGCTTTCGCCGCTCCGCCGGTTCGCGTTCGAGTTGCGCGCGATCATCGCCCGCCAGTCGCTTCCCGGTTACGTCCTCACGCTCGAACATGCGCTCGGCCGCGACCGGCTCAACTTCGTGCCCGTTCCCGTCGATCCGCTCGATGCCGCCATGCGCCGCGTCGGTCTCAGGCCTGTGGATAACCGGCCATGAGGCTCGGACTATCGGGAACACCCGGACTCGGACGATCAGGAACGCGGGAGTCGGACTATCGGGAACGCAACCGTCCTGCAAGTCAATGGAATCACTCGCAGAATCTACCCCCTTCTAACTATGCTAATAATAAAGAATACTTCGTATTCTTGCTAACGCAGATTCGCGTTGTGGATAGCCGGCCATGATCGGCTACGCTTCCCGCACTGGCACGCACCGCAATCTCGACGCGCTGCGTCGCGCCGGTTGGCGGTTGATGGTGTCGGCGCGCGGCTCGTTGCGACCCGAGGGCTTCCGCTACGCGCTCGACAATGGCGCATGGACGGCATTCCAGCGCGGTGAGCCATTCGACGTTAGCGCGTTCGACAAGGCGGCCACGCTGCTCGGTCCTGCCGCCGACTGGATCGTTCTGCCCGATATCGTGGCGGGCGGCTCGGCTTCACTGCGGCTATCACTCGACTGGCTGGACGCGTTGCGGAACCGGCCCGAACTGCACGGCGCGCAATATCTGCTCGCCGTCCAGAACGGAATGGAGCCGGGGCATATTGCGCCCCTTGTGGACCCGGAGGTCGGAATCTTCGTTGGCGGCGATACGCCGTGGAAACTGGCGATGATGGCGACATGGGCACGGCTCGCGCATGAGCGCGGCGCGCTCTGCCATGTCGGCCGCGTCAACACCGTGCGGCGCATCCGTCTTTGCGCCGCGGTGGGAGCCGACAGTTTCGACGGCTCGGGGGTCTCGCGCTTCGCGTCCGCCTTGCCGCCGCTCGATCTCGCCCGGCGTCAGCCGGACATCGAAGGCTGGATTGCGGGTTGGCGGCCATAATGCGCGCGCTCGATCTGTTCAGCGCGGCGGCAGGTGGCTGGTCGCTCGGCCTGCACCGCGCCGGCTTCATCACCGTGGCCGCCTGCGAAATCGTCGAATGGCGCCGCATCCTCTACGCGGAGAACAATCCCCATGTCAGACTCTACGAAGACGTGCGCGACCTCACGGCAGCTCGACTTCTTTCCGACCTTGGGATGCTCCCCGACATCATCGTCGGATCGCCGCCGTGCCAGGACATCAGCAGCGCCAACACCAAAGGCAAGGGTATCGACGGCGAACGGTCGGGTCTCTACCTTGAAGCCGTCCGCCTGGTCGGAGATTGCCGCCCTCGCTGGTTCGCTTTTGAGAATAGCGCTAACCTCAGAACTCGCGGCGCTGACCGGCTGCTCGCTGCACTGGAAGCGCTCGGCTACGCCTGCGAACCGTGCGTGGTGGGTGCTGAAAATGTCGGCGCCAACCATGTCCGCAAACGCTCCTGGCTCATCGGCTTCGACCCCGAACTGCTTGCCAACCCCGATGGGGACGGACGGGATGAAGGACGGCGCGGGCGGTGGAGCGGGATCAACATATCCGCTGCGGATGATCCTCCCGACACCGCGCAAGTCGGACGCGGATCGTGGCGGCCGGGGCGATGTGCTCAGCCAGCTTCAGGGCCATGCGAGCCGCCATGCGGGGATGATGCCGACCCCGGTCAAACCGAACGGCGGACGCAAACTGAACCGCCAGGAGATCGAGACGGGACGCCGGGCGAACGGCGCGAAGGCGCAGATCGACACGCC
>CAZUOV010000097.1:0-3883 GCA_964621355.1 uncultured Novosphingobium sp. | reverse complement strand
GGCAATACGCTGGGCGCGCTGGCCGCCGGCGGCAACGAGTGGCGGCGCGAGCAATTTCGTCCGCTGCTCACCGAAACCCACCATATCGATCCCTGCTTTTCCTATCGCTTCCAGCGCGAAGACGAAAGCGAGGAGGACTATGCGGCGCGCGCCGCCCGCTCGCTGGAAGAAAAGCTTACTGAACTGGGCCCGGAAACCGTCATCGCCTTCGTCGCCGAGACGGTCGTCGGCGCGACGGCGGGGGCCGTGCCGCCGGTTGGCGATTATTTCCGCCGCATCCGTGAAATCTGCGACCGTCATGGTGTGCTGCTGATCCTCGACGAGGTGATGTGCGGCATGGGGCGCACCGGCACGCTGCACGCCTGCGAGCAGGAAGGCATCGTTCCCGACCTGATGACCATCGCCAAGGGGCTGGGCGGCGGCTACCAGCCGATCGGCGCGGTGCTGGTTTCAGGTAAAATCCGTGACGCGTTGCGCGCAGGTTCCGGCTTCTTCCAGCATGGCCACACCTATATGGGCCATCCAATGGCGGCCGCTGCCGGTCTTGCGGTGCAGGAAACCATCCGTCAGCACGGATTGCTCGACAATGTGCGCGCCATGGGTGCGGTGCTGGAAGAACGGCTGACAGCACGCTTCGGCAACCATCACCATGTCGGGGATATCAGGGGACGCGGCCTGTTTCGCGCCATCGAACTGGTGGAGGATCGTGCAAGCAAGCGTCCGTTTTCTACAGAACGCAAAATTCATGCGGCGATCAAACGGGAAGCGATGGCGCGCGGCCTGATGGTCTATCCGATGGGCGGCACCATTGATGGCGTCAGGGGTGATCATGTCCTTCTGGCCCCGCCCTTCATTGTGAACGAAATCGATGTCGACCGCATTGTCTCCCGTCTTGGGGACGCGGTCGATGCTGCTGTTACTTGACGGTGCCGCCGATACGCGCACTCTATGAACCAGGGATCGGGGGAGTTCCGCGCCTGCTACCTCCGACCTCAAATCACGAACGGGACAAGTCCGCGGCACGGGGCCTGTCTCTACTCGAAAGCCCCCAAGGGGAGCGTGCCCAACAGGGAGACTCACTCATGAAAAGACATTCGGCACTCGGTTTCGGCCTCGTCGCGGCGATGTTCGCCTCACTTGCCACTGGGGTCGCCAGCGCCCAGGAACAGCGTTTCGTCTCGGTCGGCACCGGCGGCGTGACCGGGGTGTACTATCCGGTCGGCGGAGCCATCTGCCGCCTGATGAACCAGACCCGTCGTGACCACGGCATCCGCTGTTCGGTCGAATCGACCGGCGGCTCTGTCTTTAACGCCAATGCCATCAAGGGCGGCGACCTCGAATTCGGGGTGGTGCAGTCGGATGTCCAGTACAATGCCGCGAATGGCGAAGCCGGCTTTGCCGATGGCGGGCCGCATGAAAAACTGCGGTCGGTCTTCTCGCTTCATGCCGAGCCGCTCACGGTGGTAGCCCGCGCTGATTCCGAGATCACTGACTTCGACAGCCTCAAGGGCAAGCGTGTCAATATCGGCAATCCCGGCTCCGGCCAGCGCGCGCTGATGGACCTGCTCATTGAGGAAAAAGGCTGGACCAACTCTGACTTTGCCTTGGCGGCCGAACTCGCTCCGGCCGAGCAGAGTTCCCAACTCTGCGACAACAACATCGACGCCTTCGCCTATACGGTCGGCCATCCGGCCGGCGCCATCCAGGAAGCGACGACAACTTGCGATTCGAGGATCGTTCCGGTCGAAGGAGAGGTGGTCGACAAGCTGGTCAACGATCGCCCCTATTATTTCAAGGCGGTTATCCCTGGCGGCATGTACAACGGTAATCCTGACGACGTGAACACCTTCGGCGTGGGCGCAACCGTCGTCACCTCCGCCGACGTGCCGGACGATGTCGTGCATGCGTTTGTCGACGCGGTATTCAAGGATTTCGACGCCTTCAAAAGCCTGCATCCGGCGCTTGCCAATCTCAACCCGGAAGAGATGGTAAATCAGGGCAATTCCGCCCCGATGCACCCGGCGGCCGAGGCCTATTTCAAAGAAAAGGGTTGGCTCCAGTAGCAGGACGCGCATCATGCGAAAGACGCGCGCATGACCTCTAGCCGACGCCTCGTCGCCCCTATCCGGAACGCGCAAGCGCGCCCAGACACGCACGTGTCCGGTTGATCAGCAGGGAGGCGTTCCCGATCCGGAACGCCTCCCTTTTTACTTTGCAGAATTGTCACCCGGGGAGGGAACCGTCATGGCGACAGACAACGGCAAGACGAGCGCCAATGCACCACTGAGCGGAACCGAGCTTCAGGATCTCGTGGCCGCCTCAGACACCGGAGCGCGCAATCCTGTTGGCTTTTCTGCATGGGTGATCTCGGGCGTGGCGCTTTGCTGGTCGTTGTTCCAGCTTTATATCGCCTCGCCGCTGCCTTTCATGCTGAGCAGCGTGACCGGGTTGCCGCTGGTGTTCAATGACACCCAGACACGATCCATCCATCTTGCTTTCGGCGTGTTCCTGGCATTCATGGCATATCCAGCATTTTCCAGCAGTCCTCGCAGTCGCATTCCGAGGCTCGACTGGATACTGGCGATCCTTGCAGCCTTCACCGCTCTCTACATCTTCATCTTCTATCGTGATCTTGCCCGCCGCCCCGGCCTGCCGATCACGCAAGATCTGGTGGTGGCCGGCATCGGCATGGTGCTGCTTCTGGAAGCAACGCGTCGCGCGCTGGGGCCGCCGCTGGCGGTCGTCGCACTGGTCTTTCTGGCCTATGTGTTCTTCGGCTCCTCGCCGCTGGTGCCCGACATCATCCGCTGGGGCGGGGCCTCGTTCGGCCGCGCCATGGATCAGATGTGGCTGTCGACCGGCGGCGTATTCGGTGTGCCGCTGGGTGTCTCGACCGCCTTCGTGTTCCTGTTCGTGCTGTTCGGCTCGATGCTTGACCGGGCCGGCGCCGGCAATTTCTTCATCAAGCTCGCCTTTGCGCTTTTAGGCCATATGCGCGGCGGACCGGCCAAGGCGGCCGTGCTGTCCTCGATGATGACAGGTATGATTTCCGGCTCGTCGATCGCCAATGTGGTCACCACCGGCACCTTCACCATTCCGCTGATGAAGCGCGTCGGTTTCACGCCGGAGAAAGCCGGATCCGTCGAGGTGGCAAGCTCGGTCAACGGCCAGATCATGCCACCGGTCATGGGAGCCGCTGCCTTCTTGATGGTAGAGTATATCGGCATCCCCTATATCGAGGTCATCAAGCACGCCTTCCTGCCTGCGGTCATCTCCTACATCGCGCTGCTTTATCTGGTGCATCTGGAAGCTGTGCGCGGCAACATGCCTGTCCTGCCCAAGCGCATCGAAACCACCGGTCTGCAGTCACTGCTGCGTACCGGCATCACGATCGCCTCAATCGTCGTTCTGGCAGGCGTGATCTATTATTTCATCGCCTTCATGCGCATGCTGATACCAGGTCTGTCCGGCCCGTTGCTGATTGCGCTTCTGCTGGCAGTCTATGTCGGGCTGATCTGGTACGCATCCAGAGTTCCCGATCTCGATCTCGACGATCCCAACGCGCCGGTGGTCGAACTGCCGTTGGTCAAGGATGTCATCAAGACCGGCCTACATTATCTTCTGCCGCTTTTCGTTCTGGTCTGGTTTCTGATGGTCGAACGCCGCTCGCCAGGCCTTTCGGCCTTTTATGCGGTTCTGCTGCTGATCGTCGTTGTCCTGACCCAGAAGCCGCTCAAGTCCTTGTTCCGCGGGATTCGCTCCGCTGGCCAGGTCGCCGCCTTTCGCGACGGCTTCGATGATCTGATTGCCGGCCTCATCGCCGGCGCACGCAACATGATCGGCATCGCCTGCGCCACCGCCGCCGCCGGCATCATTGTCGGCA
>CAZUOV010000096.1:0-3908 GCA_964621355.1 uncultured Novosphingobium sp. | reverse complement strand
GCGAATGCGTGCGTTGTAGCGGCGAGATCGCGCCGGCACGCCTCGAAGCACGGCCGGAAGCAGCCCTGTGCATCGATTGTGCTCGCGCGGAACAGTAACCCCTACCAACTTTCAAACGCGACCGCTCCTGCCGACTGACGAGTCGTCCCTTTCCGGACGATGGCCGCGCACGACCGAAGGCAATTCAGTCTGGCCACCTGCGCGCTCGCCGCCCTGACATGTTCCGGTCCCAAGTGCTTCATTCGACCGAGCTTTCCGCAAGTCATGAGTAACATCGCCTATTGCATGCACATTCGGTCGAAGCGCCGGCCGCGCGCGCTAATTCTTGCGCGGGACGCGGGGTAGCTTTGCGCCCACATCCTTTCGATCACGCAGCGGCCACCCCCAACCATCTGGTAACGCGTGGCAGACGCGGGAGTATCAGCCGCTCGAACAGCCAAAGCGTTGCCAGCGAAGCCGCCAACAGCGGGAGCAGAAGGGCGAGCACCAGCAGGATGACAACCACGCCGCCCATACGAGCCGGGACATTCGCCGCAGGCGGCGCACCCAGTACATTTTCCGGCTTGCGTCTGCGCCACAGGATGAAGCCGCTTACGGCAACGGCAATAAGGCCGAGCGCGGTCAGCACGCCGATAAGCTGGTTGAGCCAGCCAAACAACTGTCCTTCGTGCCATGCGATACCGTAGCCGACGACGCGATCGATAGCATGCGTGTCGTCGAAGCCTTCGCGCGCGATTTCCCGTCCGTTTGCCGCATCATATGTGATCGTCATTCGCAGCGGCCGGTTCTGCGCATCCGAGCGGACGGTCCAAACCGCCGGTTCCACTTTCCCACTCCTGTCAGGCGGGCTTACAATCACCGGGAAGGCAAGACGTTCCCCCGCCGCTCTCGCCACTATCCCGTCCAGCCCGACCGCTGACGAATGCGCAACATGGTGCATTTCCCCTGGTGTCTGGGCATGAACGTGCGCGGGAACACTTGCGCTGCTTTCGGGTGGAGCCTCGCCGCCTATGGTCCAGTCCTGCGCACCCTTGACCCAGCCCAGCTCGGCGCGGACCGACGAGAACGCGCTACCCCACAGGCTGGTCCAGGGCAGGCCCGAAACCAGCAGCACCAGCGCCAGACCCGAAATCCAGAAGCCGGTGACCGCGTGCAGATCGCGCCAGACCATACGCCTGCCGCCTTTGAAACGCGGCCAAACCACGCCCGCCAGCCTGCGATCCCGCGGCCACCACAGGTAGAGGCCCGAAAGCACCAGCGCGATCGCCCAACTCGCTGCCAGTTCCACCAGCCAGCTTCCCCGTTTGCCGAGCAGCAGTTGACCATGGATGCGCTTGGTCCATTCCATCAGGCGCGCGTCCGGCGCGATGCTGCCCAGCACCTCTCCTTGCGGCGAGACGAACACGTCGCGCATGGCGTGTCCATCCGGCAGAGCGAGATGGATCATTGCCGCGTCGCCCGTTCGCTCGGGCAAGCGATAGCTGTCGAACCGCGCGCCGGGGAACGCCGCCAGCGCCGCGTTCACCTGCGTCTCTGGCGAGACAGGGTCCGCGACCGACAAGCCGTGGAAGGCGCGTTCCTCCCATCGCTCCACTTGCGGCTTGAACAGGTAGGCGGCGCCCGTCACCGACAATAGCAGGACAAACGGAATAACGAAGAGACCGGCATAGAAATGCCAGCGCCAGATCGTCGCATAGATCGCCTGGCTTCGGGCGCGCGCGGTCATAGCCTGCCGTCCCATTTGAGGCTGAGCATGAAAGTCCGCCCCGGATAGGGATGATAGACGAACGCCTTTTCATCGAGCAGATTGTCGACGCCTGCGGACAGTTCGAATGCCCCAAACCGCTTTGTCGCCTTCAAATCGACGAAGGAGAATGTCGAGACACAATAGAAGGTGTCGCATAGCGAGCTGCTGTTGTTCTCGATGTTGCGATCCGGCGTGCTCTGGTGACGGAAATTGGCGGCGAACGACCAGTCCGCGCTCGGGCTGTAGCGGATGCTGGCGTTCGCTCGCCACTTGGGCACGCGCGGGAACTTGTTGCCGACCAGCGCCGGATTGAGCGCATTGCGCGTCACTTCCACGTCTATCCAGGACAAGTTGGCGTCAAGCGACAGCCCGTCGATCACGACATTTTCGGCGGAGACGATCAGATCCGCACCCCAGGTGCGAACCTTGCCGATATTGGTCATCAGCGAGCTTTGCCCAAGATCGCCGGTCACGGGATCGGGAATGGCGATGGTCTGCGAAAAGATCGTGTTCTTGACGTCCTGCCGGAAGCCCGAAAGCGTGACCTTGACATTGCCGAGCCGCCGCGAGGCGGTGAGCTGGAAGTCTGCCGCCTTTTCCGGCTTCAGGTCCGGGTTAAAGCCGTTGAGATCAAGCTGCCCGACATCGGCCCCATAGGCGATAAGACCAGCCTGATAGAGTTCGCGCACTGTCGGAAAGCGCGTGGCGAACGCGGCCGATGCAATGATTTCGGTAAGCTCGTCGGGCTTGAAGCTCAAGGCCGCCTTGGGCGACCAGGCATCATGGCTGCGGCTGGCATAACGAACGGTCATGCCCCCATTGGTCAGGAAACCATCGTACGCGCGCCAATTCTCATAACGCAAACCCAAGGTGGCGGTCAGTTGCGGCGTCAGAGTGATAGCGTCTTCCGCGAACGCACCGAGCAACCGAGTCTTGCCGCCCGACGCATCGCGCAAGCCGGTGACACTGGCGCGCCGCCAGTCGGAAGTACTGTGCGTGCGGTTGTCGTCGGAATAGCCTGCATAAGAGAGGCCCAGCGCCAGAGCATGCGCGCCGAAGCGGCGTTCCCCCACCCCTTCGAAGCTGTTCCAGTACGCATCATGGGCCATGAGCCGTCCGGTGATGGGCCGGGCACCGGTCACGACATCGTAATTGTCGGACCGGCGTTCCTTGTCGCTAAGCACCTCGTAGCGGCTGAAGGAAAGGTCGAGCTTCCATCCCGCCGCTTCGCCGGACAAGCCCAGGCCCGCCAGCAATTCCGTGGACTTGGCCATGCCGACATTGACGCCGCTGATGCCGATGAAGGTTTCAGCGCCGCTGGCGTCGCGCAGAAAGCTCTTCGGGTTGAGCGTCTCCTCCCGGTCGACCAGCAATGCGGCAAGCCCGCGCGCTTCCCAGCCGCCGCCCAGATCATATTGTGCGCGCAAACGGAATTGATCTTCCTTGGAATCGACGGTGGAATCCTGCGCGCCGATCCGCAGGAAGGAGAGCTCCTTGTCGACAATGCCCTGATTGCCATAGAGCGATGAGGCGCTGACCGTCCGCCACTCCTGCGGCTGGCCTTCATTCTCGAAATGCCGGTAGCTGACCGAGATGCCGCCACGATCGCTCAGCGCGAAATCGAACCCGGCATCGACCGACCAGCCGAAGAGATCCTCATCGGTTTTGTAATATTTGTAGTTCTGACCGAAGACCTGCGCGTTCAACCGTGCGCTCGTCTCGGTAATGTCGCGCGTCTGGATGAGCATGGCCCCACCCATCGAATGGCCCGAATAGCGCACCGACGTGGGTCCGTAGATGATTTCCGCACGGGCAATGTCGTCGGGGGCCAGCACCGCCCATTTGGGCGCGGTGAAGAAATCCGCGCCAAGGAAATTGGAGATGGTGAAGCCATCCACGCTCACCAGCGCGCGCGGCGTCTGGGTCGTGTGCATGTTGTGAAACGAAAGCGTCGCGTTCGCATCGCCTATATAGCGTTTGCGCACGATCAGCGCGGGCGCATAGCGCACCACGTCCTCGGCATTGACAGTGTTGATCGCCTTGATCTGCTCGCCGCCGATGGCGAAGCCCAGCGCGGGCGTATTGAGGTGCTGCAACTCGCGATCATTGAGTTTCCCGATGACGACAATATCAGACGGCGAATAGGGGTCGGCATCATCGG
>CAZUOV010000095.1:0-3972 GCA_964621355.1 uncultured Novosphingobium sp. | reverse complement strand
ACCGTGAAGCCGCCCTTGACGCGGCCGAAGATCACGCCTTCCACGCGCTTGCCTTCGCCGAACTCGCTTTCCAGCTTGTCCCACGCGGCTTCGCGGCGGGCGCGGTCGCGCGACAGCATGGCTTCGCCGTCCGCGTTCTCCACGCGGTCGACATAGACTTCCACTTCGTCGCCGACGCTGAGGCCGTGCGGCTGGCCCGCGGGGGCAAATTCCTTGAGGGGGACGCGGCCTTCGCTCTTGAGGCCCACGTCGATCACGGCCTTGTCGTTCTCGATGCCAGTGATGGTGCCCTTGACGACGCGGCCTTCAAAGCCGCCGGTGGCGGCGCCGCCCAGCGATTCGTCAAGGAGAGCCGCGAAATCGTCGCGGGTCGGGGTAGCCGAAGTGGCCATAGGGGTAGGTATCCTTCACATCGATGTTTCCGGCCAGGCGGTTTTTCCGCCGGTCTTTTCTCCGCCTCGGCACCATTGCTTCGGCGGGCCAAAAGGGCCGAACGCCCCGCCGGGCCGGATGCCGTGGCAGGGGTCTTCGGGAAACCGGGATTTCCGTGGACCGGCGGCGCCTAGCCGCGAATTCGGCGGAAAGCAACAGGAATGGCGCTTTCGCGGCGAGAATGCGCGGTGGAGCGGCGCGTCAGCGCGTCGGGCTGTAGCCTTCGCGGCGCAGGCTCATCATCCATGCGGAAAGCTCTTCCATCCGGGCCGCGTCCAGCTCGAAGTTCATGACCGCCGGATAGTTGTGCGAATCGCGCAGGAATGCGCGCATGGTTTCTTCCGTCACGCCGGGCCGGTTGGCGATATCGTCGAACGGCGGGGCGTCAGGGCCGGGCGACGGCGCGTTCGCGGCGACGCCGTGGCAGCCGGCGCAGCGTTCCCGAGCAAAGGCGAGGCCGCGTTCCGCCGGGGATGAGGGCGGGGTCGCCGTCGTTGCGCAGGCGGTTGCAAGGCCCGATGCCAGGACGATTGCGAGGATCGCGGCTTTCACGACTGGTCCTTTCTCTGCCTATGTTGCTCCACCACGGCAAGGGCGGCCGTGACAGCCTGTTCCACGGTCATGTCGGACGTGTCGATCGTCACGGCATCGTCCGCCGCGCGCAAGGGCGCGTCCTTGCGGCCGGTGTCCCGCATGTCGCGCGCCAGCAAGTCTCCGGCGATGGCGTCGCGATCCGCCTGGCGGCCGGCATTCAGCATTTCGAGGTAGCGCCGCCGCGCGCGGGCCGGGATGCTGGCAGTGACGTAAAGCTTCACACCCGCTTCCGGCGCAATCACGGTGCCGATGTCCCGCCCGTCGAGCACCGCGCCGCCCGGCTGCGTCGCAAAGGCGCGTTGCCGGTCGAACAGCGCCCGGCGCACCGCGGGATGGATCGAGACACGGCTGGCCAGCCCGCCGGTTTCCTCGGATCGCAGTTCGGGATCGGTCAGCAGCGCATCGGGAAAGCTGGTCGCGGCGAGCGCCGCCACCGGATCGTCGGGATCGCCGCCGTCCAGCAGGCACTGCCTTCCGACCGCGCGATAGAGCAGCCCGGTATCGAGATGCGGCAGGCCGAAGTGCGCCGCCAGCGCGCGGGCGATGGTGCCCTTGCCGGATGCGGTGGGGCCGTCGACGGCGATAATCATTGCCCGGCTCCCGGCTTTTCCGCTCTCCGCGCCTGGAAGGCCTTGGTCAGCCCCCAGATTGCGATGGCGGCCCAGAAGCCTTCCAGAACGAGGCTTGCCGGGTTCATGTTTACGAGCAGCGATAGCGTCAGCAGCGCCGCGCCCGCCAGATTGACGCCATGCTGGATGAAGGGGTTGGGGGCGCTGCGCCCGGTGATATACCAATAGGCGAAGATGATGCAGGCCATGCCGGTGAACCCGGCGATATTGGCCGCCGTTACGATGGACAGGCCCGTCATTGCCCGGCCAGGCCATTCTCGGCCAACCCGTTTCCGGCCAGTCCGTCCAGCAAAGGCTCGAAATTCGGAAAGCTGGTGAGGATCGGGCGCGTGTCGTCCACTTCCACGCCCGCGCGGCTGGCAAGGCCCGCCACGGCCATCGACATGGCGATGCGATGATCGAGATGCGTGGCGACGGGCGCGGCCGATAGCGGCGCGCCGGGCAGGGGATCGCCGCCTGTCCCTTCGATCACCAGTCCGTCCTCGTGCTCCTCGATCCGCGCCCCGGCGGCTGTCAGGGCAGCCGCCATGACGGCCAGCCGGTCGGATTCCTTGACGCGCAGTTCGTCGAGGCCGGACGTGACCGTGCGCCCCCGCGCCAGCGCGGCGGCCACGAACAGCGCTGGAAACTCGTCGATCATGGCGGGCGCTACGGCGGGGTCGACGTCGGTGCCGGTAAGCGCGGAATGCCTGACGCGCAGGTCCGCCACAGGCTCGCCACCGACGATACGTGGGTTCACGTCTTCTATATGGCCGCCCATCGCGCGCAGCACTTCGACCAATCCCGCGCGCGTGGGATTGAGGCCGACATTCTCGATCAGCACGTCGCTGCCCGGCACGATCAGGGCGGCGACGATGAAGAACGCGGCGGAAGAAGGGTCACCCGGCACGTCGATCGTTTGCGGGCGCAGGTCCGCCTCGCCTCGGATGCGGATCACGCGGGCGCCATTGTCGCTCACCTCGACAGTCAGGTCCGCGCCGAAGCCCGCCAGCATCCGTTCGGAATGATCGCGCGTCGGCACCGGCTCGATGACTGTCGTGATGCCGGGCGTGTTCAGCCCGGCGAGCAATATGGCGCTCTTCACTTGCGCGGAAGGGACCGGCAGCCGGTATTCGATCGGCACGGCGGGCGATGCGCCGCGCAGCATCAGTGGCAGCGTCCCGCCGGGCGAGGGGGAGAAATCCGCGCCCATGCGCGACAGAGGCTCGATCACGCGGTTCATGGGGCGCTTCGACAGGCTGGCGTCTCCCGTGAACGTGGCCGTGAGGGGATGGCTGGCCAGCAGGCCCATCAGCAGGCGCGTGGATGTGCCGGAATTGCCCATTTCCAGCGCCGTCGCGGGCTGGAGCAGGCCACCCACGCCGACGCCATGGACGCGCCATTCGCCTTCCCCGGTGCGTTCCGCCTGCGCGCCCATTGCGCCCATCGCGGCGGCCGTGGCCAGCACGTCCTCGCCTTCCAGCAGGCCGGAGATGCGCGTTTCTCCGATGGCAAGCGCGCCGAGCATGATCGCGCGGTGGCTGATCGACTTGTCGCCGGGCACGCGAATCCGTCCCTTGAGCGGACCTGTCGCCGCAAAACGGCGGGGGCGCATCTGGGCGGGGTCGGCAGCGGACACGGCGATCACTTTCATTTAAGGCGTGGAGAAGCGCGCGGGCTTTTGACAGCGCGGGCGCGCTATGGCAAGGCGCGCGCCCTGTGCGGGTTCCGGGGTTCTTGAAGCCGGGGTTTTCCGCACCATCATTTCACGGGTTTTTCGCCTGCCGCCCGGGTGGCAAGGCAAGTTGAGGACGTTTCATGGTCAAGCCAGAATGGGGCGCCAAGCACGGCTGTCCGAAATGCGGCACTCGCTTCTACGATCTCGGCAACGACGATCCGGTTACCTGCATCGAATGCAAGTATGTCTGGTATCCCGAGCCGGTGCTGAAATCCAAGCAGCCGATTCCCTTCGAGGAACTCCAGAAGGAGAAGGCCACGGAGGCGGAAGACGCGGATCTCGCCGATGAGGATCTCGACATCGACGAGGATGGCGATTCGCCTGATAATGACGTCGATCTGGGCGGAGACGACGATCTGGGCGTGACGCGCGGCGACGGCGATAACGACGACAACTGACGCGAATTCGCGTCGGCGATTTCCTGCCCAGAAAGTCCTTGCCAAGCCGGCGGCACGTCACTAGAGGGCGGCGTCCCGGCCGGAAGGCAAATCCGGCAAGGCGGGAACGGTCAGCCTCCCAGGGCGGGCCGAATGGATGGAAATCAAGGGGCCGTAGCTCAGCTGGGAGAGCGCTACAATGGCATTGTAGAGGTCAGGGGTT
>CAZUOV010000094.1:0-4065 GCA_964621355.1 uncultured Novosphingobium sp. | reverse complement strand
GCGAACTCAAATGCGCCTGCGTCGGCGGCGACAGCAACGTGCCGCTGGGCTTCGTGTCGCTGACGGAAAACCTGATGATGGTCGGCATGGCCGTCTGGATGCTGTTCAAGCCGGTCGGCGTCGGCCTCGGCCACTGAGGAAAGGAATACCGATATGGCGCAGTCCTCGCATTCCGGTCACCAGAACCACGGCTCCGGCGACCATCCCTATCTGATGTTCTGGACCAACATGGCGCTCGGCCTGATCGTCATGTACGTCGTCATGTTCACGATGATCGACGGGTTGCGGGATTTCCGCAACAATCTCAACATGCTCTACATGGCCATCACCATGTGGGCACCGATGGGCATCTTCATGCTGGCGACCATGCCGGGCATGTTCCCCCGCAAGCGGCTCAACATCGCCCTTCATGTAGCGTTCCTGGCGCTCACTGTCGTATCCTTCGGCGCGACCCGCGCCCAGGCGCTGATCGACGACCGCCAGTTCATCGCGTCGATGATCCCGCATCATTCCGGCGCTATCCTGATGTGCCGTGAAGCTGATCTGCGCGATGCTGAACTTGTCGCGCTCTGTGATGAGATCGTCGAGGCTCAGCGTTCCGAAATCCAGATCATGGAGCGGATCAATGAGCGCCTCGATCAGTGAGGGCAGTCATTTCCGGCTCAGGGCACCGATCATCTGGAACCGGCAGATCATGTCGCATGGACATCCTGGTCCAATAGCGTAATCTTTTGCCGATCATGCGCCTGATACTCGTACTCATTACCGTCCTGACGATCGGGATCGCCCCGACGCTGGCGCGCGCCTATCAGGCGCCGATGGCCAACATGCCGGCGGCCCACATGACAGGCATGACGAGTGAACCCGACGGAATGGCGGATGGCCATGGTTGCGCCGATCAAACGGATTGCTCCCGTGATGCAGCCTCCTGTGCGTGGATCTGCGCCGGCTTGCAGGTCTTCCATGGCATCACCGGCGAGGGCGATACACATCGCGTGACCCGATCGGTTCCGGCGCCGCGAGCCCTGCGCTTGTTGCAAGGCATCGAGCCGATGCTGACGGAACGACCTCCCAAGCCGCGTCTCCTCTGAATCTTTCACCGACCGGAGTGGCGACACCCCGAACGGACCAATTTTCAATTCAGAGACGGGGAGCCGGACGGCTTCCCCTTGGAGACTATCATGACCATGATGTCCAGACGCGGCTTTCTCGCCGCGAGCGCCGCTGCACTTGCGGCAACTTCCTTCACCCGGCCGGGCTTCGCGCAAGCGCCGGCCACCCGCCTACGGGCCGCGTCCCGCGTTCTCGATATCGACGGACGCGCCGCGACCGTATGGGGCCTTGAGGGGCCATCGGGACAGGGTCTCGTGCTCGACCCCGGCCAGCGCTTCCGCGTCGACCTTACCAACGATCTGCCGGAGGCCACGCTGATCCACTGGCACGGACAGATCCCGCCCAACGAACAGGACGGCGTTCCGGATATGCCCATGCCCAAGCTGGCGCCCGGCGAGACCCGCGGTTACGATTTTGCCACCATTCCCGGCACCTACTGGATGCACGCCCACATCCCCTTGCACGAAATGCGCCTTCTGGCCGCCCCGCTCATCGTCCGCAGCGAGGCGGACGCCAGCGCCGACCGGCAGGAGGTGGTGATGTTCCTGCACGATTTCGCCTTCAAGTCGCCGGCCGAAGTCATGGAGGAAATCACCCAAGGTCATCCGCCTTCCGGCCAGAGCGACATGGATGACGGCGGCATGAACCATGAGATGATGCAAGGGATGCAGGGCGATAGCGGCATGGCCGTGAACGGAACGGCCGGCATGGAGATGGACCTGAACGATTATGACTGGGACGCCTATCTGACAAATGACCGGACGCTTTCCGATCCCGACGTCATCCGCGTCGAGCGCAATGGCCACGTGCGGCTGCGCATCGTGAACGCGGCCGCGGCCACGGTGTTCTGGATCGACACCGGGCAGGTCGAGGCGCGGCTGGTCGCGGTCGACGGCCAAGGCGTCCAGCCCCTGACCGGCTCGCGGTTCGGCATCGCGATGGGGCAGAGGCTCGATCTCGAGCTCGATCTCGACAGTACGGGCACCTGGCCAATCCTCGCGCTGCGCGAAGGCGCGCGGGAGAGAACAGGCCTCGTCCTTGCCGCCCCGGGGGCGGCAGTTCCCCGGCTGTCCGCGCTGGCCGATGAAGAGGCCCCCGCCTTCGACACCGACCTGTCGCAGGAAACGCGTCTCGTCGCGCTGGTGCCGCTGCCGGAACGCGAGACGCAGCGCAGCCCCATGGTCATGCTGGGCGGCACGATGCAGCCCTATCGCTGGACCATCGACGGCAGGGTCTGGGGCGAGCACAATCCCGTCACCGCGCGCTCGGGCGAGCGGGTCGAGATCATGTTCCACAACATGTCGATGATGGGCCATCCGATGCACCTGCACGGCCACACATTCCAGGTCGTCGGCGTGAACGGCCAGCGCATCTCGGGCGCGCGGCGCGACACGGTCTATGTGCCGCCGATGGCGATGATCACGATTGCGTTCGACGCCGGCGAGGCGGCGCGCTGGATGCTGCACTGCCATCATATGCCGCATCTGGAAACCGGCATGATGACCGAGTTCGCGGTCTCGGCCTGAAACACCGGGCGGGGCGCTTTCGTGCCCCGCCCGAGACTTGCAATCGCACGATTGATCGCGTCTCGGCCGGAACCCGGCGCCGAATATGCGATCGCGCTTTCCGTTCATTCGATTTCAACGCGTTTTCGCTAGAACCCGACTATGAAACCCGGCTACTCGCTCATTCAGATTGTCCTGCACTGGCTCGTCGCGGCCCTCGTGCTCGTCCAGTACCAGACGGGCGGAAGCATCGGGCGGACGCACGACGCCGTGCATGCCGGACTTCAGCCGGACCCGACCGACCTGCTGCTTCACTCGGTGCACAACTGGTCCGGAATGGCGATCGGGGGGCTCATGGTGCTGCGGCTGTTCCTGCGGTGGCGCTCTCATGGGATCGTGCCGGATCTGAAGCGGGAAAGCCCCACGGCGGCGGCGGCCCGGCTCCTTCACCTGGGCTTCTACGCCGTGCTCCTGGGACAGGCAGCCATCGGCTTCATCGCGAGCTACGTCACTTTCTCCATCGCGCCGCTTCACGTCTTCGGTGCGAATCTGATTCTTGCGATGCTCGTCCTTCATATCGGCGCGGCAATCATTCATGCCGTGATGCGTGACAGCGTCTTAATCCGCATCCTTCGCCCGCGAGGTTGAGGCAGGCTGTCCCGGAGGCTTGCGGTTGGCTGGAGGGTGTGACGCAAAGCTAAAGTTCGGCCACTCCCAGGAACTTCTCGAACGCTGCCAGAGTGTGTTCCGACACGTGATGCTCGATGCCTTCGCCGTCAATCTCCGCTGTTTCCTCCGGCACTCCGAGGGCAACCAGGAACTGAACGACGATGAGGTGGCGTGACCGCACCCGGTCGGCAAGCTGCTTGCCTTCCTCGGTCAGGAAGATTCCGCGATAGGGACGCGACGTCGCCAAACCTTGCCGTTTCAGTCTCGCGACGGCCTTGGTTGCGGTAGGTTGCGCCACGCCCATTCGCGCGGCGATGTCAGCAATTCTCGCCTCTCCATTGATTTCAATCAGGTCGCCGATCATCTCGACGTAGTCTTCGATAAGCGCGCTTGCCTGACATTCCCGGACATGTGCGAAGCGGCGTGCGTGCTGGGCCGGACGGGGCGGTGAGTTGTTGGGCTTAGTCATCTGTACCAGTTATTCGCGTGCTCGGAGAGATGGGCGCAAGGCTCAAAGTTAGCCAAGGGTATAATTGTTTCCGCGAATTAGCAAACGGACCGCCCGGACCATGCATCGCACTTATCATTACCCTATTGCACATAATATAGCATAGGCTATAAATCCAGTTGCAACCGCATCAGGATATACCCTCATGTACGATACAGAGCGCACGCGCCACGGGATGGCTGCGGTACTATCCGGTGAGCGGCGCGGCTTTACCAGCCGCCTCCTTTTTGTCGGACCGGCAGTGATCGCCTCAATCGCCTATGTCGATCC
>CAZUOV010000093.1:0-4390 GCA_964621355.1 uncultured Novosphingobium sp. | reverse complement strand
TGGCCGAGGCACCCTTTGCCTGGCCGGTCGGAGAGGATGCGCCGCGCCTGCCCTATGCAGACCGACGCGACATGCAGCCGGCCCCGGTCGAGCACCTTCATCGCCGTCTGGAAGCCGCGTCCCTCGACGCCTCCCAGGATGTTCGTCGCGGGAATCCGGACATCCTCCAGGATCACGTCGGCCGAATGCGCGCCCCGCTGGCCCATCTTCCGGTCCTTGCGGCCGATATGGACGCCGGGCGTTTGCGCCGGCACCAGGAAGGCCGTGACATGGGCGTTGCGCGGAAGCCGCTCGGGCGACGTCCGCGCCATCACGGTGATCAGTTCGGCATGCGGCGCGTTGGTGATGAAGCGCTTCGTGCCGTTCAGGACATAGAAGTCGCCGTCGCGGACCGCGCTGGTCTTCAGCGCCGCACTGTCCGATCCGGATTCAGGCTCCGTCAGCGCGAAGCTGGCGATCGCACCGGCAGCGAGCCGGGGCAGCCACTCCTGCTTCTGCTCCTCGGTGCCATCCATGACGAGGCCCTGGGAACCGACCCCCAGATTCATCCCCAGCATCGACCGGAATGCCGCCGACGCCCAGGTCAGTTCCTGGACGATCTCGACCTCGGTCGAAACGTCGACACCCAGCCCGCCATAGCTTTCGGGAATGGTCAGGCCGAACAGCCCCATGTCCCGCATCTCGGCGATGATGTGCGCGGGAACCTCGTCGTCGTCGGCGACCTGTTGCTCGAGCGGGACCAGCTTTTCACGGACGAAGCGGCGGATCGTGTCCTTGAACAGCGCAAGGGTCTCGGCGTCCATCATGCGCCCTCCAGGCCAATGATCGAGATCGCGCTGACATTCTGGTTCGGCATGCCGCCGAGATTGTGCGAAAGGCAGAGGGAGGGCGACTGCTGACGCTGGCGTTCGCCGGCGCGGCCGAGCAGTTGCAGATAATTCTCATAGATCATCCGCAGCCCCGATGCTCCGATCGGATGGCCGAAGCATTTCAGGCCGCCGTCGATCTGGCACGGCGTCTTGCCGTCGGAATCGAAAAAGCCGTCGAGCACGTCCTTGATGGCTCCACCTTCGGGGCTGACCCCCAGGTCCTCCATTGTCACGAGTTCCGTCACCGAGAAGCAGTCATGCACCTCCAGCAGGCTGAGTTGCTCGCGCGGATTGGTGACGCCTGCTTCGGCATAGGCCCGGGCGGCGGCGACGCGCGTGGTGTGGAAAAAGCTGCCGTCCCAGCCCTCGCCCTGCAATTCCCAGCCATTGGACACCGCGATCTGCAGGGCCTTGACCGTCACCAGGTCGGTCTTGCCCAGCGCCCGCGCGATCTCGGGCGTGGTGACGATTGCGCAGGCCGCGCCATCCGAAACGCCGCAGCAGTCGAACAGGCCCAGCGGCTCCGCGATCATTGGCGCGTTGAGCACCGTATCCATGTCGATCCGCTTGCGCAGATGCGCCTTGGGGTTGCGCGCGCCATTATCATGGCTCTTGACCGAGATATGGGCCATGGCGCGCTTCAGATCCTCCTTCGCCACGCCGTGCCGCGCCGTATAGGCGGAAGCCAACTGGGCGAAATTGCCGGGCGCCGAACCCACCACGCCGACCATGTCGAACATCGTGCCGCGCGTCCGCACCGGCAGTCCGCCATAGCCGGTGTCCTTCAACTTCTCGACACCCAGCGCCAGCGCGATATCGCAGGCGCCCGATGCAACGGCATAGACCGCGCCGCGAAAGGCGTCGGTGCCGCTCGCGCAATAATTCTCGACCTTGGTGACCGCGACGTTGTCCAGCCGCAGGGCGACACCGAGCGGGATGCCCGAAGGACCGATGTTAGTCGCATCGAAGCCGACGGCGAGCCAGGCCGCGCCGATCTCGCCGGTGCCGATGCCAGCATCGGCGAGCGCCTCTTGATAAGCCTCGACCATCAGCACGTCGGCGTCGTCTTCCCAGCGTTCGCCAAATCGGGCGCAGCCCATCCCCAGGATCGCAACCTTGTCCCTGATTCCGCTCGCCATCTTACTTCTCCGTCCCGTCGCCCACGGGCGCGGCCTTCCAGAAATATTTCGTGAAACTGCGCTGCTCGTCGATCGCTTTGATACGGAACATCATGCGGACCTGCCGGCCGACCGTCACCGTCTCCTCCTCGGCATCGACGAACTCCGCCACCATCCTGCCACCGCCTTCGAAAGCGATAGTACCGTACCAGGCTGGCGGATCGGGCGTGTAAGTCAGCTTGTCGGCCGTGAAGGTCAGGATATGCCCCGTTTTCTCGGCCAGCGGATAGGGGTCCTGCCGGCCGGTCACGGCCTCGGTGGCGGCCACCCCGATCGGTGTCGGCGGGAACTGGACGACGCCGGTGTCACGGTCCTTCGAACCGACGAGACCGAGCACGGCCTTGCGGTTGCGGTACAGCGCCGCAAGGCCGGTCTTCTGGTCGAACTCGGCGCGCATACCGCGCTCCAGGTCGACGAGGCCGGCGAAGAAAAGATGCTTGACGTAATTGTCTTCGGGCTGGCGACGTGCAGCCCATCCGCTGACACCCAGGCGCGGCTTGTGCGCACCGCCGGCCACCCGCAGCAGCAGGACATCGCAACCCTGCCCGAAACCCAGGACAGCGATGATCTCGCCCGGCGTCGCATTTTCGAGGACGTGAGCCAGCATCAGCAGCGGATGCGCCGAGCCGGCATTGCCGATGCCCGCGTCCAGCCCGTCAGACACTGACTCGGCCGATATTCCCGCCGCCTTGGCCAGCGACAGCCCTATGCCCTTCGCCGGAATCGGAACGATGAGATGATCGACCGCCTCGCCCGCAACGCCATGCTTCTCCAGCGCCTGCCTGAGCGCCTGCCCCGCGATCTTCACATAGCCTTCATCGCGAATCCAGCGGGTTTCCCAGCTATAATCGAACGCTTCACCCGTGCTGCGGAAATGATCGACGAAGTCGACCGAGACCGAATGGCTCCCGATCAGGTCCGCCACGACGTCCCCTTCCCCGATCAGGAAGGCCGCGGCGGCATCGCCATTGATCAACTCGGCCTCGGACGCCGCACGCGCGCGGCGACGCTCCGAAGCGACGCACAAGGCCTGGCCTTCCCCGGTGCCCTTCAGCGCCTGGATCAGCGCACCCGTGCCCGCCTTCTGGCTGCCCCCGATGTCAATCGTCAGAATATTGTCGTCGAGGTTGAGCGCCTCCTTGACGATGCCGGCGTTCTGGCGGTCCGCAAAAGGCGGCGAGGTCGATGCGAACAGCAGCGTCCGGACGCTCTCACGCGGCAGATCGCCGAGACAATCGCGCAGCGCCTCGACCGCCATGGTGATGCTGTCCTCGTCCCAGTTCGCGATTGCGCGTTCGCCACGGCCGAGCGCCTTGAGCCCGCTGTTGAACCACCCATTGGCAGCAACAACCGCGGATCGTTGAAGACGTTTTCTCGGTACATATGCGCCGAACGCCAATATTCCCGCCATCAATCTCTCCAGAATTCAGCGATATTCCGCCAAGCCATTTGTCAGAACCACCACCCCGCGTTCCTGAACCGACGCGCGGAACGCGGCGACACCGGGGCGTTCGACCCAGAATTCGGTGACGATCGTCTCACCGGGGAAAACCGGCGACGAAAAGCGGCAATCCAGCCGCTTCAGGCGGGCCGGATCATTGGCGCATAGCGCGCCCAGAACCGCGCGCCCGACCACGCCATAGGTGCAAAGCCCGTGCAGGATCGGGGTTTCGAAACCCGCGCCCGCGGCGATCGCCGGATCGGCATGCAGCGGATTATAGTCACCCGACAGACGGTAGAGCAGCGCCTGATCGGTGCGGGTGGGCAGCGAGACGACGATGTCGGGATCGCCTGTCCGCGTCGTCTGGTAAGGCGCGGGCGCCGCATCGGTGCGGCCGCCGGCGCCCCCGTTGCCGCGCAGGAAGGTCCCACGAATTTCGGTGGCGAGCAGATCACCGCTCGATCGCTCATAGAGATCGCGCTGCGAATAGAGCAGCGCGCCCTTGGCCGCGCCCTTGTCGTAGATGTCGGTGATGCGCAGCTGGCTGACCAGTTCCCCCTCAACCGGGATCGGCTTGTGCAGGATCAGGGACTGTTCGCCATGCAGGAGCCGCTTCCAGTCGATCCCGTAGGATGGCTCGCTGGCCCAGAAGCCCGGCCATGCCAACACCACCGCCATCGTCGGCAACACGCTCAATCCGCGCTCATAGCAGAATTTGAGGGTGTCCGGCGCCAGCGGGTCGTCGATCGAGGCCCCCACCCCCAGCGCGTAAAGCATGACATCGCGCGGGCCGTGGCGGGATATCGTTTCACGCGGCGGAAGCGCCAGCAGGCGATCGGGATCGAACGCCATCAGGCCGGGTCCCATGGGAAGATGTCAGCGGATCGCTGGAGTTGGTGGAA
>CAZUOV010000092.1:0-4775 GCA_964621355.1 uncultured Novosphingobium sp. | reverse complement strand
GGCCGCGCCGAGATCAAGGAAATCTTCCCGGCGGGCAAGAAGGACAAGGCCGCCGGTCTGCTGGTGCTCGAAGGCTATATCCGCAAGGGCCTCAACGCGCGCCTCACCCGCAGCGACGTCATCGTCTCCAAGACGACCATCGCATCGCTGCGGCGCTTCAAGGACGACGTGCCGGAAGTGCGCGCGGGGCTGGAATGCGGCGTGGTCCTGCAGGACACCAACGACATCAAGCCGGGCGACACGCTCGAAGTGTTCGAGGTGGAGGAACGCGAACGGACGCTGTGAGGTTTTCCCTCACGGCGGGCCGGTGAGGACCGTATCCCATGGCACACCAGCAATCCACGCCGGAAACCCGCTCCGTCCGCTTGCTGAAGGTGGGCGAACAGGTGCGCCATGTCCTGTCCGACCTCCTCGCGCGCCAGCAGGTGCATGACGACGCGCTGACGGCGAGCAGCGTTTCGATCAGCGAAGTGCGCATGTCGCCCGATCTGCGGCAGGCGATAGTCTACGTCCGGCCCCTGCTCGGCGCCGGGATGGACGATGTGCTCAAGGCCATGCGGACCAACACCGCTTTCTTCCAGCGCGAAGTGGCGCGGCGGCTGAAACTGAAATTCGCGGCGAAGCTGAAGTTCATGGCCGACGAGAGCTTCGACGAGGCCAGCCGCATCGACGCGCTGCTTTCCGATCCCCGTGTCAGGCGCGATCTGGGCGAGGACTGACGCCGTAACCTTTGCGGCCGGATCGGAGCAGGTGGCGTTGCCCCCCTGTCGGCCCCGGGTGACTGACGGCCCTTGTAACCCCGGTCCGCGCGGCCTAGATCGCGCCCGATGAACGATACCCTGTTCCAGGCGCTCGCGCTCATCATCCCGCTCATCATCGCTATCGTGTTCCACGAAGTCGCGCATGGCTGGGTGGCGCGCGCGCTGGGCGATCCGACCGCGGCCGACCTCAACCGGTTGAGCCTCAATCCCGTGCGCCATGTCGATCCCATCGGGACCATCGTGCTTCCGGGCTTCCTCGCGCTGGTCAAGGCGCCGATCCTGGGCTGGGCCAAGCCGGTGCCGGTCAACAAGTGGCGGCTGAACAATCCGCGCTACGGCATGATGGCGGTCGCCGCCGCCGGGCCGGGCAGCAACCTGCTTCTGGGCGTGATCGGCGCGGTGCTGCTGGGCCTGCTGCTGCGGGGGCAGTCCGATCTCGACGCCGTGAACCCGATGGCGGCGTTCGTCGCGGCGAACCTCGTCAACTTCCTGATGATAAACGTCTTTCTGGCGCTGTTCAATTTGCTGCCGATTCCGCCCTTCGACGGTTCGCACATCGTCGAAGGGCTGCTGCCTCCGTCTCTGGCCGAGCAGTATGCCCGGATGCGGCGTTTCGGCTTTCCGCTCATCCTTGTCCTGCTGATTGTGGTGCCTTCGTTCTTCCCGTCGCTCAACATCGTGCAGCGGTTCGTGCTGCCGCCGGTGGAATGGATGGTGAGCCACTATCTTTCGCTGGCCACTGCCGTGGCCGGAAAATGACAGGCCCAATCAATGGCGGACTGGTCAGCGGCTGGGTCATTCTCGACAAGCCGGTGGGGTTGGGGGCCACCCAGGCCGTCGCCGCCGTGAAACGCAACTTGCGGCAGGCGGGATATGGCAAGGGCGTGAAAGTGGGCCATGGCGGCACGCTCGATCCGCTGGCGTCGGGCGTGCTGCCGATCGCTCTGGGCGAGGCGACCAAGCTGTGCGGACGGATGCTGGACGCGAGCAAGGAATATGCGTTCACGGTGCGGTTCGGGGAAGAGACGGACACGCTGGATCTGGAAGGCGGGGTCGTGGCGACCAGCGACGTGCGGCCCACGCGCGCGCGGATCGAGGCCGCGCTGCCGCGCTTCACGGGGCCTATAGAACAAGTACCGCCGGCCTATTCGGCGATCCGCATCGACGGCGAGCGCGCCTATGACCGGGCGCGGGCGGGCGAGGCGGTGGAGATGAAAGCGCGGGCAGTGACGGTTCACGCTCTTGCTCCCCTCCCCTTCAGGGGAGGGGTCGGGGGTGGGAATCCCCGGTGGTGATGCCTTGCCCGAACGCGACTCCCCACCCCAACTCCTCCCCTGAAGGGGAGGGGCTTCTCGACGAAATCACTCTCCTCGCCCACGTCTCCAAGGGCACCTATATCCGCAGCCTCGCACGCGATATCGCCCGTGCGCTCGGTACGGTCGGCCATGTCACGATGCTGCGCCGCCTTCGCGCCGGGCCGTTCGGCCTCGCGCACGCGATTTCGCTGGACAAACTTAACGAAATCGGCAAGGGGGCGCCCCTTGAGAACATACTCTTGCCGCTGGAGGCAGGGCTGGTCGACATCCCGGCTCTTGACCTCGGCCCGGAACAGGCAAGGGCGGTCCGTCAGGGCCGCGTTCTGACCGGGCTGGCCTTTCAGGACGGGCTTTGCTGGGCGCGGACAGGGACGGTTCCCGTCGCGCTCATGGAGCTTTCGGGCGGTGAAGCCCGCGTCGTGAGAGGGTTCAACTTTCCCGATGTCGCGGAGTGAACGATATGTCGGTTACCGCCGAAAAGAAGCAGGAAATCATCAAGGACAACGCGCGCGCGACCAATGACACCGGGTCGCCCGAAGTGCAGGTCGCGATCCTGACGAGCCGGATCAACACGCTGACCGGGCACTTCAAGGAGCACCACAAGGACAACCATTCGCGCCGCGGTCTGCTGATGATGGTCAACAAGCGGCGCTCGCTGCTCGATTACCTGAAGCGCAAGGATGTGGAGCGCTACAACGCTCTTATCGCCAAGCTCGGCCTGCGGAAATAAGCACAATCGACGGCCCGCTTCGGCGGGCCGTTTGCGTTCAGGGGAAGCCCGCAATCCGGCGGGCCAGCCTTTGGGGCCGGAAGCGCCCCGCACCGGACCGGGACGGAATACCCGGCAGAAAACCCCGCCCGTGCAATAGGGCCGGCGGGTCTGAGGAAAAACCATGTTCGATGTGAAAAGCGTATCGCTGGAGTGGGGCGGAAAGACCCTCACTCTGGAAACGGGCCGTATTGCCCGTCAGGCCGATGGCGCCGTGCTGGCGACTTACGGCGAAACCGTGGTGCTGTGTGCCGTCACCGCCGCGAAGTCCGTGAAGGAAGGGCAGGATTTCTTCCCGCTCACTGTCCACTATCAGGAAAAATTCTTTGCCGCCGGGCGTATTCCGGGCGGCTTCTTCAAGCGCGAACGCGGCGCGACGGAAAAGGAAACGCTGGTTTCCCGCCTGATCGACCGCCCGGTCCGTCCGCTGTTCCCGGAAGGGTTCTATAACGAAATCAACGTTATCGCTCAGGTGCTGAGCTATGACGGCGAAACCGAGCCGGATGTGGTCGCGATGATCGCGGCTTCGGCTGCTCTCACCATTTCGGGCGTTCCCTTCATGGGCCCGATCGGCGCCTGCCGCGTCGGCTTCGTCGACGGCGAATATACGCTGAATCCGAAGCAGGACGAGGCCATCGCCAACGGGCGCCTCGATCTTATCGTCGCCGCGACGGACAACGCCGTGATGATGGTCGAATCCGAAGCGAGGGAGCTTACGGAAGACGAGATGCTGGGCGCCGTCATGTTCGCGCATGACGAATGCCGCAAGGTCGTCGGCGCGATCGTCGAACTGGCCGAAAAAGCGGCGAAGGAGCCGTGGGATATCGACCTTTCGGACAATACCGCCGATATCAAGGCGAAGCTCAAGAAGCTGGTTGGCGCGGATATCGCCGCCGCCTACAAGCTGACGAGCAAGTCGGCGCGTTCGGACGCGCTCAACGCCGCGCGCGACAAGGCGAAGGCCGCTTTTGCCGATGAAACGGCGCAGACTCAGATGGTTGCGATCAAGACCTTGAAAAAGGTCGAGGCGGAAGTGGTGCGCGGCGCGATCCTCAAGGACGGCCAGCGGATCGACGGCCGCACCACCACGCAGGTTCGCCCCATCGAGGCGATGGTCGGCTTCCTGCCGCGCACGCACGGTTCGGCCCTGTTCACGCGCGGCGAGACGCAGGCGATCTGCACCACCACGCTGGGCACCAAGGACGCCGAGCAGATGATCGACGGGCTGGAGGGGCTCTCCTACTCCAACTTCATGCTGCACTATAACTTCCCGCCCTATTCGGTTGGTGAAGTGGGGCGTTTCGGCGCTCCGTCGCGGCGCGATACGGGCCATGGCAAGCTGGCGTGGCGGGCGCTCCAGGCCGTGCTGCCGACGAAGGAAGAGTTCCCCTATACGATCCGCGTGGTGTCCGACATCACGGAATCGAACGGCTCGTCCTCCATGGCGACCGTCTGCGGCGGCGCGCTGTCGATGATGGATGCAGGCGTGCCGATCAAGCGCCCGGTTTCCGGCATCGCCATGGGCCTGATCCTGGAAGGTGACCAGTTCACCGTGCTGTCCGACATCCTGGGCGACGAGGACCACCTCGGCGACATGGATTTCAAAGTGGCCGGCACGTCCGAAGGCATCACCACGATGCAGATGGACATCAAGGTCGCGGGCATCACGCGCGAGATCTTCGAGGCGGCGCTCAATCAGGCCAAGGAGGGCCGCGCGCATATCCTGGGCGAGATGACCAAGGCGCTGGGCACTGCCCGGACCGAGCTTTCGGCCCACGCGCCGCGCATCGAGACGATCCAGATCGACAAGTCGAAGATCCGCGACGTCATCGGCACGGGCGGCAAGGTGATCCGCGAGATCGTCGCCGAAACCGGCGCGAAGGTGGATATCGACGACGAGGGCGTCATCAAGATCAGCTCGTCCGACCT
>CAZUOV010000091.1:0-4782 GCA_964621355.1 uncultured Novosphingobium sp. | reverse complement strand
ATGGACGGCGACGGGCTGGCCTTGTCCAAGCGGCGCATCACGCTGTCCACCAGCGGCGTGGTGCCGATGATGGCGCGTTGCGGCGAGGAGATCGGCGTCAACCTCGCCGTCTCGCTTCATGCCGTCACCAGCGGCGTGCGTGACGAGATCGTGCCGATCAACCGCAAATACGGCATCGAGGAACTGCTCTCCGCCTGTGCCGCCTATCCCGGCGCATCGAATGCGCGGCGCATCACGTTCGAATACGTCATGCTCAAGGACAAGAACGACAGCGACGAGGACGCGCGCGAACTCGTCCGCCTGATCCGGCAATACAAGCTGCCCGCCAAGGTCAACCTGATCCCGTTCAACCCATGGCCCGGCGCGCCTTACGAATGCTCCACGCCCGAACGGATCAAGCGCTTTTCGGACATCGTGTTCGAGGCGGGCATCTCCGCGCCCGTCCGCACCCCGCGTGGGCGCGATATCGACGCAGCCTGCGGGCAGTTGAAAACGGCGGCCGAAAAGAAGAGCCGCGCGGAGCTTGACCGGCTCTACGCCGAAAAGCAGGCTGCCCTCGGCTGAGAGCACTGCCCGCCGCGCATTCGGCCCGTCCCGTCGATCATTCCGTCATTCATCGTTCCGTTCATCCGGCGTTATGGCGCGAATCCAGATGTTTGCCGCTCTCGGGGCCCATGTCCCGTCCGGTTTCCGATCGAAGGGCAAGCACCATGAAAAAGACATTTCTCGCGCTCACCATGGCCGCCGTTGCCATGCCCGCCGCCACGGTTCCGGCCGAAGCGCGAAGCGACCGCAAGTATGAACGCACCGACAATGGCATTCGTTACTGGCGCGGCAACGACGGGCGCTACTACTGCAAGCGCAAGAACGGGACGACCGGCCTGCTCATCGGCGGCGTGGCGGGCGCGTTGATCGGACGTTCCATCGACACGCGCGGCGACCGTACGGTGGGAACGGTCGTCGGCGCGGCGGCAGGCGCCGTGGTGGGCCGCGAGATCGACCGCGGCCCGGCCCGCTGCCGCTGACCTGTTTGCGGGATCTCCCGTTTCCTCGCGGGGGAGGCGCGCCGCTTGTTGGGGGCGGCGCGCCTTTTTCGCGGGCTCCTCCCGCCATTTGGCTGTCCGCCCCGAATGTCGATTGACCCTAGGCAGGATGCCGCCGCTATGCTCCAAACGGCCCGATGATAGAGATCGGGAGACATGATGCCGGCCTTCCCGCCGTGATCGTGACGGGCGGCGCGCGGCGAATCGGCGCGGCCGTCGCCACGGCTTTCGGCCATGCCGGATGGCATGTGGTGATTCACTACGGCCAGTCCGCAACCGAAGCGCGCGCATTGGCGGCATCGTTGCCCCGCGCTTCTCTCGCCACCTGCGACCTGCGGGACTGGGAAGCGCCGGTCCGCATGATCGAAGAACTGGCCCGCGCGCTTCCCAACCTGCGCGTCCTGGTCAATTCCGCCAGCATTTTCGTGCCCGATCTCGTTTCCGGCCTCGATCCCGCCGTGTTCGACGAAGCCGCACGCGTGAACGCCGGAACACCGGCGCGCATGGCGCAGACTTTCCTGGCCCACGCCAAGGGCCCGGCCCGGCGCGTGATCCAGATCACCGACCAGAAGCTCATCAACCCGAACCCCGACTTCTTTTCCTATACGATGAGCAAGTATGCGCTGCACGCCACCGTGGCGATGCTGTCCATGGGGGGGATCGAACCGGAGGACCGTATCTATGGCCTCGCCCCCGGCGCGATTCTGGCCAGCCACGATCAGCGCGAGGAGGAAACCGAACGCTCCCACCGTATGAACCTGCTGGGCCGCAAGACCGGCGCGAACGAGATCGCCGATGCGGCGCTGTTCCTGGCCGAAGGCTGGCTGGCCAGCGGCGAGACGCTTTTCGTGGATTCCGGCCAGCATCTGCTTTCCCAACCGCGCGACGTGCTTTACCTCGCACGCGAATCCGGTTGATTTCCTTCCCGGCCCGAACTAGCGCGCACAAGTCATCTGGGGAGTAGCCGGCCGCCCACGGGCGGACCATGTGTCAACATGCTTGGCCGAGAGGCCATGGCACATGGAGGACGGAGCCGATCGGCCCTGTTCAGGCAAGACCAATGGCATTGCGTCTCCGCCCGGCCGGGCCGGATGCGCGGTGTCGTTGTTTGTCTGTCGCCCGGCCCGGAGACGTTTTCATGGAAGCCTTCCTTGCCTCCATCGCGGTCGTCGCGCTTGCCGAAATCGGCGACAAGACGATGCTGCTCGCCATCGTGCTGGCCGCGCGCCTGCGCGCGCCATGGCAGATTCTCGCAGGGATATTCTGCGCAACTATCGCCAACCATGCCCTGGCGGCGCTCGTCGGGCGGGAAGTCGCGGGCCTTGTCGATTCACCCACCTTCAGGATCGCGGTGGCGCTCGGCTTCATCGCCATGGCGGCCTGGACGCTGATCCCCGACAAGCTGGACGATGACGACGGCGGCTTCCGCCATCGCGGCGGCCCTTTCCTGACGACGCTGGTCGCGTTCTTCCTCGTCGAGATGGGCGACAAGACGCAAGTGGCGACGATCGCGCTGGGCGCGCAATATCACAGCGTGCTGATCGTCGCGGCGGGGACCACCATCGGCATGATGATCGCCAATGGCCCGGCGGTGTTCCTGGGTGAGGAACTGGTGCGCCGCGTCTCGCTGCGGCTGACGCGGATTCTGGCGGCGCTCTTGTTTCTTGCGCTCGGCCTGTGGCAGCTTGGACAGGCATTGCACTGGTTCTGAGGGTCGCAACGAAATGGCGCACTTGATCGACAAATTCCTGAAGCGCGGCGTCAGGCAAGGCGTTCTGGAACTGACGCACGCGGACGGCTCGACAATCCGTTTCGGCACCCCCGCCCCCGGCTTTCCCGAAGTGGCGATCCGATTCGCCGACGATAAGGTCGCGCGGCAGATCCTCCTCGATCCCCGGCTGGGCGCCGCCGAAACGTTCATGGACGGCCGCCTGCTGGTCGAGCGCGGCGACGTGATGGGCCTCGTCCAGCTTATCCGCTCCAACAGCCGGTGGGAGCGCGGCGGCAAGCTCATGGAGGCAGGCCCCATCAAGCGTGTGCGCGAAAAGGTCTCGACCGCGCTGGATGGCATCAACAAGGCCCGGCGGGCCAAAGCCAATGTCGCGCATCACTATGACATCGGCAACGATCTCTACCGCCTATTCCTCGATAGCGAGCATATGCAGTATTCGTGCGCCTGGTGGCCACGGGAAGGCATGACTCTGGAACAGGCGCAAACGGCCAAGCTGGCGCATATCGCCGCCAAGCTGGCGCTTGCCCCCGGCCAGCGCGTGCTGGACATCGGCTGCGGCTGGGGCGGCATGGCGATCTACCTTGCCAGACATGCCGATGTGCGCGTTCACGGCATTACCTTGAGCGAGGAGCAACTGGCGCTTGCCCGGCAGCGGGCCGAAGCGGCGGGCGTGGCGGACCGCATCGCGTTCGAGCTGGTCGATTATCGCGATCTGGCCAAACGCGGCGAACGGTTCGACCGCATCGTCTCGGTCGGCATGTTCGAGCATGTCGGGCAGGCGCAGTTTCGCCAGTTCTTCCGCGCGGCGGGCTCGATGCTGGCCGACGACGGTGTGATGCTGCTCCACACCATCGGGCGCATGGGCGGCCCCGGCACGACCGACGCCTTCACGCGCAAATACATCTTCCCCGGCGGCTATATCCCCGCGCTCAGCGAGACGCTGGCAGCCAGCGAGCGCTATCGCCTGATCGCGACGGACGTGGAGACGCTGCGCCTGCACTATGCGCTGACCCTGCGCGAATGGTATGCCCGCACTGTCGCGCACCGGACGGAGATCGAGGCGATGTTCGACGCGCGCTTCTATCGCATGTGGTGTTTCTATCTCGCGGGCGCCACCGCCGCATTCGAGCATGGCGGACTGTGCAACTACCAGATCCAGTTCGCGCGGGACCGCCATGCCCTGCCGCTGACGCGCGGCTACATGGCGGAGACGGAATCGGCCCTTCTCGCGACCTGACTCCGGTTGCGCCCAGGGCACGGGGCTGATAGGCGCGCGGCGCCTTTCAAGTCACGGAGTCTCGGGCCAATGTCGGATATCAGGAAAGTCGTCCTCGCCTATTCGGGCGGCCTCGATACGTCAGTGATCTTGAAATGGCTGCAAGTGACCTACAATTGCGAGGTCGTGACGTTCACCGCCGATCTCGGCCAGGGTGAGGAGCTTGCGCCCGCGCGCGACAAGGCGCGGCTCATGGGCATCCCCGACAAGCACATCTTCATCGACGACTTGCGAGAGGAATTCGTCCGCGATTTCGTGTTCCCGATGATGCGCGCCAATGCGCGCTATGAAGGGGACTATCTGCTCGGCACCTCCATCGCCCGGCCCCTCATCTCCAAGCGCCTGATCGAGATCGCCCGCGAGACCGGCGCCGACGCCGTCGCGCACGGCGCGACGGGCAAGGGCAACGATCAGGTGCGGTTCGAGCTTTCGTGCTATGCGCTGGAACCGTCGATCAAAGTCATCGCCCCGTGGCGCGAATGGGATCTGACGAGCCGCACCGCCCTGATCGACTGGGCGGAAAAGCACCAGATTCCCGTGCCGAAGGACAAGCGCGGCGAAAGCCCGTTCTCCACCGACGCCAACCTCCTCCACACCTCGTCCGAGGGCAAGGTGCTGGAAGACCCCTGGGAAGAGACGCCGGATTACGTCTATTCGCGCACCGTCAACCCGGAAGACGCGCCGGACCAGCCCGAATACATCACGATTGACTTCGCGCGCGGCGACGGCGT
>CAZUOV010000090.1:0-4852 GCA_964621355.1 uncultured Novosphingobium sp. | reverse complement strand
GGTGCGCCGGCAGGTCTCCTGGCTCGCGGGTCAGGGCACGATGCACGGCCTTCCCGGGTCTCGCATGACTTGGCGTCCGACCCAGTGGCTGCCCCTTCGTTCGAAGGGAAGCGATGTGCATCGCGCTCGCCGCTTACAGTTGCAGGGACAGCCGCGGAATCGAGCGTCAAACCGCTCTCACCGCATTCCCGTTTAAGCCCTTCCGGGCACCGGCGCGATCATGAGCGGGCACCGGAGTGTCCGCTCGGCTGCGGCTCATAGTGACGATTTGCACGAATGCCAATCATAGATTGCAGGTCGTGGACGGCCGGCCGTCGATGCTGCGGAACGGACGGGTGCGGCGCGCGGTCGTGAGGGCGGCGCCGTCCGCTGAACGCACCCGGCTGAAGCACGCACGCGACCGCGCGCCGGGTTGGAAAAAAGGCGGGTGCCCGTCCGATCGGCCGGTGCGATTGTCAGGCCTGTGGCGGGTTCTGCAGATCGGGCATTTCGCCCTGGCTCTCGTAAAAATCCAGGACGACCACCGGAATGATGCGCTCGGCGCGCGCCTGATAACGCTGATATTGTGGCTGGATCGTCGAGATATGGTCCCATAGCTGCGCGCGCTCATCGCCTTGCGCGACGCGCGCCTTCGCCTTGCCGCTGAAGCCGCCGATCCGCACATCGCATTGCGGATTGACGACGAGATTTTCGAACCAGAACGGATTTCTGGGCGTCCCTCCCTTGGTCGCGCCAAGGATCACCTTGTCGCCCTTGCGGAAATATTGCAGCGTCGTCGTGCGCGGCTCGCCCGACTTGCGGCCGAGCGTGGTCAGCATCAGGGTCGGCACGATCCCGGCCGCGCCAACCACCCGCGCATCCCACCAATGCGCTTTTTCGGGATCGGTCTGATACAAGGCGATATGCGCCGCGAACTGCTGCTGGATGTCCTTGGGGATTTCCAGCAGCCGGCGAGGGGCGCGGGCAGGCGTTCCGTTCGCTTCTTCAGTCACACCGGGTATTTCTTCGCTCATCGTAACGCAATTCCTCACTCGCCATCCCGTCCCTATCGAAGGCCGAGGCTTCAAATTCTCGTGGACAATCCTGTGCCAGCGGCTTGTAAATTCGTCGCTGAAAATATCGCGCGCATCTTTCGAGCCGTCAAGCACGCGCAAAGTCCTGCGCTTGATCTTCCAGCCCTTGTCGGTCCGCACGATGTCCATATCGGATTGACTATAGCGTAATCACTGATCCGGATTTCCAGAGGAGACTTGGAGAGTTCCGCAAGGACGCTCCGGTGATCGAATTGCTTTCGAGCGACCCCGACATGCACGGCCTCCTGATCTCGCGACGACCAATCCCGGCGGTGCTGTGGTGTCCTGCACGGCATAGGCATGGGGGTGTTCCGTCGCGCCGCTCATGACATTGCCGGCGCGGGGTGGCCGGGATCGGGGGGCAGGGGAATGAAGCTGTCATGATCGAGATCGGGAAGCTTCATGCGCCCCGCGCGCCAGTCGGCCTTGGCCTGCGCGATGCGTTCCTTCGATGAGGAGACGAAGTTCCAGTCGATGAAGCGCGGGCCGAGCGGCTCGCCGCCGATGGCCATGACGATCGCCGGCTCGCGTGCCTGGATCGTGGCGGGCCGGCCGGGCGCGAGGACGGCCATCCGGCCGGCATCGATGCGTTGCCCAGCCACGTCGATCGCGCCCGTCGCGACATAGATTGCGCGCTCGGGATAATCGGCGGGCAGGTCCGTCCGGGCGCCGGCATCGAGGTCCCAATGCAGGTAGAATAGCGGGGAGTGCGTCTTCACCTCCGCTTCCAGGCCCAGTGTCTTGCCCGCCAGCAACCGGCCCCGCACGCCGGATTCCTCGAATGCCGGCAGGTCCCCAAGGCCATGGTGGGTGAAAGCGGGGCTGCATTCCTCGTCGGCCTCGGGCAGCGCGACCCAGGCCTGGATGCCGTGGGCCGACCCGCCTTCGCGCCGCGCGCGTTCGAAGCGTTCGGAGTGGGTGATGCCACGGCCGGCCGTCATCCAGTTCACCTCGCCCGCGCGAATGGCCTGCTCTGAACCGACGCTGTCGCGGTGCATGATCTCGCCGTCGAACAGATAGGTGACGGTCGACAGGCCGATATGGGGGTGGGGGCGAACGTCCATATCGTCGGGAATGCCCGCCGGTAGTGCGACAGGCCCCATATGATCGAAGAAGATGAAGGGGCCGACCATCCGCCGCTTCGCAAAGGGCAGGATCCGCCCGACCTCGAATCCGCCCCCCAGATCGCGGCGGCGTTGGTCGATCACAAGCTCAATCATCGGTTCCTCCCGGCGTCCACGGTTCGTCACGCCTCGTTCGGCAATACGGTGAGCACGCGCTCGATATGGTCGTGGAATTCCGACATGTAATTGCGCAGGAATTCTTCCGTCCGCGCGACCGTCACATCGCCGTCGTCGGTGATCATGCCGGGCAGGAACTGGATATAGGCTTCCGGCGCGTTCATCTGGGGCGAGTTGCAGAAGCCGAGGACGCTCCGGAGGCTCTGCTGGGCGACGGCGGTGCCGATCGCGCCGGGCGAGGTGCCGATCACGGCCGACGGCTTGTGGGTGAAGCTGTTGGTGCCATAGGGGCGGCTCGCCCAGTCGATGGCGTTCTTGAGGCCGCCGGGGATCGAGCGATTATATTCCGGCGTCACGAACAGGATGGCGTCGGACGCCTTGATCGCCGCCTTGAAGTCGCGCGCGACCTGCGGGAAATCCTCGTCATAGTCATAGCTGTAGAGCGGCAGGTCCCTGAAGGGAATCTCGGTGAATTCGAGGCCCGCGGGCGCCAGCTTGATCAGCGCCCTGGCGAGTTTGCGGTTGATCGATTCCCGGGCGAGGCTGCCGATCAGATATCCTACCTTGAAGCTGGTCATGGCTGTTTCTCCTTGGTGCAGATGCTGAATGAATTTGCGGGCGGTTCGGTTGCAGGCGACGCTGTCCACCGCGCGTTCGCGCCGGCCGCGCGGAAGCGTTGCAGCAGCCAGGAGGCGGCCGGCCCCGGCGGCGTATCCGTGCGGTAGATGCCCGACAGGCGATAATCCGTCCCCGTATCATCGGGCATGTCCAGTTCGACGAGGCGACCCGCCGCAAGATCGGCCTCGACCATCGGCCTCGGCATATTGCCCCAGCCGATCCCTTCCTTGAGCAGCGCCAGTTTCGCGCCAAGGTCCGCCAGCCGCCATGTATGTGGGCTGACCACGGCGAACTCGCGCCCTTCCGACAGCGGCGACCTGTCCGTCAGCACCAGCTGGACATGGTCGCGGCCCATGCCGGGCCGCAAGGGCCGCGCCTGCGCCAGCGGATGATCCGGCGAGGCGACGGCAACGAGCGGCACGGAACCGATGACCAGATTTTCGATGCCGGGCATTTCCGCCGCGAGTGGCCCGCTGATGCCGATCACGGCCTTGCGGTCCAGCACCAGCGCCGTCACCGCGCCCAGCGCCTCGACGTGCAGGTTGAGCGCGACGGTGGGGAATGCGTCGGAAAACGCCCGCAGCGTTTCGCCGAGCCATTGCGAAGGAAGCATGACGTCGATTGCCAGATCGACCTGCGCTTCCAGCCCTTCGAGCAGTCCCTTCACCTTCGCGCGCAGCCCGTCCATGCCCTTGCCGATCGCGCGGGCCTCGGCGAGCACGGCCTCGCCCGCGGCGCTGAGGCGCGGCTTTCTTGTGCCCGCCCGTTGGAACAAGGTCACGCCAAGCTGGGCTTCGAGATTGGCGATGCCATAGCTGATGACCGAGGTGGCGCGGTGGAGCTGTCGCCCGGCCGCCGCGAAGCTGCCGGTTTCCACCACGGTCAGGAAGATTTTGAGCTGATCGAACGTGGGTGTGCCCGGCCCCGACATTTCAAATCCATGGAATAGTTTGAACGATATTATCCGTCTAATCGAAAAAGCCTTCCTCTGGTAGAGATTCTCCTCAGCAAAGGAGGCGCAATATGATCCGTTCGACTGACGATCCTGAACTCAACCGATCCGAATGGCACGCGGTTTCGATCGGCCTTCGGGAGGCCGCGAAATGCGGTTGCGGCGCTATGCCGGGATCGTGGTTGGCGGGCCTGACGCGCTTTGCGCGGCGGCTGACCGGGCGCCCGGAGTCCGAACCGCCGGCCGACCCGCGCCTCGAAGCGCTGCGCAATTTCGTCTGCGCCACCAAGCGTCTTCGGCGCCGCGCCGATGAATATGTGCCCGACTTGCTGGAGCAGGGATTCAACCGCCGGCAGGTCGAGGCGATCGCGCTGCTGTCCGCCTGATTTCCACATGAATTCAAACCCCGACCCAAAGCCGCCGCAACACAAGCAATGGAGGTAAATAATGTCACCCATCCAACTTCTCGGAATCGCCGGCAGCCTGCGTGCCGGTTCGTTCAGCACGGCTGTCCTTGAAAGCCTGAGGGCGGAATTGCCGGCCGGCGCGCAATTGTCCCTGCATCCGCTCGGCGATGTGCCGCTCTATAATCAGGATCTCGATGGCGAGACGCCGCTGCCCGCTGTCGGTGCCCTGCGCGATGCGATCGCGCGGGCCGACGGCCTCGTCATCGTCACGCCGGAGTTCAACTATGGTCTTCCGGGCGTGCTCAAGAATGCGCTCGACTGGGCCTCCCGGCCTCATGGCGCCTCCGCGCTCATCGGCAAGCCGGTGGTGACGATCAGCGCTTCGCCCGCCTTCACCGGCGGCGTGCGCGCGCAGGCGCAACTCAACGAGACGCTGCTGGGCACCCAGTCGCGGCTGGTGGGCGGTCCCCAGGTCGTGATCGGCGAGGTCCACAACAAGATCGAGAACGGCCGCCTCATCGACCGCGCCTCGCTGGATTTCGCCCTCGGCGCGGTGTCCGG
>CAZUOV010000089.1:0-4878 GCA_964621355.1 uncultured Novosphingobium sp. | reverse complement strand
CAGGAGGCAAGTGGACTTGCCCTCTCCGCGCCCCACCCGGCCGCGCAACTGGTGAAGCTGGGCCAGACCGAAGCGTTCGGCCTGTTCGATCACCATCAGCGTGGCGTTTGGCACGTCAACGCCCACTTCGATCACGGTCGTCGCCACCAGCAGTTTCGCATCGCCGCGCGCGAAACGCTCCATCGCGGCATCCTTGATCTCGGGCCGCAACTGGCCGTGCACCAGCACCACCGCATCACCGAACCGCGCCTGCATTTCGGCAAAGCGCGCTTCCGCCGCCGCCAGATCGTCCGTCTCGCTTTCGCGGACCATGGGACACACCCAATAGGCCTGCCTGCCCGATTCCAGATGGCGGCCCAGCGCCTCCACCACATCATCCATGCGTTCCACCGCCACGACGCGCGTGTCGATGGGCTGCCGGCCCGGCGGCAGTTCGTCCAGCCGCGACACGTCCATTTCGCCATATTGCGCCAGAGTCAGCGTGCGCGGGATCGGCGTCGCGGTCATCGCCAGGCAATGCGGCGTGCGTTTGCCTTTCTGCGTCAGCATCAGGCGCTGGCCGACACCGAAGCGGTGCTGCTCGTCGATCACGGCCAGCGCCAAATTGCGATACGTCACGGCGTCCTGAAAGATCGCATGCGTGCCCACCACGATGTCGATGGACCCGTCAAGCAGGCCCATGAGGATGGATTCGCGCGCCCGGCCCTTGTCCCGCCCGGTCAGCAGCACGATCTCCACGCCAGTCCCCGCCGCCATCCGGCACAGCGTTTCATGGTGCTGGCGGGCAAGGATTTCGGTTGGCGCCAGCATGGCGGCCTGCGCGCCCGCTTCCACCGCGATCAGCATCGCTTCCAGCGCCACCACGGTCTTGCCCGATCCGACATCGCCCTGAAGCAGCCGCAGCATCGGCGCCTGTTGCGCCATGTCGCCTTCGATTTCCGCGATGGCGCGTTTCTGCGCTCCCGTTAGTGCGAACGGCAGGTTCAGCTTGCTCCGCAGGCGTCCGTCGCCTTGCAGCGCCGCGCCCTTGCGCGAACGGTTGGCGTCGCGCACCAGCATCAGGGCCAGGCTGTTGGCGAGAAGCTCGTCATAAGCCAGCCGGTCCCGCGCTTCGGCATGCGGGCTCTTGTGCGTGAGATGGAGCGCGTCCGCCCAGGCAGGCCACTTCATACGCTGCATCAGGCCCGGCTCGATCCATTCCGGCAGGCCGGTCACATGCGCCAGCGCCTGCTGGACCAGCGCGGCGAGGCGTCCCTGCGTCAGCCCTTCGGACAGCGGATAGACCGGCTCGCACAACTGGCCGAGCGAGGCCTGCCCTTCTTCCGAGACATGATCCGGGTGGACGATCTGGAGCGTCTGGCCATACTGGTCCAGCCTGCCCGCCACCCAACGCTTTTCGCCCAGCGGAAACTGCTTGCGCGCCCAGGCCGTGTTGCGCCCGAAATAGGTGACGGCGCAGATATTGCCTGCCTCGTCCGCCGCCAGCACCCGGAACGGCCCGCGCCCGGCCGATGCCCGGTATTCCGTGGCAGTCAGCGCCACGATGACGTTTTCGCCCACCCTGGCCTCGTCCAGATTCGCCACGGCCCGGCGCTCCACGAAACGGTCCGGCAAGTGATAGGCGAGATCCCTGATCCGCGTCAGCCCCAGCTTTTCCAGCGGCCGCGCGATGTTCGGCCCCACGCCTTTCAGGCCATGCGTATCGGCGAACAGGGGGTTGAGGCGTTCGGGGCGCATGGCGCGTGCTATACCGGCCAGACACCTTGCGTCCAACCGCCGCCGGACGTAACGCGTGCCCATGATCCAGATCGACCGTCTCAAGCGCCTCCGCTTCCGCGCCTGGCATCGCGGCACGCGCGAGGCCGACTATATGATCGGCGGCTATTTCGACCGCTATCACGAGACATGGGGCGCGGCGGAAACCGACTGGTTCGAGGCTCTGCTGGAAGAGGACGACGTGGACGTCATGGCATGGGCGCTGCGAACGCAGGCCGTGCCCGCGCAATACGCCGGCCCCGCCATGGAACTGATGCAGAAGCTCGATTACGTTGAAATTCCGCGCTGATGGCGTAAATCGCGCCACCAGATCGCATGCCCGACATTTCCCGCATCCTTCGCGCCGAAAAGCCGCTGACTCTCGCCGCCGTCGCGCGCGGGGCGCAGCCGCTGGTCATGGCGGACCTCGCCCGCGCCGCCCATGCGGCGAAAGACTCCCCGCGCGCCGTCCTCATCGCGCCCGACGAAGCGGCGATGCGGGCGGTGGCGGACGCGGCCAGCGTGTTCGCGCCGGAACTGGACGTCATCGAGTTTCCGGCGTGGGACTGTCTGCCCTATGACCGCGCCAGCCCCGCCCTTTCCGTCAGCGCGCGGCGGCTGGCGGCGCTGCACCGGCTACAGACCGGCGCAAGGGCGCCGCAGCTTCTCGTCACTACGATCAATGCCGCGCTGCAACGGGTGCTGACGCCGTTCCGCATCCGCGAATCGGTGCGTCTGCTCAAGCCCGGCATGGAGATCGGCCGGGAAAGCCTCGTCGCCCTGCTCCAGCGGCAAGGCTATTCGCGCACGGACACCGTGGCCGACGCGGGCGAGTTCGCGGTGCGCGGCTCCCTGTTCGACATTTTCCCGTCCGGGATGGATCAGGGGCTGCGGCTCGATTTCTTCGGGGACGAACTGGAAACGCTACGCCTGTTCGATCCGAACACGCAGCGCTCGACCGGCTCCGTCGAACAGCACCTGCTGCTGCCCGCCAGCGAAGCGTTGATCGACGAGGACAGCGTCAAGCGGTTCCGCACCCGCTATCGCGAACTGTTCGGCGCCAATGCCACGGGCGATCCGCTCTATCAGGCGATCACGGACGGGCGGCGGCTGGCGGGCATGGAGCACTGGCTGCCCTTGTTCGAGGACCGGCTGGCCACGCTGTTCGACCATCTGGGCGCTGGCGACATCGCCGTGATCGATTCGGCGGCGTTCAGCGCGGCGGACGAACGGCTGAAGGACATCGCCGACTATTTCGCCGCGCGCACGGACACATCGGGAAAGGCGGCGGGCAGCTATCGCCCGCTCGGCCCCGATGCGCTTTACCTGACACGCGAGGAACTGGACGAGCGGCTGGCAGGGTGGCCCGTCCACCGCGCGGATATCTTCGCGCAGCCGGAAAGCCCGACAGTCATTGATTTCGCCTTCACCGGCAGCCGCGATTTCGCGCCCGAACGCGCCAGGATTTCGGGTGGATCGGGTGAAAACGCCTACGAAGCGGCGGCAAAACACTTGCAGGCCGTGGGAAAATCAGGGCGCAAGCCACTCATCGCCGCCTATTCCACCGGCAGCCGGGCGCGCCTTGTCTCCATCCTCGGCGAAGCGGGGAGCGGCCCGGAACCGCGAATGGCGGAAAGCTGGCAGGACGCGCTGGGCCTTGCCGCGAAAGGCGTTCCCGCCGCGCTGGTCCTGCCGCTGGAAAGCGGGTTCGCCAACGCTGAACTGGAACTCATCACCGAGCAGGATATCCTGGGCGACAGGCTGGTGCGGCGCAAGAAACGCCGCAAGGACGCCGATGCCTTCCTGGCCGAACTTTCCGCGCTGACGCCGGGCGACCTCGTCGTCCACATGGACCACGGCATCGGGCGTTACGAAGGCCTGCAATCCATTCCGGTGGGAGACAGCCCGCACGATTGCGTGATGCTGACCTATGCGGCCGGCGATAAGCTCTACATCCCGGTCGAGAACCTCGAAGTCGTCTCCCGCTATGGCAGCGAGAGTGAAGGCGTCGCGCTGGACAGGCTGGGCGGCGAGGCGTGGCAGAAACGCAAGGCCCGCCTCAAGGAACGCATCCGCGAAATCGCGCACGAACTGCTGAAAACGGCGGCGCAGCGTGCCTTGCGGCAGGCGCCGGTGTTCGCGGTGGAGGGATCTTCCTACGATCAGTTCGCCGAACGCTTCCCCTGGCAGGAAACCGAGGATCAGGAACGCGCCATCGAGGATGTGCTGCACGATCTTTCCGAAGGCAAGCCGATGGACCGGCTGGTCTGCGGCGACGTCGGCTTCGGCAAGACGGAAGTTGCCCTGCGCGCGGCGTTCGTCGCGGCCATGGCCGGCCAGCAGGTCGCGGTCGTCGCCCCCACCACACTGCTCGCCCGCCAGCATCATGCCGGTTTCAGGGAACGCTTCGCGGGCTTTCCGCTGGAAGTGGGGCGGCTTTCCCGCCTCGTCCCCGAAAAGGAAGCGCGCGAAACCCGCGCTGCCCTGACCGATGGCCGCATGGATATCGTCTGCGGCACGCACGCGATCCTGTCCAAATCCGTGCAGTTCAAGCGGCTGGGCCTCGTCATCGTGGACGAGGAACAGCGTTTCGGCGTCAACCACAAGGAAAAGCTGAAACAGCTTCGCGCCAATGTCCACGTCCTGACGCTGACGGCAACACCCATCCCGCGCACGCTGCAAATGGCCATGTCCGGCCTGCGCGAACTGTCCACCATCCAGACCCCGCCGGTGGACCGGCTGGCGGTGCGGACCTACGTGATGGAATGGGACGACATGGTGATGCGCGAGGCCCTGCTGCGCGAACACCATCGCGGCGGGCAAAGCTTCATCGTCGTGCCCCGCATCGCCGACATGCCGGAAATCGAGGACTGGCTGCACAAGACCGTGCCGGAAGTGAAAGCCGTCACCGCACACGGCCAGATGGGCGCGGGCGAAGTGGAAGAGCGCATGAGCGCCTTCTACGAAGGGAAATACGAAGTCCTGCTGTCCACCACCATCGTCGAAAGCGGGCTGGACATTCCCAGCGCCAACACCATCATCATCCACCGGGCGGACCGTTTCGGCCTGGCCCAGCTCTATCAGTTGCGCGGGCGTGTCGGGCGATCGAAGCTGCGCGCCTAT
>CAZUOV010000088.1:0-5074 GCA_964621355.1 uncultured Novosphingobium sp. | reverse complement strand
TCGCGCCATGTGGCCGGAATTTCCCCTCGATCAAAGCAGCCGCGCCATTCATCCGCACGGATGCGCGATTCATGCCTAACATAGCGTGAACGGCCCTGTCATCCGGCGTCATCCGGCGCGCCCGTTTCTTGCGTGCCCGCGACGCGCGCGAAGTCATTCCTTCGGCTGGAAATCCAGCGCGGCGCTGTTGATGCAGTAACGCAGGCCGTTCGGCCCCGGCCCGTCGGGAAAGACATGGCCAAGGTGCCCTTCGCACATGGCGCAGCGCACTTCGGTGCGGACCATGCCGTGCGAGACGTCGCTATGTTCCTGCACCGCGGCGCCGGAAACGGGCGCGGTATAGCTGGGCCAGCCGGAGCCGGAATTGTATTTCGTCTCCGACGAGAAGAGCGGCGCGCCGCAGCCCGCGCAGCGGTATTCGCCCGCCGCCTTGTTCTGTTCATACGCGCCGGTGAACGCCCGTTCCGTGCCTGCCTGCCTCAGCACATGGTATTGCTCGGGCGTCAGGCGCGCGCGCCATTCCTCATCAGTCAGGTTCAGTTTCCCGGTCATCGCGATCTCCTTGAAACGCCGCCTATATGGGGCGTCTCCCGCCCCGCTTCCAGTGGAGCGGGGGCAAGACCCGTCACCCCGCGCTGCCGAGAACCTTGCCCAGCCAGCTTCGCTTGCGGGAATGGTAACGCGGCGGCGTTTGCCCAGCGACTTCGTAAAGGTAGTTCGCCAGCACGGCGGCCTGGCTGCGGGTCAGGAAATACTGGAAGTTGTCCACCTTGCTGTCGGAACCGATGGGAGCCGACCGGACGCTTTCCATCTTGAGCACCACCTTGTCGCCGAGCCGTTCCCCGGTCCAGCCGACCAGCGCGCCGAAACCGTCGCTTCCGTCCTTACGGCCCTGATCCGCCCCGCTCATTCCCCGCCTCCGCTCACATCCGCCGATCTCGCGCCGGGGCGTGCGCGTGTCAATGCATGGCAGGGGAATTTCCCCTAGGTATCAACCGACAGGTTCGACCAGCAGCACCGCGCCGTCATGCCCGGTCACACGCATCCGCGCGCCAGGCGCCGCGTCCGGCCCGCGCGCGAGCCATTCGCTGTCTCCCATCCGCACGCGGCCGCTGCCGCCCACGATCGCCTGCGTGACCGTGACGGTCTCTCCCACCGCACGGCCGCCGCGATCGTTCATCAGCGGATCGGCGCTTTCGACGGGGTTGGCGCGGAAATAGCGGCGGCCGGTAAAGACCGCGATCAGGGCCAGCAGCGCGAACAGCACGATCTGCATCGGAACGCCGATGGGCAAGGCCCAGGCGACAAGGCCCGTCAGGATCGCCGCACCCGCCATCCAGATCAGGAAAAAGCCGGGCACGACGATTTCCGCCGCCGCGAGCGCCAGCCCCAGTCCCAGCCACATCCAGTGATAATCAACGGCTTCCAGAGAAGGCATGATCCGTTCCCCGCCGCGCTACTTGCGTTCGTTGCCGAGCGCGTCCTTGACCAGTTCGCCCACGCCGCCCAGCGAGCCGATGAGCTGCGTCGCTTCCACCGGGAACAGGATCGTCTTGGCGTTGGGCGACGTGGCGAACCGGGCCACGGCGTCCGTGTATTTCTGCGCCACGAAGTAATTGAGCGCCTGCGTGCCCGACGAGGCGATGGCTTCGGAAACGACGCGCGTGGCCTCTGCTTCGGCGGCGGCTTCGCGTTCGCGCGCCTCGGCGTCGCGGAACGCGGCCTCGCGGCGGCCCTCGGCCTGAAGGATCGCACCCTGCTTCTCGCCTTCGGCGCGCAGGATCTCGGAAGCGCGCATACCCTCCGCCTCAAGGATCTGGGCGCGCTTCTCGCGCTCCGCCTTCATCTGGCGGGCCATGGCGTTGGAAATGTCGGCGGGCGGGCGGATGTCCTTGATCTCGACACGCGTGATCTTCAGCCCCCAGGGCGAAGTCGCGTGATCGACCACGGACAGCAGACGGGCATTGATCTCGTCCCGCTTGGACAGCGTTTCGTCAAGGTCCATGGACCCCATCACGGTGCGCAGGTTCGTGGTCGTCAACTGCATGATCGCGACATAGAGGTTGGCCACTTCATAGGCCGCCTTGCCCGCGTCGAGCACCTGGAAGAACACCACGGCGTCCACGCCGACCATGGCGTTGTCGCGCGTGATGATTTCCTGCCCCGGAATGTCGAGCACCTGCTCCATCATGTTGACCTTGTGGCCGACGCGATCGACGAAGGGGATGATGACGTGCAGACCCGGCGTGGCGGCCAGCGTGAACTTGCCCAGGCGCTCGATCGTATAGACATAGCCCTGGCGCACGACGCGCACGCCCATCAGCAGGAATACGAACACCAGCACCAGAAGCGCCAGAAGAAAACCACCCATCACGCATACTCCCGCAGGTTCCGCCTGCCGGGACTGTAGCGCAGCGGGGGCGGCGGGCAAGCGAAACCGCCCGCGCGCTACAGCTTCCCGAACAACGCCAGCAGCCTGCCCCACGCACGATCCGCCTGCGCGGCGTCGTAAACCGGGGAATCGGGCACGCACCAGCCGTGATCGGCGGGATAGACTTCCACTTCGGCTAGGCGCCCGGCCTTGTCCGCCGCCTGCTTCAGCGCGGTCTTGTCGCCGGGTGCTTTCTCGTCGTCGTTGCGGCCGATGGCGAAGAGGAACGAAGCCTGCGTCCGGTCCAGCAGGTTGACCGGGCTGTGCGGCTCGGGGCCGACCAGCCATGCCCCGTGGAACGACGCCGCAGCTTTCACGCGGTTCGGCACGGCGACGGCCGTGCGCACCGCGAAAGGGCCGCCCATGCAATAACCGCACGCGCCGACGCCGCGCGCCTTGTCCACCGCATCCTGCCCGTCGAGGAACGCGACGAAGGCGGCGGCATCGGCCAGAGTGCCTTCCGGCGTGATCGCCGCGATCATGGGTTTCAGCTTTTCCTGCCCTTCGGGCGTGCGCCACTGCGCGAAACTGTCCAGCACCGGCGCGGGCGCGTTGCGGTAATACTGGTTGGGAACCAGCACGGCATGGCCCGCCGCCGCGAGCCTGCGGGCCATGGCCTTGAAGGCATCGCGCGGCCCCGCGATATCGGGCCACATGACGATGCCGGGATGCGCGCCTTTCGCGGGATGGACGAAGAACCCGTCCGCGACCGGAGCCTGCGCGGCACCGCCCATCTGGATGCTGACCGGCCGTTCGGCGAGGTCACTTTCGGCAAGCGGCCCTTCCGGCAGCGCCTGACAGGCCGCCAGCGCCGCCGCGCCGGGGCCGAGCGCCGCGAACTGCCGCCGGGTCAGCCCCCCGCCCAACGTCTTGCGGGCGAGCGTATCCTGTCCGGCAAGGTCCGTGAAATCATCGCACATGGCACCGGCACTCCTCTATCGTCCCATCTGGCAACGGAGGATAACGGTCTTGTCGCGTAGCGCCATCCCCTGTGCGCGGGATAGGCCAATAACCCTCAGCGCCGCGCCAGTGCCGCTTCGCTTTCGCCCATCAGTTCCGCGATGATGGCGGCGACAGGTTCTTCCTTCGTCACCATGCCGACCGACTGCCCGGCCATGACCGATCCGTTCTCCACATCGCCGTCGATCACCGCGCGGCGCAGCGCGCCTGCCCAGTAATGCTCGATCTCAAGCTGGGCCTCGTCCATGGCGATGCCGCCCCCGTCGAGCTTGCGCGCCACTTCGATCTGCTTGGCGGTGAACAGTTCCGTGCCCTTGTTGCGCAGGGCCCGCACCGGGATCACCGGCAGGCGCGGATCGACCTGCACGCTGGCCACTGCGTCGCGGGCCGAAGCGCGGAAAAACGCTTTCTTGAAATCGGGATGCGCGATGGATTCGCTGGCGCAGGCGAAGCGCGTGCCCAGTTGCACGCCCGCCGCGCCCATTTCCAGATAGCCGGCGATCGCTTCGCCCCGGCCGATGCCGCCCGCCACGAACACCAGCGCCTCATCCGCCAGCGCGGGCAGGATTTCCTGCGCCAGAACGGACGTGGAGACAGGCCCGATATGACCGCCCGCCTCCATCCCTTCGACCACCAGCGCGTCGGCACCGGAGCGCAGCAGCTTTTTGGCCAGCGCCAGCGTCGGCGCAAAGCAGATCACTTTTGCGCCGCCCTGCTTTATCGCTTCCACGCTGCCCTTGGGCGGAATCCCGCCCGCCAGCACGACATGGCCGACGCCATGCTTCCCGCAGACGGCGATCAGATCGAACAATTGCGGGTGCATGGTGATGAGATTGACGCCGAAAGGCCGCCGGGTCAGCGCCTTCGTCCCCGCGATTTCCGCGTCGAGCAGGTCCGGCGTCATCGCGCCGCAGGCGATCACGCCGAAGCCGCCCGCGTTGCTGATCGCGGAAACGAGGTTCCGCTCCGAAACCCAGGACATCGCCCCGCAGAGAATGGCATGGTCGCTGCCCAGGAAATCGGCGCCCCGCCGCATGAGGGCGCTGGTGCGCGTGTAAGTGCTCATCGTCGCGCGCTTAGGGGACGCCCCGCGATGCCGCAAGGCGCGCCGCGCAATGCCCTGAGGAAGTTTGATCGGAGTTGCCGCAGACAATAATCTGCTTTGATCGTTTCCGCAGATTGAATGCACGGGCTAAAAACCCGATATCAGGCCCAGCCGGAACAGGCCGCATATCCCTGAGCGGCCCCGACGGGCAAGGCCCCGCCTTCCGTCCATTCCCCCCATGGAGCGGAAGGCGGGGTTCGCTTTTTCCGGTCAGGCCGCTTCCGCGGCATCCAGACCATAGGCCGTGTGCAGCACGCGAACGGCAAGTTCCGTCTCGTCCTCGTCGATCAGCACCGAAACCTTGATCTCGCTGGTGGAGATCGCCTGGATGTTGATGCCGCGATCGGCCAGCGCGCTGAACATCGTGCTGGCGACGCCCGCATGGCTGCGCATACCGACGCCGACGACGCTGATCTTGGCAACGCCGCTTTCCGCAATCACGCGATAATAGCCGATGGAATCCTTCCGCTCTTCCAGCAGGGCCTGCGCGCGCGCCAGATCGGCGCCGGGAACAGTGAACGTCACGTCCGTCTCGCCCTTGTCCTTGGCGACGTTCTGGATAATCATATCGACGTTGA
>CAZUOV010000087.1:0-5249 GCA_964621355.1 uncultured Novosphingobium sp. | reverse complement strand
TGGCGGATGAGCATGTCCTGCGGCTGCTCCTTGAGCAGGTATCCCTGGGCGCCGGCCGAAAGCGCCCCGACGATGGAGGCGTCGTCGCCCGTGACCGTTGTGACGACGCAGATCGTTTCGGGTCGCAGAAGGCGCAGGTTGCGCAGCACGTCGAGGCCGGAACCATCAGGCAGACCGAGATCGATCAACGCCAGATCATAGTCGCGCGCAGCCGCCTGTGCGATGCCGGCTCGCATGCTGGCCGCATCGTGAATGTCGCAATCGGGGAAGGCCGTGCGGACGATCTCGGTCAGCCAGCGGCGTGTTTCGCTCAGATCCTCGACAATCAGTATGCTGGTCATCGGTCTTCCCTTGCTGTCTCGATCGGGAATTGCGCCTCGACGCGGGTGCCGCCATCTGCACTTTCAACGTGAAACCGGCCACCCAGACTTGTCACCCGCTCCCGCATGTTGGCAAGGCCGTTGCCGGCCCGAACGGCGTCGGGATCGAACCCGCCGCCATCATCGGCCACCATGACGGCGACCACGCCATCGTCGAGATCGATCGCGATGCGGATCGAGGTCGCACCGGCGTGCTTGAGCGCGTTCTGCACCGCCTCGCGGACCACCGAGCGCAGCGTGTGCGTCGCCGCCAGCGGCAATACCGTCGGCTTGCTGCTCCGCGCGTGCCAATCCATCCTCACCCCGGCGGCGAAGAGATGTTCCGAGATTTGCGAGCGCAAGTCGGCCAGCATCTCGTCGAAGGACAGGTCGGGGCTAGACGCGTTGTTCACGATGTCGCGCAGGTCGGTCAGGGTCTCGCGGATCATCAGGTCCTTGCGGCCGTAATCCTTGCTGTGGAGCGCGCCCATCAATTGCACGCCGATATTGTCGTGAATGTCGCGGGCAATACGCACGCGCTCCTCGGCAACGCCCTTCTCGTAGGCCTCGCGGCTTTCCAGCGCGTTGGCGAGCATGGCGCAAAGCTCGGCGGCCAGTTCCGCATCGCGCGGGGAGAATAGCTTGCGCCCTGCATCGGCATGGTCGAGCCGGTAGCCCGGCAGTCCGCCAGAACCGGGCACCGCCAGCGCCACGCCGTCATCGATCAGCGCGGGCGCCGTCGCGTCCCTGCTCGGCGCGATGGAAAGCGGACGGAACGCCTCTTGCAGCAGCGCGCGCCATCGGGCGTGCTGGTCGCGCCCCGGCGGGGTGAGTGCCACGTCCATCACCTGTCGGAACAGGTTGCCGCGCAGCGGCTCGCTGCGGCGCAGCACGCGGCGGGCCAGCATGTCGCGCAGGGGCAGCCAGGTTAGCGCCACGATCAGCAGCGACAGCGCGAAGGCCGGCGCGCGCTCGTCGACGATGGTGACGATCAGCAGCGCGTCGAGGCCAAGCAGCAGGAACACCCCGATGACGTAGAACAGGATGCGGAACGCCCATTCGTCGAGTTGGAACAGCCGGAACCGCGCGACCCCGAGCGCGACGCCGACATAGACGAGCAGGAAAAGCAGGAACGCCTCGCCTTGGGAGACGATAGCGTCGATCCCCAGCAAGTTGGGCGTGATGACGGTCGCGACAAATGCGCCCGCGCCGACGATGACCGCAAGACCCAGCCAGGTCAGCGCCGCCCGGTCGCGCGGGTTGCCGCGCGCGGCCCGGTACTGGATGGCGACCAGAACCGTGATGGCGAGCATCGCCAGAACGACGGGGAGATGAAAGCCCACGCCCGGTCCTCCGGCCGGTTGCAGGATGTCCACGACCTGCCATCCCCCGAGGACGACCGCCGGAACGGCGAGCCAGCGCCCCGCGACCAGCTTGCGTGGATAGACGAGAAACAGCCCGATCATGCCGACGCCGAAGGTGAGCGCGCCGATATGGTTGAAGGTCGAAAGCGTGGAGAACAATCTGCCGGGGAGCGCCAGTTCCCGCGTGGAATAGACCGCGGCCGGGAAGGCCGAGACCATCAGCCCGGTGCCCGCGATGGCAAGGAACCGCGTCGCCCATTCGCCACGCCGGAGCGCCCATATCCACGCCCCGATCCAGAAGCCGGCCAGCCCGACGCCGATCTGCATCCAGAAGTCCGGCGGCAGGCTCGTCGCGGGCCGCCGGCTGGCGGGACGAACCTCGTTCCGTCGCTGAACCGACAGGAATTCCGTCTCGATCTCGACCGGCTTCATGCCCAGAGCCCCGGCGATCGCGTCCTGCCGGGCGAAAAAGGCGCGCATGGCCTCATATGTGGGAAGCGTGTCAGGCTCCTCGACGAGATCTTCCGGCCCGATCGCGATCCTCCTGCCGTCCCGTCCGGTGATCGCGACCAGAACGCTGGACGGCGCCAGCGCCCGCGAAGGCCCTTCCGGATCGACGCTTTCGACCGAGGCAAGACCGGATTCCGTCAGAGGCGTAGCGGTGAGCCCCAGCCAACGCTGATCCATCGCCAGCCCGAGCATGATCGCGGCCAGGATCACGCTCAGCGCGACGGCGGCGGAAAGCAGGACATTGGGCGTGAAGCGGGCTGACAAAGGCGGATGTCTCCTCCGTGCCGAAATCCGGGCGGCGCGCGCCTATAGCGTGTCATTGCCGCCCCCGGCACGCAATCTATGCAGAGCCGGCGACGTCGTGAGCCCCCTGAACAGGGGGGAGCCACCCGTCCGATTCGATCCCATTCCCGTCACCGGGAGTTGAAAGCACCGTTTCATTCGATCAACAATCCACGTGAGCACAATGGGTCGTTCAGGGCGGCTTTTGAGACATGGCAACAGTCAGCGACCGATACGAGCACTATTTCCATAGCTATACTGATGCGCAGTACGACCTTCTGTTGATGCTGGCGCGTTATCTGGTCATCAATGCCGGAAAGATCGACGCCGAAGGCGGTCTGCTGTTCGATCCCGTCCATATGACGGATTTCAAGCCGATGCCGGATGGCATCGTCGGTTGTCCGCCCGCCATCATCCCGCCGCTGGCCCATGGCCCGCTGGCCGGGATCGCGGCACTGCCTGGTGAGGACTGGCAAGAGTATTGCTACCGGGCATTTGGCATCGACATTCTTCCGCCCGACCCCTTCTGTCTCTGGCTGCAATCGCCCCTATGGCGCAGGACCGAGCCGAGCGCCAAGGGGGCCGGGCTCAGGATCGCTTATGTTCTCGATTGCGGCGTTCCGTGCGATTACATCGAGATCGCCATGGGGCAAGCCCATACCGACTACGACAGAAGCGGATTCCTGTGGGACAAGCTCGCCCTGCCTGCCGCGCCGCTCGGAAGCGGAATCCGGACGCCGATCCGGAACTGGCCCGAGTGGATCGGCGCGCCCACGCTCAACGCGCGACGGGCTGCGATCACGCTCGACGCAGACAATCTGCGCCAGCGGCTGATCGAGAGCGGGGTCGCGCGGGCTGAAGACATCGGTGGCCTGAACGAGGCGGAAATCGCGGCGCTCGAACACATGACCGGCCCGATGCCGCAAAGCTACAGGCAGGTGCTGTCCCTGATCGGTCGCCGCGCAGGGCGGCTGGTGGACGACAGGGAGTTGCAGATCTATGCCGACCAACTGGGCGAGGTGAACCGCATGGGGCGGGAGAGCCGCGCGGAATGGGAGGAAGAGGGCGGCGATCCGATGCCCGATGACGCAATCTTCATCGGCGCCCGCTACGGCATGTCGCCCTGGTTCATCCTGCCTGAGCCCAGCACCTATCGCCCGCGCGAGGATTCTCCAGTCTATCTGTTCGATACGGACACGGGGAAGGTCTCGCAGGTATCGATCAGCGTGTGGGGCTGGGTCGAGGGGCTGATCCGCGATGCCGAAACCTTCATCGCCGAGGACATCCCCGAGAAGAACGCCCGCCGCGGCTATCAGCCGGAGCTTCCGCCGCTCGTTGATCTCGACAAGGACCGCCGGACGACCTGGCTCATGATGGCGGGCGCGCTGTTGGTTGGCGCGGCAATTTACGTCATCTACCGTCTGACGACGTGACGGGCGTGAGCCGGCGCCGCGCATGCGACGGCGGCGAGGATGTGGGCGGCGGCGAAGAAAGCATAGTCCAAGGACCTCCCGAAGGGAGGCAGGACTCTCGCCAGGGCATGCAGTTTATTGCGCCGCCAGCCGCTATCCGAAAATCCGGCGCGCGACCCAGGTGCAGACGGCCGCCGCCAGCGCATGCGCTGCAAGCAGCGCGCCGATCCATTGCACCAGTCCCTGCGGTGGCACGACCGAGGTGGCCGCCACAGATGTCAGCAGCCAGAATGCGAGCGCAGCGATGAATGACGCTCTCCACGAAATCCCGCCCTTGCGCCGGTCGCGGAACGCCACCGCGAGGCCGACGCCTGCCGCCGAGACGATCCCGAACGCATAGGCGACGATCGCCGAGACGATGGTGCCGACCACGATGCCACCCCAGAACAACCGGGCAATGTCGCCGAACTTGCCGTTCGCGATTTCGACGCCCACGACATAGGCGGTGAAGAGCCCGTTCACGCCGACCGCGCCGGCCAGCGGGCCGAGCGCCACGAACACGGCGACGATACCGACGAAACGGCCGGTGGAGCGTCGGTGCTTGCCGTCCCGGACCTGTCCTGCATCCGTCATGGCCGCATGATGCTCCCCGATGCGCCTGGCCGCTTCCCCCTGAACGGGGGGGCGGGCTTCCTGCGCCACTACGCGCACGATATATCACCGGACCGGGAGGGCGCCATATGAACCCGAAGACAGGGAATAACTGATCGAGACGGGCTTCCGGTTCGTGAGCTGGCTGCGCAGGGCGAGGCGCCACTCGGTTCGCCTATGGTCCAGCGGTGGAGAATTGACGGCCGCCGGCAGTGATGGCTTGTTTCAGTTCAATTGGCACAACACGGGAACCGGGATCATGACGCGCTGGCGATGGATATTGACGCGGATGACGCGGCGGCTGTGGGTTCGTGCCACGCTGATCGGGCTCTTGGGCGTCGCGGCGGCGATCCTCGCGGCGGTGGTCGAGCGGTTCGTGCCGTGGGAACTGCCGGGAAGCATCGGCGCGAAGTCGGTGGACGCCATTCTCAACATCATCGCATCGAGCATGCTGGCGGTGACCACCTTCTCGCTCAGCGTCATGACCTCGGCCTACGGTTCGGCGACCAGCAACGTCACGCCGCGCGCGACCACGCTCCTGATCGAGGACAGGGTGACGCAGAACGTGCTGTCCACCTTCATCGGGTCGTTCCTGTTCAGCATCGTCGGCATCGTCGTGCTCAAGACCGGCGCCTACGGCGATCGTGGCCGCGTCATCCTCTCCATCGTCA
>CAZUOV010000086.1:0-5307 GCA_964621355.1 uncultured Novosphingobium sp. | reverse complement strand
CAAATCCCCGAAGCCATCGGCCGCGCCATCCTGCGCACCGAAGCCGCGCTCGACCTCGCGCTCGGACGAACCCCCATCGACAGCACCGGAGACGAACGATGAGCGATCCCGCGCGCCCAGAACGCATAGACTTCAGCGCGTTCGAAGCGGCGCTCCGCCGCCAGGCGGCGGAGCAGTCGCAAGCCGCCCGCACGCCGATCGTTCCAACCGCACTCGCAGCCGGCGCGCGGCTGACCGAGGTGGAACTCGCCTGGATCGAAAAGCAGCTGGAGCACTGGATACGCTTCGGCCGCATCGCCCAGGATCGTATCCTGACGCGCAAGACCCGTGTCGTCAGCTTCCGGCCCGGCACCGTCTTCGCTTTCGTGCGCTGGGCGTCCAACGACTACGGCACGATCAGTTCGCGCATCGACATCGTGCGCGCGGTCGCGGCGGGTGACTCATACACGACGCTACCTTTCGTGCGGCCGGGTGGCGATATTCTTCTGCACATCGATGGCTGGCCGAAGGTGAATCAGGTGCTCGCTGCGATCGATGCGGTGGAAGCGGCGGGGGTCGATCCTTGCGACACCGCGCCCGATCACTGGCGGCATGTCCACAACCGCATCGCCGCGGGCCATCAGCCGCGCGCTTACACAATGGAGCGGCACAAGGCATGGCTGCGCCGCAAGGAGATCGAAGGATGAGGCGCCAGCGGTATCTTGGGGCGACCGTCTTTGCCGCGACAGTCTTCACAGGATTGCCCGTTGTTGTGGCGATCGCCGATCCACAGCCACTCCTCATCTGGAATGCCAGCGCCAGCGCGCCCATCGGCCTCTACCGTATCCATCCCGACCGCGAACCGCCGACCGGGGCGCTTGTCGCTATCGCACCACCGGAACGGCTGGCGCGCTGGCTCTCGGCGCGCGGCTATCTACCCGAGAGCGTGCCGCTTCTGAAGCATGTCGCGGCAAAGGCCGGGCAGCGGGTTTGCCGGATCGATGTCACCGTGAGCGTCGATGGAAAGCCTGTCGCCACTGCGCGGCAACGTGATGGCCAGCACCGCCCGCTGCCGGTCTGGCAGGGTTGCCGAATGCTCGGACCCGGCGAAATATTTCTGCTCAATCCCACCGTCCCCGACAGTCTGGATGGCCGTTATTTCGGTCCGCTCCCGACTTCGACCGTCATCGGCCGCGCAACGCCGCTGCATCTGCGCGCGCCGTCCCCGACAGCTTCACCCCCCAGCGAAAAGGAGATCGGCCATGCCGACGAATATCTTTGAACCCACCGCCAATGGCTATGCCGGGCGCATCCGGCTGTTCGGCCTCGACGAGGCAATCGTGCTGGTCGCGCTCGATCCGACAGACGCCGAAAACGCGCCCGATTATCGCATCCATCTCGACGACGAGGACGGCCCCGAGGTCGGCGGCGCGTGGAAACGGGTCGGCGAACGCGCTGGCGCCTTCATCGCGCTGGAGATCGACAGCCCGATTTTCCGGTCGCCGTTCCGGCCGGTGCTGTTCCGGGCGGATGACAAGGGACGGACGTTCAGGCTGTCGTGGAAGCGGCCCAAAGCGCGCGACGACCGGAGCTGATCGGTGCGAACCTCGACCATCCCTCTGTTCGCGGAAAAGCCGCATCCCTCCGCCCCGCTCGGTCGCGGGCCGACCGGTGCGCGCAGCGAAGGTCAAGGGCGGCCTCCGGCCGGCGCTTTGCGCGCACCATTTACCGCAGCGAGCACACTGGCAGGCTGGCGTCGAAGCGGGGGCGGATCGAGCGCCATGCTCGCGATCCTCCTGCTGCTCGCGCCGGACGCGATGTCCACTGCCGCGCTGGCGCGGGATACGCCCACCGAACGCATGGCAGCGAGCCATCCTTATGCAGCCCATGTCGCCGATACGGCGCGGCGCTTCGGTATCCCCGAGGCATGGATCTGGGCCGTCATGCGCGTCGAGAGCAACGGCGATTCCCGCGCGGTGTCGTCCGCTGGCGCGATGGGCCTCATGCAGATCATGCCCGCGACATGGGCGAACCTGCGCGTTCGTCACGGGCTGGGGCGCGATCCCTATAACGTGCGCGACAATATCATGGCGGGCGCGGCTTACCTGCGCGCGATGCACGACCGCTATGGCAATACGGCCGCCATGCTGGCCGCCTATAATGCGGGACCGGGCCGCTATGACGAATATCTCGCGCGCGGTCGCCCGCTGCCTGCCGAGACGCGCGCCTATCTCGCGAAGCTGGCGCCGATCATCGGCAGCGCGGACGACATCCAGCTTGCCACCGTCGCGCCATTCGATCCGCATGCATGGCGCCGCGCCGCGTTGTTCGCAGCGCGGGCCAGCGACATTGCGGCTGCATCGGAGAGCGTGCCCGACGAACGCCCGGTCGATATGCACGCGGCGGCCGAAGCGCCCGTGAACAGCTTGTTCGTCGCGCTGTCGGGGCGGAAGCAGCCATAAGCGCCCGTAGCGACCGTAGGCGCGTTCTCGGCTCCGTTGGTGTGGATCAGAGAAAGCATCAGGATATTGGGATCGTAGGAAGTTTACGAGGGCAAGATAAAAGGCGGCGATGTGCGAAGCTCTCTTGCCACGGTCGAAACCTTGATTTTCAAGGCTTTTGGACACCGCTTCGCGATGTGCGCGAAAATCGCGCGATGTGCGACAGGCGCACAAATCCAGCAAAATTCGGGGTTTGGCGCACCTCGCGGGGCTTTACGCCGTGAACCGCGACGGTGATTTCCGTATTCGGCCAGGCCGCATCCGCTCGCGGAGCGGTCAGCGGGCACGGCCGATCATCGCCCAGGCGCTTGCCGCCGCCCAACGCGCCGGTGGCCACATCTCGCGGCAGGGAAGGGTCGTTGCGCCGGGCTGCTCAACCTTTGGGCGGGGCCGCGTAGCAAGTGTGCGCGCGACCCACCGGCTTGGCCACCGATCGCGACAGGTGATCGTCAAGGCGCGCGTGGTTCGGCACGGTGGCCGTGCCTCGCTCGCTGCACACCTGAACTACCTTCAACGCGACGGGGTCACCCGCGATGGCGAGAGGGGCGTGCCGTTCGGAGCCGCAGCGGACAATCTCGGCCGCAACGAGTTTGCGGCGCGGTGCGGAGACGATCGACATCATTTTCGCTTCATCGTCTCGCCAGAGGATGCGGACCAGATGCGCGACCTCAAGGGCTTCACCCGCCAATTGATGACACAGATGGAAAAAGATTTGGGCACCCAGCTCGACTGGCAGGCCGTCGAGCATTGGAACACCGACAATCCTCACGTCCACATCATCGTCCGTGGGGTCAGCGAGGACGGGCGGGATCTGGTCATCTCGCGCGACTATATCCGGGACGGGATGCGGGCGGCGGCGCGCGAGATCGTCACCCGCGAGTTGGGACCGCGCACCGACCTCGACATTCGGCGCTCCATGGAACGACAGGTGGAGGCGGAACGCTGGACCGAGATCGACCGCGACCTGTCGCGCACCATGCAGCGAGGCGGTCTCATTGACATGGCGCCCGAGCCTGGCGTGCAGCCGGACGGCGCCCATTTGCTGAGGGTGGGACGGCTGCGCAAACTGGAACGTCTTGGTCTCTCCCACGAGATCGCGCCCGGTCAGTGGACCATCGCGAGGGACGCGCAGGCTGCGTTGCGAGAGCTGGGCGAGCGCGACGACATCATCAAACGGATGCACAAGGCGATGGCTGACCGCGGTATCGACCGTGGTTCTGCGAGCTATGTGCTCGACGCCGATCCCACCCAACCCGTTATCGGCAAGCTGGTCGATCGCGGCCTGCATAACGAACTGACCGGCGGCGCCTATGCGATTGTGGATGGTATCGACGGCCGCACCCACCACATCCGTTTTGCCGACATCGAGGCGACTAGCGATTGCAGACCCGGCGCGATTATCGAACTGCGCCACTTCGAGGATCGCAAAGGACGGCAGCGAGTGGCGCTCGCCGTGCGGTCGGACATGGATTTGCCCGCGCAGGTCCACGCGCGCGGCGCCACCTGGCTTGATCGCCGCAATCTGTCGAGCGATGGGCATGATCTTGGTGGCGGCTTCGGAAGCGAGGTGCGGACTGCGATGGAAGCGCGCGCCGAACATCTCGCCGCAGAGGGGCTGGCGCGGCGACAGGGCCAGCGGATCATCTTTGCGCGCAATTTGCTCGATACGCTCAGGCGTCGCGAGTTGGACGCAGCCGCCAAGGAATTGTCGGCCGAGATCGGCCTGCCACATACCCCATCTAAGGCCGGCGAATATATCGCCGGCACGGTGCGTCAACGCATAACGCTCGCCTCGGGTCGCTTCGCCATGATCGACGATGGCCTTGGTTTCCAGCTTGTGCCCTGGTCTCCATCCCTCGACCGCCAGATGGGCAAGCACGTCTCCGGCGTCGTGCGGAGCAACGGCGGTGTCGATTGGTCATCTGGACGCGGCCGAGGACTGGGACTTTAACATAGGGAATTGGCAACATAGGGAATTGGCTGATGCCGTCTGTCGACTTTGAACGAGCAAGATCAAGTGGCAGACGTTGCCATCGGCTGAACTCCCCTCTGCGCATTCAATTTCCCGTCTATCGAACCCCGGTGGTTTCGCAGTCGATCTCGCCCGCCATGCGTTCGATGATCGGGCAGTCGGGGCAGTCGTCGCCATGGCAGCGTTCGGCCAGTTCAAGAAGCGTCCGGCGGAGTTCCTGAAGCGCGTCGGCCTTACGGCCCAGTTCTTCGGCGCGGGCGAGGGCGAGCACCTTCACCTCGGCGCTGGCGCGCTGGCTGTTGCTCCACAGCCCGAGAAGATCGCGGATATCCTCGATTGGAAAGCCGAGATCGCGGGCATTGGCGATGAAGCGCAGGCGATGGACATCAGCATCGCGATAATCACGATAGCCGCTGTCGCGGCGCGGCGGCGGCGGGATCAGGCCGATCTTCTCATAATGGCGGATCATCCGCTGCGAGACGCCGCTTGCCTTCGAGGCCGCACCGATATTCACAGCTTCATCCGGTTGAGGCGCAGCGCATTGGTGACGACGCTGACCGACGACAAGGCCATCGCCGCCGCCGCGATCATCGGCGAGAGCAGAATGCCGAAGAACGGGTAGAGCAATCCGGCCGCGATTGGCACGCCCGCCGCGTTGTAGACGAAGGCGAAGAACAGGTTCTGGCGGATATTGGACATCGTCGCCTCGCTGAGTTGGCGGGCGCGGACGATACCGTTGAGATCGCCCTTGAGTAGCGTCACGCCCGCGCTTTCCATCGCAACATCGGTGCCATGCCCCATCGCGATGCCGACATCGGCGGCCGCCAATGCCGGGGCATCATTGACCCCGTCGCC
>CAZUOV010000085.1:0-5335 GCA_964621355.1 uncultured Novosphingobium sp. | reverse complement strand
GAAATTCGGCGCTACCTGAATGTCCATCGACGGCGCCGCCGTCGGCGTGACGGACCCCGCCGAATGGTCGCCGCTGCGCAGCGCCCGCGACAGGATGTCGTTGATGTTGGTGGCGACGATCAGCCGCTCCACCGGCAGGCCCATCCGGGCTGCGACATAGCCCGCGAACACGTCGCCGAAATTGCCGGTCGGCACCGAGAAGGCGACCGGACGGTGCGGCGCGCCAAGCTGCAGCCCGGCCGCGAAATAATAGACCACCTGCGCCATCAGGCGCGCCCAGTTGATCGAATTGACCGCGCCGATGTTGAACCGCCCCGTCATCGCGGGATCGTTGAACATGCGCTTCACCATCGCCTGCGCATCGTCGAACGTGCCGTCTATCGCGATATTGTGGACATTGGGGGCCAGCACCGTCGTCATCTGGCGGCGCTGCACGTCGCTGACCCGGCCCTTCGGATGGAGCATGAAGATGTCCACTCCGGCCCGCCCCGCCACGGCGTCGATCGCCGCCGATCCGGTATCGCCGGACGTCGCCCCCACGATGGTCAGGTTGCCATCGCCACGTCCGAGGAACTCCTCGAACAGCAGGCCGAGCAGTTGCAGCGCCACATCCTTGAAGGCCAGCGTCGGGCCGTGGAACAGTTCCAGCAGCCACTGCCGCTCGTCCAGTTGGCGCAGCGGCGTGACGGCCGTGTGCGCGAAGCGGCCGTATGCGGCGCGCGTCAGGTCCAGCAGGCGTTCGGGCGAAAGGCTTCCCCCCACGAAAGGCTGCATGATCCGCTGGGCCAGTTCGGCATAGGGCAGGCCGGCCATCGCCGCGATCTCGCCTTGCGTGAAGCGCGGCCATTCGCGCGGCACGAAAAGCCCGCCGTCCGGCGCCAGGCCCGCCAGCGTCACGCCTTCGAAATCGAGCGCCGGTGCGCCGCCTCTGGTGCTGATGTATTCCATGGCCGCGCGCGTTAGCGAGCGCGCGCGCGAGTGGCAAGGTTTCGGGCCGGATCGCGCATCTTCAGTTCCGCGCCCGCTTCCACAGCGCGACGCCGTAAATGATCAGCGCGGTCACCGCGAAGAGGAACCATTGCACGGCATAGGCCCAGTGGTTGTTGGGAATATCGGAGGGATCGGGCCGGCCGTTCGCGGCAAGCCCGGCCAGCGGCGGATCGGCGACAAGGCGCGGACCCGGTGCGATCACGCCGCCCACGTCTCCCCCTTGCCAGTCCACCGGCGCGGGATCGCGCGACCAGCCCAGCACCACGTCCGCCTCGCCGCCGCCCGCCAGCACGCAACGGGCGACATGCGCCTGCCCCACGTCTCCGCCTGCGTTGCGCCCGGCCATGGCCGTCATCCCGCGCACTTCGCGGCAAGATACGCGGGCATGGCGATAGAGCACGGCTTCGGCGGCGTCCGCGTCTCGCGGCCACGGCGCATCGGCGCTCACGCTCGCGGCGGACTGGTAGCGGGTGAGCAGGCTCTCCTTCCAGTGCATCCGCTGAAGCTGCCACACGCCCAGCCCGATCATCACGGCGACAGCCGCCAGCACCACGGCCGTGGCGAACAAAGGCACGCGGCGGCGCGTCATTCGTCGTCCCTAAGGCGCCCTTCCCCGGCCTTGCGCTGATACTCGGCGGCCAGCAGCGCGCCCTTCCCCGCGCGCAGGCCCCATATCACCGCCGCCGCCGTCAGCGGCACCCACAGCAGGATATGCACCCAGAACGGCGGATGCACGGCCAGTTCCAGCCACATCGCCAGCCCGACGATCAACGCCCCGATGATGAGCGTTAGGAAGGCCGCCGGACCGTCGCCCACGTTGAAGCCCGTGAAATCCAGGCTGCAGGCGCGGCAACGCGGCGCGAAAGCCGCAAGGCCATCGAACAGCGTGCGCGCACCGCAACGCGGGCACAAACCGAAAAGGGCAGCCGGAACCACGCCCGGCCGCCCTTCGCTATTCGGTCCCTTGTTGGGAGCGTGTTCGGACATCAGTGGATCGGCGCGCCCCAGTTGCCCCAGACGTAGATCCACACGAAGAGGAACAGCCAGACGACGTCGACGAAGTGCCAATACCACGCCGCCGCCTCGAAACCGAAGTGCTGGCGCGGAGTGAAATGGCCCTTGTAGAGCCGCACGAGGCACACGATCAGGAAGATCGTGCCGACGATGACGTGGAAGCCGTGAAAGCCCGTCGCCATGTAGAACGCCGAACCATAGGTGTTCTGGCCGAAGGGGAACGGCGCGTGGGCATATTCGTAGGCCTGGATCAGCGAGAACAGCACGCCCAGCGCGATCGTCAGCCACAGGCCCTTCTTCGCGCTTTCCCGGTCGCCGTGGATCATCGCATGGTGCGCCCAGGTCAGCGTCGTGCCCGAGCACAGCAGGATCAGCGTGTTGAGCAGCGGCAGGTCGAAGGCGTCGAGCACGGCGTGGATCGCCTTGGGCGGCCATTGGCCCGCGACTTCCTCGGTCAGTTCGGACGGGAACAGCGAGAAGTCGAAGAAGGCCCAGAACCAGCCGACGAAGAACATCACTTCGGACGCGATGAACAGGATCATCGCATAGCGCAGGTGAAGCTGGACGACCGGCGTATGATCGCCAGCCTGCGCTTCCTTCACGATATTGTGGAACCAACTGAAGAACACGACCGCCAGCGCCAGCACACCGATGGCCAGCACCAGCCCGCCATAGGCCACCTTGTGCATGTAAAGGGCCAGGCCGCTGGTCATGGTGAGTGCCGCGAACGCGCCGGCCAGCGGCCAGATATCAGGCGGCAGAATATGATAATCGTGGTTCTTCGTTCCGGCCATGATGCCTTCGATCCCTGTTTTCAGCCTCGGGACGGCGCACCGCCCCCGACAGTTTCCCCTGCGCCCTTAACCGCCCGATCCGGCGCGGTCCAGAGCCTTTGCACTTCGCTTCCCGGCTTCGGTGACGCCGGGCGCGGTATCGGCCGCCCCATTGACGGCCACCGCCCCGGACTGATCCGCCGCGCGGTGGAACGTATAGCTGAGCGTGATCTGCTCCACATCGACGGCATCCGGGTCGTCCGCGATCGCCGGATCGACGTAATACTGCACCGGCATGTCGACTTCCTGGCCGGGCTGGAGCGTCTGCTGGTCAAAGCAGAAGCAATGGATCTTGTTGAAATAGCGCCCGACCTGTTCCGGTTCCACATTGAAGCTGGCAACTCCGGTAATGGGCTGGTCCGACAGGTTCCTCGCCTTGAAGAAGGCCAGCTTGCGATCACCGATCTTCATGTCCTGCGTGATCTGTTCCGGCCCGAACTTCCACGGCAGGTTGCGATCGACATTACCGTCGAACCGGACGGAAATCCGCCGTTCGATCGCCTGGACGGATTGCGCCTTGTCCGCCGAAACGCGCTGCGTCGTGCCGCCGAAACCCGTCACCTGGCAGAACAGCCGATAGAGCGGCACCGAAGCATAGCCCAGCCCCAGCATGGCCAGTGCGCAGGCCAGGGCGATAACGCCCACGCGGCGGTTGCGGTGTTTCAAGGCGGCGACAGTCATCGGTCTAGCTCATCTTCACGATGGAAATGGCGAATACCAGGATCACGAACGCCGCCAGAAGCAGGCCCATCACCAGATTGCGCTGGCGCCGGATGCGCTCGATATCCCGCGGATCGGCCGGGGCCGGTCCGGCCGGTGGGGAATCGGCCAAAGGGGAATCGGAGGGCGATTCGTTTCGGTCAGTCATGATCCTACCCGTGCACCGGCAGCCACCTGTCCGCAACCAGTGCCGCGAACAAGGCGAAAAGATAAAGGACGGAATAGCCGAAAAGCTGTTTTTCCGGCTTCATGCGGTCATCCTCGCCGGTGCGCCTGCGCAGGCCGACCCGGACCGAAAACGCTAGGAACAGCCCCGAGAGCGCGGCGGCGGCGGCGCCATAGACAACCCCCGCCCCACCGATCCACCACGGCAGCAGGCTGAGCGGCAGGAGCAGCACGGCGTATATCAGGATCTGGCGGCGCGTCGCCGCCTCGCCCGCGACGACAGGCAGCATCGGAATGCCGACCTTGGCGTAATCCGACTGCACGAACAGCGCCAGCGCCCAGAAATGCGGTGGCGTCCAGAAAAAGATGATGGCGAAGAGCAGGACCGGCATCAGCGTGATTTCGCCGGTCGCCGCGACCCACCCGATCATCGGCGGAAACGCGCCCGCGCCTCCTCCGATCACGATGTTCTGCGGCGTGCGCGGCTTGAGCCAGATCGTGTAGACCACCGCATAGTAGACGATCGAAACCGCAAGGATCGCCGCCGCCAGCCAGCCGATCGCGACGCCCATCAGAATCACGGACGCGAACGAGAGCGCGACGCCGAAATCGCGCGCATTGGTGCGATCCATCCGCCCCGCCGGAATGGGCCGCCCGGCCGTGCGCCGCATCCCGGCATCGAGGTCGGCTTCCCACCACTGGTTCAGCGCCGCCGCCCCGCCCGCCCCCATGGCGATACAGAGTATGGCCGTGAAGCCGAGCACCGGATGGATGGTGACCGGCGCCGCGAGCAGGCCGCACAGGCCGGTGAAGATCACCAGGCTCATCACCCGCGGCTTGGTCAGCGCGAAGAAATCGCGCCAGTCGGCGGGCAAGACGAGAGGTGCGGTCTGGCTCATAACGCGAACCCTCCCGTTACCGGGAGGGCTCCTTCGTTACCGGGCGGTCCGGCGAAAGCGAAAGCCGTCGCGGGACGCATCGGGTTCATCAATGGTGATGCTTGTCGTCGATCACCGGAAGCGTTTCGAACTGGTGGAACGGCGGCGGGCTGGACAGCGTCCATTCCAGCGTCGTGGCGCCTTCGCCCCAGTAGTTGTCTTCCGCCTTCTTGCCCATGGTGAAGGCGTAGATGACGTTGACGAACCAGATCACCAGCGAAGCGGCCATGATGAAATAGCCGACCGTCGCCACATGGTTCCAGTGGGCATAGGCTTCCGCGAAATCCGGGTAACGGCGCGGCATGCCCTGAAGACCCAGGAAATGCATCGGGAAGAAGATCAGGTTCACGCCGACGAAGAATACCAGGAAGTGCAGTTTCGCCAGGAACTCCGAGTGCCAGCGGCCGCTCATCTTCGGGAACCAGTAGTAGAACCCGGCGAAGAGCGCGGTCACGGCCCCCAGCGACAGAACGTAGTGGAAGTGCGCCACCACGTAATACGTGTCGTGCAGCACGTCGTCCACGCCGCCATTGGCGAGCACGACGCCCGTCACGCCGCCGACGGTGAACAGGAAGATGAAGCCGATCGCCCAGATCATCGGCGACTTGAACTGCATCGAACCGCCCCACATCGTCGCGATCCACGAGAAGATCTTGATGCCGGTGGGCACCGCGA
>CAZUOV010000084.1:0-5365 GCA_964621355.1 uncultured Novosphingobium sp. | reverse complement strand
TCGACGATGATCTTGCGGCCCGTCAGCCCGGCGTCGCCGTCCGGCCCGCCGATCTCGAAGCTGCCGGTGGGATTGATGTGATAGACCGTCTCGTCCGAAAGCAGGTCGGCGGGCAGCACATCGGCCACCACCTGCTTCACATAGGTTTTCAGTTCGGCTTCCTTCGCGCCTTCGTCATAGCCCGGCTTATGCTGGGTGGAGACGACGATAGCCGTCGCGGCAACGGGTTTGCCGTCTCTGAAGCGCAGAGTCACCTGGCTCTTGGCATCGGGTTCGAGGAACGGTGCCGCGCCCGAATGCCGGTCGGCCGCCATGCGTTGCAGGATCTTGTGGCTGTAATCCAGCGTGGCGGGCATGAAGTCCGGCGTCTCGTCGCAGGCGAAGCCGAACATGATGCCCTGATCGCCCGCGCCTTCGTCCTTGTTACCGCTGGCATCCACGCCTTGCGCGATGTGGGCGGACTGGCCGTGCAGGCAATTGGTGAAGTCGAGGGTTTGCCAATGGAAGCCATCCTGCTCGTAGCCGATGTCCTTCACCACCTGCCGCACGGTCTGTTCGATTTCCTCAAGCGCGCCGTTCTGCCAGCCGCCGTTCTCGTAGACGCCCTTGCAACGGATTTCCCCCGCCAGCACGACTTTCTGCGTGGTGGTCAGCGTTTCGCAGGCCACGCGCGCTTCGGGATCTTTCGACAGGAACAGATCGACGATGGCATCCGAAATCTGGTCCGAAACCTTGTCCGGGTGGCCTTCGGAAACGCTTTCAGAAGTAAACAGAAACTCGCTGCGCATGGGCGTCCATCCGATATAAAGAAAACTTTATGTCCGATCCGCGCTCTAGCCTCTGGAGCGCCGCGACGCAACAAGCGAGAGGGCCAGCAGCAAGGCCGCCAGCGCCAGCGGCAGGGCATTGCCGAACCGGGAGAACAGTGTCGGCTCGTGGGCGGGAGGCACCAGCCCGTCGAGCCTTCCCGCCACGTGGCGCGCGACATGGCGGCGCACGATGCCATCGGCGTCGATCACCGCCGAAATCCCCGTGGTCGTCGCCCGGAGCACGGGCAGCCCTTCCTCGATCGCGCGAAGGCGGGCCTGGGCCAGATGCTGCGGCGGCCCCCATGCGCCGAACCAGCCGTCGTTGGAGGGATTGAAGATGTAATCGGGCCGGTGCGCGGGATCGACCACTTCGCCCGAAAAGACGATCTCATAGCAGATCTGCATGCCCGCCTTGCCCCACGGGCCGAAATCGAGCGTGCGCGGCCCCGGACCGGGCTGAAAATCGAGCGTGCCGGGCACCAGCCGGGTGGCGCCCAGCGGCTCCAGCAGCCAGCGCAGCGGCAGGTATTCGCCATAGGGAACGAGATGCGCCTTGGCATAGCTTCCCGCGATGCCGCCGTCCGCCCCCACAGCGGTGATGACATTGCGCGCGGCGAAGGGCTGCCCCTGCCGCATCACCAGATCGACCGCGCCGGTCAACAGCAGACTGCCGGGGCCGACTTCCTCGCCGATGCGGCGGCGCACCACCACCGGATCGGCCTCGTAATCGCTGGCGAGGTAGTAATGGCGGGGATAGCCCGTCGCGAGATAGAACGGCACGCCCGATTCCGGCCACAGCACCAGCCGCGTCCGGCCCAGCGAAAACGGCTTGCTCAATCGGGCCGTCTTGAAGAACTGCGCCGCGAATTGCGCGGGATCGTCAAGGCTTTCCTGCCTGATATCGGGCTGGACCAGCGTGAAGGGCAAGGTTCCTTGCCGTTGGGGCAGCCAGTGCGAGGGCAGCAGCATCAGCGCGGCGATGCCCGACGCCAGGGCCCCGCCCGCGATCCACGCGCGCCGGGTCCGGGCCTTGCCGATTCGCAGGAAGCCGATCCGCCATAGGCCGCCCGCCAGCAGCACCGCCACGCCGGACAGCCCGTAAGTGCCGATCCATGGCGTGAGGAAAGCAAGCCCCTGCCCCTCGAAATGGCCCAGCAGGGCAATGCCCAGCGGATTCCAGGCAAAGCCGGTGAACACCCATGCCCGCATCCATTCGGTGACGATCCAGAGAGCAGCGAACGCCGGAACCAGCACCGCGCCCGCCTTGCGCGCCGCCAGCCACGCGCCCGCCGCGGCAAGGGCAGGCCAGACAGCCAGATAGAGCGAGAGCAGGACGACCGCGATCCAGCCGAGCCAGGCGGGCATATTGGCCTGATAGGTAAAGGCCGTGGCGATCCAGGTGTTGCCGACAGTGAAGTGACCCACGCCGAACAGCCAGCCGGTCACCAGCGCGCGGCGCGCCGTTCCGGCCTGCGCGATCGCTTCGATCAGCAGGGCGACGGCGAGAAGCGTGAGCGGCCAGAGACGCAGCGGCTCGAACCCGCAGGCGGCCACTGCGCCCAGCAACAGCGCCAGCAGGCGCGGCCGGTCGAACAACCGGCTGCCTGCGTCGGCAACGAGGCCCCGCAGTCCCGCTCCATGCCGTCTCGTTGCGCTCCGTGCCGTCATCCCGCGCGCCTCTTGCCGTGGGGAGCGCCGCCCTGACAAGTCCCGGCGTGGCGGACGGGAGCCATGGTCATGGCGTTATGCGGAACCTGCAGCGTTATTCGGAGCTGACAGCAGCCAGAGCCTCGCCCGCGTCATCGACCGGCGCCTTGGGCTTGCGCGTGCGGCGCTTCGGCTTGGGCGCTTCGCCTTCGGCCGCTTCGGCGGTTTCCTGCGCCGCCGCTTCGTTCGACACGCCGATCGCGGGGGGAAGAGTGGCGGGATCGAACCGAAGCTGATCGTCCCCATTTTCCCTTGCGCTTTCGGCCGGGGTGTTTTCGGCCGTTACGCTTTCGGCGCGCGCCGGTTCGCTCTTCCGGCGCGGCTGGCGTTCGGCGCGGCGCGGTTTCAGGCCGCGACTGCCGCGAGCATCGCGCGTGAAGGGGTTCTCGGCGGGCTCATAGAGCGAGGCCTGCCCACCGGACTGCTCGCCACCAGCCGATTCACCCGTGTCATCGGTTATCGCCGCTTCGCCGACGGGAGGCGGGACATCGCCGTATCCATTGCGCGCCTCGCGCGGTTCGCGACCGGTATCCCGCTCCTCTCGCCGAGGGCGGTCATCGCGCCGCGACGGATAGGGATCGCGGCCATAGCCATAGGCATCGTCCGCATCCGCGCCCGATTCGGCCGCTTCGTCCGTATCCTCGCGCCAGGATTCGCCACCCTCCTGCCAGCGTTCCTCGCGCCGGGCGCGCTGCTCTTCCTGACGCTGGCGCGTATCCGCGATGACACGAAAATAGTGGTCCGCGAACTGAAGATAATATTCCTCGGTAACGCGATCACCGTTGAGATGCGCGTCATGCGCCAGCTTGCGATACTTTTCCAGAAGCTGCGGCGCGTTGCCACGCGCCCGGCTGTCGATCCGGTTGAGCTGCTGGCCGCCGCCCTGCTGGCGATTGTTACCGCGGCCGCGCCGACGGTTGTTCCCACGATTGTTGTTCAAGGGTGAGTGTTCCTTAAAACCCTTAAGGCTGTGGGCCGATCTTGCGGCCCGCAGGCATTCCCATGCGCCCCCACGGCCCGCATCGCGCGCCGCGGCCCGACATCTGCACCCGGTGAGCGGCGATCCCGGCCGCATCCTCGGGCAAATGCTGGGGTTGTACCGATCCGATGGGAAGCGTGCATCCATCGGCCAGACAAGTGCGCACGTAAGCACTGCAAGGCGGCTTGCCAAGAGAAAACTTCGCCGGGCCGGTCAATTCGCGCGCATTTCCAGCACGCGCGGCCGCCCGGCAAGGTCACGATGCAGGCGTGTATGCAAGCCCGATCGCGCCGCGATTTCGCTGACCGGTTCGGCCTGATCCGCGCCGATTTCCACCAGCGCCACGCCGGCGGGCGCCAGCAGCGCGGGCAGTTGGGGAACAAGCGCGCGATAGTCGTCCAGCCCCTCCGACCCGGCGAAAAGAGCGCCCGCCGGTTCGTAATCCCGCACGTCGGGGTCGAGCGGAGCACCCGCTTCCACATAGGGCGGATTGGCGAGGATGAGGTCGAACGGCCCGCCGAGATAGTCGAACCAGTCCGGGGAGGTCCAGTCGGCCAGCAGGAAGCGCGCGCGCGGGGCGAGGCCCAGCCGCTCCGCGTTGTCCTGCGCGACTCCGACCGCGCCGAACGAATTGTCCACGCCGGTGCCCTGCGCCCCCGGCAGGTTTGCCAGCACAGCGAGCAACAGCGCGCCGGAGCCGGTTCCGCAATCGAGCACGCGACACGATGCGGGGCGCGCACCGGGCCGGGCGGCGAGCGCGGCCTCGACCAGAACCTCACTGTCGCCACGCGGGATCAGCACATGGCGATTCACCCGGAACGGCAGACCGAAGAACTCCTGCGTGCCCGTGATATAGGCGACAGGCTCGCGCAGCATGCGGCGGGAGACAAGCACCTGGAACGTGTCCGGCACGGCATCGGGCATATGGCTCAGCAGCATCTTCGACCGCGACACGCCCAGCGCGTGCGCCATCAGCACTTCGGCATCGAGCCGGGGCGTATCGCTGGTGGCCGCGAGCCTTTCCGCCGCCCCGCGGATCGCGGCGGCGATCGTGTCAGGCATCCATGGCCGCCAGCCGCTTGGCCTGATCCTCCGCGATCAGCGCGTCGACCAGTTCGCCAAGCCCCGGTCCTTCGAGAATCTCGGGCAGGCGGTGCAGGGTCAGGTTGATGCGATGGTCCGTCACGCGACCTTGCGGGAAGTTGTAGGTGCGGATGCGTTCGGAACGGTCGCCGCTGCCGACCATGGCCTTGCGCGCCTCGGCTTCGGCGCCGTGCGCCTCGTCGCGCATCTTCTCGAAAAGCCGCGCGCGCAGCACCTGCATGGCCCTGGCCCTGTTCTTGTGCTGCGAGCGCTCGTCCTGCTGCGTCACGACAATGCCGCTGGGCAAGTGCGTGATGCGAACGGCGGAATCGGTGGTGTTGACGTGCTGCCCGCCCGCCCCGGATGCGCGGTAGATGTCGATCTTGAGATCCTTGTCCTCGATCTGCACATCCACTTCGTCCGGCTCCGGCAGCACCGCGACGGTGGCCGCGCTGGTATGGATGCGCCCGCCGCTCTCAGTGGCGGGCACGCGCTGCACCCGATGGACGCCGCTCTCGAACTTCAGCTTCGCGAACACGCCCTGCCCCGTGACGTTGGCGACAACTTCCTTGAAGCCGCCGATGTCGCTGGCATTGGCGCTGACAAGCTCCATCCGCCAGCCCTGTTCGCCGGCATAACGTTCATACATGCGATAGAGATCGGCCGCGAACAGGGCCGCTTCCTCACCCCCCGTGCCCGCGCGGATTTCCAGCATGGCCGAGCGGCTGTCCGCCGCGTCGCGCGGCAACATGGCGATGGCGAGGCGGTGCTCGGCCTCCGGCAGTTC
>CAZUOV010000083.1:0-5483 GCA_964621355.1 uncultured Novosphingobium sp. | reverse complement strand
GACATGCGCCTGTTCTGGGACCGATCGAACTGGCAGCCGATGACCCGCGCCTGCAACAGCCGCAAGGCCGTGCGCGAGGAAGGCGGCTTCGGCAACCGCATCGCCAGCCCCGACCGGCCGTTCACCTCGGCCACCTCCAACCTGAACGGATCGACGTTCACGAAACGCGGCCCGAACCTGAACAGGGGCGGGGGAGGGTCCGAATTTTGACCAACCGCCATAGTACCGCCCCGTTCCCCTTGCGCGCAACAATCTCGCAAATGGGGTTTTCGCGATGAAGGGCCGAAAGCCGAAACTGACCGTGATCGACGGCGGCACCGTGCGCGGCAAGTGCCCGTCCGCCCCATCGTGGCTGACCTCGCAGGCTAAGGCCGAGTGGAAGCGTGCCGCGCCGCAGCTCCACGATCGCAACCTGCTGTCCGCCGACACGATGGCGACGCTCGAAAGCTACTGTGTCGCGGCCGGGATGGTTCGCGAAACCGAAGAGATCATGGGCCGCGAGGGCCGCCTGATCGACACCGAAAATGGTCCGAAGCCGCATCCGGCTTTTCGGATGCAGAGCGCTGCGATGCGCGAAGCCCGTCTTCTCGCCGCCGAGCTGGGGCTCACGCCTCACCGCCGGGGCGTAAAGGGCAAAGACGAAGGAAAAACGAACCATGGCTGGGACGCCGATCTTCTCGCCTGATCCGGCGCTATACCCTGATCCTACAGGCCGCGCCGATCGCATCTGCCGCCTGGTCCGTAATCTGAAGCTTTGGGAAGGCGACTTCGCAGGCGAACCCTTCCACCTCCACGCCTTTCAGGAAGCGATCATCCGCCGCATCTACGGCCCGAGCACCGAAACCGGCGATCGGCTGGTGCGGATGGCCTGCATCTGGATTCCGCGCGGTAACGCGAAGACGACACTCGCTTCGGCACTGAGTCTTGCCCACTTCCTCGGCCCGGAGGCGGAAGCCGGCGGGCAGGTCGTCATGGCGGCGGCCGATCGGGAAAATGCGGGCATCGCATTCAACTCCGCGCACCAGTTCGTGCTTCAGGACGACGCTCTTGCCGACCGCGTGCGTGCGATCGAAAGCCGCAAGACGTTGCTGCATCCCAAGACGAAGAGCACGCTGAAGGCGATATCGTCCGAAGCCTACTCGAAGCACGGCTTGAACGTGTCGTTCTTCCTCGCCGATGAGATTCACGCCTGGCCAACCGCCGAAGGCCGCAAGCTGTTCAAGACCGTCACCGATTCGATGGTGAAGCGCTCGCAGCCGCTCACCGTCATCATCACCACGGCCGGCGAAGGTCAGGGCGGGCTTGCCTGGGATATGTGGAACTACTCGCACGGCGTTGCGTCCGGCGAGATCGACGATCCCACGTTCGCCCCGATCATCTTCGCGGCACCGCCCGATGCGGATTGGCGCGACGAAAGCGCCTGGCACGCTGCCAACCCCGCGATCGCGGCCGGCTTCTGTTCCCTCGAAGAGCTGCGGATCAAGGCGCGGCGCATCGAACACTTCCCTGCCGAGATCGCGGACTTTCGCCGCTTCCATCTCGATCAGTGGCAGGAAGGCGCGGCAAACCCATGGCTGACGCTGGACGTATATGATGCCGCCGAGTCCATGACGCCTGTGCCGGAACTGGTCGGCCGTCCGTGCTGGGTTGGTGTGGACCTCTCCAGCGTGGAGGATTTGACCGCCGTTGTTGCCGTATTCCTCGCGGAACACGACGGCGAAGATCGCCGCTATGACGTGGTGCCCATGTTCTTCCTGCCCGAAGCCGGGCTGGCGAAGAAGGCGGAGAACGATCGTGCGGATTATGTGCGCTGGCGCAACGAAGGCTTCCTGACTGTCACCGAAGGCAATGTGGTCGATCACGCGGCGGTCATCGATTACGTCGTCGGTCTCGGCGAGCGCTACGGCGTGCAGGAGATCGCGATCGATCGCTGGAACTCTACCGCCGTCAGCACTGCGCTTCAGGGCGAAGGCTTCACCATCAACCAGTTCGGCCAGGGCTTCGCCAGCATGGCCGGGCCGGTGAAGGAGCTGAAACGGGCGATCCTCGCCGGCCACTTCCGCCACGGCGGCAATCCGCTCTTGCGCATGTGCTTCGGCAATGTTGTGGCTGAGAAGGACGCGGCCGAGAATGAGAAGTTCACCAAGGAAAAGTCGCGCGGCCGGATCGACGGCGCTGTCGCCGCCGCGATGGCGGTCGGGCGCATCCTCGCCAACGAAACCGGACCCTCGCCTTACGAGACCCAACGCCCCGAAGGCTTTATGTTTGTCTAGGAGAAGTGACCATGAGTGAATTGACGATCACCGGGCTTTCCAGAGTGCCCGACCCGAAACCGAACAAAGGCGGAAGCACCGTGCTGGCGTGGTTTGACTGCCAGGCGAATGGCTTTGCACTCCACGGCTGCGCTTTCGTCCGCACCTCCCGGCGCGGCCTGACAGTCTGGCCGCCGAAGATCGAAGGGAAGGACGGCAGCCGGCGCAGCGTGACGATCAGCGACGAGAGGCTGCGCAGGGCAATGGTGGACCGTGCGCAGGAAACCTACCGGGCGCTGGGCGGCACCGATGGGGAATGGATTCGCGCCGACGACGCCGACACCGACTTCAACCTCCACGATCATGGGCTTAAAATTAAACCCAAGTCGGAAGCAGAGGGCGGACGGGAGGAAGCCCGACCGCTCGGTATCCGGCGCACTGTTACGAAGGTGGAGTCGTTGACCGAGGATGATGGCGTGCAGCGCTTTCTTGGCAATGCCTGATCGCGTTCTGGGTGACTCTATGGTGACACCAACTCTTCGACGAGATGACGAAACCTGCCTAAGTTGTTGGAAAGTCTGGCGCACCCGAGAGGATTCGAACCTCTGGCCTCTGCCTTCGGAGGGCAGCGCTCTATCCAGCTGAGCTACGGGTGCGGGCCGCGAGCGGTTAGCAGAGCCCGTGGCGCGTGGCCAGTCCCATAAACGGTCCTGCCGCCGCAAAATGGCGTATTGGCCGCGCGGTTAGCAATTTCTCAATGCCGCCGGTCATAGATAATCCCATGGACCTCACACCCACTTCCTTCGGCAATGGCGGTTCCGGCGATGGTGCGTTGCGGGGCGCGGGGCGCAATGCTTTCGGCCAGGCTGCGGCAAACGTCTCGGCAGGCGCGATGAGCATGCGCTGGTCGGCGCTGCACGATGCCGCCGCCGCGGTAGCCGCGCTCGCCGGGGTCAAGCCCGAGCCCGTGGGACCGGGCATGCGTAATTTTCCCGTCATGGTGCGCGATCTCGGCGGCTGGCGGCGCGATCTCGCGGAACGGGGCGTGGACGATCTCGCCGCGATCATGGAGCCGGGGCTCGCGGCGCTGCTCGCCGTCAATGCGCGTGGCGGCGATGCGCGAAGCGCCGCGCTGGCGTTGTGGACCGAATTCACGGCGGCGCGGGACGGGCTTCTTGCGCTCGTGTCCGAAGGCGAAGCGCAGCAGCCCCTGCGCAGCGCCTGATGGTATGGGCGCCTGATATCATCAGCCTTGCAAGTTCCTGATATGTTCCTAAAGAATCGGGTATGTCGTCATCCGATTCGCCATCCCTGCCCAACGCGGACGTAACCGGCGCGCTTGCCGTGGCGCGCGGGATCGGCCGGCTCTTCGCCCGCAACGGCATATGGTGCATGCCGGAAATGCCCCTGCGTTGCGGCCGCCGGGCGGACCTGATGGGCATCGATCCGCAGGGCCGGATCGTCATTGTCGAGATCAAGGTGGCCCGCGCCGATCTGCTGGGCGATGCCAAGTGGACGGACTATCTCGATTATTGCGACCGTTTCTTCTGGGGCCTTTCGGCGGCGCTCGATCCCGCGCTGGTCGCCGCCGACGCGTTCCTGCCGGAGCGGTGCGGGCTGATCGTGGCGGACGGCTACGACGGGGAAATCCTTCGGCCCGCGCCTTGCGTTCCGCTCGCCGCCGCGCGGCGCAAGGTGGAAGTGGAACGCCTCGCCCGCGCTTCGCTGCGCCGCATGGCCACGGTGCACGATCCGCACACCGCGCAATGGGCGGACCGCTGACCCCGGCCGGCTATTTCATGCCAGCCGGGCCATGATGGCGCGCACGTCGTCCGCCATGTCGGGACGGGCCAGCGCAATGGCGAGAGTCGCCTCAACGAAGCCTGTTTTCGATCCGCAATCATACCGTTTGCCCGCGAACGTCACGGCGTGGAACGGTTGCTGGCCGATCATCCGCGCCATGGCGTCGGTCAACTGGATTTCGCCGCCTGCGCCTTTTTCCTGCCGTTCCAGCACGCGCATCACTTCGGGCTGGAGGATGTAGCGCCCGGAGATGATGAGGTTCGACGGAGCCTCTTCACGCGGCGGCTTTTCGACGAGACCCGTGACTTCGGTCAGTGCTCCCGTCCGCGCGCCGGGGCGGATCACGCCATAGTTCGAAACGTCCTGCGGCGGCACTTCCAGCACGCTGATGAGATTGCCCCCCACTTCGTTGTAGGCGTCCACCATCTGCTTCATGCAGCCCGGTGAACCGATCATCAGTTCGTCGGGCAGGAAGATCGCGAACGGTTCGTTTCCCACGATGGCGCGCGCGCACCAGATGGCATGGCCCAGCCCCAGCGGAACCTGCTGGCGCACGGCGACGAGGTTGCCCGGCTGGATGCGCGTCGCCTCCAGGATTTCGAGCGTCTTGTCGCGTTCGCGCATGGTGGCTTCCAGTTCGAACGCATGGTCGAAGTGCTCCACGATCGCCGTCTTGCCGCGCCCGGTCACGAAAATGAGCTGTTCGATCCCCGCTTCGCGCGCTTCGTCCACCGCATACTGGATCAGCGGGCGGTCGATGATCGGCAGCATTTCCTTGGGAATCGCCTTGGTCGCGGGCAGGAAGCGCGTGCCGAGTCCGGCAACGGGAAACACCGCCTTGCGGATGGGGGGATGGATCGGGTTGTGCTTTGCGGCGGTCATGGCGCTCCCATGGGCGATCTGTGTTGCGGGACACTTACGCCGCAAGGGGAACGATCGGCAAATCCTGATTGGTTCAGGTTCTGAGTGGTTCGGGCGTTCGACCCGCTTGCCCGGTGGATGATTCGCGCTAAACGGCAAAGATGGACAAGATCATCATTCGCGGCGGACGCAGGCTTTCGGGCGCCGTGCCGATTTCCGGCGCCAAGAACGCGGCGCTCACGCTGCTGCCCTGCGCGTTGCTGACGGACGAGCCGCTGACTCTGCGCAACCTGCCGCGCCTTGCCGATATCGACGGGTTCCAGCACCTGATGAACCAGTTCGGCGTTTCGACGACCATCGCGGGCTCGCGCCCCGAGGATTTCGGCCGGGTGATGACGCTGGAAGCGACGCGGATGACGAGCAGCGTCGCGCCTTATGAACTGGTGCGCAAGATGCGCGCGTCGATTCTCGTGCTCGGGCCGATGCTGGCGCGCATGGGCGAGGCGACCGTTTCGCTGCCCGGCGGCTGCGCCATCGGCAACCGGCCGATCGACCTGCACCTGAAGG
>CAZUOV010000082.1:0-5743 GCA_964621355.1 uncultured Novosphingobium sp. | reverse complement strand
TCGCTTTCCGGCATGCCGATGGTGTCGAGCAGGTGCGAATAGGCGGCGATGTGGACCGTCTCCATATTGGAGAAAGCTGTCAGCATCATCTTGATCTCGGTCGGCTTGAAGACGCGGCCGTATTTATCGTGATAGCAATCCTGCACTTCCACGTCGGCCTGCGTGAAGAAGCGGAAAATCTGAGTCAGCAGGTTGCGCTCATGGTCCGAAATCTTCTGCGCCCAGTCGCGGCAATCCTCGCCCAGCGGCACTTCCTCGGGCAGCCAGTGGACCTGCTGCTGGCGCTTCCAGAACTCATAGGCCCAGGGATATTCGAAGGGCTTGTAAGTCTTGCGGGCTTCGAGAAGAGGCATTGTCCGGTTTCCTGAGATGCGTGGGAATGCACTGTAGGAATATGGGACGCCGGATGAAAGCGCGCAACCGAAGTTATCCGCCGCGATCCCGCGCCTCGTTCATCTACTCACCACGCGCCGGCACCGGCAACATCTCGGCGGGCAGCGGATCGGCATCGGGATGGTGCCCGAGCATATCCCGCGTCGCCGCCAGTCCGCCTGCCACAAGTCCGATCACTCCCAGAACATGGATAGCGAGCGCGATCCTGATGGCCCCGGGCGAAGCCTCCCGGCCCGCCGCGCGGCGATCCACGATCAGGTCGCCCGGTTCGGCCTCACGCCGCCGCTTGCCGAACAGGCAGGCGACCGCGCCCGCATTGGCAACCAGATAGCCGACAGTGCCCAGAAACAGCAGCGCCGAAACCAGCAGCAGGATAGTAGACCATGTTGCCATTGCCTGCCTTTCGCAGCGACCCGTGCCGATGGACCTCACTGATGAAAACGCGCCGTGCGGATTGCGGTTCCGCGCGATGACGCACGCCACGCCTATACGGACGCCCATGGCTCAACGGCGGGCAAGCAACGTGCGCGCTTTTTCCGCCAGACGGACCACGGGAGGCGCTATGAGTCCGGTCGCCAGTTCCCACTGCGCGGCATGGCAGACTTCTCGCCCGCCCATCCGCTTCTTGAAGCGGTAGACGTCCGGGTTGGCCACGGCATCTATGCCGCCCAGATCATACCAGGCAAGGCCCCGTTCGCGCGCATGCTCGATCACGGACCATTGCAGCAGATAGGATGCGCGGGCGTTGCGGCCGGCCGCAGTGGTCGCGCCGAGAAGATAGACCGCGGTGTCTCCGGTGTAAGCGCCGACATGACCGCCCAGCAGTTCATCGCCAGCCCAGGCAAGGTGGATCTGGATTTCCCCGGCGCCCGGATCGTGCCGCGCTACGGCCCCGAAAAACGTCGCGTCCTGGCGGGTGTGGAATCCCTTCTTGTCGGCCAGTTCCGTCAGAAGCGGCTGGAAGCGCGCGAAATCGGCCGGATCGCTTGAACGCGTGATTCGCACCTCACCCCTCAACGCGCGATTCAGGTCAGTGCGCCATTTCTGGTCGAGAGCACTGCGCAACGCCTCAAGCGGCGGAGCAAGGTCGATCACCATCGTTCGTCCCGTTCCGCCCGGCGCGCGCCGGAAACCGAGCCGCCGATAATGCGGCTCCAGCGCCGCTTCCCCGTCTGCCCAAAGCGGCGAGGACAGGCGCAGCAGATAGCCGCCGTGGCGATAATGACGCACGACCGCGTCCACGCAAGCGGCCCCCATGTACGGATCGAAGCCACGAGACGTAGCGCAGGCCGGCCCGCGATGCAGATAGGCAAGCCCGCCGCCGATCACTGGAAGCGCCTTCAGCCGGACCGCCGCGAAACCGATCGGCTCCCCGCTGCCCTCGATGCCGCGCTCGATCGACAGGAAATCCGCGCGGGCGCCCACCGCCCGCGCCGCGTCGATCGCATAGCCGGGGTGCTGCGTGTAGCGCAGGTCGCAAAAGCGACGGGCAAGAACGAACGCTTCCTCCGGCGTGACCGGCCGTGCCGTGGCGATGGACGATCCGGGCATCGGTATCTCTGTTTTTTTCGCTTGGGGGTCTGTAGAGCAGACGCCACGTCCGGGGAAGGGCATTTGCGAGGAGGCCGCGCGCCACGATGGGATCTATCGCGAAACTGGCGGCGCGGCTGCGTGCGGCCGGCGACGGCAATTGGCGGGCGTTCATCGCCGCGCAGTTCCGCTCGCGGCTCTGGTCCATGATCGAGCGGCGGCTGGTGCTCTATCGCTGGCGGCCGCGCCAGTTCGCGCCCGAGCATTGCCCATTCGACATTCGCCGTATCGCATCCGTGAGCGAACTGCCGCCATCAGTGTTTGAGGATGCCAACCCGCTGAGCCCGCCGCGCGACTGGTATGAAGATCGTTTCGCCGATGGGGCTGTGCTGTGGGTAGGGCTGGACCGGGGGCGGGCCGCCAGTTGCGTCTGGCTGATCCGGGGCGCCGACCTTCCCGGCTGGTATCGGCCGCTCAAGGCCGACGACAAAGTGATATATGCCGTGGTTACTCCCCATTCCTATCGCGGCCGGGGCGCCGCGCCGGCAGTGGTGCGCAAGCTTCTGACGCACGAGCAGCAGCCCGGCGCCGACATCCATGTGGACTGCAAGGTGTGGAACAAGTCCGCGCGCCGCGCCTTCGAGAAAGTGGGCTTCGAGCCGATAGCAACCGTTTCTCCCAGGATCTGGCGGAGTTTCGCGCGCGAGGCCCACGCATGAACGACTCTGCGGATAGCAGCACCGCCCCCGAAGTCTCGGTGCTCCTCGTCAACTGGAACACGCGCGAGATGACGCTGGACTGCCTGCGCTCCGTCTATGCCCAGACCACCTGGACCCCGTTCGAGGTGATAGTGGTCGACAACGGCTCCGGCGACGGGTCGGCGGAAGCGATCGCCCGGGAATTCCCGCAGGTCCGGCTGATGGCAGAGGCAGTCAATCACGGCTTTGCGCGCGCCACCAATCTCCAGGCGCGGGCCGCGCGGGCCGAAAAACTGCTGCTGCTCAACACCGACACAGTCGTGCTCGACCATGCGATCGACAATCTGGTCGCCTTCAGCCGCGAGCATCCGGAAGCGCGAATCTGGGGCGGGCGCACGCTCTATGCCGACGGCTCGCTGAACCCGACATCGTGCTGGGGAAAGATGACGTTCTGGACCAGCTTCACTTTCGCGACCGGACTGTCGGCGGCATTCCCCAACTCAAGGCTGTTCAATCCGCGCGCCTATCCCGGCTGGCGGCGCGACAGCATCCGCCGCGTGGATATCGTCACGGGCTGCCTGTTCCTGATCGACCGGGATTTCTGGCGGGAGCTCGGAGGCTTCGACCGCCGTTTCTTCATGTTCGGAGAGGAAGCGGACCTGTGCATGCGCGCGGCGAAGAAAGGCGCCCGGCCGATGATTACGCCCGCGGCGACCGTGATCCATTATGACGGCGGCAGCACCCGCAGCCGCGCGGGCAAGCTGATTCATACGCTGAGTTCCACGATCGGCATGATCGACGACCATTTTCCCCCGCTCGGGCGCGGGCCGTCGCGGCATATGATCGCCGCCGCCGCCGGCATCCGCGCATTGGCCTACGGCCTCGCTGCGAAGCTGAACAGGGAGCGGTTCGGCGACGCGGCGGCAACCTGGACGGAAGTGTGGAAACGCCGCCGCGAATGGCGCAACGGCCCGATCGAGGCCGAACTGGGCTGACGCATTTCCGCATCGGCGGAAACGTTCCCGACTTCGATATCTAGCGCAGACTTTTGTACAGTATGGCGATGCGACGGCGAATACGGCGGGCCGCGCCGCTTTCTTTTTCCACCCGCCGGGCGACGGCCCCGCAACGCCAGGCGGCGGTATAAGACATGCGCGACTGAATCCGTGCGCCGCGCCGGGCGAGGCCGCCATCGCTGGTGTAGACCGTGCCGAACGGCGCCGCCTGGCGCAGCACGCGCCGGTCATAGGAGCCGAACGGGATCGCGGCGGTCGTTATCGGGGCGCCGATTGCCTGCTCGATCCGGTCCTTCGCTTCGCCGATTTCCCGCGTCATGGCCGCGTCGTCGGCACGGCGCCAGTCGGTGTGGGCCCAGCCGTGGCTGCCGATGTCCATGCCCGCCGCGTGAAGATCGCGGAGCGCCGCGACATCGAGATAGCCGGGTGCGCCGATCCGCCCGGCGCAGGGAAAGAAGATGCCGGACAACCCGCGCTTCGCCAGCACCGGCGCGCCGATCGTCGCGTCGCTCGCATTGCCGTCATCGAAAGTGACCGTGAGCGGAAGCCCGCGCGCCGCCGCAAGGTCGCGCGCCTCGTCGATCAGGTCGGCATAGAGAACGGAGTCCACGCACCAGACGCGCGCCTCATCCGCATCGACCGTCGAGGGCATGGCGCCAAGGCCGTGGAAAGTGATGTTCAACTGCCGCACGTCATCCCTACGTCCGTTTCGCCCCGCCTTAGACGAAACGATGCGAAAGAAAATCAGTTCACTGGCACGCGAGGCATTCCTCGTAATCGGTCTGCGCCTCAAGTTCGATACGCGGCGCGGCGGGCGTGTTGTCCGCTTCCACGCCGCCCGCGAAGCCCGCGCGCTGGACCGACTTGGACCGCAGGTAATAGAGCGACTTGATGCCCTTTTCCCATGCCTGGAAGTGGAGCATCATCAGATCCCACTTGTCCACGTCGGCGGGGATATAGAGGTTCAGCGACTGCGCCTGATCGATACAGGGCGTGCGGTCCGCCGCGAATTCCAGCAGCCAGCGCTGGTCGATCTCGAAGCTCGTCTTGTAGACGGCCTTTTCCTCCGGGCTGAGGAAATCGAGGTGCTGGACCGAGCCGCCGTGTTCGAGGATCGAGTTCCACACGTTCGTGGAATCCTTGGATTTCGCCGCCAGCAGCTTTTCCAGATAGGGATTCTTGACGACGAAGGAGCCGGACAGCGTCTTGTGCGTGTAGATGTTGGCCGGGATCGGCTCGATGCACGCCGATGTGCCGCCGCAGATGATCGAGATCGACGCTGTGGGCGCAATCGCCATCTTGCAGGAGAAGCGCTGCATCACGCCCATCTCCGCCGCGTCCGGGCAGGCCCCGCGTTCCTGCGCCAGCAGGATCGAGGCTTCGTCTGCGCGTGCCGAGACATGGCGGAACATCTTGATATTCCATGCCTTCGCCATCGCGCTTTCAAAGGCGATGCCCTTCTTCTGGAGGAAGGAGTGGAAACCCATCACGCCCATGCCGACGGAGCGTTCGCGCATCGCGGAATACTTCGCCCGCGCCATTTCCTCCGGCGCGCGGTCGATATAGTCCTGAAGCACATTATCGAGGAAACGCATCACGTCCTCGATGAAGCGCTTGTCGCCGTTCCACTCGTCCCAGGTTTCGAGGTTCAGCGAGGACAGGCAGCACACCGCCGTGCGATCGTTGCCGAGATGGTCGCGCCCGGTGGGCAGCGTGATTTCCGAACAGAGGTTGGACGTGGAGACTTTCAGCCCCAGTTCGCGGTGATGGCTGGGCATCATGCGGTTCACGGTGTCGGAGAACACGATATACGGCTCGCCCGTCGCCAGGCGCGTCTCCACCAGCTTCTGGAACAGGGCGCGCGCATCGACCTTGCCGCGCACCGAACCGTCACGCGGCGAGCGCAGCTCGAACTCCGCGCCGTCGCGCACCGCTTCCATGAATTCGTCCGTCACCAGCACGCCGTGATGCAGGTTCAGCGCCTTGCGGTTGAAGTCGCCCGAAGGCTTGCGGATTTCCAGAAACTCCTCGATTTCCGGGTGCGAGATATCGAGATAGCAGGCCGCCGAACCGCGCCGCAGCGAGCCCTGGCTGATCGCCAGGGTC
>CAZUOV010000081.1:0-5810 GCA_964621355.1 uncultured Novosphingobium sp. | reverse complement strand
GCGCGAAGGTGGATATCGACGACGAGGGCGTCATCAAGATCAGCTCGTCCGACCTGGCCCAGATCGAGGCCGCGAAGAACTGGATTCTCGGCATCGTCGAGGAGCCGGAAGTCGGCAAGGTCTACTCCGGCAAGGTCGTCAACATCGTCGATTTCGGCGCGTTCGTGAACTTCATGGGCGGCAAGGACGGCCTCGTCCACGTCTCCGAGATGCGGAACGAACGGGTCGAGAAGCCGACGGACGTGGTTTCCGAAGGCCAGGACGTGAAAGTCAAGGTTCTGGAAATCGATCAGCGCGGCAAGGTTCGCCTGTCGATGCGCGTGGTCGATCAGGAAACCGGCGCCGAACTGGAAGACACGCGCCCGCCCCGCGAACCGCGCGGGGACCGGGGCGATCGCGGCGACCGTCGCGGGCCGAGAGGCGACCGTGGTGATCGCGGCGGGCGCAGTGATCGGGGCGGCGGCGGACGCGACCGTGGCCCGCGCCGCGAACGCGAGGACCGCGAACCGGCGGGCGGCGATCCCGGCCATATGCCCGCGTTCCTGAAGTCCGACGACTGACCGGATCGTCTGTAAAATGAAAAAGGGCCGACGGCATTCCGTGCCGCCGGCCCTTTTCTTTTGGCGATTGTGGCGTTTACAAACCTGCCTCATTCTAGGCGCGGGTAATTGAGCAGAACATAGAGGTAGATCATCAGAGTGAAGCCTGCGGCGGCGAGCGCAATGCATCCCCACCTTGGGCGGCTTTCATTCGAGTAGGCCACCTAGCTGCAGCTCACTCCGGCTTCTCCACCGGCTTGTGCTTCGCCAGCGTCTTGAGCCGTTCGTCGAAGCGCTTCTCATTGTCGTCGCACCCAAGGTTGTGGGTAGCTTCCTTGAACTTGTCGAGCTGGGATTGCTGAGGGTCGTTCATCCCTCGGCTGATAGCACGAAAAAGAAGACCGTCGAAACGGCCCCCTGAAAGCCGTAGATCCGACCTGCTAAAGGAGCAGTGGGCTTACCGATTAGTGTCAGCGCTAGACCGGCATTGATGCACGTATGTTCTAAGGTGCGACAGACGCCTTCGGACTGTCCGCCGATGCTTCGTCAGGGCGGGCAACGACGCGGACCGAAACGATCCTGACCGGCTGTTCCAGCATCTGCCCTTTCATGAAACCCTCGCCCCTGGTGTCGGAACGCGGCGCATCGAAGATCGCGCGCACCACGTCCATGCCGGAAACGACATGGCCGAACGCCGCGAACCCCGCGCGGAACTCGGGATTGTCGGAAGACAGATTGGCATCGAGGCCGGGCATGTCCGAAACCATGATCGAGAAATCGCCGGTCGCCGTTCCTGGCGCGAAGCGAGCCATGGAGATCGTGCCCGCCTCGTGCCGGATGCCCGTTTCGTTCGTGGGCTCGTGCGCGATGGGTGGGAGGACACGTTTCGGGTCGTTCTGCGTGCCGCCCTGGATCAGGCCGTTGGGCGGTGTGCCCCAGTCGAGATGCATGGCGCGGTAGAACACCGTGCCGTCAAACCGTTTTTCCTTCACATAGTGCAGGAAATTGGCGGTGGTGACAGGCGCGCGCGTCTGGTCGAGATCAAGCTCGATCATGCCCTTGTCCGTCACCATGGCGACACGTGCATGGTCTATCGCTGGCGCGGGCGCCTGTAACGCGGCTGACGGATGCGATTCCTGCGCGGCAACGGGGCTCGTGAGCGCGAGTAGGGCGGGGGCAAGGCGAGCGGCGAAGCGGATCGGCGTCATGCGCCGATCATGCCGCAAATTGCCGCCCGGTTACCAGCCCCCTTTTCGGCGGTCCTAGCGGACGCGGGGCCCGCCGAAAGGCAACGGCGGCGGCGGGCGCCGATGGCCGCGCGGCAGTTGCGCCTGATAGGCGCGGCCGCAATGCTCCACGCAATAGGGAAAGCCGGGGTTCACTTTCTCGCCGCAGAAATGGAAGTCCGGCTCGCCCGGATGGCCCATCGGCCAGCGGCAGATGCGATCGTTGAGATCGAGCAGGCTGGTCTTGTCGGCGATTTCCGGGCTGGGCTTCGCGGGCACGAGGCGGCGTGGCGGCGCGGGTGGGATCGGCGCCTGCTGGTCGCCCGGCCCCTGCCGCAGAAACCCGCCGGGGCCGACGGAGACGATACGCGGCTGCGGCGGCGCGGGGCTGGCCGGAGCGGCTTGCGGCACGGGCGCCCTGGGCTCCGGCGCCGGTGGTGGCAGCGACGCGGCCTTGGCCGGCACGGGCCGGGAAACAGGAGAGGGTGCGGATTTCTCGGCGCGCGGCGCGGCTTCGGCTTCCTGCTTCACCGGCTTGGCGGCAGGCGCCGCCGGGGCATCGGCCTTTTCGTTCGCCTTGACGGGGGAAGGGCGCGATTTGAGGCCAAGCCGGTGCGCCTTGCCGATCACGGCGTTGCGGCTGACTCCGCCCAGTTCTTCCGCGATCTGGCTGGCGGTGGCGCCGCCTTCCCACATCTTGGTCAATTTTTCAATGCGTTCGTCAGTCCAGCTCATGCCAATTCCAGTTTGCCTGAGACCGACCTGTGCGGTCGGTCCTGCTTGTCATGGAAAGAAGCAGCCGATAGTCGCCTCTCCATGGTCGATCAACCCCGGCAAGCGCCTCCCGCAACGCTCCGTTCCACAACACCGCCACCCACCGCAACGGACGTCATGGGTGCCGGGCGCCGCGATTTTCCTGCCCAGGGAGTGCCCGTCATTCACCAGGTCAACTGGCTCGGGCTGAGGACACTCTATATGAAGGAGGTCCGCCGTTTCTTCAAGGTGCAGACTCAGACAATCTGGGCGCCCGCGATCACCACGCTGCTGTTCCTGGTGATCTTCACGGTCGCCATGGGCCGGGAAGGGCGCACGGTGCTGGGCGTCAACTTCGCGACGTTCGTCGCGCCGGGCCTGATCGTGATGGGCATGATGCAGAACGCTTTCGCCAATTCCAGCTTTTCGTTCCTGGCGGGCAAGATCCAGGGCACGATCATAGATTTCCTGATGCCGCCGCTCAGCGAGGGGGAGTTGATGGCGGGCATGATCGCGGCGGCGGTGACGCGCGCGCTGCTGGTCGGGCTGGCGCTCTATGGCGCGATGCTGCTCTGGCCGGATGTGTCGCTGGCCATGGCGCATCCCTGGGCCGTGGCGTGGTTCGGCCTGATGGGGGCGGTGTTCCTTGCCCTGCTGGGCCTGCTTTCGTCCATATGGGCGGAAAAGTTCGATCATAACGCGGCCATCACCAATTTCGTGATCGCGCCGCTCTCGCTGCTGTCGGGCACGTTCTATGTGATCGACAACCTTGCGCCCGCCTTTCAGGCCGTAAGCCGCCTCAACCCCTTCTTCTATGTGATTTCCGGCTTTCGCTTCGGTTTTCTGGGCCAAAGCGATATCGGGAGCACGAATGCCGCCGTGCTGCACAGCGCGATCGGGCTGGGCGTGCTCAACGCCGCGCTGGCCGGGCTGACCTATTTCGTGCTGCGGTCCGGCTGGAAACTGAAGAGTTGAGGCGGGGGGAGGAAGCGGCGGCTTCCCGCCCCGTCAATGCGTAAGGCCGCGGCGCAACCGATAGCGCCCGGCGTCGAAATCGTCGAACAACTGGTGCAGGGAAGGGTGATCGACCGGGCCGCCTTCGCCATCGGCCATCAGGTTCTGCTGGCTGACGTAGGCGACGTAGCTCGATTCCCCGTTTTCCGCGAGCAGATGGTAATAGGGCTGTTCCCGGCGCGGACGCATGTCGGCGGGGATGGATTCATACCATTCGTCGCTGTTGGCGAAGACCGGGTCGATGTCGAAAACGACACCCCGGAAATCGTAGAGCCGGTGACGGACTACGTCACCTATCGCGAAACGCGACTTGGCCTCGCGCGGCGCGTCGATCTGACGGCCCGCCTGTGGAGAAAAGAAACTCGCCCGGTCCATGCCCGGTGATATATGGGTTGTGCAGGTGCGAAACAAGCGATGCCATCGGACGATCCACCGATTTTGCGCCAGGATGACGCATCAGGGCTTGGCAAGCGAGGCCGCATTCGCTAACCGCGCCGCTTCATCGACCGGGCCATGGCTTGTCTGGCCCCGTGCGCTTCGCGGAGAGGTGGCAGAGAGGTCGAATGCGCCGCACTCGAAATGCGGTTTACGGGCAACCGTAACGTGGGTTCGAATCCCACCCTCTCCGCCACACATAAGTCATTGATATTGAAGAATTTTCCTTCCTGCCTAAAGGCGCGCGGTTCCGCGCCATTTGGGGAGGTGGCCCGGTCTGCGGAGAGCAGATAGAGGGCAAGATTCGGTCGGTCAGGCGGCTTTTTCTCTATAGCCGAATTTGGCAGTACGGAGTGAGGGTGCCGCATGGCGTGCTCGCGTTAGTCCTGCAACGCAAAACGGCGCCGAAGCGCCGCTGCTGTTATGACGGGGAGGCTTCGGTCACATCCGGAACAGGGCGATCTGCTCATCCCAGTCGATCGGCAGGCTAGAAGTGCGCAGGGATGTTGCGCTGACCGAAGCAGGCTGCGTGCCGGTAAGGATGGCCTCGACGATGGCGGGGGCAAGGAAGTTCAGCCGGACGATACGCGATACCCATGAGTCGTTGACCTTCTCCTGCTCGGCGATGGTGGCGATATCGATGGTGCCGGTCTGAAGCTGCTGCCACCAGTTACGGGCTTTGCGCAACAACTCGATGAGGCCGGGATCAGGCTTGCCCTGTGAGACCAGTCGGCCATCGCGCTGAACCAGCCGGATGGCCCGGCCGGTACGGGTCAGACGGACCGGCGAGGTAAGCGGGATCGAGGTCTGTGTATCTACTGGGTGTTCGACAGCCAGAGCTGTGCCTAGAGCCGTGACTGACAGTTCGACCGATATCTCGTGTGGTTGGACCGTGACCTTTGCCACAAGATCGCGGATCGTATCGCGCTGCTTGCTGCGGATGGAAGCGACAAGCTGTTCGGCCTGTTTGAGGATCATGCGCAGGCGATTGCTTTCGAGCGGCATCCCTGCTTGCGCGAGCAGGGCCAGCGGATCATCGAGCGCCCCGGCCAGAATTTGGATGACGGCCGCCTCGATCTCCAGCGCCGGGATACGGAGACCTTCCGCATGGGGGGCATCAGGCGAGTGCTGGAGCAACCTGCTCACATAATAACGATAGCGGACCTTCCCCTTGCAGGCATGGGCAGCGACCAGCGGCTCGCCGTGCTGATCGACGATGCGACCCGCAAGCAGGCTGGGTGATTGTGCCCTGCTGCCTGACCTCTCGCCTTGCAGATTGGTGGCAAGCATCTGCTGGACGCTGTCCCATGTCGCACGATCGATGATCGCCTCATGTTTTCCGTCATGGACCTGTCCCTTGTGATGGATTTCGCCGATGTAGATGGGGTTGGAGAGCAGCTTGTAGATCTGCCCTCGGGTGAAGGGACGGCCGCCTGTCATCCTCCCGGTTGTGGCGGTGCGTTCCGGAGCAATGATGCCTTCGCTGGCCAGTGCACCGGTAACCAGCCGGACATTCCCGAGATCAAGATAGCGCGCGAAGATATGCCGGACGAGCCCGGCATGCTCCTCGACGATCGCCAGCGTCCTGCCATCGGGCTGGTAGCCGAGCGGCGGGTTACCGCCCATCCACATGCCGCGAGCCTTGGACGCCGCGATCTTGTCGCGGATGCGTTCGGCGGTCACCTCGCGCTCGAACTGGGCGAAGGAGAGCAGCATGTTGAGCGTGAGCCGACCCATGCTGTTGGTGGTGTTGAACGACTGGGTCACCGAGACGAACGATACGTTCGTCTTGTCGAACGCCTCGACCAGCTTCGCGAAGTCGAGCAGCGAGCGGCTCAGCCGG
>CAZUOV010000080.1:0-6870 GCA_964621355.1 uncultured Novosphingobium sp. | reverse complement strand
AGCAGGAAGATGACGAGGCCGAGCACCCACACCATTTCGCGCGGCGGCTTGTAGGAGCCGTAATAAAGGCCGCGGAACATGTGGATATAGACCACGATGAAGAAGAAGCTTGCCCCGTTGGCGTGCGCATAACGGATCAGCCAGCCGGAATTGACGTCGCGCATGATGTGCTCGACCGAGCTGAACGCGATCGCGCCATTGGCCGCATAATGCATCGCCAGCACGATGCCGGTGACGAGCTGGAGGACCAGCGCGAAACCGGCAAGCACGCCGAAATTCCAGAAATAGTTGAGGTTGCGCGGCACGGGGTAACCCCCGCCGACCGCGTTATAGACGAAGCGCGGCAGCGGCAGACGCTCGTCCAGCCAACGCATCAGGGGGTGTTTCGGCGCGTAATGCGCGGCCCAGGGGAAGCTCATGCTCTGTTACCTCAGCCGACTTGAATGACAGTGTCGGTTTTGAACGCATAGACCGGCACTTCGAGATTCTTGGGTGCCGGGCCTTTGCGGATGCGGGCGGCGGTGTCGTAGTGCGAACCGTGGCAGGGGCAGAAATAGCCGCCATATTCACCGCGATTCTCGCCCTCGCCGGCACCCAGCGGCACGCAGCCGAGGTGGGTGCACACGCCCATCGTCACCAGCCATTGCGGCTTGCCTTCCTTGGTGCGCTCGGCAAGCGTCTGCGGGTCGCGCAGCTCGCTCTCCGGCACCTTGTTGGCGGCGTCGATCTCCGACGGCGTCAGCTGACGCACGAACAGCGGCTGCTTGCGGAAGATCGTCTTGATCGCCTGCCCCGGCTGGATCGCCGACAGGTCGACCTCGATCGAGGCCAGCGCCAGCACGTCCGCCGACGGGTTCATCTGGTTGATGAGCGGGATCGCCGCGCTCAACGCACCGACGCCGGCGAAGGAAACCGCCGCAATGTTGATGAAGTCACGGCGCCGTACGCCGTCGCCGGCCTCCTGCCCCATGTCGATAGTCGAAGGATCGGTCGTGGCCATTCCCATTCCCTGCGTGTCCGGCGGCGGCACCGCGCGAGCGCCGAAGCCATTTTATGGCCGAAGCCACAATTATGAACGCCGGCGGCGAATGCCCCCGACATTTGCGGGCCTGATAGCCGCCTGAACCCGATTTTGCCAACAGCATATTTGACGTAGGCGTTCCAACGCATAGGAAACCCGCATGAGGATGGCGCTTTTCGAACCGGACATGCCCGGAAATGTCGGCACGATCATCCGACTCGCGGCCTGCCTCGACGTGCCGCTCGATATCATCGAGCCGTGCGGATTTCCGTTCGGCGATCGCGCCCTGAAGCGCGCCGGCATGGATTATCTCGAACGGGCCGCCATCCACCGCCATGACGACTGGGCCGCGTTTCGCGACCGGCGCCGCGAGCGGCTGGTGCTGCTGACCGCGCATGGCGATGTCGATTATGCGGATGCCGCCTTCGCGCCGGACGACATATTGCTGCTCGGCCGCGAGAGCGCCGGCGTGCCGGAGCCGGTTCACGCGGCGGCGGCCTTGCGCGTGCGCATTCCGCTTGCAAGAAGGGCACGCTCGCTCAACGTCGCGGTTGCCGCCGCGATGGTGCTGGGCGAGGCGCTAAGACAGACAGGATATTTTCCGAAATGATCGAACTCGACGCCGAACAGCAGCAGGCCCGCACATGGTTCGAGTCCCTGCGCGACCGGATATGCGCGGCGTTCGAGATGCTGGAAGACGAGGCGGGCGGCGACGCGCCGGCCGGGCGATTCGACTATCTGCCGTGGGATCGCAAGGACGACAGCGGCGCGCCCGGCGGCGGTGGCGTGCGCGGCCTGATGAAGGGCCGCGTCTTCGAGAAGGTCGGCGTCAACGTCTCGACCGTGGCCGGCAATTTCTCGCCCGAGTTCGCGCGCACCATCCACGGCGCGGAGGAGGACCCGCGCTTCTTCGCGACGGGGATCAGCCTGGTCGCCCACATGGCCAATCCGCACGTGCCCGCCGTGCATATGAACACGCGCTTCCTCACCACGACACGGCGCTGGTTCGGCGGCGGCGCGGACCTCAACCCGCCCATCCCCTATGAGGAAGACACCCAGGACTTCCACGCCATCTTCAAAAAGGCGTGCGATGCGCACCCGGTGGCCGATTACGACCGCTTCGCCAAATGGGCGGAGGATTATTTCTGGATCCCGCACCGCCAGGTCCATCGCGGCGTCGGCGGCATCTTCTACGACCATCTGGAAGGCGGCTTCGACGAGACCTTCGCCTTCACGCGCGACGTCGGGACGGCGTTCCTGGAGATTTTCCCGATGCTGGTCCGCCGGCGGATGCACACGCCCGCCAGCGCGGAAGACCGCGCGCGCCAGCTCGCCTATCGCGGGCGCTATGCGGAGTTCAACCTGCTCTATGACCGGGGGACGCTGTTCGGCCTCAAGACCGGCGGCAATGTCGACGCGATCCTGATGAGCCTGCCGCCGGTCGCCGCCTGGGACTGACCCGGGACCGGCCGGGATCAGTGGGCCAGCATCAACGGTAGGCTGGCCTCGCTCAGCAGGTCGCGCGTGACGCCGCCCAGCACCGTCTCGCGCAGCCGCGAATGGCCATAGGCGCCCATCACGAGGCAGGCGGCGTCGAGAGCGACCGCCGAATCGAGCAATGTCCGGGCAATGCTGCGGCCCTCCGGCTCGCGCGCATCGACCGTGGCGTCGACGCCGTGGCGGGACAGGTAGAGCGCCGCCTGGCTGGCCGGAAAATCCCCGTCCTCGCCGCTCACCGTCAGGATGTGGACGGCGCGGGAGCGACGCAGGAAGGGCAGCGACTGGCGCAGCGCGTGGGCTGCCTCGACCGATCCGTTCCATGCCACCACCGCCGGGCCGTCGGCCCGGAAGGTGCCAGGCCCCGGCGGCACGACCAGCACCGGCGCGCGCGCATGCAGCGCGACATCGGATGCGATCGGCAGCGGCGCCAGACCGTCGCGGCCCTGCTTCTCCTGACGGCTGAGGACCAGGACATCGGCCAGCCGCCCGCGATCGACCATGACCTGCGCGGGATCGCCATCACTGTCCACCCAGTCGAACGAGATGCCGGTCGTCGACAGATGCTGCTCGACCCGCGCCCGCTCGGCGTCGTTGCGCTCCTGCAGCGCCTGGAGCACGCTCGGCTGCGCATAGACGCCGCCGAACGGGTCGGTGACGATGAAGCTGTCGAACGGCGTCGCCTGCACACAGGTGAGATGACCGCCATGAACCCGCGCCAGCTCGATCGCGGCCGCCAGCCGGGCATCAAGCGCGTGATCCGCACGGATGTGGAGGAAAATTGATTTCATCCCGTCTCTCCACTCAGTCGGCGGCCAGCTGCCGCCACAGGGCAGTCTGGACTAACACGTTGAATAGCAAGAGTCCTGCCTGAAAGGCATTGGCGACGATCAGCACCAGCATCTGCGCCACGCCGGCAAGGCCGAGCAGCTTGCCGAGCAGCAACAGGATCGTGCCGGCCGCCATGGCGATCACCATCAGACCGAACAGCAGGCCGAGATTGAGCATCAGCAACACGCCCGCCACCCGCCAGCCATTGCCGCGCGTCATGGCGAAGCTGGTCCGCGCCGCGTCCAGCGGATTGGCGCTTCGGCCCGCGACCAGCGCCGGCGCGAACACCGCCAGCCGCCCGATCAGGTAGATCAGGGGGACGATCCAGATGAGCAGCAGCGGCAGCGCGCCGAGGATCGAAATGCCGACCAGCAGCGCCGCCAGCAGGGCGAGCGCGGCGGGCAGGCAACGGGCGCCGAGCACGATCGCCTCCGCCACGGTCGGGCGCGCCGGGCTGAGCAGGTGCGCGGTGATGACCATATGGCCGAGGACCAGCGCCACCATCGACAGCAGGAAGGGCCAGATCGCCCCGCGCACCATTTCCGGCGTCAGCGTCGTGCCGGGGGTCCGCATGTCGGCGGGCAGGACCAGGCTGAACATTATGCCCGAGAGAAAGAAGAACAGCCCGGCGACGGGGATCAGCACCGCGCGCTCCGTGCGGAGCAGCAGCTGGGCGGTTTCCCATGTCCGGGTCAATGACAGCGGGGGCGGCGCGGGGACTTTATTGGACAGCATGGTGTCGCCCTGCTTTACAGATGCAGGGTTGCACGACCAGAGCTTTTGTCGTCCCCCTGCGCCACTGCGGCGTTTTTCACGCCATGGCACGAAGATTGCGTTGGGACGGGCAGGCTAGCGTGCATCACGTGGCCCAAGGGCCGCGTCGGGGGGCGCGGCCCTTTCCCGTTTCCGGTTGCGCGCGCTCAACCGCCGCGCGGAACGCCCTTTTCGCGCAGCAGGGCGTCAAGCTCGCCCGCTTCGTACATTTCCATCATGATGTCGGAGCCGCCGAGGAACTCCCCCTTCACATAGAGCTGGGGAATTGTCGGCCAGTCCGAAAAGGACTTGATGCCCTGCCGGATCTCCTGGTCCTGCAACACGTCGACCGACGCATATTCCACGTCCAGATGGTCGAGGATGGCCACGGCGCGGCTGGAAAAGCCGCATTGCGGGAACAGCGGCGTGCCCTTCATGAACAGCACCACATCGGCGCTGCTCACGACACCCTGTATGCGGTCGTTGACGCTCTCAGTCATTCTTCCTGTCCTCAATCCGGCGCCTGGGTGGTGAGTTGCAGCGCGTGCAGCTCGCCCCCCATGCGCCCTTCCAGCGCGGCATAGACCATCTGGTGCTGGCGAACGCGCGGCTTGCCGCGAAACGCCTCGCTGGTCACGCGCGCGGCATAATGGTCGCCATCGCCGGCGAGATCGGTGATTTCGACAAGGGCATCGGGAAGTCCGGCCCGGATCAGCCGCTCGATCTCCTCACTCGTCATCGCCATGCGCTATTTCGCCTCCATGAGCTGGCGGCGCGCCTCGACATTGCGCTCCTCAAGGGCGCGGCGGACTTCCTGCTCGCTCACCTCGACGCCGGCGGCGGTCAGATCGCCGAACACCTTGCGGATCACGTCCTCGTCGCCCGCTTCCTCGAAATCGGCCTGCACCACGGCCTTGCCGTAGGCGTCCGCCTCCTCCACGGTCAGGCCCAGCTTTTCCGCGGCCCAGGCGCCGAGCAGGCGGTTGCGGCGCGCGGCGATCCGGAAGGCAAGCTCCTGATCGCGCGCAAATTTCGTCTCGAATCCTTTTTCGCGATCTTCAAACGTCGTCATGCTTCCCCCAATGGCGCAAGATTGATGTCATCATGAGGCAGATAGGCGCGGGCGCGGCATCCTTCAACCGGCGCCAGCCGCCCCATGCGAATGTTTGCCAGCCTATCCGGCTTCCTGTATAGCGGCAGGCGAACGCCCCGGTTGCGCCCCCACGATCTGGGGAATCGCCGCCGGGGCGCCGCGCTTTGTTGAACCATCGACCGTAAATGCCCGGAGACCGCTCATGTCCCGCCGCCGCCAGATCTACGAGGGCAAGGCAAAGATATTGTATGAAGGGCCGGAACCCGGCACGCTCATCCAGTATTTCAAGGACGACGCGACCGCGTTCAATGCCCAGAAGAAGGGCACGATTTCCGGCAAGGGCGTGCTCAACAACCGCATTTCCGAGCATATCTTCACGCTGCTGGCCGGCATCGGCGTGCCGACCCACTTCATCCGCCGCCTCAACATGCGCGAGCAGCTGATCCGGCAGGTCGAGATCGTGCCGATCGAGGTGGTCGTCCGCAACGTCGCCGCCGGCTCGCTGAGCAAGCGGCTCGGCATCGAGGAAGGCACCGTGCTGCCGCGCACCATCCTCGAATATTATTACAAGGACGACGCGCTCGGCGATCCGCTGATCACCGACGAGCATATCGCCTGCTTCGGCTGGGCGAGCCAGGAGGAGATGCACGACATCGCCGACATGGCGATTCGCGTGAACGACTTCCTGTCCGGCCTGTTCGCCGGCATCGGCGTGCGGCTGGTCGACTTCAAGCTGGAGTTCGGCCGCATCTGGGACGAGGATTATTCGCGCGTCATCCTGGCCGACGAGATCAGCCCCGACGGCTGCCGCCTGTGGGACATCAAGTCGAACGAGAAGCTCGACAAGGACCGCTTCCGCCTCGACCTCGGCGGCGAGACCGAGGCCTATCAGGAAATCGCCCGCCGCCTGAACCTGCTGCCCGAGGGGGAGGTTTCGACGGTTCTGGACCTCGAAACCCACCGCAAGTCGCGCGGCAAATAAGACGCTTGCTCGCCGCCGCCGGCCGCACATCTTTAAGAGCGTTTTAACCTCGCGCCATTAACCCTCTTCGCGTCCAATGGGGGGCGACGAGGGGTTTTCCGGTGATGAAGAAGTCGATTGCGGCCTTGCCGCTCCTGTCTCTGGCGGCATGTGGCGGCGGCGGTCTGGAAACCGTCGGATCGGTGGCGGCGCCCGGCACCGGCACCGGCGCGAGCGAGGCGCACAGCTTCGTCGAGCCGACGCAGACCAAGACCTACAAGGCGATCGCTGCTGGCCACTCGCTGGCCTACCGCCTCACCGACGACTATCATTACGACAAGAAGACCGTGAGCATGAACGGCACGCCGACGCTGGTGCGCGACGACGACAGCCGTTATCTCGAGGCGCAGTCCAAGGGCAGCGAGCTTTACGTTTCCGATGTCGGGACGATCCGCAACAGCGGCGTCGAGGTCACTTACGACCCCAAGAACGCGATCTACACCCTCAAGGTCAATCAGGGCGGCATCAACAACGAAATCCGCATGCAGGACCCGGCGCACCACACCGATTTCGCCGGTGCCTCGCGTCCGCAATCCGGCGTGCCCAATCTCGAAAAACCCATTCCCGGCGACGACAAATGGCGCGAACGCGGCGTCCAATATTATCAGGTCAGCCAAGGCACCGACGACAAATATGACGTCTCGACCTTTTTCG
>CAZUOV010000079.1:0-7157 GCA_964621355.1 uncultured Novosphingobium sp. | reverse complement strand
GGCCTCCGGTTCCGCTTCGCTACACCTCCACCCGGCAATGGCGACGATGAGCATAATCCACTAACACACAACCCGGACCACTCGGTGGGGGCCGATCAATCGTGCCGCCGTCGCCGGCCAGCGGCTGGGTGAACTCACCGCGCACATAGCCACTCCAGCGCGGGCTGTTCACCACGGTGTTGCCGGAGAAGTCCTGACCCGTCAGCAGCCCGAGGCCCGCGCCGCCGCGCGCGATGCAGCCGCCATCCGCCGGCGCCTGGGCGCAGGGCACATAGGCGTCCCCGAAATACTCGTCATATTCACCGTTCAGGTAAGTCACGCCGGCGCCGAGATCGAGGCGATCGGGCAGCGCCGCCCAGGTCACATCGCCTTCCAGGCCCCAGATCGTCGCCTTCGCGGCATTGACGGCGCGCGTGCCGCCCGTCGCCTGATTGGTGATCTGCTGTTGCAGGTCCTTGATCTTGTAATAGAAGCCGGCGCCGTTGAAGCGGACCAGCCCGCTTTCCAGCTTCCATCCCAGCTCGAAGGCATTCAGGGTTTCAGGGACCAGCCGGTCGACAAAGCCGAAGGCGGGCAGGTTGAAGCCGCCGCTCTTGAAACCCTTGCTGTAGGTTGCATAGAGCAGCACCCGGTCGATCGGCTCATAGCTGAGCGTCAGCTTGGGTGTGAACTCCCTGAAGCCGACCTTGCCCGGCTCTGCTTCGCACCGGATCTGGCCGGGCGCCGTGCACATCCCCAGGGGCGCATAGACAACATCGGTCGGGTACAGTTCCCCGACCGTAGGCGCGGCGCCGACATAGCCGCGATTATAATCCAGCGTCTTGGTTTCCCAAGTATAGCGCGCGCCACCCGTGATGGTCAGCTGGTCGGTCAGTTCATAATCGACCTGCGCGTAAGGCGCGAAGGATTCGGTATGGACCTGCCCGTCACCGCCCATATAGACGCCGGGACCGATGCTGCCGCCGAAGACGCCGAAATTCTGGTGCGCCTTTTCATCGAGGAAGTAGAGACCGGCGACATAGCTCCATGGCCCGCTGCCGCTCGACACCGCCTGCAGTTCCTGCGTGAACAGCTTCGTGCGCAGATATTGCGTGCCGTTCTGGAGGGGCGCGCCGGTCGAATCGAGGTCGGTCGCCGACTTCTGCTTCTGGTCGCGATAGCTGGTGATCGACGCGAAGACGACGTCACCGGCATCCAGTTCGCTGCGCAACGACAGACCCCAGCTTTTCAGATGCAGGATCGTGTCGGGATAATCCGAGGCGATCTCGTGGAAGCGCGTGCTGATCGCGCCGCCGCGCGCCGCGCCGAGCTGCTCGGGCGCCCGCGTGTAAAGATTGATGCGCGCGGAACTGTCGGTGTCGTTCTTGTCGAGATAATCGGCGGACAGCTTGAAGGTCAGATTGTCCGTCGGCTCGGCGAGAATCTTGGCGCGGTAGAATTCCTCGTTCCGCGTTTCCAGCCGCTTGCGGCCGGACGGCACGATGTTCTTGATGAAACCGTCATTCTCGTCATGCCGGGCGGCGACCCGGACCGCCAGACCATCGCCGAGCGGCAGGTTCAGCATGCCCTCGACGGCCAGCCGGTTATGGGTGCCATAGGTGACCGCCGCCGCGCCCTCGAACCGATCGGTGGGATCGCGCGTGATGATGCGGATCGCGCCGCCGGTTGCGTTGCGCCCGTAAAGCGTGCCCTGCGGGCCCTTCAGCACCTCGACGCGCTCGACATCGTTGAAATTGAACAGCGTGCTATTGGCGCGCGGCATGTACATGTCGTCGAAATAAACCGACACGCTGCCTTCAAGCCCGGCGTTGGCGAATTGCGAGCCGATGCCGCGAATATAGGCGGCGACGTTCGCCGAGCTGGACGTCAGGCTAAGGCTCGGCGTGATCCTCGGCAGCGCGAGCTGTCCGTCGATATTGCCGCCGGTCAGATCGGTGGAGCTGAGGGCGGTGACGGCGACCGGCACGGTCTGCAAGCTCTGCGCGCGCTTCTGCGAGGTGACGACGATTTCCTTGAGGCCGCCCATCTCGGTCGCCGGGTCCTCGACAACCGGCGCGCTCGCCTGCGGCGCCTCGGCGGCCGGCTGCCACGCGGCGCGGCGGACCATCGGCGCGGCGCGCACCGAAACCGTGTTCACGCCGGTCCAGCGCACCTGCACCGGCGCATCGTTCACGATCCGGCGCAGCGCATCGGCCGATGAGTAGGAGCCGGAGATCGGCTGCGAATGAAGGCCGCGCACATCGCGCGCCTGCATCGCGACCTGGACCCCCGCCTGATCGGCGAACAACAGCAGCGCCTGTTCCAGCGTCCGCGCGGGAATGTCGAAACTGTGGGTGGCGGTCGCCTGGGCGGCGTTGGCGGGCGCGGCCATGACGAGGCCTGGCGTCGCCATCACGCAAAGCGCCAGGATGCTGGCGGCGCCACGGCGAATATCGGAAAATCGGCTGAATGCAGTGCTCAACGTAGTTCCTCCCTCGGCGCTCTCGACCGGCGCCCGCTTCTAGAACGAGCGAGCCGCCGGTTTTGGGAATGGCGCAATATTTCGGCGGATTGGAAAGCCGTCCCGCCGGCTTCGGTCAGGCCCCGGCGAGCGGCTCCCGACGCGGCGCCGGCTCGGACACGATCCGCGTGGTGGTTGGTCGCCGGCCATCGCCGCGCAGCAGGATCGCACCGTTTTTCGAGACTTCGATGGTCATGCCCATGGATTCGGAGAGGGCGTAAAGCCATTCCAGAATGCCATCTATGCGGGCGGTGCCGGTGATTTCCTCACCGGCCAGGACACTGTTTTCGACAATGATCGGCCGCGTGGAGAAGCGGTTCAGATCCGCCACCACGGCGGACAGAGGCTCGGCCACGAAGCGTAGCGTGCCGCGCTGCCAGTCCACCATCCGGGCGGCGTCGACCTTCATGATCGGGGACATCTCGCCAGCGCTCGAATAGGCGATCTGCATGTTCGGCCGCAGCCGCGCCACCGCCACGCGATCGGGCGAGCGGGCGGTCACGTCGACGACGCCCTCGACCACCGTCACCCGGGTGCCGGCGCTTGAACGATGCACATCGAACTCGGTGCCCAGCGCCCGCACGGTCCCGCTTTGCGTCGCCACGGTGAAGGGGCGGGCGGGATCATGCGCGACTTTGAACACCGCCTGACCCTGGTTCAGGGTGACGCGGCGGAAATCGCGGCCATAGGTCACGGTCACGGCGCTGGCGCCCGAAAGCACGATGTTCGAGCGATCGGCAAGGCCGACCGACCGCACCTCGCCTATTTTCGTCGCATATTGCGTCGCACTGGTCCCGGCGATGCGCGTGCGCTCGTCATAGCGCCCCAGGATGAAGAACGCCGCGCCCGCCGCGACCAGCACAAGGCTGGCCGCCGCCCGCCATGCCCACGACCAGAGCCGGCGATCCGTTCCCCCGGCCTCACCCAGTTCAGCCACGACCTCCTGCGTGGGCAGGGTGGCCGCCACATGATCGCAGACCGCCATGAAATGCCCGATATTCTCGAATGCCTGAAGCTTTTCGGGGTTCGCCTCCAGCCACAGGCTGGCGGCTTCGAGTTCCGCGGGATCGTCCGATTCATTGAGGATCTGATAATAGAGCGCAGCGCGTGCGTCCCCTTCCGGAAGCGTCCGCATCATTCCCATCCCTCAAGTTGCGCGTAACGCGCGGCGCAATGGGCCATCGCGCGCAGAACATATTTGCGGATCATGCTTTCCGTCAGCGCCATTGCGGCGGCGATCTCCGCATAGCTCTCCTCATGAAATTTGTAGCGGATGAAGGCCGTGCGGCATTTCTCGGGCAGTTCCTGGAGGATCGCGCCGATGACCTTCAGCTCGTGCCGCGCCGCGAGCACACGCTCCGCATGCGGGGCGTCGTCGGCGATCTGCGCGGTCAGGGCGCCTTCATCGTCGAGACTTTCCGCGCGGGCGCGCCAGCCGCTGGAGCGCATGCGATCGGTGGCGAGGTTTCGCGCCGTGACGAACAGCAGGGATGTGAGGTTATCGCCGTGCAGCTCGTCCACCCGCTCCCATAATTTGAGGAAGACCGACTGGCAGACATCCTGCGCCTCGGCCCGGGAACCGAGGCGCGCGGTGAGGAAGGCGAGCAGGCGAGGCTCGTTCGCCCGGAAGGCATCGCGGAAGGCCCCGGCATGGCCGTTGGCGTCCCGGCCCACGAAAGGCAGCACCTTCGCCTCACCGCTTCGGGCGGCGCGAGGTGGGGTTGTCACGACGTGTCCCTCATCGAACGGAAACGACTCAACCGCGGGATTTGGGAATCGGCCACGCCTCTTATGGACGGGCTTGTCTTTCACCGCGAACGATGCAGCGGAACCCGACATGGCTGGTCGAGGTGTCGATCGGCTGGGGATAGCGCGCCGCCGGACGGTAGCGCTCGCAATAATTGGCCGCGCACAGATGCGAGCCGCCCTTCAGCACCCGTCGCGGAATGGGGATGTCGGGCTGGCAGGGGTCGATGCTCCCGGCCTCCGGGCCGCCGCGCGGGTTGACGGGCACGCAGCATCCCGCAGTCTTCTCCCACTTGGCCGCATACCAGTCGGCCGTCCATTCCCAGACATTGCCGATCATGTCGTGCAGGCCATGGCCGTTGGGCGGAAAATGCCCGACCGGCGAGGTGCGGGGAAAGCCGTCAAGCTCCTCGTTCCGCCAGGGGAACTCGCCCTGCCAGTAATTGGCCATCATCGCGCCGCCGGGCGCCAGAACATCGCCGCCGGCGTCGGCGCCCCAGGCAAAGGCGAGGCCGTCATGGCCGCCACGGGCGGCATATTCCCACTCCGCCTCGGTCGGCAGCGCCTTGCCTGCCCATGCGGCATAAGCCTCGGCATCGGCGGCGGTGACATGGACGACCGGATGCTGCCCAAGCCCCTCGATCGTGCTGCCCGGCCCATAGGGCGTGCGCCATGTCGCGCCAAAGCGGAACTCCCACCACTGGGTGAAATCGTGGAGCGGCACCCGGTGCGGCGGCTGGCGGAAGCACAGCGAGCCGGCCTGGAGCATGTCGGGCCGGATGCCGGGATAGGCGGCGGGATCGGGCGGCGTCTCGGCCAGCGTGACCCAGCCGGTGGCCGCCACGAAGGCGGCGAAATCCTCATTCGTGACCGGATGCCGATCAATCCAGAAACCGTCGACTTCCACGGTCCGCACCGGCGCCTCTTCGGGATAATGATCCTCCGAGCCCATGCGGAAGCGGCCGCCCGGAAGCTGGACCATGTCGCCGGATGGCGCTGTGGACGTTCCGCTCGCAGCGGGTGGCGGACAGCCGACCTCTGCCTTCATATCAAGCCCTCCCTGCCGCGCCGCGACGCGGACTCATTCACCTCGGGCAACGAATCTGTTCAATGCGGAGGCGGCAGGGGGTGTCTTAGCGAAGCGGCCGCCGATCGCAAAGCAGCCATGATGCGGGCCTCCCGACCGGGCCGTTCAGCGGGCCTGTTCGGTGCACAGCAGGGCGTTGCCGGGGCAGGCGACAGCGCGTGGCCCGGAAAGCGGCGAACGCCCCTCCCGCCGCCAGGGCGCATCATAGCGGATCGCGACCGCGACTTCCGAAACCGCGAGGAAGGACCGCCAGGCCCGGCCAAGGAAGCCGGCGCCATGCATATCCCGTGTCATACCGTAAACCTCCTTTCACTTTCAGTTCGGCAAGCAGTCTAGGCCGGGTCGAGAGGCCATAGGCGCCGAACTTGAGCGTGGCGGCGACCATTTTTCGCGCTATGCTGCCGACAATGCGAAAAATCACCGATCTCGATGCCTTCGACCGGCGGCTGCTGGCGCGCGTGCGGCGGAACAATCTCGAACCGGCGCGAATCCTCGCCGAGAAGGTCGGGCTATCCGTCTCCGCCGTGCTGCGCCGGTTGCGCCGCTTGCGGGACGAGCAGGTGATCGTCGCCGACATCGCGGTCGTCAACCCGGTGCTGACCGGCTCCGCCCTGACCCTGCACGTGCTGGTCCGGATCCATGAGCCGGGGCGACGGGCGCGGGACGGCTTCTCGAAAAGCCTCAGGCATCACCCCGAAATCACCGGCGCCTGGGAAGTGACCGGCGACGATGATTATGTGCTGAAGGTCCAGGTCGGCTCGATGGCCGAATATGACGCCTTCATCCGTCGCGCGCTCAGCGACGACAATGGCGTGCTGTCGTTCAAGACCCTCATCACCATAAACACGCTGATCGAGGACGATCTGTCCACCCGGCCCTTGGTTCGCGGGTAAGGCGGCGCTTCCCCGGTATCAGATAGGGCTGAGCCGCCTCGCCATCGGCTGGAATTTCTGCCACAGCAGCCAAATCCCCACCCCACCCGCGATGGCGACCGGCACGAGCACAAGGCCGTTCGAGGAGATCCCGATGGCCTTGGTCGCATTCGCGATCTGCATATGCGTCAGGTAGATGAAAAGGGATGCGCTGGACAAGGTCAGCACCAGAAGATGCAGCCCGCGCGGGATCGGCAGGCGGGGGACGAACAACAGCACAAGACCCACCACCGCCATCATCGCGAAACTGTTCGACGGAACATAGAAGCGGGTCGCAAGCGCATAGGCCAGCACCACCAGCGCCCACCCGATCTTCTCCCGCCGGCTGCGGGCGGTGGCGATGCAGGCGCCCAGCATCAGCGTGGAGAGATGGCTCGTCGGGGTGAAGCCCCAGAGGCTGAGTGGCGGGATGCCCGACGTGAAGATCGCCGGCTCGAACAGGCCCGGCAGAACGAACTTCAGCGGCAGCGCCAGACAGAAGCCCCAGGCCGCGAACTCGGCGGCAGTGAACCTGAGATTGGGACGCCAGCGCACCAGCAGGGCCGTCGCGATGCTGAGCGCCAGCATGATGTGCAGGAAGGCGCAGATATACCAGAGGAAAAACGCGTGCCCTTCCAGCAGGATTTCGGTTTGCGAGCGATAATCGACGAAATCCTCCAGCAGAAACAGCACGGACCAGCTGACCGGCGCCCCGATAAGCGTCTTTGCGCCGAAGAACAGCACGACATAGATCGCGGACGGTATGGCGACCCGTACGAGCAATTGCATGAAGGGTGCAGGCGAATGGGTTCGCGCCACTTCGTTCAATTGCAGACGGCCGATCAGGAAACCCGACACCATCAGCAAAGCCGAGGTGGCGCCACCGCCATAGCTGATCACCTTCAGATGGAAG
>CAZUOV010000078.1:0-7515 GCA_964621355.1 uncultured Novosphingobium sp. | reverse complement strand
CGAGCGGCTGATCGTCGCGACCAACGTCAACGACATCCTGCACCGCGCGCTGTCCAGCGGGGACTATTCGGCGGGGTCCGTCACGCCGACGGCGGCGCCGTCGATGGACATTCAGGTATCGTCGAATTTCGAGCGGCTGCTGTTCGATCTGGGTGGGCGTGACGGCGCGGCGATGGCAGCACAGATGGCGGACTTCGAGCGGACGCGGGCCATGCAACTGACGAACGCCCAGAGGGAAGGAGCCGCCGCCCTGTTCGCCAGTTGCCGCGCCGACGCCAACAACATGAGCCAGGCGATTCGCTGGGCGTGGGATGCGTGCGGCGAACTGATCGACCCGCACACGGCCTGCGGCCTCCACGCGGCGCGCGCGGCGGACCTGTCGCGCGGCGTGCCGGTCGTCACTCTGGCGACGGCGCATCCGGCCAAGTTCCGCGACGCGGTGGAACGCGCGACCGGCAAGCGGCCTTCGCTGCCCGCGCGCATGGGCGACCTGTTCGAGCGCGAGGAGCGCTGCGCGGAACTGCCGGGCGATTACGCGGCCATTGCGGAATACGTGGCGGCGCGCGCGACGCCAAAAGGCTGATGGCCCGCCTTGCGCCCGATCCGCTGATCCTTTCGGGCGAGGGCTGGGCCGACTACGGCCTGGTCGACAGCGGGCACGGGCGCAAGCTGGAACGCTATGGCCCGTGGCGCTTCATCCGGCCGGAGCCGCAGGCGATGTGGCGGCCCCGGCTGGCGGAGTGGGACGCGCATGGCGAGTTCGTTCCCGGATCGGACGAGGACGGCGGCGGGCGGTGGACGTTCGCGCGGCCCGTCCCGCGCGAGGGCTGGCCGCTGGCGTGGCCCAATGGCGCTGAGACTGTCAGGTTCACCGCGCAATGCACGCCGTTCCGCCATCTCGGTTTCTTCCCGGATATGGCTCCGGTGTGGGACTGGATGGGGGAGCGGCTGGAAGTTTCTCCGGGAGGGGCCCGGGGTGGGGAAGCCCCGGCGGGCGCGGCGTTACCCGATAATCCCCACCCCTCAATCCCCTCCCCTGAAGGGGAGGGGAGGAAATCCACGCTCAATCTGTTCGGTTATACCGGCGTCGGCACTCTGGCGCTTTCGGCGTTCGGCCCGGTCACGCATGTCGACGCCTCGAAGAAATCGGTCGCGCAAGCGCGCGAGAACGCCGCGCTTTCCGGCATGGCGGAACGGCCGGTGCGCTGGTTGGTGGACGACGCGGCGAAGTTCGTCGCACGCGAAGTGCGGCGCGAGCGGCGCTATGACGGGATCATTCTCGATCCGCCGAAGTTCGGGCGCGGCCCCAATGGCGAGACGTGGCGGCTGGAGGAAGGGCTGCCCGGCCTGATCGCCGATTGCCGCCGGTTGCTCGATCCCGAAAGCCGGTTCCTGTTCCTCACGGTCTATGCCGTGCGGCTGTCCTCGCTGGCGCTGGGCGGGCTGCTTGCCGAAGCGTTTACGGACCTGCCCGGCACGATCGAGCATGGCGACCTTGCGGTGCGGGAAGAAGGGAAGGGCGGCCGCCTGCTTCCCACCGCGATCTTCGCCCGCTGGCGCAACGATTGAGGCCCAGTTGCAAGCGCGGCGGAAAAAGCCCTCACCCCTTCAAGGGGGGAGGGTTGGGTGGGGGGAATCTCCTATGCGCGACTCCCCACCCCAACCCTCCCCTGAAGGGGGGGAAATGACTTCAACCCGTAATCAAAGCGCGACCACGCCCCCATCGGCCTTGGTGATCGCCACCACCGCTGAACGCGGGCGCACGGTGGCGCCGGGCGTGCCGCCCTGCGAATCGGGCCAATGGCTGCTCGGCGCGGCGGGCGTGCCGTTCTCGCCGGGGTGCTGGATGCCGACGAACAGGGTGCGGCCGTCCGGGGTCGAATCGACTCCCGTGATCTCGCATTCCACCGGGCCGACGAGGAAGCGGCGCAGGCTCGCGTCCGTGGCCGCCGCGCCCACGCGCGTGGCCTGCGTGGCGGTTGCTCCGCTGGCGTCCTTGTTGGTGATCGTCCGGGCGGAACCGTCGCCCACGGTGCCCGGCATGGCGGCCAGCATCATGCAATTGGTGCGGTCCGTCATCGCGCCGTCGTCCGTCTGGAGCCACAGCACCGGCTTCACCATGCCCGCGGCATTTTGCGGGCGAGAGAACCACAGGCCATCAGGGCTTGAGAAATCGTTGTCGGCGGTTAGGCCCGAGAGGTTGACGTTGGCCGGGTCCGCGTCCGCCGCGTCGGCGCCGAACAGGTAGATGTCCCAGGTAAAGCCCGTCGCCGCCGGGTCGTCGCCGCTTTCGCGGATGCGGACGATGTGGCCGTTGGCGTTGCCATACTGGTTCGAGGCGCCTTTCGGATCGTTGTAGTGGCGCGGATTGGCGGGATCGGTGCCGTTCAGGGGACGTCCACCGGCGTTGTTGTTGGTCAGCGTCAGGTAGATTTCGCCAGTGACGGGATTCACGGCCGTCCACTCGGGCCGGTCCATCGGCGTCGCGCCCACGGCGTCCGCCGCGAGGCGCGTGTTGACGAGGATATCCGCCTGATCGGCGAACGCATATTCCGGCTCGCTGCCCGTTGCCGGGCGGTTGGGCACTTGCCCGAAGACGAGTGGCAGCCATGCGCCGGTGCCGTCCGCGTTGAATTTCGCGACGTAGAGCGTGCCGCTATCCAGATACTTGTCCCCGATGGCGAGGCGGTTCGCCGCCTGCGCGTCGGCGGCGTCCCAGTTGGCGCTGGAGACGAACTTGTAGAAATATTCGCGCCGCGCATCATCGCCCATGTAGACGGCCAGCTTCCTGCCCGCCGCCAGCTTGCCCAGCCATGCGCCTTCGTGGCCCATGCGGCCCAGCGCCGTGCGCTTTCGCGGCGTGCTGGCGGGATCGTAGGGGTCGATTTCCAGAACCCATCCCAACTGGTTCGGCTCGTTGCGGTAATCTTCGGTGGCGGAGGCGCCGGTCGCGCGGGCATCCCAGCGGCGGAACACCGAGTTCGTGGCGCTGGCCGAGGCCCAGGCATAGTTGCCGGTCGTGCTCGTCACCCCATAGCGGCGCAGCGCGGTGAGTTCGCGGGGGCTGCGCGCGGCATTGTCCGAACCGTCGCCCGAATCGTCGCGGCGGAAGTATCCCGCCCAGTTCTCCTCGCAAGTCAGCAGCGTCGCCCATGCGGTGAACCCGTTGGCGCAGTTGTTGATCGTGCCGCGGCCTTTCGTGCCGTCCGGGGACCAGACGGTCCTGACAAGAGCGCTGCCCTTTACCGGGCCGTTGAATACGACCGGCGTGTTCGGTGTCACGCGGCGGTTGAAGGCGCTGTCCTGGACCCAGGCCCATGTCAGGTTGCCGCTGTCGCGATATTCAGTGATGCTGACGCCGTGCGCCTCGATTTCCTTGATCGCTTCGGCTTCGGGGCGCGGGCCGGAAGAAACATTGGTCGGCCCGTTGGGGTGGAGATACTGGACGTTGAGATTCTCGTGATTCTGGGCGAGCAGCCCGCGCGTGGAGCCTGAGTCGTCGCGCCCACCGGCGGCGTTCAGGCCGAACCATGACAGCGCATCGCCATGGTCGCCGATCCGCTGCGCGAAGTTGGTGTCGGAGCCGTTGTTGGCATAGGCCGCCACGCCCGCCGCCAGCGGATCGCCGAGGCGGGTCATCACGGTCACTTTGTAGCCTTCGGGCACCGTGACCACGTCGTTTTTGTTGTGGGCGACGGCGGCGAAGCCCAGCGCGGCCGGGCTGATCGTCACGGTCGTCGTGCTGCTTGCCGCTTTGCCTTTCGCGTCGGTCGCCTCGAACGTGAACGTGAGCGGAGTATCGCTGCCGACGCTCGGCGCCAGGAATTTCGCGGTATTCGTGTCCGCCCCTTCCAGAGTCACGGAAGGCCCGCCGGTCTGCGTCCAGCGCACCGAGTCGATTCCCTGCTTGTCCTCGGCGCTGCCCGCCAGCGTTACCATGCGGCCCGAACGCGAGGCACCGTTCTGGCCCGCGTTGACGACAGGCGCTTCATTGTCGTCACCGCAAGCGGCCAGCATCGAGGTGCCGAACAGCGCCAGCGCGCTCGCCGAAAGCCCGCCGAACAGCGTCTGGCGGCGCGACCAGCGCTCGGCCACGATGCTTTCCAGCGACAGGTTGCCGCTGTGGTTGGTATCAATATCCCCGTCACTGTAACCGGCTTCGCTGATTGACCTGTTCATCTTGCTTCCCCTTTTGGAAATGCCTTGGCGCAAGCTCCGCTAGCTTCCGCGCATGGCGGGCGCGTTGCGGTTCGGTTACAGAGCGGTGACGGCTGGACATCGCGCCGCGCCGGTGCCATCCGCTCAGCCTGATCCAGCCGGGGGCAACGCGTGACGGACAGTCTGATCCTTGAAGTCGCCGATTTCGAAATCGACGTGCTCACCGGAATCTATTCGGAAGAGACGGGCAAGCCGCAGCCCTTGCGGATCACCGTGCAGGCGCGGATCAGGCCCGCGCGCCACTATGCGCCCGATACGCCGCTGTCGGTCAGCAAGAACTACATGGACCTGAAGTTCGCGGCGTCCGACGCCTTGCCGGAAGGCGTCCACTTCAAACTGATAGAAGCGGTTGCCGATCATATCTGCGAAACGCTGTTCCTTCAGGACGATCGCGTGGAAGCCGTCACGGTGAAGATCGTGAAGCTGGCGATCAGCGAGGCGGGCGAAAGGATCGGCATCACGCTGCATCGGGAAAGGCCCTGATGGAAATCCGGTGCGTCGCAGGGGCGGCAGGCGCGCCGCTGGACGACGCGGCGCGGTTCCATACGCGCGACCTGCCGGAGATCGAGGCATTGATGGCGCGGGGCGGGGACGACCTGACCCTTGTTTTCCCGCCCGCCGATCACGCGCATCGCGGTTGGCGGTTGGCCGTGGTGCAGGAACTGGCGCGCCGATATGCGCCGTTGCGGATCAATGCCGTGGCGTCGGACGACGAAGCGGCCATCGCCGCGACGCTGGCGTATCTGGCGCGGGCACCGGGCGTGACGGGGCAGTATCTCCCTCTCGATAGCCAGGGCGCGAAGGCCGTGATAGTTTCGGGGGCATGACCACGGCCGCGCCTCTTGTCGATCAGTTCCGGCGCCGGATCACTTATCTGCGCCTGTCGGTGACGGATCGTTGCGATTTGCGCTGCTCCTATTGCATGCCCGAACGGCAGGTGTTCCTGCCGCGCAAGGACGTGCTGACGCTTGAGGAACTGCACCGGCTGGCGCTGGGCTTCATTGAGCGGGGCATCACGAAACTGCGGCTGACCGGCGGCGAGCCGCTGGTGCGGCGCGACATGATCGAACTGGTGCGCGCGCTGGGCCGCAAGGTGGGAGCCAGAGAGGGTGGGGGGCTGGAGGAACTGACGCTCACCACCAACGGCACCCATCTTGCCGATTATGCCGACGCTCTGCGCGCGGCGGGCGTGCGGCGCTTGAACGTGTCGCTCGATACGCTGGATCGCGAACGCTTTGCCCGGCTCACCCGGCGCGACAGCCTGCCGCAGGTGCTGGAAGGGATCGCCGCCGCGAAGGAAGCGGGCCTCAGGGTCAAGATCAACACTGTCGCGCTCAAGGGTCTGAACGAGGACGAACTGCCGGGCCTGGTCGGCTGGGCGCACGGGCAGGGCTTCGATGCGACTCTGATCGAAGTCATGCCGCTGGGCGAAGTGGAGGAGGACCGCTTCGATCATTACCTGCCGCTGTCGCTGGTGCGCGAACGGCTGGAGCGGCACTGGACGCTTCGCCCGAGCGATCACCGCACTGGCGGCCCCGCGCGCTATTTCGACGTGGCCGAGACCGGCGGCAGGCTGGGCATGATAACGCCGCTCACCAACAATTTCTGCGATGGCTGCAACCGCGTGCGCGTGACGGCGACGGGGCAGCTATACGCCTGCCTTGGCGGAAACGAGCGCGTGGACCTGCGCGCCGCCGTGCGCTCGGCGGACCCCGATGCGGCGCTGACCGATGCGCTGGACCTTGCCATGCGGATCAAGCCCGCGCGTCACCATTTCGTGATCGAACGGCCGGGCGCCGCGCCCGCGCTTGCCCGCCATATGTCGATGACGGGCGGCTGACATGGCTATCAGGCTGGTTTTCCTGGGGCGGCTGGAAGACGCGGCCGGGGCGGGCGAGCGCGAAGTCGCCGTCGCGCCGACGCTCGCGGCTGTGCTCGCGGGGCTGGAGCCGGAACTGGCCAGCGTGCTTTCGGGTGATCGGATCAGGCTGGCGCGCAATGGGGAGCTGGTTGCGCCGGATGCGGCAATGCGGCTGGCGGACGGAGACGAACTTGCTTTCCTGCCGCCCGTCAGCGGGGGATGACATGGACGCCGAAGTCCTTTTGCTGGCCGACAGGTTCGAGCCTGCCGCCCGCATCGCGCGGTTCACGGCGGCGCATCCGGCATCGGGCGGTGTGGTCAGCTTTATCGGACAGGTGCGCGCGGGCGACGGCGTGGAAGTATTGGAACTGCGCCATTACGGGCCGCTGACCTTGCCGGGGATGGAGGCGCTGGCCGCGCGGGCGCGGACGCGGTGGCAAGTGGACGGGCTGCTGGTCATCCATCGCACCGGCCTGATGTCTCCGGGTGATCCGATCGTGCTGGTGGCCGCCGCCGCGCGGCATCGGCGCGATGCTTTCGCGGCGGCCGATTTCCTGATGGACCACCTCAAGAGCGAAAGCTGGTTCTGGAAGCGGGAAAGGGCAAACGGCGAATGGTGCTGGATCGAGCCGCGCGAGGCCGATTTCGCCGATCTTGCGCGCTGGGGCTAATTGCGCAGGCGCGAGCCGAGCGTCGCCAGCACGCCGTCCTCCGCCGCCACCCACACCGCCACTTCGTCTCGCGCGGCGGCGATCGTGACCGTGTCTCCCGTCGGCGCGCCGCCGCCTTTCAGCGCGTCGGCGGTGGCCAGCAGGTCAAGTTCCGTCAGCGCGGACATCGTTGCGCCGCGCGCGGTCGTGAGATCGGCCAGCGCCATCGTGGCCGCCGCCCAGCCGTCGCTGCCGGGGCCGGAACCGCCCGCCCGCCCCAGCGCCGATTCGGCGCGTCCGCGCATCTGGCCGAATCGATTGTGCGCATCGCGTGCCTGCGCCACCAGTTGCGAAAGCCTGTCCGCCAGTTCCGGCGCCGGTGGCGGGAGCGGCGCGGGCGTTGCGTTCGGGGAAACGGGTTCCACCGTCGCGGAAACCCGTTCCGCGTCGCGGATCGCCAGCGAGGGATAATCTCCGGGCGACGCGCATCCGGCTATCGGGATGGAAAACGCCAGCGCGGCGGCGGCGGGCAGGAAATTGCGGGACGGATCGCGGATCATGGCAGGCGCCTTATCACGGCTCCACGGCGGTTGACAGCGCTCCGGCCTTGGACTAGTGGCACCTCTCTTTCCGGCCCCCCGCACTCGCGGGGCGTCCGGCGCGCCGCCCGCGCAAGGTTTCCGGTTCGCCGGGGCCGGTGTGGCCGGGGTGGCAGAAACAGACAGTTGACAGGTAAGGGCACCATGTTCGCAGTAGTGCGCACGGGCGGCAAGCAATACCGGGTTG
>CAZUOV010000077.1:0-7554 GCA_964621355.1 uncultured Novosphingobium sp. | reverse complement strand
TGCCACAGTCGGTATCGATCTCGCAAAGAGCGTCTTCCAGATCAATGGTGTTGATGAGAACGGTCGCGTTCCCGTACGCCGCCAGCTTCGCCGCAGCCAGTTTCTCGCGTTTTTCCAGAAGCGCCCGCGCTGTCTGATCGGCATGGAGGCTTGCGCCGGTTCTCACGATTGGGGTCGCAGGCTTCAGTAGATGGGGCATGAGGTCCGGCTGACGCCGCCGTCCTATGTGAAGCCTTACGTGAAGCGCGGGTAGACGGATGCTGCAGACGCGGCCGCGATCTGTGAAGCCGTAACGCGCCCTTCCATGCGGTTTGTCGCCATCAAGAGCGAAGCCTGCTCATCGGTTCTGGTTGTCCACCGCACGCGGGACTTTCTGGTTCGCCAGCGCACACAGATCGGCAATGCGATCCGCGCTCACATGACGGAGTTCGGTATCATCGCGGCCAAGGGCGCGCAGAACGGCGAGCGTTTGAAGGGGCAGTGGATCGGTTGCCAGAAGCGGCCCGAACACCTGTAAGCTTGCTCTTCGATCAGTTGGCTGAGACGGACAAGCGGATCAAGCAAGCTGACGGACGAGATCGCGGAGACCCATGCGCATGATGCGACAAGGCAGCGTCTGGCTACGATCCCCGGTGTGGGAATGTTGACGGCAACGACCTCGGTAGTCGACAATTTCGACTGCGCGCGGGACTATGCCGCCTGGCTCGCTTGCGATCCCGACGTCAAAATTGGAATATTGGATCTGCCTCCCACTTTCATGCAACAAACACTTGAAAAAAATGGCCGGCAAATCAGCCGGCCCAAATACAGGGTAAAGTCGGTTAGAGAGGGGGTCAGGAAACGAGGGGCTAACCGACATTGGTGATCGTAGGCATGCTTTGCAGGTAAAACAAGCAAATAAAATGCCAATTTAGGTAATCTGAAGAGGCACCTGCGAATCTCGAATTCGATTTGCGGCTCTACGTCTCGGCCTTCGACCCGGTTTGGCCGCCAACGCCTGTCGCGTTGTCGTTTCATTCAGGCTGAATCTGAGGGTAGCCATTATACATCCGCCGTAGCATCCGGATCAGCCGGCTGCGGGACCTTCCGATTTTTCCATCTGGTCGAGTGCCAGTGCGGAATGGGCGTAGGCGCCGCCGGCTCGCATTTCCGCCGCTACCCAGATCGCTTCCATCAGCTCTTGCTGCGTCGCCCCATGGCGAAGGGCCGCCTTGGTATGGCCTTTGATGCAATAAGGACACTGCGTGACATGCGCCACCGCTACGGCGATGAGTTGCTTTACCTTAACTGGCAAAGCGCCATCGGCGAACACCTTCTGGCTGAAGGCCTGAAAGGCCGCTTCCGTTTCCGGCGCAAGCTCGCGGCGCTTTTTGGCAAGTTCTCCCGTGGAGGCCGGATATAGTCCCTCGGACATTGTTTCTCTCTTTCCTGACATAGATGACACATGAGATGAGGCTCGGTCCGCCATGAGACATGAGGACCATACTCTCAGAATGATTGGCGGTCGGGCAGGTTCCTCTCGTTGCAGAAATGCCGCGCATGCTTTGATTTGTGGATAGTGATTATCGGGGATAGACTGCATCCACGTCGAAGGAGACCGCCATGAAACTTGGTGACGGCGTGGAAGCGGCCATTCACTGCGCGGCATTGCTTGCGGGGCTTGAGGATGACGCTACCATTCCCGGTTTCGTGCTGGCCGAGGAGTTCGGCCTCTCATCAAGTTACCTGCTCAAGCATCTCAAGGCGCTGACGGCCGCGAGCATCCTGCAATCGGTTCCGGGGCCGTCCGGCGGCTGTCGGATATCGTCGCCGGATTTCAGGCGGATGGCGATCCGCGCGCGGTCGCGGCCAGCCAATCATTCATCGCACGGCGCCGGCGCCCGCAAAAACCGGCAGCGCCCGCACGGCAACCATGAAAGGAAGGCCGTAATGAAGCCGAGACTCGATTATTATTCAAAGGCGCCCGAGCTTATGAAGGCGCAACTGGCGCTGAACAAGGCCGTGGAGGAAAGCGGGATCGAGCGCAGCCTGCTGCATCTGGTCAAGCTGCGCGCCTCGCAGATCAATGGCTGTTCGTATTGCGTCGACATGCATGCGCACGAGGCCCGCGCCGACGGCGAGACCGAGCAACGCCTTTATCTCGTCGCCGCCTGGAAGGAGTCGCCGCTGTTTACCGAGCGCGAGCGCGCCGCGTTGGCGTGGACCGAGGCGGTGACACGGATTTCGCAGGATGGCGTCCCGGACGAGCTCTATGCCCAGGCGCGCAAACAGTTCTCGGAGGAGGACCTGGTCAAGCTGACCATGGCCGTCGCTGTCATCAACACCTGGAACCGGCTGAGCGTGGCCTTCCACGCTATCCATCCTGTGCGCAAGGCCTCGGCAGCATGAACCGCCGCACCACGACCGACTTAGCGGTGCTGACGGAGTAAGCCTCACAATTCAAACCCAGCCTGGGGAGGGCAAGGCAATGACTGGAAATCAGGAAACTCCGGATCTGGCCAAGGGGGTCGTCGAAGCCGAACTGGTCGATGGCGGCATGCTGGTCGGTCATGTCGAGGGTAAGGCCGTGCTGCTGGTGCGGCGGGGCGAGGACATTTTCGCTGTCGGGGCCGAATGCACCCACTATAACGGGCCTCTCGCCGAGGGGCTGGTGGTGGGAGACACTATCCGCTGTCCCTGGCATCATGCACGTTTCGACCTGCGCACCGGCGAGGCGGTGGCGGCGCCGGCGTTGGCGCCGGTCGGCTGTTGGTCGGTGGAGCGGCGGGACGGCAGGATTGTTGTTGGCAAGAAGAAGCCAGTTCCGAGGCGCGAATTGTCCGGTGGTTCGGCGCCGCAGCGCATCGTTATTGTCGGCGGCGGGGCGGCCGGCTTCGCCGCTGCCCAGAGATTGCGCAACCTGGGCTATGGCGGCAGTCTCGTCATGCTGAGCGATGACGCCGACCTGCCCGTTGACCGACCCAATCTCTCCAAGGATTTTCTGGCCGGTTCCGCACCGCAGGACTGGATGCCGCTGCGCAGCGCCGCCTTCTATGAAAAGCAGAATATCGATCTCAGGCTGGCGACGAAGGCGGTCGCCATCGATGTCGCCGCTGGCGAAGTTCGCCTCGCCGATAGCACAGCACTTTCCTATGATCGGCTGTTGCTGGCGACCGGGGCCGAACCGGTGCGTCTGTCAATCCCCGGAGCAGACTTGCCGCATGTTCACACGCTGCGTAGCTTCGCCGACTGCCGGGCGATTATCGCGCAAGCTGAAACGGCTCGCCACGCCGTGGTGATGGGGGCCAGTTTCATCGGGTTGGAAGTGGCGGCGGCGCTGCGCCAGCGCGGGCTCGAAGTCCATGTGGTGGCGCCCGACAAGCGGCCGATGGAGCGGGTCCTTGGCCCCCAGATCGGCGATTTCATCCGCGCTGTGCATGAGCGGCATGGCGTCGTGTTCCATCTTCAGGAAACGGCGAACGCCATCACCTCTGATGAGGTCCGGCTTTCCGGCGGCGACACGCTGGCCGCCGATCTCGTCGTCCTGGGCGTCGGGGTGCGGCCGCGCATAGAACTGGCGGAGGCGGCCGGGCTCAAGATCGACCGCGGCGTGGTGGTCGACGCCTATCTGGAAACCAGCGCGCCCGGCATCTTCGCCGCCGGCGACATCGCCCGCTGGCCCGATCCGCATAGCGGAGCGCTGATCCGCGTCGAACATTGGGTCGTGGCCGAGCGCCAGGGCCAGGCGGCCGCCGCGAACATGCTGGGCGGGCGTCGAAAATATACCGACACGCCGTTTTTCTGGAGCCGGCACTACGATCTGGATCTCAACTATGTCGGCCATGCGCAGGCGTGGGATGCGATCGACATTGATGGCGATGTCGCCGCTGAGGACTGTACCTTGCGCTACAAGCACGAGGGACGAACGCTGGCCGTGGTGACCATGGGACGTGACATCGAAAGTCTTGCCGCCGAGGCGGCGATGGAAGCCGATGGCGGATCATAACAGGGCATGGTTCTCGTCGATCACGGTTTTGCCACCTTGTCCGAATTATCGAGGACGGTCGGATAGACGACTTTTCCATCTGCTGTGCGCTGTGCGCCCTGGGTCGGGACGGCGTGTTCGACGTGGCCGGGTCCCATCAGATGGTCGACGGCGTGGCCGTTCAACAGCAGATAGTCGGTGATGATACGGCGGTGGCATCGCCACCAGACAGCTTCCGAACACATCACGGCCGGGCGGCGATCGCGGCCGAGGCGAAGCAGTGTATCGAAGGCGGCGGTAAATTCCGAGCCTAGCGCATAGTCCGCATAATTGTGAAAAGCCTGCACCTGCCAGAAGGCGTTGAGGGTTTCATCGACGTCGGTCTGTTTTGGCCGCCGCCCGCCCAGAGCAGGACAGTGGCGATAGCCGATCTGCACGGCCGCAAGATCGTCCGGAAGCCGGTCAATATTGAAGGCGGGATTGGTCCGCGAGCGTGGAAAAGAGCGCACGTCGACCAGCAGGTCAACCCGGGCCGCAAGCAGCATGGAGAGAAACTCATCAAGACCACGGGTGGAGTGGCCGATGGTGGCGAACCGTGCCGCCATCACCCGATCTTCGTCAGCGCGCCTTCCTTGTGCGCGGCGATGTGATCGGTCTTGTCGCTCTTGATCTCATATTGCGGATCGTCCTTCGACGCATGATGGCGATGCCCCTTATAGCCGAAGTCTTCGTGATGAACCTTGATGATCCTGCCGCTGACTCGCCCAGCCTCGGAATTCCAGCTCACATGGTCGCCGATGGAATATTTCGTCATGATCTTCTCCAGTTACGAAGAGGAACGTTCTTGCCGAGGGACCGTTCCCGCCTTGTCGCTGCCGATTGAATTTGCAAGGATAATGGGTGGCGGAAACGAAAGGTCCGGTAGCTTCGTTACATCGCTGTAATATTCAGGAACGATATCGTGATAGCCGCTTCCAGCCATATCGGCGCATTTCCGCCATTGACTATATTGGCCGATGTCAGATGAGATTCCTGCTGCATCAGGGTCTCGGCTATTTGACGATCCACCGGATCGGCGACTGTTTGCGCGCGCATGGTTCAGGCCATCACTGGATCGAGAAATATCGCGGCGACATCTTCGTAAACGTGTCAGACGATCGCGACGACGCGATTCTTCGCGAACAGTTTGCTGACCTGCTCGATCCGGTGACGCCCCGGCACCATTTGTCAGGCGCACCTGGCAGGAAGGTGCGGTGAGGCCGCGTTCATGCGCGGGTAGCTGAACTATCTGGCCAGAACGGCGGCAAGGCTGGTTCGAGGCGCCCACCGATGCGTATTGGTGACGTATGGACCGCGAGCCCTGTGACGTCATCTGTTTCCACCGCGATCCCGCTCATTGTCGCTTCGCCGTCTGCAACTGCGAACCGCCCGGACGGGATGCCGGTTGTAAGGCGCCGCAGCATCTCTTCCTTCTTTATGCCGACAATGGATTCGTAATCGCCGGTCATGCCCACGTCGGTGATGTATGCGGTGCCGAGCGGCAGGATCCGATGGTCGGCCGTCGGGACGTGCGTATGAGTGCCAACCACAAGACTGACGCGACCATCGCAAAAATAGCCTGCAGCAAGTTTTTCGCTGCTGGCCTCCCCGTGGAAATCCACTACGATCGCATCCGTAGCCTCTCTCAGCGGGTGCGCTGAAATCTCTTCATCCAGTAATCCGAACGGGTCGTTCACCGGATCCATGAAGAGACGCCCCAGCGCGTTGATGACAAGTGCGCGCTTGCCGCTTCGGGTTTCGATCGGGGCGCTGCCGCGCCCGGGTGTGCCGGGGATGTAGTTGAGCGGGCGGATCAGGCGCGGCGCATTTTCGATGAAGGTCAGCGCCTCCTTCTTGCTCCACGAATGATTACCCAACGTTACGGCGTCGGCGCCGGCAGCGATGAATTCGTGGTAGATGGCTTCGGTGATGCCAAAGCCGTCGGCGGCGTTCTCACCATTGACGATAGCGAGATCGATGTTCCAGTCGGAAATCAGCTTGGGCAGCAGTTGCGAAACAGCGTCGCAACCCGATCGCCCGACAACATCCCCGATAAAAAGTATGCGCACCGATCTGTCCTCGAGATATTGTGAACCGATATCGGTCAAATCATCGCCCTGACTGGCCTGTGCCTAGTCTGGCCGCCATGAACGACAAATACAATGGCGATACCGGTCAGGTCTCGTGGCGAGATGTTTTTTGCAAAGCGTCGCGTTGAGGCGTCCCGGCTTCGTTCGACAAGAGTGTCCGGGGAGGTGGGCGGCAAGGCGATCATTTCCTTTGCTTGTGACACCATGTCCCGATGGTCGGTTATCTTAATATGCAATATAAATACATATTACTTTGCGATGAAACGGGTTGGCCGTCACTGGGTGGCCGCGGCACGTCATATTTTGGAGAGAGCGATGGAATTCCCGGACTTCTTTGCCGAAGCCCCCACCATCACGTTGCGCGATCCGCTGGCGCAATTTCTCGGCTCCGCCAAGAATGGCGTGATCACCTATGCTTACGCCGACGCCGTAAAGCTTGCCGGTCACTCCTGCCCTACGGTTGCGGGAGCCTATCTGATGGTCAGGCACGGGCTCCAGCATCTCTACGGTAGCGAGATGCCCGAGCGCGGCAGCATCGAAGCGTATCTACGCGGACCGCGCAACCAGGGCACGACAGGCGTTGTCGCTGCCGTTATTACGCTTCTTACGGGTGCTGCGTCGGAGACCGGCTTCGGCGGCATCGGGCCGCACGGCCGGTTCATGCGCCGTAATCTCCTGCGTTTCGATGCAACGTTCGACGGTATCATGGCGCTTCGGCGCGACGACAACGGGGACGGCGTGATCCTCGATCTCGATACGAGCGTCGTTCCGTTCACAGGCGAGATGCAGGCATTACTTCCTCGGGCCGTTGCCGAGCAGGCCAATGAGAACGAGCAGGCACGCTTTGCTGCACTCTGGCAGGCACGTGTCGAAGAGATGTTGATCCGGCACGCGGACGACCCCGCGCTCATCCGGGCTCGCGAGTGGAAGGCAGGCGCGCTTGCGGACGAGGGCCGGCCTGAAGATGATGCTTCCGCGACCGCCAGCAAACGACGACTTACGCCAAACCCGCTGTTACCCGCTTATGAGGCTACGCAAGATGGCATGCGCACCGCAGGTCCGGGATAGGCGCAATCGGCAACGCTGGTCTTGTCGAGTTCGGCCAGGAAAACCTCACGGGCAGCGGCCAGTTGCGGCTTCAGCCGACATAACGGGTTTAGCAGGCAGGCGCCGCCATCGGCCCGGAAGCACTCCACCATGTCGTATCGGCTTTCCAGATGGCGAACGACCTCGCCCAGCGTGATTGCGTCAGCCGGCCGCGCCAGCCGGATGCCGCCGCCGGCACCGCGCTGGGTCGTAACGAAGCCGCCGCGAGACAAATCCAGCACAACCTTGGTGAGGTGGTTGTAGGGGATCTGGAACTCCTCGGCGATCCCGGCTGTGGTCAACGGCTTGTCCGGTGTACCGGCAAGCCGCATCAGCACGCGCAGTCCATAGTCGGTGAAGGCGGCAAGTCGCATA
>CAZUOV010000076.1:0-8182 GCA_964621355.1 uncultured Novosphingobium sp. | reverse complement strand
CGAACAGCGCCGCATGGGCGTGGACCGCGGTAGTGTTCAGCCCCTGGAGATAGAACAGCGCGACCGGCGTATTGATCATGAAGCCGAAGACCCCCGCGCCGAGCATGTTCCAGAAGGCCACGGCGACGAAGCACATCAGCGGCCAGCGCATCGCGCGCATCCACGGGGCGCGGTCGCGCAGGCTCCAATGCTCCCACGCCTCATAGCCGAGGACGATCAGCGGCACCACTTCCAGCGCGCTGAACGCCGCGCCGATGGCGAGAATCGGCGTCGTCGTCCCGGAATAGTAGAGGTGGTGGAAAGTGCCCGGCACGCCGCCGACCATGAACAGCGAGGCCGAGGCAAGGCAGGCCGCCGTGGCGATCCGCTTGGACACCAGCCCCATCGAGGCGAAGATGAACGCGATGGCGGTCGTCGCGAACACTTCAAAAATGCCCTCGACCCACAGGTGGACGACCCACCAGCGCCAGTATTCCATGATCGTGATATGGGTGCGCTCGCCATAGAACAGGCCCGAGCCGTAGAACAGGCCGATGGCCACGGCCGAGACGGTGAGCAGTGCAAGCAGGCTCTTGTCTCCCTTGCCGTCGCGCAGTGGCGGAAGCATGCAGCGCAGCATCAGCAGGAGCCAGAACAGCAATCCTCCGAACAGCGCGATCTGCCAGATCCGGCCAAGGTCGAGATACTCGTAGCCCTGATGCCCCAGCCAGAAGTTCAGCCCCTCCGGCATCACTTGCGCGATGGCGAGATAGTTGCCGATGAACGAGCCCGCGACGACCAGGATCAGCGCCCAGAACAGGATGTCCACGCCCAGCTTCTGGTATTTGGGATCGCTGCCGTGGATCACCGGGCCGAGGAACAGGCCCGCGGCGAGGAAGCCGGTCGCGATCCACATCACCGCGCTCTGCACGTGCCAGGTGCGGACCAGCGCATAAGGGAACCATTGCGATACGTCGATGCCGTAGAAGCCTTGCCCTTCGATCGTATAGTGCGCGGTGAAGCCGCCGATGAACACCTGAAAGACGAACAGCGCGGCGACGACGAACAGATATTTGCCGAGCGCGCGCTGGGACGGCGTCAATGCCGCGAGCGTCAGCGGATCCTTGTCCGCGGCGACGGGCGGCGTGTCGTCATGGCGGCGCAGGAAGGCCCAACCCCAGATCAGCGTGCCGACCCCGGCGATCAGCAGGACGAGGCAGGCCAGCGACCAGAGGATGTTCTCGGCCGTCGGCTGGTTGCCGATCAGCGGCTCGGGCGGCCAGTTGTTGGTGTAAGTGGCGATCGTGCCGGGCCGCTCGGTCGCGGCGGCCCAGGCGGTCCAGAAGAAGAAGTTCGTCAGCTTTGCGCGCTTTTCGGCGCTGGGCAGAGTCGCTTCCTTCATCGCATAGTTGTCGCGCATTGTGTGCAGCGCCGGATCGTCGCCGTAAAGCCGGTCATAATGATCGGCCGTTTGCGCGATGGCGCGGGCGCGGCGGTCGGAAACCGTGACCACGCCGGTCGCGTCGTCATGCGTATTGTGGCGGTATTCCTGCTTCAGCCGGTGCGTCAGTGCCGCTTTCTGCTCGATGTCGAGTGCGTCGAACGCCTTGCCGTAGGTCTCCCCCGCGGCCATTTCGAGCCACGCGACCAGTTCGCGATGCAGCCAGTCGGCCGACCAGTCGGGCGCCTGATAGGCGCCATGCCCCCAGATCGAGCCGAGTTGCATCCCGCCGGTGCTTTGCCAGGCCGCCTGTCCGGCCATGATGTCCTCGCGGGTCATCAGCACCTCGCCCGAGGCCGTGACGACTTGTGCGGGGATCGGCGGTGCCTTGCGATAGACCTCGACGCCCGATACCCCCAGAATCGCGAAAGTCGCTGTCAGGACCGCGATCAATATCCACCAGAGTTTGCGATATTCGCCCACTGTAGCCCCCCGTTTGAAATGCCCCTGTCAGGCGCCCGGCCTGCCAGATTCATCGAACAATATCGTCAGCAGCAAGGACGTGTCCACTATGGCCTCGACCGTGTGTGGCGTTCCCGGCTCCAGAAACACCCAGTCGCCGGTTCGCAGTTCTGCCGGAGCATCGCCTCCGAGCCGTATATGTCCCGCAATGCAATAGAGCGTCAGCGAGCCGGAGACGCGATGTTCCGGGATCGTCTGTCCGGCGCGCGCCACCAGGTGGACGGCCTCGAACGACGACGTGCGCGCCAATGCCGTTGTCCGGGTGCTCGCATCGTCGATCGCGCCGATGCGCGCGACTTCGCCCGAGTGGAAATGATGCAGCGCCATGCCTAGTCCTCCCGCCGCGCGATACGGCGTGCGCCGACAAGGGCGGCGATTTTCGCGCGGGCCCACAGACCGGCGGTTTTCGCCAGGCCGTGCCTGTCGCGCGCGTGACGGGCGCGCCGCGCGTCAAGCGGACCCGATCCGGCGACTTCACCACATTCCGGGCAGAACATCGTCCATTCTCCGTTGGCCGCCCCCTTCGCCGCGTGAGGATAGCAGGGTTGGCGGCGACGGGTTTGCGCTGGAGCAAACTGCCGCCTAGAGTGGCGCATGGCGAGCGATCCCCATTCCGACGCGAATGCAATAGCCGGTGTCGCGCTGCTGGCGGGGCTGCCCGCGCGGGTATTGGACGAGGCCGTTGCGGCCGCCCGCGTTCGGCACCTGTCGCGTGCCACCCGGATTTTCGACCAGGGCGAACCGGCGGGCCGCGCCCATGCGCTGTTGTCAGGCTGCGTGCGCATCACGCAATCGGGCAGCGACGGCGAGGAGATACTGGTCCGCCTCATCGGTCCGGGCGAGATATTCGGCTGCGTCCCGATATTGACCGATGGGCTTTATCCCGCCGATGCGACCACCATGGCGGACTCCGTCGAGGTCAGTTGGGATCCTTCCGAACTGCTCGCGCTGATGCAGCGCCATTCCGGCGTTGCCACCAACATGATCGCCATTCTCGGCAAGCGCCTGGGTGAAGCGCAGGAGCGGTTGCGCGAACTGGCGACGCAAAGCGCCGACCGCCGCATCGCGCGCACGTTGCTGCGGCTGATGGACCAGGCCGGTTGCCCGGCTGACGGTGTGGAGCATGGCGGCGGCATGCGGATCGAATTTCCGCTGCGCCGCAAGGACATCGCCGATATAGCCGGCGCTACGCTCCACACCGTCAGCCGGATTCTCGCGGGCTGGGAGCGCCGGGGACTGCTGGCCAGCGGAAAGCCGCATCTTGTGATATTGTTGCCCGAGCAGCTTCGCCGGATCGCCGAGGAAGGGGTCTGATGTCAGATTGCCTTCAGGGTGTGTCACCCGTCAGATCCTGAACTGTCCCGATCCAGATGAAGGTAATTTGAATCGAACAGCGCAATCCGGCGAAGTGCGTCGAAATCCAAAATTTCGAGTTTGCGATCTTGCAGCCGGATCAGACCGCGGGCGCGCAGGGACTTGATCGTCCGGCTTACGTGGACCGCGGTCAAACCCAGAGTATCGGCCAACTCGCTCTGCGTGACGGGAAATTCGCAGGAACACTCTCGCGTCATGCCGACGATGCGCAGGCGGATGAACAGCTCGCAAAGGAGGTGGGCGAGCCGTTCAAGGGCGGAGCGCTGTCCGAGATTGACGGTCCATTCGCGCTGGATCGAGGCATTGACGAGCGACTCCCGCCACAGGCCATGCATGATCCGTGGGTGCGCCGAGGTGAGTTCCTCCACATCCGGCGGCGAGAGCGCCACATATGTCACGGCCGTCAGCGCCCGTATGGAATGATCCATGCGCTTCAGGATGAAGACGTTGAAGTCGCATATATCGCCCGGCAGGAAAAAGCCCGTGATCTGCCGCCGTCCGTCCAGAAGCGCCTTGTATCGGCAGGCCCAGCCGTCGACGATCATGGGGACGCGATGCGGAACATCGCCTTCGCAGATCAGATCGCGTTGCGCGGTGCAGATCTGACGCTGGCATTTCCATACTCTGTCCAGCGCAGTCTTGTCCCTGGCGGAGAGGCGCGTGAATGCCTCCAGCTTTCTAGCCAGCCGATTATCCGGGGCGGGGAAGCGGCCGGAGGGCCGCAGCGGGGCTTGTATCACGGCGATCGGATACTACCCCATATTCCCCGCGAAGCCTAACACCTCGCGAAGAAGCGGTCCCTGCCCGTGAGGAGACCGATTTCAGGTCTTGCCGCGTTTCCCGCGCCGGGAAATCAGCCAGATTTCGCCCTCCAGCCCGATGCGCTGCAATGTGCAGACGTGTTCGTCGTCCTTCCAGAGTTCGGTGGGTCCGGTATGGCCTTGCGCCATGATGAAGGCATCGCGGGGGTTTCTGGCGCTCCAGGTAACGGCCTGGATCGGCTTGGGCTGATCGGTGCCGGAAAATTGCAGGCGATAGTTCGGCATGGCGGCGTCCTCGGCTATCGGTGTGGGTTTGATAACGGCCATCATATGCCGCCGGGGCATGGTCCGCGATAACAGAGGTTCGGAAACAAACGCCGGGTCGCGATGGAGGCACGCCTCGTCGGATTTCGCGGGCATCGCGCTCCGGTGACCGGACCTTTGCATGGGCTACGTTTACGGTCGTCGCGGCCTGTGATAATTTCCGTCGATCGTTCCGCTTGCGGCCTTTTGGGGAAAGGGCTGATGCCATGAGAAGTTTCGCGAAAGCCGTATCCGCTGTCGCGGCGGCCTGGTTTCTGGCCAGCGTTTCGACCGGAACCCGTTATTCACCGTTCATCCTTTCCTCTCTCGACCCCGGCGGGATGGCGCGGAATTTGTGCGGCGGGGGCGATGCCGGACCGGCGCTTGCTTCCCGGCTTCTGGTGGCTTCCGCCATGGCGGCGCCGATGAGCGCGGCCCCGCCGATCCCCTTGTTCGACGACCTGACCCGTTCGCCGTTTCCGGTTACGATCGCAGGTTCGCAGGCCCGCCGCTATTTCAGCCAGGGCCTGTTGCTGACATACGGCTTCAACCATTCGGGCGCGGTCCGGTCGTTCCGCGAAGCCCGGCGGCTCGATCCCGCCTGCGCCATGTGCTGGTGGGGCGAGGCGCTGGCGCTCGGCCCTAACATCAATGCCCCCATGGACGACCGCGACCGGGACGCCGCTCTCGATGCGATGGATCGGGCGATGGCGTCGCGGCACCGGGCATCGCCGATGGAAAGGGCGCTGATCGAAGCGGTGGCGCTGCGTTATTCGCGCGATCCGGCGGCCGACCGGGGCAGGCTCGATGCGGCCTATGCCGAGGCGATGCTGGCCGTGGCGCGCCGGTTTCCCGATGACGACGACGTGGCCGTGCTCACGGCCGAGGCCGTGATGGACACCACGCCTTGGAACTATTGGGAAGCGGACAGGAAAACGCCGGTCGGCGGGATCGGTGAAGCCGTGCGGCTTGTCGAGACGGTGCTGGCGCGCAATCCCGCGCACGTCCAGGCGGGGCACCTCACTATCCACTTGCTCGAAGCCAGCGATCCGAAGCGCGCGGAAGCCGCCGCGGACCGGCTTGCCAGCCCGGACGCTCCCAGCGCGGCGCACCTCGTCCATATGCCGGGGCATATCTATCAGCGGCTGGGGCGTCATGCCGATTCCATTCGCGTGAACATCGCGGCGGCGCGTGCGGACGAAGCCTATATCCGTTCGGCCAACGACCGGAGCCTCGTGCGTTACGGCTATTACCCGCACAACATCCATTTCATCGTGACGTCCGCGCAGATGGCGGGGGATATGGACACGGCGATCCGGGAGGCACGGCGCTTGCGGACGGTCCTCGACCCGGAAACGTCGGCCTCGATCGCATGGATTCAGGCCATCGACGCGGCGCCCTACCTGGCCATGGCGCAATTCGGCGCCCCTCGCGATATTCTGGCGATGACCGCGCCCGATGCCCGCTTGCCCTATGCGGCGGCCATGCGTCATTATGCACGGGCGACGGCTTACGCCCGGGACGGCAACGCCCGTGCGTTCGACGGCGAGATCGCCGCGATGGAGCGGATCGTCGGATCGGATGCGCTTGCCGGAATGGTGGAGCAGGGCATGCCCGTCCCCGACCTGATCGCGCTTGCCGTGGCCGTGGCGCGCGGGCGGCAGGCGACCGTGCAAGGGCGATACGCGGAAGCCGCCGCCTTCTATCGCGCGGCGATCGCTATCGAGGATACGCTGCCCTATCAGGAGCCGCCCTTCTGGTATTACCCGGTCCGCCAGTCGCTGGGTGCGGCGCTGTTCCTTGCCGGGCGATACGATGAAGCGGACCGGGCGTTCCGCGCCGCGCTGATTCAGGCGCCGGACAACGGATGGGCGCTCTATGGTCTGGCGCGCAGCGAAGCCGCTCAGGGGAACAGGCTCGAAGCCGCCGCGGCGTGGCAGGCGTTCTTGAAGGCGTGGTCCGGGAAGACCGCCTGGCTGCGCATGGAGCGGCTGTGAAAAACGCCGACGCGGCGTCGTTCCCGATGATTTGGCCGGATTTCAGATCGCCGCCAGCCGATTCTGCCGAACGCCCCCGGAACGAACATCGTTTCCATGGCTTCCAGCAGCGCATTGGCCGCGATCATGCGTGCCCGGTGGTTCACCACGCCCGCCGCCAGGCCCAGGCTTTCCATCGTTTCGACCATCGTGCGTGCGCGTTGCGCCGCCGCCGTGTCGGTTGGTCAGGGGGCGTCTTTTGTCCGCCATCCTTCAGGTTGCCGCAAACGGGCAAGCTTCGGATTCGATCGATAATGCTGGCCTGCGGCATGCAGCCCCGCCAGCGCGAAGCGGTGCAGGTGCTCCGCCAGCATTCGCGGGTCGAGCCGGGGAAGGATGCGTTCGGCCGCCTCCCTGTTCTCACCGGCGATGAGCAGCATCGCGTATGGGGCGATCGCGCTGATGAGGCAACATGCCAACTCCGGCGCTTCCACGGGAATTCCGGCGATGTCGCTCAATATCTGCAAGACGATCCCGAACTTCGGGGATATCGCTTCATCGAGCAGCACCACCATATGCGGTGAGGGTGCGAGCATTTCGCGCGCAAGCACGGTCGTGCTCCATTGCGATCCCTCGGCGAGCCGGCCGATAACGACGTCGAGAAGCGCGCCCAGCTTGTCGGCGGATGAAACGTCCCGCCGGGAAATCTCGACCAGTTCCTCCAGACCGACAAACCGGCGATGCGCCTCGACCAGCACGGCGCGATAGAGCCCGTCGCGGCTGCCGAAATGATAGTTGATCGAGGCCATGTCGACGCCTGCCTTCTCGGCGATCGTCTTGCTGGTCACCGTGGCGAGGCCCTGCGATCCGAACAATTCCCCCGCGCTTTCCAGAATGCGCGCCCGCGTCGCGACGCCATCCGACCGCGAAGCGCGCTTCGGTTTGCCCATACGAGAATCCTCTTGTGTCCATTTCCGCTCTAGGGCAGTTACATCCTAAATTCAATTTAGATTTAGTCTAGATATTCGTGCCGCCGGAGTCCCGATATGCGCAAACTCATTCTCGGCCTTCTTGGCATGGTGTCGCTGGCGCTGGGCGGATGCGGCGGCGGGGGTTCGGATGGAAACGAACTTGTCCTGCAAGGGAATGTCGATGTCCGTCAGGTATCTCTCGCTTTCGAGGATAGCGGGCGGATCGCGACGGTCCTCGCCCAGGAAGGCGATAGCGTGAAGGCGGGGCAGGTGCTCGCCACGCTCGACACCGTTTCGCTCACGCTGCAGGCCGAGGAGGCGAAGGCACAGGCTGAAGTGCAGCGGCAGAACCTGCGGCGCCTGCGCAACGGCTCCCGGCCGGAAGAGATCGCGCAGGCGCAGGCGCGCCTCGTCGCTGCCGAGGCGGAGGCGGCGCGCGCGCAGGGCGACCTGTTGCGCCTGCGCGGCATTGCCGGCGCGACCGAAGGGCGCGGCGTCAGCGCGCAGGATCTCGACCATGCCGGCAAGGCCGTCGCGGCGGCGCGCGCCAGGGTGCGCGAACAGGCCGAGGCGCTGCGGCTGACCCGGATCGGCGCGCGCGCCGAAGATATCGCGGCCGGTGCCGCGCAGGTCGAGGCGGCTCAGGCGCAGGTCGCGCTGCTGCGGCACAGGATCGGCCAGGGCGTGCTGCGCGCGCCGACAGATGGCGTCGTTCGTTCCCGCCTGCTGGAGCCCGGCGACATGGCTTCGCCGGCCAATCCCGTGCTGAACATCGCGCTTGTCCAGCCCAAATGGGTGCGCGTTGTCCGTCGTCAGAACATTTGGCACAACTCGCGGCGTAAATTAGCGGAGTGC
>CAZUOV010000075.1:0-8384 GCA_964621355.1 uncultured Novosphingobium sp. | reverse complement strand
GGCGCGGGCTTCGATCACGCCGGTCAGGATCTCCTTTTCCTGCTCGGCCGCGCCCCTGGCCACGGCGGCGAGATTGGGGACGAGGTTGGCGCGTTCCTGGAACGCGGCCTGGACGTCGCCCCACCTGGCCTTGGCGGCTTCTTCCGCCGTGGGCACCGAGTTGATGCCGCAGGCCGCGAGTGATGAGGCGGCGGTGACGGCGAACGCGCTACGCGCGGCGATCTTCGTCAGGGAGCGGGCAGGCTTTCTGGCTGTCATGCGGATCCTCCTTGCCGGAGAGAAGATAGCGTGGGCGCGTGGCCGTTCAAGCCGCAAGCCGCATGGCGGAAGCGGTGCGGATTTCCGGTTGCCGGTCTTCCCGTTCGCGGGCAAGTGACGGTCAACGCAACCGGAAGGGTGACGACATGGGCATGATTCAGGAATTCAAGACGTTCGTGGCGCGCGGCAGCGTGCTTGACCTCGCCGTGGGTGTCATCATCGGCGCGGCGTTCGGGAAGATCGTCGAGTCGCTAACGGACGACATCATCATGCCCGTAGTCGGCAAATTGTTCGGCGGCTTGAACTTCGAGAACTATTTCATCCAGCTTGGAGAGATACCGGCGGGGTTCAAGGGCAACCCCGAAAGCTACGCCGATCTCAAGACGGCGGGCGTTCCCGTGATTGGCTATGGCGAATTCATCACCGTTGCCGTCAATTTCCTGATCCTCGCCTGGATCATCTTTCTGATCGTCAGGGCCGCCAACAAGATCACCGCTCCCGTGGACGCCGGTCCGACCGAAGTCGATCTGCTTGCGGAAATCCGCGACGAATTGAAGCGCCGCGCGAACGGGTAACGCGCTTTCACTTCACATTCAGGCGGCAACGCCTATATGGGGCCTGCCGGTTTCGGCCGGCTATGACGATAAACTGCGGCGTGCAATAGGCGCAGCGGACCCGGGGGCAGTACCCGGCGGCTCCACCACTTCCCCCCGTTCCGGCGGGGGCAAGTGACGGGGCCGAACCAGGATCGACGTGTGTTGAAAAGCGCTGTTTTCGTCCGGGCTGAGTAACCCGTTAAAGGCTCAAAACTCACAAGTGCCAACGACAACGAAGCACTTGCTCTCGCTGCGTAATTCTAGGGGCTAACGCCCTGAAGTTACAAGGTTAGAACGCGGTTGGACCCACCGGGCAACAGAAGCGGATTCCAGGGGTTCGGAGCGTACCCGGCAACAGAAACGCTCCACTTTCCTTCATTTTTGCGGGGACGGGTCGGGCTTTTCCGCTTTCGCCGCGGCCTGTTCGTGTTTCAGGCAATCGAGGATTTTCGCCCCCGCCATGAATACCGCCCCGGTGCAGGCAAGAAACAGCAGCTTGCCGCCCCAGCCGGGAAAGCGGTCCAGATAGACGCTGCCGCGCTCCACCGCGCCGAGCGCGAGGGCATAGATGATGAGGAACGCCTCAAGCCGTGTCTTGATGACAAACAGACGGGCGATTTTCCGAAACATCCTTGACCCCTTGTTGACCTCCGCCATGGAGCAATCATCGTGCCAGACGGCGGCCGAAGCGGATTTGCGCGGTTAACGCAACGGCAACTGTAAATCATGCCGACACGTCCGGCCATCTCCTGCGCCGCCCGGCCACACCTGATCCAACGCCCGGCGCGCCGACAAGTTCTCCCGTTTCAGCGTTTTCGCGAGCCGACCCGCACGCAGCGCGCATGCGCGTCCACTCCATCGGCGCCGCGCCGTTGCAGGATGCCTCTGCCCGCCCAGCGGTATTTCTCGCCTTCGCGCGGCCCGCTCGTCACCACGATATCGTTGCCGGTGCGCAGGTAGCTGCCCCGAATCCCTTGCGCGCGATAGCTCGATGCATTGACGATGGTGAATTCGTCGCCCGCGATGATCCGGCCCCGCGTCACGTCGAGGGGGTCGGGAACCTCGCAGGCGTAGCGGCCCAGCTCGACGGTGCCGAGCGTCCCGCCCGGAACCGGCGGCGGATCGGCGGCGCCCGTCAGGAGCAGCAGGCAGGGAAGGACAGGCAGCGCCTTTGGCATGGTCATGCCGGGCAGGCTAGCAAGCGCGCGCCTCCATTGCCAGATGCCGGGCCGCGCGCTAAGGGCGCTGCCTTCCTTTTTTACGACAACGCTCTTTCCCATCAAAGGCCAGACCCATGAAGATCAGCGGCGTGGATATCCGTCCGGGCAACATCCTCGAATACGAAAACGGCATCTGGAAAGTCGCCAAGACGCAGCACACCCAACCGGGCAAGGGCGGCGCGTTCATGCAGGTCGAGATGAAGAACCTCATCGACGGCCGCAAGACCAACGTGCGCTTCCGCAGCGCCGACACCGTGGAGCGGGTGCGGCTCGACACCAAGGACTTCCAGTTCCTCTATGCCGATGGCGACCAGCTCGTCTTCATGGATCAGGAAACCTACGACCAGATCAACCTCCCTGCCGACCTTCTGGGCGATGCCGCCGCTTTCCTGCAGGACGGCATGGAAGTGACGCTGGAAATGTATGACGAGCGGCCGATCTCGGTGCAATTGCCCGAACAGGTGGAAGCGACCATCGTGGAAGCCGATGCCGTGGTGAAGGGGCAGACGGCTTCTTCCAGCTACAAGCCCGCCGTGCTCGACAACGGCGTGCGCGTGATGGTGCCGCCGCATATCGAAAGCGGCACGCGGATCATCGTCGACGTTTACGAGCGCACTTACGTCGGCAAGGCGGGCTGATCCCGGCCATGGCGATTTCCGGTCTGATCCGCGTCATGGAGAAAGCGGCGCGCAAGGCGGGCCAGCGCCTGCGCCGCGACTTCGGCGAGATCGAACACTTGCAGGTGTCCCGCAAGGGGCCGATGGATTTCGTGTCCAAGGCGGATCAGAGGGCCGAGCGCACGCTCTATGACGAATTGCTCGCCGCGCGTCCCGGCTGGGGCTTCCTGCTGGAAGAAGCGGGTGAGATCGCGGGCGAGGACGGCAAGCCGCGCTGGGTGATCGACCCGCTGGACGGCACGTCCAACTTCCTTCACGGCATCCCGCATTTCGCGATTTCCATCGCCGTGCAGGAGCCGACGCTGGATGGTCGGGGCTGGGGCGAAGTGACGGCCGGAGTGGTCTATCAGCCGATCACCGACGAAACGTTCTGGGCGGAAAAGACCCGGGGCGCGTGGTTGCAGGACGGCCGCCTGCGCGTTTCGGCGCGCCGCCATATGGACGAGGCGTTGGTCGCCACGGGCATGCCTTATGGCGGACACGGCAGTTTCGGCACATGGGCGCGCGTCGCCGGGGCGATCTGCCCGCAAGTGGCGGGCATCCGCCGCTTCGGCGCGGCCTCGCTCGATCTGGCATGGGTGGCGGCGGGACGTTTCGACGGCTTCTGGGAAAGCGACCTCGCCCCGTGGGATACGGCCGCCGGGTGCCTGCTGGTGCGCGAGGCGGGCGGCTTCGTGTCCGACTGGCGCGGACGTTCGCTGCCGATCTGCGACAAGGAAGTGCTGGCGGGCAACGACAGCCTGCACTCCAAATTGCACAAGACTTTGGCGGGCGCGCTAAAGGCCGGTTGAAGCATCGGCAAAGCGCGGCTAAGCGACGGACTTCGGTGCGCCCCTGTGGCGGAATGGTAGACGCGAACGACTCAAAATCGTTTGTCGCAAGACGTGCCCGTTCGAGTCGGGCCAGGGGCACCAGCTTTCACCGCAACGGTGCGCGGCGGCGAGAGACGCTCAGTCGGCCCCACCTGCTTCGCCCGAGCCGGACCGGGTCTGGGAGCGGGCGATCATTGCCTCGTATTCCTGCGGTGTCATCCGCCGCGCCGGTGCGGCGGCTTGTTTCTTCTTCCCGGGATCGAGCGCCTGCGGCAGCCCCGGCGCGCCGAACGCGGGAATCTGTTCGCTGCCGGCGCTGAAGGTCCGGGCCTGCGGCGGCATGAACGGTGGCGGCGCGGGCGGCGGAATCCTCGCACCGGGAGCGTAGGACGGTTCCAGCACATCGGCCGATTCGATGATGCCCTGGCCCACGACGAAGCCACTGCCTCCGCTACCGGCGGCGGATGTGCGCGATGCGGGAGCGGCCCGCCGCTTGCGCGGCTTTTCCTTTTCTGCGCCCTTCTGGGCCGGTGCCGCGTTGCGGGCGAGTTCCTGTTCGATAGTCTTCGCGTTCTCATCGTCGGCGAACATGAAGATCGCCGCCGTCAGCGCGACGGTGATGACGGCGAAGTGCCGATACATCTTCGGGCGAACCGCAAGGGTCTGGGCAAGGCGCGACATGGCATTGCTGTTAACCCAAAGGATTTACCCAAAAGCGCGCAATCATGGTTAGCACAAGGTTGACGGGCGCGCGGCTTGCCCCTGGAGGGGCCTGACCATGCGGTGTCAGGCAAACCGACACAACGGGGCCGGATTTCCCCGATTGCCGGGTCTGTGCATCACGCCGGTGGCGGAATAGGGCGTAAGGTTTACCGACATTTTACGCCTTGCCCTTATCGCGGGTCAGTATCCTTCCGGGGTCGGAGACTGGCGTTGCGACAATGATACGTCTGTTCAAACATTATATTCCGCACGCCGTGGTGCTGCTGGGCCTGTTCGATGTGTGCCTGCTGATCGCCGCCGCGGAACTGGCGTGGCAGTTGCGCGCCGGCCAGATCGGCATCCACAGCGGACCGCTCGATAACCGCGTCGGCCTTCATGCCGGATATGCGGCCATGATGCTGACGGCGATGATTTCCGTGGGCGTTTACGGGGCGGATTCGCTGCGGTCCATGCGCTTTGCCACGGCCCGGCTGCTGGTGGCCATTTCGCTGGGCATCATAGCGCTCTCGTTCATAGATTTCGTTCTCAATACCCAGAACTTCTGGCGCTCGACTCTGGCCTACACGATGGCGCTGTCGATCCTGCTGCTCATTCTCAACCGGCTGATCGTCGGCGGTATTCTGGGCGCCTCGGCTTTTCGCAGGCGCGTGCTGGTGCTGGGCGCGGGGCATCGCGCGCAGCGGCTGCGCGAACTGGGCGAGCGTATGGAGAGCGGGTTCGTGATCGTCGGCTACGTCGCCATGACGGAAAGCGAGCCTGTCGTGGAGGAAGCGATCTCGCGGCAGGCGATCCACAACCTGACCCGCTATGTCGAGAACCTGGGCGTCAGCGAAGTCGTGCTCGCGCTGGAAGAGCGGCGCAACGCGCTGCCGCTCAAGGATTTGCTGCGGATCAAGACGGCGGGCGTCCACGTCAACGACTTCTCCAGCTTCATCGAGCGGGAGACGGGCCGGATTGATCTCGACACCGTCAACCCGAGCTGGCTGATCTTTTCGGACGGATTCTCGTCGGGCCGGGCCGTATCGAGCGTGGCCAAGCGCCTCTTCGATGTCACGGCCAGCGCGATTCTGCTGGCGCTGACGGGGCCGGTGATCGTGCTGTTCGCCCTGATCGTGAAGATCGACAGCCGCGGTCCCGCCTTTTTCCGCCAGACCCGCGTCGGCCTCTACGGCCAGCATTTCGAGGTCATCAAGCTGCGTTCCATGCGCACCGATGCCGAGGCGGCGGGCGCCCAGTGGGCGACGAAGGACGATCCGCGCGTGACGCGCATAGGGCGCTTCATCCGCAAGGTGCGGATCGACGAACTGCCGCAGGCGTGGAGCGTGCTGCGCGGCGAAATGAGCTTCGTGGGGCCCCGCCCGGAACGGCCGGAATTCGTGTCCGAACTGGATGAGCACATTCCCTACTATGCCGAACGGCATATGGTGAAACCGGGCATCACCGGCTGGGCGCAGATCAACTATCCCTATGGCGCTTCGATCGCCGATTCCCGCAACAAGCTGGAATACGATCTCTATTACGCCAAGAACTACACGCCTTTCCTCGACCTGCTGATCCTGCTCCAGACCTTGCGCGTCGTGCTCTGGCACGAGGGAGCGCGTTGACGTGGGCGCGGTGGTCCAGCCGCTGGCCGAACTGGTCGCCTGGCTGATCTATGCCAGCGCCGCCGTTTGCGCCGCGACCGTCGCCGTATGGCTGGGCGGGCGGCGCGGCGCGATGGGGCAGGCGAGCGTCGCGATCATCGGCGCTCTGCTGCTGACGGCGGCGTGGTGCATCGCCCTCGCGACATCGGCCGATGGCGGCCTCACGGTGGAACTCACGCGGGCCGCGCGCAACCTTTCCTGGATCTTCGTTGTTTACCGCCTGTTCGCGATGGACGGACGTCATGAAAGCGTGAAGCCGATCCGTCCGGTTCTGCTGGCGTTGATCGCGGTCGAAGCGCTGGATCTGGGCACGGGTCTGTTCGCGGCGAACAGGGCGGGCGAGATAGCCGATCTGCAACTCGCGCCGCTGCTGCGGCTGCTCTTCGCGGTCGGCGGGCTGGTGCTGGTCCACAATCTCTTCGTCGGCGCATCGCGCGAAACGCAGGCCGGGCTGCGGTGGATCGCCGGCGGGCTGGCGCTGTCATGGGCAGTGGATCTTAATCTTTACACCATTGCCTGGCTCAGCGGCGAATGGCCGCCCGAACTGGCGGCGACGCGCGGGCTGGGGACGATCCTGCTCGCCGCGTTCGTGGCGATCGGGGCGGCGCAGGCCGGTTCTCCGCTGCGGTTCCGCCCGTCGCGCGCGGTGACGTTCCAGACGTTCTCGTTGCTGGTGATCGGTGTCTACCTGATCGGCATGGTGGCCATCGCGCAATGGCTGTCGCTGGCGGGGAGCGACTTCGCGCGCCTGATGGAACTGACGTTCCTGACGTTGGCGACGGCGCTGGCCATCGTTCTTCTGCCCTCGCAGCGTATGCGGAGCTGGCTGAAAGTCACGCTGGCCAAGCACTTCTTCCAGCACCGCTACGATTATCGCGAGGAGTGGCTGCGCTTCACGCGGACCATCGGCGCGCAGGGCGACGGCGCGCTGCCGTTGGGCGAGCGCGTGGTGCAGGCGGTGGCCGATATCGCGGAAAGCCGCGCCGGGCTGCTGCTGGCGGGAAGTGAGAACGGTGACCTCACGCTGGCGGCGCGCTGGCAGTGGCCATCGGCTGATGTTCCTGCCGTCGCGATGATGCAGGATAACGTCGCCTTTTTCGAGAAGGATGGTTTCATCGTCGATCTGGACGATGTTCGCGCCGGGCGGGAGGATCGCGGCGAAGCGGTGCATATTCCCGAATGGCTGCTGGACGACCCGCGCGCCTGGGCGCTCGTGCCCCTGATCCATTACGACCGGCTGGTCGGCATGGTCGTGCTGGCGCGCCCGTCGCTGCCGCGCCGTTTCGACTGGGAGGATTACGATCTGCTGCGCATCGTGGGCCAGCAGCTTGCTTCCTACCTTGCCGAAAACGCCATGCAGGACGCGCTGGCGGAGGCCAGCCGGTTCGACGATTTTCATCGCCGCATCGCTTTCGTGATGCACGACATCAAGAACCTGGCCAGCCAGTTGAGCCTGTTGGCCCGCAATGCCGAACTCCATGCCGACAAGCCGGCGTTCCGCGACGACATGCTGCTCACGCTGCGCAATTCCGCCGACAAGCTCAATGCCCTGCTCGCCCGGTTGTCGCGCTACGGCGGGGGCGCGGTCGACCAGTTGACGACAGTTCCCGCGGGCGAAGTGGCCCGCGCCGCCGTCGCCCGGTTCCGCGCGGTCCATCCGGTGATCCTGACCGAATGCCAGCCTTGCGACGTGGCCGCCCACGCGGAATCGCTGGAACAGGTGCTGGTCCACCTCATCCAGAACGCCGTGGACGCGAGCGCGCCGGACAGCCCGGTGTTCCTCGCGCTGACGCTGGACGGCCTGATGGCCCGCTATGAAGTGGTCGATTCGGGGTGCGGCATGTCGCCCGATTTCATCCGCAACCGGCTGTTCAAGCCTTTCGTCTCGTCGAAACCCGGCGGCTTCGGCATTGGCGCCTTCGAGGCGCGCGAACTGGTGCGCGCGATGCGCGGCCGGCTCGACGTGGAATCGCGCGAAGGGCTCGGCTCCCGTTTCACCGTGCGGCTGCCGCTCGCCGTGACGGCGGGGCTTGCCGATACGCTTTCCTTTCAACACCAGAGACTTGCATCATGACCGACACCAGACCGAAGCTCCTTGTCGTGGAGGACGATGCCGGGTTGCAGGCGCAGCTCAAGTGGGCCTACGACGATTTCGACGTGATCGTCGCGGGCGACAGGTCCGGCGCGCTGGCCGCGTTGCGCTCGGAAATGCCGGATGTCGTCACGCTCGACCTCGGCCTGCCGCCCGATCCCGACGGCACGACCGAAGGCTTCGCCCTGCTGGACGAGATCATGGCCCTCAAGCCCGACACGAAAGTGATCGTTGCCAGCGGCCACGGCGCGCGGGAAAGCGCGTTGCAGGCCATCGCCAAGGGGGCTTACGACTTCTACCAGAAGCCGGTCGATATCGACGCCATCGGCCTTATCGTCCGGCGCGCGCTGCAACTGCACCGGC
>CAZUOV010000074.1:0-8658 GCA_964621355.1 uncultured Novosphingobium sp. | reverse complement strand
CGTCGCCCGCACGGCGCAGGACGAGAGGCTGGCCGCCGTCCTGCGCAACCTCGGCATCGCGAGCCGTGCGCTGCCCGCTTCGGAGACGACGCGGGCAATGGCCGCAATTCCCGAAAGGAGCGGCGCCAGCATAACGCGCATCGACGAGCGGCTGCGGGGAGACCGCAGGGCGCAACGCCCTGTTTCACCGGCAGTCGCATCCGTTGCTTCGGCCGATCGCACCGACAGTGCGACCGGAGAAGCGATACGCGCCATCGTCCGCCGGATCGAGGAATTCCGCAAGGTGCGCCAGCCCGGCGTGCCTGTGTCCCCCGAAGATGCACCCCGCCTTCCGCTGGGCGATCCGGCCGGTGCCACCCAACCGGCGCTTGCCGTTCTGGACTTCGAAACGGACGGCGATGGCGTGATTACATGGGCGGATGGCGATTGCGCGCCGATGCTGGTCGGCTTGCCGCTGGGAAGCGAAAGCCGCGACGCCGTGACCAACGCCCTGATCCGGCGGCGCCAGCCTCTGGTCCGCCGCATGATCGTTCTGGACGGCGCGGCGGCAGTCGCGGGACGCTGGCAATTGGACGCAACGCCCCGGTTCGATCCGCCGAGCGGCCGCTTTACCAGCTATGCCGGGCGCATGCGGCGCTATCCCGTCCCTCCGGCGGCAACCGGCACCGCATCCCCTCTCCCCTCGGCGCAGCCCGGTCTGGACCGGATGCGCCAGATCCTGCACGAACTGCGCAATCCCGTCGGCGGCATCCAGGGCTGCGCCGAAGTGATGCAGCAGGCGATCTTCGGCAAGATCCCTCATGAATACCGGGCGCTCGGCGCGTCGATCGCGGCGGAAGCGGCGCGAATCATGGCCGCGCTCGACGAGTTCGAGCGGCTCGTCAAGATGACGGGCGGATCGGCCTCGCTGGAGCAGGGGGAGGCAGACCTGGCGGATGTCATCCGCAAGCTCGTGCTGCGGCTCGAACCGTTCAGCCAGCCACGCGGCAGCGGTTTCGCGCTGGATATCGAACCGGCGCCGATCCTCGTTCCGTTCGACGCCACGGCGATGGAACGGCTGGGCTGGCGCATCCTTTCGGTGCTTGCGAGTTGCGCCGCGCCCGGCGAAGTGCTGCGCCTCAAGCTGCGGGAGCGGGACGGCGCCGTCTCTCTCTCCGTGCGCCTGCCTCGCCTTCTCGCCGAAACCGAAGCCGCCGGCTTTCCCTCGTCCGACATGCCCTCGCCTCCTGCCGCGGCGCTGTCTTCCGGCGCGTTCGGCAACGTCTTCGCCCTGCGGCTGGCCGCGGCGGAGGCCCGTTCGGCGGGGGGCTGGCTGGCGCGCAAGGGGGGCAAGCTGCGCCTCGTTCTGCCGGGGTTGACCGCCGCCGCGCTCGGTCATAGCCAGAAAGCGGGATAGCGCCTGTGGCCGGGGCGGCGGCCATGTCGCGGATCGCTTGTGAAGCTGAGGGGGAATCGATCAGCGTGGCCGAGATCAATATCTGCGAACCGCCGGCATCCCCCGATTTCGTGCGTTTCAAGGCAGGCTTCGGCCATCGCTTCATCGTGACCGTCGACACGGAGGAAGAGTTCGACTGGGGCAAACCGCTCAGGCGCGAAGGCCACAGCCTCCATACCGTGCCGATCCTGCGTAAATTTCAACAGTTCTGCGAAGGCCAGGGCATCGTCCCCATCTATCTCGTCGATTATCCCGTCGCCACGTCTCCCGCGGCGAAAGAGGCGCTGAGCGATTCCATCGGTGCCGGACGCGCCGAAGTGGGTGTGCAGCTTCACCCCTGGGTCAGCCCGCCGCATCTGGAGGAAGTGAGCCAGATCAACAGTTTTGCAGGAAATCTTCCTCCCGAACTGGAACGGCAGAAGTTCATGCTGTTGCGCGACGCGATCGAGGACAGTTTCGGCAAGGCTCCTCTTGTCTACCGGGCAGGACGCTATGGCCTTGGTCCGAGCAGCGCCGCGATCCTGAAGGAAGCGGGAATCGCCGTCGACACGTCGGTGCGCGCACGCTTCGATTACAGCTACAACGGCGGGCCGAACTATCGCGACCATCCCCTCCTGCCCTACTGGATAGACCGCGAAGCGGGCCTGATGGAATTGCCGCTCACCACGGTATTTTCCGGGCCGCTGCGCAAGGCCGCCGCATGGCTCTATCCCCGCCTGTGGCGCACGCCGCGTTTGCGCGGCGCGCTCGCGCGGCTCGGCCTGCTCGACCGGATTCCGCTGACACCCGAAGGCGTGACCGCCGCCGAGGCCCGGCGCGGCATCGACGCCGCGCTGGAAAAGGATCTGCCGGTTCTCGTCTTTTCCTTTCACAGCCCATCGCTCGCGCCCGGTTATTCGCCTTACATCCACACGCCCGCGCAACTTGATGCGTTCTATGACTGGTGGCGGGACATTTTCGGCTATCTCGCGGCCCGCGACGTAAGGCCGACCCATATCGCCGAAATCATGCAATCAGTTGTGCTTGCCTAGAGCGCGCACGCGGGCTAACCGCGCCAAACCGGAAGCTGGCGGCAACGCGGGCATCGGGTGCGACGCGTGGGGCCTGTAGCTCAGCGGTTAGAGCTGGCCGCTCATAACGGCTAGGTCGCGGGTTCGAATCCTGCCGGGCCCACCACTCGCTTCGCGTCCGGCCGGGGCCTGTCGTCAGGCGGCGGACAGTGTCGGGGAGTAGCGCAGCCTGGTAGCGCATCTGCTTTGGGAGCAGACCAACGATCATCTGTCATTGGCGGCTTTCCTTGTGTTTTCGTCCTTCGCCATCTGAGGTTCGGGACTATTTCGGGACTCGGCGGCGATGAGCGCATCCCGAACCGTCGCTTCTGCCGGGTGAAAATAGCGTTGCGTCGTCCGGTAATCGGAGTGTCCGAGCAGCCGGTTCGCGACTTCGATGCTTCCCGAGCGCGTGGCGGCGGTGTGGCGGTTGTCGTGGAAGCGGTAGCCTTCGATGCCCGCATCCTTGAGCGCTTTGCGCCACTTTCGGTCCCAGCCTTGCACACTGAACGGATAGCGTTGGCCCTTGATTCGCTGAACGCGATCCGGGCGGCGCGGGGATGAACGCTCGGCAATATAGGTGAACACCTGCGCACAGACCTTCGGCTGATTCGCTATCAGCGCCACCATGCGCGGCGTCAACGGGAACGAGTGCGGCTTCTGTCCCTTTGCCCAGACCGTCGCCCGCATGGCCTTGAAATTCACGTCCGCCCACCGGAGCGTGACAATCTCGGCTTTACGCTGCCCGGACAGCAGAGCGAACTCGACTATTGGCTTGAGGCTGTCGGGCAGCTTGTCGAATAGCCGCGCCTCTTCGTCATCCGCCAGAATGCGTGTAACCGGCTTCGGCTCGCGCAGCTTCGTCCGGCTCCATGTGATAACTGGCACGTCAAAGCCGCGATCCGCATGCCACTCGATCACGCGGCGCAGCAAGGCTGTCTCGCGGTTGACGCTACTGTTCTTAACCTTCGCCCGGCGACGCGCGATATAGGCGTCGAGGTCAATCAAGGTGATGTCCTGTAGTGGACGCCCCGCCCCGATCCCTTCGGCAAGATTGGCGAGCTGATAGATCACGGTTGCATGACTCCGCAGGTGCTGCCCCTTGGCGAGCCACCATGCGTCGCACGCCTTGTCGAGCGTGATGGAGGGTTTGGTCTTCTCACCTAGGGCAGCCTTCCGCCGCTGTTCGGCGACGAATCGCTCCGCGTCGCGCTTAGACGCGCAGCCCGTCGAGCCGTGATACCGATGACCTTTGTGCTGGAAATCGTAGTGCCAGAACTTGCTTTTCGCGTGCTTGTAGAGGGACATGGCGGCTCATCCCGGCGTGCGTGCTGCTCGATATAGTCCGCGATATCGTCTGGCGCGTAGAGCACCTTTCGCGGGCTGGGGCGAATGTAGCGTATCTTTCCCTGCGCGCGGATGGCGCGCAAGGTCCGGGGCGACATATGCAGTTGAGAGGCCGCCTCCTGCTCGGTGAGTAGCGCCGCCGTCACCCTTCCCTCCGTCCGCTGGGGTCGAACAGATAGAGCGTGGCCCGGCCTATGGTGACAGGATCAGTCACGCCGCGATCCTCCCCGCTTCCACCGCCCGGCAGGCCCGGCGGCAGGGTGGCGCAGGGCTTGGGAGATGATGGAGAGGGGGTTCACCGCCCCTCCCCCTGCGCGAGCGCGGCGCGGGCATTCAACCGGCAGGCGTCCAGCGCGATCAGTTGATTGTGAGCATCATCGCGATGGATCATGCTGTTGTAGGTCTCGCTCGACCGGGTAGCTGCAAGGTTATCGCAGGCCGTCTCAAGGTCGCTCAACGCCTCCCTCGCCGCATCCCGCTCGGCCCGGAGCGTCGCGATCAGGTCGGCGGCTTCGCCGTATATCGTTGGAGGGCCTTCACGGTGGTGGAGGCCAAGCAACCGCTGCTCTATCGTATCGGGGTCGGTCATATATGCACCGGGCGGCTTGTTCGGCTCGCCCGGCTCCCTGCTAGAAAATCAGTGACCACGCCGCGCCAAGGCCAATGGCGAACGCAGCGATGAAAATCAGGAGGAGCGCCCAAACCTCGAACGCGATGCCGTCATCGTATTCGAGCGGCTCTACGGGGCCGTGGATGTGCTGGCGCAGGGCTTCGGGCTGAGGCGGTTTCATGGCGTCACCGCACTGATAAGCGTGAACAGGAGCCACATGCCGCACATCATGGCAGCGCCAGCGAGGAAGGACGGCTCGTCCACCGGACGTTCAAAGCCGAACATCACGCGACCCTCCGCTGGTCAGCCAAAGCGGCCTTGGCAGCGGCCCGCCACATGGCATCGGCATCCGCCGTGCTGTAACCGCCAAAGCGCGCTGGATCGCCAAAGCGCTCGTTCAGCACCTGCCAGACCGAAGGCTGGGCGGCGTCGTAATCGAGATACCCGGCGGCCCGGCCCTGCTTTTCAGCATCGCGGAACGAAGCGCCGAAAGCCCGGTCGATCCACGCCTCGCGCATGTCGGTCAGGTCTTCGACAACCTCACCTGAAAGCATGAAGCGGGCCTCGCCGATGATCGGGTGATCCTTGCGGACCGACAGGTCGTCGGGCGACAGGCGCGCGAGAAACGCGATGGCGGGTTGCGATTGGTGCCAGAATGCGGGTTCGGTCACATTGTCCTCCATCTGCCCGCTTCTTCGCTTGAGGATCGGCGGGGGTATGGGGAGGTTATGGTGTGCTATTTCACACCTGTCAATCTATAAAGTGTGACTTATCACATTTTCCCCCTCCCCACCCGCGCGGGGGTGTGGTAGGGGGTGGGTATGGACACGGATCGGCCAGCGCGTGTTATCTTTCCCCACGTTGAAAAAAGGGGGGCGAGTCGTGACGAGCGATCAGGAAAATCCTGCAACAAAATTGGCATTCGTAAACGACGCGGCGGACGTTCCCACGATCTCCGCCGATCACTGCATATTTATGTCTCGCTTCATGGGCAATGTCCGGCTTTCCTTTGTCGAAAGCATTATCGAACCACCTGGCTTCCCGGAGCCGCGAATAAAAACCCGATGGGTGGGGCATATAGTGATGCCAGAGGACGGACTGCGAAACATGCTCCGTTATCTCAATACAACTGTGGGTATCTGGGATCAGTCGGATGGCTCCGCAGATTAATCCGCTCGACACCGCTCGGCATCGTTGGCGGGAAGCCGGTATCATCGACAGCCAAGGAAATCCGTTGCGCGCATCCATCCCCGCTCAAGGCCCGGCGAACATTTGGAACCCAAGTGGCCCAACCGGCCCCACTGGCGACGATCCCATGACCAGTTTGACGCGCCTTCAAGAGCAGGTGAAAGGAGCCTTTATCTGGCTGGGGTTATTGACCACGGCCTTTGCTGGCGGGTTGTTCTACCTCATATCCGTGATGAACTCCGGGTTCGACCGCATCGACAGCAGAATCGCCACGCTCTCTGAACAAGTTTCTGACATGCGCGTAGACGCTGGCGAGCAGAGGGCGACGCTAAAATCAATCGACAATAAGCTGAATAATCGACATTAGCGGGTTTATCGGCCCAGCTTCGCCAGAGCGCTCTGGTTCGGCTGGCGTCGGGTTGGCAGCGGATTCGCCGGGCGCAGCCCTTTGAGTGTCCGCCTCCGACGATCTCCGGTTCCTGATGTTTGGCCGACGCCACGCGGCTGCATCAGGACCGGAGGCCGATCCTTCATCAGATGACGGCGGGAGTCGAGTCCGCACAAAAAAGCCCGCCGGAGCGGGGTGTGGTAGGGGGTCTGTATCAGCCCGCGATCAGGTCATCTAACTCTGGTGGGTAAAACAAGCCCCTGATGCAGTCAGGGTTGCGGACCGCGATCTGCACATGGCTTTGACGATAAAACGCCGCGCCGGGGTAGAGTTCATCCCCTTCCGTGAACATGCCCCGGACGGTGTCGAAAAACGAAGGCCCTTCACTTCTTCCATTTTCGACCATCGAATGCAGGTGCCTGATGACATCGCAATCCAGCGCCCTTGCGCGCCGATCTCTGTCCCCGCCACTCATCGAGTTTTTGTTCTTGGGGAGCTTCTTCCCCATCACCTCATAAAATTCCACCAATGATGAATAAGCCGTGCCCACCAAATCCTGATCCTGTCTGTTCAACAGGTCCAGGCACTCGCGCAGGTCGATAACAGCGCCGATAACGAACGGTTCACCCGCGCCCTTTTCCCGGCACCTTTCGCGCGCCCAGTCCAATGCGCGGAACGGATTGGCTTCCCAGAAATAAATACCTGGCCCAAGCCAGTCGAATTTGTTGTCGCTGGGAGCAAGCGATGCACGGCGGTTGATGATTTGATCGGCAGTGTCCTTATCGCACCCATGATAACCGAGCACGAACGAGGAAAGGCGGCTCAAGCTGAGGCCGCCTCCTTCTCTTTTTTGGTTTTTGCCTTAATCAACCCCTCCCTGATGAGGGTCGCGCGTGCAATCTCGCTACTTGCAGTATACGTTTTAGTGTATTCTGCGATCTTTCTGAGAATCGCGGCATTGCGCTGCTCGTGCGTCATGTCGGCTTCCTCCAATCGCGTGCTTGCGTAAGCGATATGTGTTGGGAAAGTTCTACAAGTCCACAGCTTCACCTAAAACCGTGACAAAATTTACCGCGCTCAGCAGCGGTAAATTCAAAATGACCGATTGTCAACGGATAAACCGCAGAATCCCGCCATTCTTGGCTAGGAAAATATTTATCCCTTGACCACGCATTTCCGCCAATCAGGTAAATTTCCTACACCGGGGCACTCAGGCCCCTCCTACCCGCTTGCTCCACCGAACGGCCTGCGCTCCCCGCCCGACTTCCAGAGCACGTTCGTCGCCTCGATCGCCACGTCATCGGCGGGCCACGGACGATCAAACCGCGCCAGCTCGTCCAGCGGCGCGGTGAGCCATGCCTGCCAGTCCTCCGGCGCCAGTATCACTGGCGAGCGATCATGGATGCCCGCGAGTTCGGGCGCGTTGGCGGTCATCACGCCGGTATAGACATCGCCCCATTCGTCGGACGGCCGCCACAGCCCCGCCCAGGCGAACACCGGCTGCGATTTCAGGCTGAGCCAGGTTGTCGTCATGCGCCCCGGCTTGCCAACCGCCTCGGCATAGCGCGTCGCAGGTATCAGGCAGCGGCGCGCCGGATCCATCGCCCAGCGCTTCCAGAAGCCGCCCAGCTTATCGAACCGCGCGTTGTTGACCGGCTTCGGCTTGAGCTTCTGCCCGCGCTTGCCGGTAAGGACGACGGGAAAACCCCACGCCATCTGGTCGAGCACCAGCCCCTCGCCCTCGCGCCGAACAATCCAACCCGGATCGCGCGGATGCACGATCGCCGGGCCATCGTTCATGGCCCTCGCCTCCCGCGCGCGGAACACGTTGAGGATGTTCTGCCGCTCGCCCGGCTGATAGCGGTTGCACATCGCCGGATTGAGCGGGACGCCATCGGGAGAGTCAAGCAGGTCGTAAGCGTAGCGACGACTGGCCGGCGCTCGCTGCACGAGATCGGGGCGCTTGAGGCCGAGCGCATGATACCAATGGTCGAGCGCCCCCTCGATCAGGATCGACCGGGCGTACCATTCGCCATCGGGAAAGACCGGGTCGTGGATCGGTTCAGCAAGCTGCGCGATGAATTGATTGGCCTGCCAGCGCTGCGCCGCGCCGACCTGCACGAGCCATTCGAGCGCGACCCGCACGCCGCGCACGTGCCCGACGCTGCCGCATACCGCTTCGGCCGCGACGTCTTCCAGCAGCGCGAGCGCAAGGCGTGTGATGTGGTCCGATTCGCGCATCCGCCCGTGAGAACACATGCGGAACAGATTGGGAAGCGAAAGCAGCCCAACAAAAAGCCCCGCAGGGGGCTGCGGGGCGCTGGGGGCATCCAACTACAGAGACTGCTGCCCGATCGCGACCCGTCGGGCTTTGTTATGTCATGTAAAGTGACAGGCGAGCGTTAAGGAAACGTGAAGCGAAAGCGCCCGGAGCCTGAACCCCGAGCGCTGCCAGTCAATCGGCGGTGTGGTTTAGGCGGTGGAGAGCCACCCCTCAACCACCGCCCTCTCCTCCTCGCTCGCCCCGTCGAGCAGCGCCTCGATCACGGCCCGCGCGTCGGGCAGGTAGCTCTCCCACATGGGGCGGCCCTGATAGGTGATGTTCTCCGGGTTCCCGGCCCGGCGGCAGAGAGCGCGGGCT
>CAZUOV010000073.1:0-8783 GCA_964621355.1 uncultured Novosphingobium sp. | reverse complement strand
ACATCCTGATGATCGGGCCGACCGGCTGCGGCAAGACCGAGATCAGCCGCCGTCTGGCGAAGCTGGCCGACGCGCCGTTCGTGAAGGTTGAGGCCACCAAGTTCACGGAAGTCGGCTATGTCGGCCGCGACGTGGAACAGATTGCCCGTGATCTGGTGGAAGAAGCGATCCGGCTGGAAAAGGACCGCCGCCGCGACGCCGTGCGCGAGGCGGCGAGCCACGCGGCGATGGAGCGCCTGCTCAACGCGCTGGTGGGCGAAGGCGCGTCCGAAGCCACGCGGCAGAGCTTTCGCCAGCGCATCGTCGAAAACGCGATGAACGACACCGAAGTCGAGATCGAAGTGGAAGACGCGCCACAGATGCCTTTCGACATTCCCGGCATGGGCGGTAATGTCGGCATGATTAACCTGTCCGACATGATGAACAAGGCGATGGGCCGCGCACCCATGAAGCGGCGCAAGCTGAAAGTGCCCGATGCGTGGGACAAGCTGGTCGACGAAGAGGCCGAAAAGCGCATGGACCAGGACGACGTTGCCCGTGTCGCGCTCCAGAACGCGGAGACGAACGGCATCGTCTTTCTCGATGAGATCGACAAGATCGCGGTGTCGGACGTGCGCGGCGGCTCCGTCTCGCGCGAAGGCGTGCAGCGCGACCTGCTGCCGCTGATCGAAGGCACCACCGTCGCCACCAAATACGGCCCGATGAAGACGGACCATGTGCTGTTCATCGCCTCGGGTGCGTTCCACGTCGCCAAACCTTCGGACATGCTGCCCGAATTGCAGGGCCGCCTGCCGATCCGCGTGGAGCTGAAGGCGTTGAGCGAGGAGGATTTCGTCCGCATCCTGTCGGAAACGCGCGCCAATCTGGTGGAGCAATACCGCGCGCTGATCGCGACGGAGAAAGTCACGCTCGATTTCACGCCCGACGCCGTGCGCGAAGTGGCGCGGATCGCCGCGCAAGTGAACGAAAGCGTCGAGAACATCGGCGCGCGGCGCTTGCAGACCGTGATGGAAAAGCTGCTGGAGGAACTGAGCTTCGAGGCGGAGGATCGCGCGGGCGAAAGCGTGACGGTCGATGCCGCTTATGTCGGCGAGAAACTGGCCGGGCTGGCGAAGGACAGCGATCTTTCGCGGTATATCTTGTAACAGTGGGTTTGTTCCTCTATTGTTCCGGCCTGGCGATAGAGGAGCGCGAATCATGGAACGGACAGGCGGGTGCCATTGTGGCGCAGTGCGTTATCGCGTGAAGGGTGAACCGAAGCATGTCGCGCTGTGCCATTGCGCCGATTGCCGGAAAGCCTCGGGCGCTCCCATGGTAAGCTGGGCGGCGTTCGCCGACGAGGAACTTGTCGTCGAGGGCGAAGTGACGACGCGCAATTCCTCCGGCGCGGCGATGCGTAGTTTCTGCCCTGTTTGCGGCACCGGATTGTTCTATCGCAATGAGGAAATGCTGCCGGGCATCGTGGATATCCAGACAGTGACGCTGGACGATCCCGAAGCCCTGCCGCCGCAGGTTCATATCCAGGTGGCGGAACGTCCTGGCTGGATGAAGAGTCAGCATGACCTGCCGGAGTTCGCGCGTTATCCTTCGGAATGAGTGAGCCGCATGTTCCAGACCCCCGATGATCGCCCGATATACCGCCTGCTGACCGGCAAGGACGACCGCGCCTTTTGCGAGCGCGTGTCCGAGGCGCTGGCGCAGGGGTGGCGGCTTTACGGTTCGCCCAGCATCGCGTGGGATGTGGAAAACAACTGCATGAAGGCGGCGCAGGCGGTGGTCTGGCACGAAGCGGACGTTGTGAAGGACGGGTCGTCCCGGACTTGATCCGGGACCGCTGGAGTTGAGGCCAGCGATCCGTGCGCGTGTCCTTCGACAAGATCAGGATGGGCGGGGTGGCGTTAAACCGGATCAACGTCCGTTCGTGCTGAGCCTGTTGAAGCACACGCGCTTCCCCCTTCCGCTCATCACTCCGCCGGTTCGCGAAACTCCTCTGCCTCAACCGCCTGTCGCGCCCACATTTCCGCATAGAGGCCATCGCGGCGCAGCAGGTCGACGTGGCTCCCCCGTTCGGCCAGCCGCCCGTCCGCCAGCACCAGGATGGTATCCGAATCGGCGATGGTCGAAAGCCGGTGCGCGATGGAAATCGTCGTGCGGTTTTCCGAAACGCGGTGCAGAGTGGCGAGAATGTCCTGCTCGGTCCGGGTGTCGAGCGCGCTGGTCGCTTCGTCGAGCACGAGGATCGGCGGGTTCTTCACCAGCGTGCGGGCAATGGCGACGCGCTGCTTCTCTCCGCCCGACAGTTTCAGCCCGCGCTCGCCCACTGGCGTATCGAACCCTTGCGGCAGGCGCTCGATCAGCGGCATGAGCGCCGCGCCGCGCGCGGCCGCTTCCACATCTGCCGAGGTCGCGCCGTCGCGGCCATAGGCGATGTTGTAGCCGATCGTCTCGTTGAACAGCACCGAATCCTGCGGCACGATGCCGAGCACCGCGCGCAAGCTGGCTTGCGTCACGTGTGCGATATCCTGTCCGTCGATCAGGATGCGTCCCGCTTGCGGATCGTAGAAGCGGAACAGCAGCCGCGCGATGGTGGACTTGCCCGCGCCCGAAGGCCCGACGATGGCGACATGGTGGCCCGCCGGAACCTCGAAGCTGACGCCGTGCAGGATGGTGCGGCCCGGATCGTAGCCGAACGTCACGTTGTCGAACGCCACGGCGGGCCGCCGGACCATGAGCGCGGGCGCGCCCGGCGCATCCTTCACTTCCACCTGGGTGTCGATCAGCCGGAACATGGCCGCCATGTCGATCAGCCCCTGCCGGATCGTGCGATAGACCATGCCCAGCATGTCGAGCGGCCGGAAAAGCTGCGTGAGGTAGGTGTTCACGAACACGAGGTCGCCCACGGTCAATTGCCCGCGCGACCAGCCCCACACCGTATAGCCCATGGCGCCCGCCATCAGCAGGTTGACGATCAGCGCCTGCACGATGTTGAGCAGGCCCAGGCTGTTCTCGCTCTTCACCGCGGCGTCGGCATAGGCGCGAGTCGCCTGCGCATAGCGGGTCTGCTCGCGCACCTCGGCGCCGAAGTATTTGACGGTCTCATAATTCAGCAGCGAATCGACCGCGCGCGACAGCGCCTGGCCATCCAGGTCGTTCATCCGCTCGCGCAGCGCCGTGCGCCATTCGGTGATCCAGCGAGTGACGAAGGCATAGGCGGCCACGGCAAGCCCCGTCGCCAGAACCAGCCCCCAGCCGAACTGGAACCAGAAGATCGCTGCGACCGCGATCAGCTCGATGGCGGTGGGCGCGATGTTGAACAGCATGAAATAGAGCATCACGTCGATGCTTTTGGTGCCGCGCTCGATCACCTTGGTGACTTCGCCGGTGCGGCGGCCGAGGTGGAAGCGCAGCGACAACTGGTGAAGCTGGCGGAACACATCCTCTGCCAGCGCGCGGCTGGCGTCCTGCCCGACACGCTCGAACACCATGTTGCGCAGGTTGTCGAACAGCACGCCGCCGAACCGCCCGAGCGCATAGGCCAGCACGAAGGCCAGGGCGAGAGTGAACAACGGTTCGCCATCCACCACGGCGTTGGCCAGCGTGCCTTGCGCCGTCATGATGTCCACCGCGCGCTTGTAGGCGAAAGGCAGGGCCAGGATCGTCGCCTTGGCGAGCACGATCAGCAGCGTCGCGCCCACGATCCGGCGGCGCAGCGTGGGATTGTCGCGGGGCCAGAGATAGGGGCCGAACCGGCGAAGCGTGTGCCAGCCGTCGTGACGGGCGGCGGGATCGTTGGCGGCGGTATCGGGCGGCATGGCGCCCATGTAGGCGCGCGGGCCGCGAACGGCTAGGCCGGGCCGCTTACAGGTCGAACAATACCTTGCGAGTCGCGAAATCTATGGCGACGCGGCGGAAGGCGCGCAGTTCCCGCATGCCCAGCAGGAGCGCGGGCCGCTGGTCCAGCCCCAGATGCGCGAAGGCCGGAGCGTCGGCATAGGCGATGCTGATGTTTTGGATATTGAGATCGTCGAACGCCAGCATCCGGGCCATTCCCATGTCGGCGGTGACTTGCTGCCCGGTGACGCTGGTAATCACGGTCTGGTCGAGCCGCTGGCGGCGGGCCAGCGCGCGTTGCAGCGCGCGGTTGCCGATGCTGGCTTGCGCGCCGGTATCGATCACGACGCTCGCCCGGACGCCGTCGATTTCCGCGTTTGTGACGATCAACTGCCCTTCGCGGCTGCGCGCACGCACTACGATTTCGTATCCGCTGTCTCCGCCCAGCGATTTCGCGTCGGAAACGGCGATCAGGTTGCGCCGGAAGTCCAGCAGCACACGGTTGCCCCGCAGGCTGTCCAGCCCGAGGATGCCGTCCGCGCCGATGTCCGTGCGGTCCAGCAGCGGGGCGCGAAGGGCATAGGCATTGCGGCGGCCGAGCAGGATTTCCTCGATCTCGACGGTTTCGACCGGGTGACGGCCCGCAACGCCGACGATGACGGCGGGCAGTCCGGCGGGCAACGCCAGTTCATGCGCGAGCGATGTGGCGATGACGGTGTTCTGGGCGCCGGTATCGAGGAGGAAGCGGAACGGCCCCGCCGATCCGATATGCACCGGCACGGTGAGGCGGTCCGCCCGGTCGGCGTCCCCGGCGATCACGTCGGTGCCGGACGCGTCCTGTGCGCCGCTTGCGGCATGGCTTGCGGGAAATGCCGCCGATGAGAGCGCCAGGGCGATGGCAGGACCCGGTCCCATGATGGTCTCCGCATTGGCTATGGGGAAGAATACTAGCAGACCGGCGGCGCGGGCGCCATGGCTCCTTCAAGCCGCAATTCCCGGAAGAAGGCGTCGTGCCGGGCTGAAACCTTGCGGATGAACCAGGCGTCGCTGGCAAGAATCTCCGCCGCATCCGAACGGTCCAGCACGCGCGGGCTGGATTGTCCTTCCGACCAGTCGACATAGCGGCGGTTCGGCCGGATCCGGTCAGGGAAACGGGCGGCGATGATGGTGGGCACGACGTGTTCGTCGCAGCACAGCGTTCCGTGCAAGCGCCCCGATGCGATGAGTGCCGGGAGTTCGCGCGCCAGCAGGCCGATGGCTTCGCGCGGCAATGTCCACCAGCAGGAACCCTTGCGCCATTGGCCGTAGGGGCGCGAGCGTTCCCGGCCCAGCAGCGCCGCACCGGTGTCGATCCAGCGGGACAGGCGGCGCAGTTCCCACGTGAGCGCATAGGCGATGCGGTCGCGCTCGCGGTCTAACCGCAGCCAGCGCGTGTCCAGCCTGCGGCATTGCATCCGGTCTTCCTGCACGCCGGGCAGGGCCTCGATATGGCAGGCAGGCAGTGTTTGGGCGGCCAGTTCCCGCGCCATGGCTTCGCGCGAGAGGATCGGCCAGTCCGCGCCGCTCAGGAAATGGGCATGGTCGCAATCCGCTTCATGGGCGGCACGGACAAGCCGCTCCGTCGCCGCCACCTGGCTCCAGTGCCCCCAGCGCACCGCGACGGGATCGCGCACGATCCGCACGCGCGCGCCGTCTTCCGGCCAGCGTTCGCGCACTCCGGGCCACAGGGCGGAGCCGCGATCGGCGTGGATGATCGCCACGTCCGGCGAATCGCGCGGCACCAAGCGTTCCACCAGCATTTCAAGCTGGGCCAGATCGTCATGCGCGAGGATGAGATAGGCCATCCGCATCGGTGCCGCCTCAGCCCGCCATCCGCGCGCGCGTGATGGGCAGCATATGCGCGGCGGCCATGCGGATTTCCTCGCGCGCCGGATGACGCACCAGCCACAGCGCGCCGAGCCAGCACAGCACGCCCGTCCCGCTGAGCAGGACCAGCCCGAGGAAACCGATGGCGGAGCCGGGCGTCGTGGCCAGCGCCGCCATCAGCGGCAGCCCCGCCGCCAGCGCGCAGGCGGCGCTGCGCAGGTAGACCAGCCCCAGGTCGCGCATGCGGAAGCCCAGCAGCCGGCTCTGGAACGGAGCATAGATCATCCACCACACGCAGGCATAGGCGATGCGGCTGATCGCGGCTGCCTCTACGCTGACGAGGCAAGCCAGCGCCAGCAGCGCGATCGCCGTGACCGTATCCAGCAGGTTGAGCCAGATCAGCGTGCGGATGCGGCCGAGCAGGATCGGGATGTCCATCTGGAGCGGCACCGCGATGAACAGGATCTCGCCCAGCGCCATCCAGCGCAGCAGCGGTGCGGCTTCGGCCCAGCGATCACCGTAAAGCAGCAGGATCAGCGGCTCGGCGGCCAGCGCCAGCCCCACCATGGCCGCCCAGTTGAGCGCGGTGTTGCAGGCGACAAGGTGCAGGTAAGGTTCGGCGAGCGGCTCGTTCGCGTCGCGCTTCCTCGCGAAAGCGGCATAGAACACCGTGCTGATCGCCCCGGTCAGCAGCGTGACCAGTTGCGCGGCCAGCGCGCCCGCCCGGCTGAACAGGCCGGTCGCGGCGAGGCCGAGCATCCGGCCCACCACCAGATCCTGCGACCGCTGGCCGAGGGCGCCGCTGGCGCTGATGACGAACGACGCCGAACTGAAGCGCAGGATAGGCCGAAGGACTTCTCGGTTCGAAGGCCATTCGGGCCAGACCGGGCGCAGCAGCATGGCGATCGCGCTGCGCGATACGGCCATGATGAGCACGGACCACGCCAGCGACGCGGCGCCGAAGCCCTGCCATGCGAGAACGATCGCCGCGCCGTTGCTGAGCAGCGCGCTGCCGCCGTTGACCGCGAAGAGGGAGCGGAAATCCATGTCCCGCATCAGCAGCGCGGCAGGCACGGTGGCGAAGGGCGCGATCACATAGGACGCGGCGATCAGCCACAGCAGGTCGCGCAAGTCCGCCGTGCCGTAGAATCGGGAAATGGCGGGAGCGGACAGGCCCACGGCCGCCGCCACGAACCAGCCGAAGGCGAGCGCCACGCAGACGTAGCTGCGCACCGCGTCGGGCCGCATCGCCTGCTGGCCGGAGACGAACCGGGTGACGCCCATGTCCTGAAACACGGCGACGACCATCGCGGCGGCCAGCGCGATCGAGAACAGGCCGACATCGGCGGGCAGCAGGAAGAAGCGCGAGATGACGACATTCGCGGCGAACTGGATCGCGAACGTCATGTACTGGGCCGCCATCGACCATGCGGCGGCGCGCCGGACAGTCACGGTGTCAGGCGCCCGCCAGCGCCGCGGCCAGGCGGACGGCGCGTCTGGGCTCCCCGAACAGCAGCAGGCGGGGCACTGTCCGCCAGAGATCCGCGCCGCGCCCGCCGTCGCTGACATGCTGCAGCAGCAGGTCGAAACCGCCGCTCCGCATGGCGTTGGGCGAATGGAGCAGTCCGCGCGCGACCGTGCCGCGCACTTGGCGGGAGACGGGCCGGCCGAACAGCGCGTCGAGGCCCTCTATCGCGGGCAGCGCATCCAGATGCTCGGTCGGATCGGGGCGCCCCGCGCCGCGTTCGTGGTACGCCAGCAGAGCGACGGCGGCGCCCATATGCTGCTCTATCGCGTGACGGCTCGAAATCTGGCCCGGATAGCGCCGGTAGGACAGCAGCTTGTCGGGCAGGTTGCCGATCCGGGTGCGATTGGCGAGGCGCAACCAGAGGTCGTAGTCCTCGCAATGGCGGAAGGCGCGATGGTATCCGCCGACGGAAAGCACGATGTCCCGCCGCACCATCACGGCGGGATGGCAAACCGGCGAATGCCGCTCGATTGTCGCCAGGACTTCGTCATGCGTGAGGGGCGGTGGATGGTCGGGCGCGGGATAGGGGCCGCCGTTCTCGTCGATGTCCTCGGCGGCGGAGCCGACGACTCCATAGTCCGGGTGCGATTCGAGAAAGGCGAACTGGCGGGCGAAGCGTTCGGGCTTGCATATGTCGTCGGCGTCCATGCGCGCGACGATGGGCGCGCGAGCGGCGTTAAACAGTTGATTGAGGCTGACGATCAGCCCGCGATTCTCTCTGATGATGGGCACGATGCGGGAATCGGCCGCTGCATGGTCGCGGATGATTTGCGCGGTCCGGTCGGTGGAACCGTCGTCGAGAATCAGGAATTCGAAGTCCGTAAATGTCTGCGCCAGAACGCTGCCGATCGCTTCGTCGAGGAAACGCTCGCCGTTATAGACGCTCATCGCGACCGAGATCGCCGGGGTGGTCATGCATTCGTTTCCCAGTTTTCCGAGGGTTTTCATGCCCTGCGGTGTCTCGCCGGGTTAGGAGAACAAGGTAAACAAACGGTTGGGGCCGGGGATCATGGCGGCGGCCATTTGTGCGGCCGCCCCCCGGATCGCGGCGGCGGAAAGAGAGAAATTCCTATAAAGTACTGATATATTCCGATAATTGGAAAACTTGTCAGAAAAATGCAAAAAGTCGTTGACCGAATCAGACCCTCACCTTAGAGGGCTGTTCACCGGACGGGAACGCCGCCTCAAACGGCTCGAACGACCCGGTCGCCAATATAGACGGACACCCAGTCCCCCGATAGAAAAATCGGGGAGCAATGGTTGTCCGCCTGATCTTGTCGCTACGGTGGCAATTTGCTTGGCGGCTCTTTGAAATCGTTGGTTTAGATGAAGGGACATGTGGGCGACGGCGCCCGGTCCGGGGATCTTCGGGTTCCGGATACCGGTTTGATTATGCCGATGCCACAACATGTCCTTCGTATCCATTACGTTTGACAAGTGCAGGTATCGGCTCCCGAAGTTCGATGCCGCGGTCGGCGGGGTTTTACCTCGTGCCGTGGTTTCGTGACACAAACTTGAGAGTTTGATCCTGGCTCAGAACGAACGCTGGCGGCATGCC
>CAZUOV010000072.1:0-10060 GCA_964621355.1 uncultured Novosphingobium sp. | reverse complement strand
GCCGGAAAGTAGCCGAAAACCACGCCGATCAGGGCCGAAATCAGGAAAGCGAAGAGGTTAATCGCCGGGTCGAATATCCAGGGAACCTGCATCAGCGGCGCCGCGATCACGATCACGACTTGCGCGACAAGCAGGCCGATCAGTCCGCCCAGGCAGGAAAGCACGACGGCTTCGACCAGAAACTGCATCAGCACTTCGCGCGCCACCGCGCCGATGGCGAGCCGGATGCCGATCTCGCGCGTGCGTTCCGTCACCGAGACGAGCATGATGTTCATGATGCCGATGCCGCCGACGACGAGGCTGATCGCGGCGACCGCGCTCACGATACGCGTGAGCAGCGTGGTCGTGCCCGTCAGGGTATCGGAAATCTGGCGCGTGTCGAAGATGTTGAAATTGTCTTCCTTGCCCGCCGTGATGCGCCGCCGTTCGCGCAGCAGGTCGCTGATCGACTGCTGCACTTGCGCCGTTGCATAGGCCTGATCCACGCCGACGAGGATCATGCGGATGTCGGTCGAGCCGGTGAAGCGGCGCTGCACGGTCTTGATCGGCATGATGACCACATCGTCCTGATCGCCGCCGAATCCCGCCTGGCCGCGCGTGGAAAGCGCGCCGATCACGTCGCAACTAATGGCGCCGATGCGGAACCGCTTGCCGATCGGGTCAATGCCCCGGAACAGGTTGGACTGGACCGTCGATCCGATGATGCAGACGGATTTCCCCGCCGCTTCCTCGGCGGGCGTGAACAGGCGGCCGCTGGTCAGCGCCCAGGGCTGAACCTCGAAAAACGCCGATGTCGTGCCGTTGATCGTGGTCGACCAGTTGGAGCCTTCATGGATCGCCGTGGCGCTCGATTGCGCCTGCGGGGCGACGGCTTTCACGCCCGCGACCTGTTCGCGGATCGCCGTTATGTCCGAAAGGTCGAAGTCGGGCGGACGAGGGCCGCCGCCGCCCCGGCCGAAGCCTTGCCCCGGCCTGATCTGGAGCACGTTGGTGCCCAGCGCCGAAATCTGCTGCTGCACGGCCGCCGTGGTCGCCTTGCCCAGCGTGACCATGGCGACCACTGCGCCCACGCCGATGACGATGCCCAGCGTGGTCAGGAAAGAGCGCAGCTTGTGCCGGCTGATCGAGCGCAGCGCGAGGAGGAACGTCGTGCCCAGCATCAGTGCGCGGCTTCCCTGGCGCCTGCGGTGTTCTCGATCCGGTCGACCAGTCCGTCCCTGAAGTGGACCACGGTGCGCGCGAAGGCGGCCATGTCGGGCTCGTGCGTCACCATCAGCACCGTGATCCCGTCGCGGTTGAGGCCGGAGAGCAGCTCCATGATTTCCCGCGAGCGTTCGGAATCCAGGTTGCCGGTCGGCTCGTCGGCCAGAAGCACCTGGGGATTGGTGACGATGGCGCGCGCGATGGCGACGCGCTGCTGCTGGCCACCGGAAAGTTCGGCGGGCGTGTGATCCCACCAGTCCTTGAGGCCCACCTTGTCGAGCGCGGCCATGGCGGTATCGCGCCGTTCGGCCTTGCTGTCGCCGCGATAGACCAGCGGCAGTTCCACGTTTTCCAGCGCGGAGGTGCGCGACAGCAGGTTGAAGCCCTGGAACACGAAACCCAGATAGCGCCGCCGTAGCAGGGCGCGCTGGTCCCTGTCCAGCGTTTCGACGTGATGGCCGCGAAACAGGAACGTGCCCGATGTCGGCACGTCGAGGCAGCCGAGGATGTTCATGGTGGTCGATTTGCCGGAACCGGACGCCCCCATGATGGCCACGAAATCGCCCTGCATGATATCGAGGTCCACGCCTTTCAGTGCCTGGAACGCGGTCGGCCCGCTGCCGTAGACCTTGGTGACGTTTCTCAACGAAATGAGGGCGCGCGGGGAAATGGGCGACGCGGGATCAGCCACCGCCGCCTCCCCCGGCGCCGCGCCGCTGCCCGCCCCCGGAACCGCCGCCGCTCCTCTGGTTCGATCCCGACTGGCCTTCCGTTCCCGAAAACTGGCCGGTGATGACTGCCATGCCCGGTTTCAGGTCGTCCGAAACCACTTCGGTATGGCTGCCGTCGCTGTCGCCGATCACGATGGTCACGGCTTTGGGCTGCCCGTTTTCGCCGACCACGTAGACGGTCTGCTCCGCGCCGCGCCCGGCGGTTGCCGTGCGTTCCGCCCGGTTGCCGCGCCGGGGACGCGCGGTTAGCGTGCTGGCGATGCCGCCGGACTGGCTGGCGTTCGCTCCGTCCGACGACTGGGGCCGGAAGCGCAGCGCCGCGTTCGGAATGAGCAGCACGTTCGATTTGCGCGACGTGATGATGTCGGCTGTCGCCGTCATGCCGGGCCGCAGTTCCAGATTCGGATTGGCGACCGTGAGGTCGGCCGCATAGGAAACCACCTGGCCGGACGTGGACGTGGTCGTCGCGGAAGACGACGCCGCCTCGGCCGACAGGTTCGATCCGATGTCCACGCGCGTGATGACCGCCGGGAACGTCTTGCCCGCGAAGGCATCGACGGAGAACGTCGCGTTCTGCCCTTCCTTGACCGAACCCACGTCCGCCTCGTCGATGGAGACTTGCAGCTTCATCTGCGACAGGTCTTCGGCGATCACGAACAGCGTCGGCGTGTTGAACGATGCGGCGACCGTCTGGCCGGGATCGACTTGCCGGGCCAGCACCACGCCGGAAACGGGCGAGCGGATCACGGCGCGCGCGCGCTGGGTCTGGGTCTGCGCCAGACTGGCCTGGCTGGCGGCGACATTGGCCTGCGCGACATTCAGCGCGGCCTGCGCGCGGCGATAATCGGCGCGGCCGGTTTCCAGTTCGGTCTGCGAAGGCACGCGTCCATTGGACAGCCGGTGGACTTCCTCCAGCCGGGCAAGCTGCGCCCGCGCCTGCGCCAAAGTCGCCTGCGCCTGCCCCACTTGCGCCTGATTGGCGGCAAGTTGCGCCCGGTTCTGGCGGATCTGGTCGTCGAGCTGTTCGGGGTCGATCTCGGCCAGCGGTTGCCCGGCGGCGACGCGGTCGTTCACGTCCACCAGCACGCGGGTGATGAGCCCCGAAAGCTGCGAGCCGACCGTTACCTGATTGGTCGGCGCAAGGCGCCCGGTGGCCGAAACGCTCGTTTCCAGATTGCCGCGCCTGACTTGCGCCGTTGCATATTGCGGCTCGTCCGATCCGCCGATGAAACGCCAGGCCAGCCATATGGCCAGCAGGGCGGCGAAAGCGATCGCTCCCCACCGGGCATAGCGTTTCCAGTCCGGTTGCGGGTTCGCGCCCAGAAATTCGTCGAGGGATTGGTCAGTCATCAGCGGGGCTTTCGGGGGCAGTCAGTCCGGGGTTCAGGGCCTGCGGCTGTGTCGGCGGCGCATCGGCCCGCCAGCCGCCGCCCAGCGCGACATAGAGCGCGATCAGCGCCTGCGCCTTGTCGGACCGGGCCGAAACCAGTCCGTTGCGGGCGGAAATCAGCGCGGCTTCCTGCGTGTTGAGGGTAGTGAAATCGGTGAGGCCGGACCGATAGGAACTGCGCGCGAGCAGGGCGGAATTGTTCGCGGCATCCAACGCGACCTGCATTTCGCGTTCCCGCCGTTGCGCGGCGTCGAGCGAGACGAGCGCGTTCTCTATGTCTTCCAGTGCCGTGAGCACCGTGGACTGGTAGGCCGCCAGCGCCCCTTCCGCCGCCGCTTCGTTGGAGCGCACTTGCGCCCGCAGCCGCCCGCCGTTGAAGATGGTCTGCGAAAGCCCCGCGAAGAGGTTGCCGGTGATCGTGTCGAGCAGCGCCGAAAAACCGCTTGCCGAACTGGACAGCCCGCCGCTGATGGCCAGGGCGGGATAGAGCTGCGCCTCGGCCACGCCGATCCGCGCGGTCGCCGCCGCGAGGGAACGCTCCGCCGCGCGCACGTCCGGCCTTTGCCGCAAGACGTTGGCGGGAATGCCCGCCGCGACGCTATCCGGCCCCTGCGGGATCGGCCGAACCGCTTCCAGCGCGGGCTTGAGCGCGCCCGGTGCCTGCCCCGTCAGAACCGCGATGCGGGAAACGGCGGCGTTGTATTGCTGTTCTATCTGGGGGATTCCGGCAGCCGTCTGCGCGCGGCTGGCGCGGGCCTGTTCGGCATCGAGCGAGGACACCAGCCCCGCCTGCACGCGAAAGCCCGCGATTTCCAGATTGTCGTCCTGAATGGCCAGGTTCTGGCGCGCATTGGCGAGTTGCGCCTGATACACGCGCGCCAGCACATAGTTGCGCGCGACTTCGCTTTCGACGGACAGCAGCACGGTGGCATAATCGAACCCCGCGCGCAGATAGTCCGCGCGGCCCGCCTCGACTGCGCGCCCTACGCCGCCGAACAGGTCCGCCTGATAGCTGGCATCCAGCCCCAGCGAGAAGTTGCTGCGTCCGCCGCCGCCCGTGGTCGTCACGGTGCCGTCGGGCAAGGTCACGGTCCTGTCGCCGCCGCGCAGCGTTTCAGTGCGGCTGTAACCGCCGGACGCGCCCAGCGAGGGCAGGAGGCTGGCCTGGCTGACCACCAGAGCCTCGCGCGCCTGCCGCAGCCGGGCGACGGCCTGCGCCAGATCGAGGTTGCCGACCTGCGCTCGCGCGACGAGGCTTTCCAGCACCGGGTCGTTGAAATTGCGCCACCAGCGCGTGAGGTCTTCCGTTCCCGGCGCGGAGGGCACGGAATATCCTTCGGGAACGCCCAGGTCCGCCGCCGCGCGCGGCCGGTAATCGGGGCCGGCGGCGCAGCCGGCGAGCAGTGCGGAACCGGCGATGACGATGATGAAGCGCGTCATGGCAAGGATTGTTGGGACGGGCGCCGCGCGCGGTCCAGTAACTTTGTGTCGCAAGCTGTATGAATAGGGCTTCTCCCTGCCGTCTGCTGCGGTGAGGCAAACGCGCTCAGGAAGGGGAAGTTTCCATTTCCGCCGCTCCGGCCGAGGCCTTCTCCCTTGCGCCCCCTCTTTCGCCCCGCCGCAAAACCGTGGCGGCAAGCGCGATCAAGGCCAGCAGGGCAGGGGCTGCGAGGGAGGGGACGGGCGATTTTTGCAGGGCCGCGGTGTTCAATCCGGCAATTTCCAGAAAGGAGTTCGCGGCCAGTCCGTAACCCGTCACCCACCAGCACAAGGCGAACATCGCGGCCAGTTCCGCCGGACGGGCGAGGCGCGCCATATCCGTTATCAGCAGCGCCACGGCCACCCCGAGGATGGTGAGGTCATAGTCGTAGCTATAGGGGCTGAACAGCAGCGACGCGACACAGGCCGCCGCACCGACGACGTGCGGCCGCGCGCGGGCGCGCCAGGTCAGCGCCAGCAAGGCCAGCCCGGCGATGGCGCTGACGACTTGCGCGGCGAGCGCCAGACCGGCTGGAAGATCGAAGCCGCGCAGGAACGCATACCATGACGTCATGCGGAACAGTTGATAGTGGCCTTGCGCCAGGAACTCGCTCGCCTGCCGCAAGCCTTCCAGGAAAGCGGGCCAGATGGCGGGGCCATAGGCAAGAGTGGCGAGAGCCAGCAACGCCAGCGCGATCACCGCCGCCAGCGCCAGAGCATGCCATCGCCGGTCCAGCAGGGTCAGCACGCCGATGCCTGCTGTCAGGTGCGGCTTCACGATCATCAGGCCGAGGGGCAGACCCGCGCTGGCCTTTCCGCCGCGATGCAGCAGCAAGGCCAGTCCGAACAGGCCCGCGATCAGGAAGCCGTTCTGTCCCGTCCGCAGGTTGAGGATCACCGTGGGAAGAACCGCGATGACGGCGCCGGGCAGATAGGCCCCGGCAAGCCGGTGCATGACCATCAGCCAGAACAGGAAGCCCAGCGACGTGAAAATGGCAAAGGCGATGCCCACCGGCAGCCGGGAAAATTGTTCCATCAGCACCGTGAACGGCGGGGGATAGGTCCATGGCATGGCCGATTGCGTGCCCGTGAAAGCCCGCTGCGCGGCGAACGTGGCTTGCGCGTCGTATGTCTGCACTGCCTTGCCATTCCGGGCCATGGCGCCCGCGACATAGAAAGCGTCGAAATCCGTCATTCCCTTGGGCTGGCCCAGTGATGCCGGGGCCTGGATGCGCGTCGCCGCAAAGCCGACGATGAACGCCGCGCACAGGAGCAACGCGGCCAGAAACGCCCGACTGGCGAATAGCTGGTGCCGCAGGCCGGGAGAGTGAGTCAACGTTCGCTCCTGAATGGACTTTTTCGCATGTCTGACCGCGCCTTTTCAGCTTGTGCGGAAGGTGGGCGCAAACCGGCCGCGTCAACGATCTGTGGATGAAATCCGACGCAATCCGGCCATCGGCTCCGGCTTTCCTGTCCGGCGACGGCGCTAAACAGTTCTTTACCATGCTTCCCTAAGTCTGGCCCCGCAAACGGGGGGCTTCGGTTTGGCAACGGATTTTGCAGCATTTTCGTCGCGTCCGCGCCGTGGCGAATGGGGCGTGTTCCGCGAAAATCTCTGGGCCTATTGCCTGATCGCGGTCTATGCCTGTTTCGTATCGGCGGTGGCGATCGCGCTCGGCAGGCCGCAGAACATTCCGGGCTTCGGATATCTTTCCACCTGGGTGATGGTGCCTGCCTTGCTGGCCGTGGGCTTTACGGCGTTTTCCGTGGTGGCCGCCGTGCGCGCGGGAGAATCATTCCGGGATTTCGCGGCGCGCTTGCGGCATCTGACGCAGCCTCCGGTCCTCTCGGGCATGGCGCTCTTCCTCGCGCTGGGCTTCTTTCAAGGAAGCTTCACGGCGATGAAGACGATGATGCCGCTCATCGCGCCGTTCAGTTGGGATCCTTTCCTGGCGGATGTGGATGCCATGCTCCATGGCGGGGATGCGTGGAGGCTTCTGCCTCATAGCGAGATTTTCACGCGCCTGCTTCTGGTGGCCTACCTTCCGCTGTGGATCGCTCTCCTTGTCGTGGTGAACCTTCAGGTTTGCCTCCTCGCGGAGAGGGAAACGCGGGCGCGCTATCTCAAGACCTTCTTTTTCTGCTGGATATTTCTCGGCAATGTCCTGGCGCTGGCGTTCATGTCCGCCGGTCCCATCTTTTTCGAGCAAGTGACGGGCGATGCGCGGTTCGATGATCTTTTACGCTATTTCGAGTTCACCCGCGACATGCCCTCTTCGAACCTGAACGTCGCGGATTACCTCTGGTCGGCTTACGCCGGGCATGATTCCGCGCAAGGCAGCGGGATTTCCGCGTTTCCCAGCCTGCATCTCGCGATGGCGACGCTCTGGACCGCGACTTTCTGGAAGATGCGCCCGCGTCTCGGCTATATTCTTGCGGGATACACCGTGCTGATCCTGATCGGGTCGATCCACCTCGGATGGCATTATGCGATCGACGGCTATGCTTCGATCGCCCTGACGCTCGCCGCGTGGTGGCTGTTTGGGAAAAATTGGTCGGGGAGAGAGGATTCGAACCTCCGGCCCCTGCCTCCCGAAGACAGTGCTCTACCAGGCTGAGCTACTCCCCGACCGGTCATGGCCGCCAAGGCGGCGATGAGGCAGGAGCGCGCCTATAGGGGGCGAAAGACGGGGTGGCAAGCGGTCAATCGCATGTTTAGTCTGCGCGCATGGCAACGCTCGCACCTTCACCCGATTCCATGGCTCGCGACCGCTGGGAATCGCAGTATCTCGATCTCATGCGGCGGATATGGACCGAAGGCGACGAGCGGCGCGACCGCACGGGAGTCGGCACGCGATCCGTTTTCGGCGGGCAGATTCGCTTCGACATGAGCGGCGGGCATGTGCCGCTGCTGACCACCAAGCGCGTGTTCTGGAAAGCGGCGGCGCGCGAGATGCTGTGGTTCCTGACCGGGAACACCAATATCCGCCCGCTTTGCGCGCAGGGCGTGGAAATATGGACCGACTGGCCGCTCGACCGCTATCGCCGGGAAACGGGCGAGGATATCTCGCGCGAGGACTTTTCCGCCCGCATCGTGGCGGATGTGGATTTCGCCGAACGCTGGGGCGATCTCGGCCCGGTCTATGGCAAGCAATGGGTGGACTGGCCGACTTACGAGCCTGCCGGGGAGGGGCTTTACCGCAAGGGCCCGGGCATCAATCAGGTCGCACAGGTCGTCGAAAGCCTGCGAAGCAATCCCGGAAGCCGCCGCCACATCATCGAGGGCTGGAACGTGGCGGAGCTTGACCGGATGGCGCTGCCGCCGTGCCACAAGTCCTATCAGTTCCACGTGGCGGACGGGCGGCTGTCCTGCCTGCTCTATCAGCGAAGCTGCGACGTGGCGCTGGGCCTGCCGTTCAATCTGTTCGGCGCGGCGCTGCTGACGCGGATGCTGGCGCAGCAATGCGATCTGGAGCCGGGCGAACTGGTGTGGATGGGCGGAGATGTCCATCTCTATCTCAACCATGCCGATCTGGTGGAAGAGCAGCTTTCGCGGGAACCTTCGGGCGTGCCGGCACTTGCGATTCTGCGGCGTCCGGCAACCATGTTTGATTACGGGATCGAAGATTTCGAGGTGCGGGATTATACGCCGCAAGCGCATATCAAGGCGCCTGTGGCCGTCTGACAGGCGTGAAGAGGAGAGGACCATGGGCGAGGGCGGTGCGGCTGACAACAGGCGAGGCAACCGCCCGGCGCTGAGCCTTCATGTGCCGGAGCCACGTTTCCGTCCCGGCGATACGGTCGATTATTCGCATCTCGCCATTCCCGCCGCCGGTGCGCAGCCGCGCCCCGACGAAACCGTGGCGGCAAGCGAAACCTTTCCGCTCTGCACCGACCTGATCCGGGTGCTGGACGATACCGGCAAGGCCGTGGGGCCGTGGAACCCGTCGCTGGATGCGGAAACATTGCGGCGGATGCTACGCGCCATGGCGTTGACCCGCGCTTTCGACGACCGGATGCACCGCGCGCAGCGGCAGGGCAAGACCAGCTTCTATATGAAATGCACGGGCGAAGAGGCGATCTCCATCGCTTCGGCCTTTGCGCTGGACCATGAGGACATGGTGTTTCCCAGCTATCGCCAGCAGGGCATCCTGATCGCGCGCGGCTATCCTCTCCTGGAAATGATAAACCAGATCTATTCCAATCGGGCGGACAAGCTGAAAGGGCGGCAATTGCCGATCATGTATTCGGCCCGGTCGCACAATTTCTTCACGATCAGCGGCAACCTCGCGACTCAGTATCCGCAGGCCGTGGGCTGGGCGATGGCCAGCGCGTCGCGCGGCGATTCCCGCATCGCGTCCGCTTATCTCGGCGAAGGCTCGACGGCGGAGGGGGATTTCCATTCGGCCCTGACCTTCGCGGCCGTCTACAACGCACCGGTGCTTTTCAACGTCGTCAACAACCAGTGGGCCATTTCCAGCTTTTCCGGTTTCGCCGGGGCGGAGCGCACGACGTTTGCCGCGCGGGCCATCGGCTATGGCATCGCGGGGCTGCGCGTGGACGGCAACGATGCGCTGGCGGTCTATGCCGCCGTGCGCTGGGCGGCGGACCGGGCTCGGCTCAACCTGGGGCCGACGCTGATCGAGCATTTCACCTATCGGGCGGAGGCGCACTCGACGTCTGACGATCCCGCCGCCTATCGCTCCGCGCAGGAGCGGGAGGAATGGCCGCTGGGCGATCCGGTGATGCGGTTGAAGCAGCACCTCATCGCGCTGGGCGAATGGAGCGAGGAGCGGCAGGAGGCGATGGACCGCGAAGTGGCTGAACTGGTGAAGGCGGTGCAGAAGGACGCGGAAAAGAACGGCATCCTCGGCCATGGCCTCCACCATCCCTTCCACACCATGTTCGAGGATGTGTTCGAGGAATTGCCGTGGCATCTTGAGGAACAGGCCGAGCAGGCCATCCGCGAGCGCCGGATCAAATGGCCAGAGTGGAAAGAGTGATTTGGAAGGAGTGACCGGCATGGAAGAGGCGCCCGTCAGCCTGGCCGAAGCGCCGACCCGCCGCATCAACATGATCGAGGCGATCAACGACGCGCTCGACATCATGCTGGAACGCGATCCCGATGTGGTCGTGCTGGGCGAGGACGTGGGCTATTTCGGCGGGGTGTTCCGCGCGACGGCGGGTTTGCAGAAAAAGCATGGCAAGACCCGCGTGTTCGATACGCCGATCAGCGAATGCGGCATCATCGGCGTGG
>CAZUOV010000071.1:0-10425 GCA_964621355.1 uncultured Novosphingobium sp. | reverse complement strand
GCGACGCCCGCCAGCTTCGAGCCGACGATCGACTATGTCGTCACCAAGATCCCGCGTTTCGCGTTCGAGAAGTTCAAGGGTGCGGAACCGCTTCTGACAACGGCCATGAAGTCCGTGGGTGAAGTCATGGCAATCGGGCGGAATTTCAAGGAATCTCTGCAAAAGGCGTTGCGCGGTCTGGAAACCGGCCTGGACGGTTTCAACTGCGTTCCCGAACTGGAAGGCGCGGACCGCGACAAGATCACGGCGATGCTGTCGCGCCAGACGCCGGACCGGCTGCTGAACGTGGCGCAAGCCTTCCGCGAAGGCTTCTCGGTGGAGGACGTTCACGCCGTCACACATTACGACTTGTGGTTCCTGCGCCATATCCATGAAATCATCGAGGAAGAGGCCCGGATCGAAGCTGAGGGCCTGCCCAACGACGCGCAAGGGCTGCGCCGTCTCAAGGCCATGGGGTTTTCGGACCGGCGGCTGGCGACTCTCGCCGTGCGCTCGGTCGGCGTGGCGGGAGGGCTTGCGGAAACGCAGGCGCGCCGCTCCGGGCTGCTGCACGATACGCTGAAAGCCATGGCGGGCGCCACCAGCGAGCGCGAAGTGCGCGCGTTGCGCGGCAAGCTGGGCGTCCATCCGGTGTTCAAGCGGATCGACAGTTGCGCGGCCGAGTTCGAGGCCGTCACGCCTTATATGTATTCGACTTACGAGGCGCCGCTGTTCGATGAGCCGGAAGACGAGGCGATGCCGTCCGACCGGCGCAAGATCGTCATTCTGGGCGGCGGGCCGAACCGGATCGGGCAGGGGATCGAGTTCGATTACTGCTGCGTCCATGCCTGCTTCGCCCTGGCGGAGGCTGGCTATGAAACGATCATGGTCAACTGCAACCCGGAGACGGTCTCGACCGACTACGACACGTCGGATCGCCTCTATTTCGAGCCGCTGACGGCGGAGGACGTGCTGGAAATCCTGCGCGTGGAGCAACAGAACGGCGAACTTGCCGGAGTGATCGTGCAGTTCGGCGGGCAGACTCCGCTCAAGCTGGCGCAGGCGCTGGAAGACGCGGGCATCCCTATCCTGGGCACGTCGCCTGATGCCATCGACCTTGCCGAGGACCGCGAGCGCTTTTCCGCGCTGGTGGAGAAGCTGGGCCTGAAACAGCCCGCGAACGGCATCGCCCGCAGCCGGGACGAGGCCGTCGCCGTGGCGGCGCGCATCGGCTATCCGGTGCTGATCCGGCCCAGCTACGTGCTGGGCGGCCGGGCCATGGAAATCGTCGATTCCGAAGCGCAACTCGACGATTACATCGCCACCGCCGTGCAGGTTTCAGGCGAAAGCCCGGTCCTCATCGACCAGTATCTGCGCGATGCCATCGAATGCGATGTCGATGCCCTGTGCGACGGCGAACGGGTCGTCGTCGCGGGCGTGATGCAGCACATCGAGGAAGCGGGCATCCATTCCGGCGATAGCGCCTGCACGCTGCCGCCCTACAGCCTGTCCCCCGAAATCATTTCCGAAATGGAGCGGCAGGCCGATGCGCTGGCTATGGCGCTGGGCGTGCGGGGGCTGATGAACGTGCAGTTCGCGGTGAAGGCCAACGAAGTCTATCTCATCGAAGTGAACCCGCGCGCCAGCCGCACCGTGCCGTTCGTGGCCAAGGCCATCGGCCAGCCCGTCGCCAAGATCGCGGCGCGCGTGATGGCGGGCGAAAAGCTGGACGGCTTCCCGCCGTTCAAACGCGATCTCGATTACATGGCCGTCAAGGAAGCGGTGTTTCCTTTCGCGCGCTTCCCGGGCGTCGATCCGGTGCTCAGCCCGGAAATGAAGTCTACCGGTGAAGTTATGGGAATCGATGCCGATTTCGCGCGAGCGTTCGGCAAATCCCAGCTCGGCGCGGGCACTGTGCTGCCGGACAGCGGCGTAGTGTTCGTCTCGGTGAAGGATGACGACAAGCCGGTGATCCTGCCCGCGGTGCGGCAACTGGTCGACCTCGGCTTCACTATCGTGGCGACAGGCGGCACCCAGTGCTATCTTGAGGATGCGGGCCTGCCCGTCGAGCGTGTGAACAAGGTGGCTCAGGGGCGGCCCCATATCGTCGACCGGATCATCGACGGCGGCATCGCGCTGATCTTCAACACCACGGAGGGGTGGCAGAGCCTCAAGGATTCGCAATCCATCCGGGGATCGGCGCTGAAGGGCAAGCTGCCCTATTTCACGACGGCGGCGGCTTCACTGGCGGCGGTGCAGGCCATTGCGGCGCGGCGGGGCAGCCAGCTTGAAGTGCGTTCGTTACAGGACTATTATAGCTGAAATCGGTTTCGCCTCCCCACATCGCGGACGAGATGGCCTGTTCCTGCCGGAACGGGGCAATCCTTGACCGCCGTTGACCGGGACGCGCGCTGGAGGAAGATGCGTTATGGCAAGTGTCGAAAAGCTGCCCATGCTGGCCGAGGGCTATGAGAAGCTCACGGCCGAGCTGAAGGCACTGCGCGAGGAGCGACCCCGCATCGTCGATGCGATCGAAGAGGCGCGCGCGCATGGGGACTTGTCCGAAAACGCGGAATATCACGCCGCGAAGGAACGTCAGGGCCACGTCGAGGCCCAGATCGCCGACCTGGAGGACAAGGTCAGCCGCGCGAACATCATCGACCCCGCGACTCTGTCCGGCGACAAGATCGTTTTCGGCGCCACCGTCACTCTGCTGGACGATGACGACAAGCCGGTGCGTTACCAGATCGTCGGCCCCTATGAAGCGGACGCCAAGGCGGGCCGCATCAGCTACAACTCGCCGCTGGGCAAGGCGCTGATCGGCCGCAAGGCTGAAGAAGAGATCGAAGTGACGGTGCCTTCCGGCGACCGCTTCTACGTAGTCGAAAAGATCGAATTCATCTGAGACGCACCGTTCGCGTAGTGGCGCGAACGGTGCGTTTGCGCGTGTTCGATTAATCCTGCTTTGGCAGCTCCGGTTCGAGCAGCCGGTGAAGATGCACGATCACGTATTTCATTTCGGCGTCGTCCACCGTGCGCTGGGCGCAGGCGCGCCAGATATCTTCGGCTTCCTGGTAGTCGGGATAGACGCCGACGAGATCGAGCTTTTTGAGGTCAATGAAATCGAGTCCCTGGGGGTCGCTGACGCGACCGCCCATGACGAGGTGCAGTTTCTGCATGAACAGGCCGTTTCCTGAAGAGGGGAGGTGGCCCGCAATTTAAATTTCGCAGGTGCGAAACGCAAGTGTCAGCGATGCAGGCGCTTTGCGATTTCCGCGGCCTTGTCGGCGATCCGGTGCCCGGTGGATGACGCGGCCTTGCCGCCGCGCGCCGTGATCTGCTCAAAGCGGTCTGTTGCCGCGTCGCTCAACCGGCTTGCCCTGTCCGCTGCGTGATGTCCCAGCCGTTCGGCGCGGTGGGCGAGGTCTCCGCCGCGAGAGCGCAATTCGTGGCCCGCGCTCTCGGCGCGTTCCATGACGTCGCGGCCCAGCGCCAGCCCGGCGACGGTGGCGAGTTCGAACAGGTGGCTCGCCTTCCCGGCGATCTTGCTGTTGGCGATCCTTTCGCGGTTGCGCTTCGGCACAAACGCCGCGAGCACCACGCCCGCGACGGCCGCGCCCGCCACGGCGGCGACCGGATGCTCGCGCACGAACCGGACCGCCTTTCCGGCGGGGTTCCGCCGGGGCTCCTCCACAGGTTCCACTTCCGTGATGGCTGTTTCATCCTGGGGCACGGGCAATTGCTCTGTCATCATTCCTGTTCCTTGGTCATGCCGAGATCGACGTCGAAAGTGCGTTCCGTCCACCGCGCGATCGGCTTGCGTAGAAACCAAAGCGCCAGCGCGCCGATGGTTCCGGCGATAGCGGCGCGATTCTGGTCCGCGACTTCGATGGCGTCCGCCATCTTTTCCACCGCGATGTCCGTTGCCTTGTCCGCGATGCGTCCGCCGACGCCGCGCGCGGCGACATCGGCCTTTACTTGCGCCACTTGCCCGTCGAGCGACGACTTCGCACCATCGCGGGCCATCGCGGCGGCCTGCAACCGTATCCGCGCTTTCATGGCCGTCCACCTTGCTTCAGGGTCCGCACCATGGTGCCCGCTTTCTGGCGGGCGACGAGCGCGCAAAGGGCCGCCAGCAGGATCAATCCGCCCGCGACCGCGCCCGTGGCTCCCCATGCACCCAGACGCGGCGCCAGCGCGATCACCGAGCCGACCGTCGCGGCCATGAGCGCGAAGAACACGAAGCACAGCGCCAGCGCGCCCAGCGCGGCGATGGGGCGTGCCGCCGCGCCCGCATAAGCGACGCGGGCGCGCTGATAGGCGATTTCCGCTTCCGCGAAAGCGCGGCCGTCACCGGCCAGCTTCCGCAAGTCCTCCACCAGAGAGCGTTCCCGCGCGTCGTCGTCGGTGCCGGTTTCCGCTTCGGCGGATGCGGTTCGTGTTTCGGCTTCCGCCATCGCTGGCCCCGTTGCTCCCTGTTTTCCGGGCGCGCCGGGATCAGTCGTTCGAGCCCTTGAACATGCGGGCGATCAGGAAACCGGCGACAGCCGCCATGCCGAGCGCGAGGCCGGGGCTCTGGCGCACGAATTCCTTGGCGTCTTCCGTCAGTTCGCCGACGTCCTTGGCGTCGAGCTTCGCGGCGGTATCCTGCAAGGAGGTGGCGGCTTTGCGGGCGTAGTCGCCGTATTTCGTGCCGATCTTCTCGTCCACCAGAGCGGCGTTTTCGTCGACCATCTTGCCCAGCGCGGCAAGGCCCTGGCTGGCGCGTGTCTTGCCTTCATCGGCAAGACCGGCGGCCTTTTCCTTCGCCTGTCCACCGCGGGCCTTGGCTTCGTTGACCCATTCCTCACGCGTGGCATGCGCCTTTTCGCGATATTGTCCGGCGCGTTCCTGCGCTTCCTTGCCAAGCTGCTGTGCGCCGGCCTTCGCTTCCTCCAGCGCGCGAGTGAACTTCGCCTTTGCGGGTTCGGCGGTGGTTTCGGTTTCGGGGGTGGTGCTGTCGGCCATGATTTCCCATCCTGTTTCGAGGTTGCAGGGGTTTATGCGATCGGTGAGGGATTCAGATAGTGTAGCCGATCCTCCGCGCAAGTCCCGCATTATTGCTGAAACGCGCCTTGTCAGCGGAGGTTCCCCTGCTAAGGCGGCGCATCGGAACCGCATAACCAAGCAGGAGCAGACGCAGCAATGACCGCGATCATTGACATCCACGGCCGCGAGATTCTCGACAGCAGGGGCAATCCGACGGTTGAAGTCGATGTCCTGCTTGATGACGGCAGCTTCGGCCGCGCCGCCGTGCCTTCGGGCGCGTCGACCGGCGCGCACGAGGCCGTGGAACTGCGCGACGGGGACAAGGGCCGCTATCTGGGCAAGGGCGTCCTCAAGGCGGTCGATGCCGTGAACAACGAGATCAGGGAAGCGCTGGAGGGGCTCGATGCCGAGGACCAGCGCGATATCGACCTTGCCATGATCGAACTGGACGGCACGGAGAACAAGGGCCGCCTGGGCGCCAACGCCATTCTGGGTGTCAGTCTCGCCGTCGCCAAGGCCGCCGCCAATGCGCGCGGGCTGCCGCTCTATTCCTATATCGGCGGCGTTTCGGCGCATGTCCTGCCGGTGCCGATGATGAACATCATCAACGGCGGCGAACATGCGGACAATCCCATCGACTTCCAGGAATTCATGGTCATGCCCGTCGGCGCGGACAGCCTGGCCGAAGCCGTGCGCTGGGGCGCGGAAATCTTCCACACGCTGAAGAAGGGGCTGCACGACAAGGGGCTGGCGACGGCGGTGGGCGACGAGGGCGGCTTCGCCCCGAACCTTGCCAGCACGCGCGACGCGCTGGATTTCATCATGGCGTCCATCGAAAAGGCGGGCTTCAAGCCGGGCAGCGATGTGGCGCTGGCGCTGGACTGCGCCTCGACCGAGTTCTTCAAGGGCGGCCAGTATGAAATCAGCGGCGAGGGGTTGAGCCTGTCGCCCGAACAGATGGCCGACTATCTGGCGGATTTGTGCGAAGCCTATCCGATCCGGTCCATCGAGGACGGCATGAGCGAGGACGACTTCGTGGGCTGGAAGGCGCTGACCGACAAGATCGGCGACAAGGTTCAGCTTGTCGGCGACGACCTGTTCGTCACCAATCCGAAGCGGCTGACGATGGGCATCGGCGAGGGGCTGGCCAATTCGCTGCTGGTCAAGGTCAACCAGATCGGCTCGCTCACCGAGACCATGGAGGCCGTTTCCATCGCGCAGCGCGCCGGTTATACCGCCGTCATGTCGCACCGCTCGGGCGAGACGGAAGACGCGACCATCGCGGACCTCGCCGTCGCCACCAACTGCGGCCAGATCAAGACGGGCAGCCTTGCCCGATCCGACCGTCTGGCAAAGTATAACCAACTCATCCGCATCGAGGAGGAACTGGGCGGCGCGGCGGTCTATGCAGGCGGGGACGCTTTCGGGCGTCTGGCCTGAGATCCTGCGGGATGGCTGACGAGGCCATCTTCACGACGCTGATATCGGCGGGCGATCTGGCGCGGCTGGTCGCGGACGGTGCCGTCGCGGTGTTCGATTGCAGCTTCGATCTGGCGGACCCCAATGCGGGCGCGCGCGCTTTTGCCGAGGGGCACATCCCCGGCGCGCGCTATCTTCACCTCGACAACGATCTGTCAGCGCCACCGGGCGAGGGCGGACGCCATCCCTTGCCGGATGCGGACGATCTGGCGGCCAGGCTCCGCGCGGCCGGGTTGAGCCGGGGACGGCAGGTGGTGGCCTACGATCGTTCCGGCGGCCCCTATGCGGCGCGCCTGTGGTGGCTGCTGCGCTGGCTGGGGCATGAGGCGGTCGCGGTTCTCGACGGCGGACTGGCGGCGTGGAAGGAAGCGGGCGGCGCGCTTGAGGCTGGCGTTCCGCCACCGCCTGAGGCCGGGACGTTCGGGTCGCCGAACCCGGGTGCCGCGCCGGTGGTTGGTGTGGATGACGTATGGCGGAATATCGCGAGCGGAGACCGTCTGGTCCTGGACGCCCGCCCGCCGCACCGTTTCGCGGGCCAGCCCGATCCGCTCGATCCCGTGGCGGGGCATATTCCCGGCGCGCGCAACCGCTTCTACCGGGACAATCTGGATGCGTCCGGGCGGTTTCTTCCGCCTGTCGAACTGGCCGCGGCCTTCCGGGCCGTGTTGGGCGATTTTGCGCCGGACCGGACGATTCTTCAGTGCGGCTCCGGCGTCACGGCGTGCCACAACGCTCTGGCCATGGCGGCGGCGGGGCTTGGCGGCGCTGCGCTCTATCCCGGATCGTGGTCGGAATGGATCAGGGATCCGGCCCGCCCCATCGCGCGCGGCGGCGATTGAATCAGCCGCAATGATTGGCGCACAGTTCGCACAGGGCGTGGATGATCTCGCGCACCAGCGGATCGCTGAGGCTGTAGAACCGGGTCTGCGCCTCGCCCCGGATCGTCACGACGCCTTCCTCGCGCAACATGGCGAGATGTTGCGAGACTGATGATTGCGACAGGCCGGTGAGAGTCACCAGCTCGTTCACCGATACTTCGCCTTCGTCCATGCGGCAGAGCATGAGCAACCGTTCGGGGTGGCTCATGAGCTTGAGGCGCGCCGCCATGATTGACGCGTTGGCTTTCAGTTCGCTGAGGTCGTCCGGTTTCAAGCGGGGATCACCGTTCGACCGGCAGGCGCGCGGTCCGCCACGCCTCGAACCCGCCCGCCAGGTGCGTGTCCACGGCCTGTTGCGCCGCAGTGCACTTGTCGAGCGCCATGCCCGAGCGTTTTCCGCCCAGGCAATTGAGCACCAGTCGCTTGCCGTTCGCCTGCGGCAGAAGCGAAGGCTGGAAAGCGGACAGCGGCACGTTCACCGCGCCGGGGATGTGGCCCCGGGCATATTCGTCCGGCTCCCGGACATCGACGACCAGTGCCTCGCCCGCCCGGATAAGTCCGTCGAGTTCCAGGGGCGTGATTTCGTTGTGAGGCATGATCCTGTCCATTTGTTCGCAAGCAATGTATCGCTTATGCCTTATATAAGTCAAGTATGATGTAAGGAAAGTGCATCACGTCCGGGTGAGGAGAACGGGACCGAGCAACGTCAGCAACTTGACGTCGATGGCATAGCCCTCGTCCCGCCAGCGGCCGATGGCGTCCGGGATACCCGCGAGGGGCACGCGATGCACGGTTATGTCCTCGTTGCCCACACCGCCGCCCATGCCGATCTTGCGCAGGCCCCGTGCACGCACGAGCGTGAAGCTCTCGCTCACCATGCCGGGCGATGACCAGAACTCACCGATCGTCTCGATCATGTCGGCGCGATAGCCGGTTTCCTCTTCCAGCTCGCGCGCGGCCGCGGCTTCCGCCGTTTCGTGGGGCGCGCTGTCGTCGTCGCCGACAAGCCCGGCGGGCAGTTCGATGCAGCGCCTGCCCAGCGGGACGCGGAACTGATCCACCAGCAGAACGTGATCGTCCTCGTCCATGGCGAGGATCACGGCGGCGCGGATGCCACGCGCGCGGCTGACGTATTCCCAGCGCCCCTTGCGCCGCGTGGTGACGTATTTCCCTTGCCAGACGATCTCGTCCGGCGCGTCGCTTTCATGAGTCATACTTCGATCAGCCTGTCGGGGAGTTCGTTGCGATCATCGTCCGCGCGCGGGAAGTGGTCGGCCAGAATGGCGCCCACGCGCTCCACGGCGGCGCAAAGGCCGTCCGCGACGCGATCCTCCCGGATCAGCGCGATCATTTCGGCCATGACGTCGCCCCAGACTTCGGGCGGAACTTTCGCCGCGATGGCTTCGTCCGCGACGATTTCCGCCCGGTGCTCGCGCCGGGAAAGGTAGATGAGAACGCCGGTGCGGCCGTGCGTGCGCCGCTCCGCGCCGACCCGGAAACAGGTGACGGCTCGCCTGCGCACCCGCATGGCCTTGACGGGGCCGGGCACCAGCGCCAGCCGCAGCGGCATCCACAGTTGCAGCAGCCACATCGCGCCGAATTTGAGGGCCGTGACCGTGAGCGCCAGCGCGAACACCGCGCGCGGCGTCCATGCATGCAGCCAGCCGCCGGACAGCGCCTCGTAGATACCGAAATAGAAACCCGGCGCGATGGTCAGCGCGCTCAATGCCAGCAGCGCGACAAGCGCCGACCATGCCAGCGCCACGTCGGCGTAACTGTCCGACTGCGTGGTGAGGATCGTGAGAATCTCGCCCGCGCTTTCCGTTTCGGCCGCCGTGACGCCGTTGCTCACGCGCTGGCGTTCCGCGTCTGTCAGGATGCTGCGTATCTTCATGGCCTACCAGCTCCCGCTCGAACCGCCGCCGCCGAAGCTGCCGCCTCCGCCGGAAAATCCGCCACCTCCGAAGCTGCCACCGCCGAATCCGCCGCTGCTCATGGTTCCAGGCCAGACGATGACGCCGGGCAGCCCGCTGCGCCGGTGGCGTCTGCCGCCGCCTCTCATCGCGCCGATCATGGGAAAGACGAAGAAGAACAGGATGAATATCAGGAAGAAGATCAGGGCGAAGGGATCGCCCGTATTCTCCTTTTTGCCCGCTTCCTGAGCGATGCGGCGTGCTTCTTCGTCCGGCAGGGTCAATTGCCGGACGATGGCGTCCGTCCCGTCCTCGATACCGCCCGGCAAGTCGCCCGCCCTGAGTTTCGGCACGATGGCCTGATTGATGATGAGCGAACTCATCCCGTCCGTCAGCACGCCTTCGAGGCCATAGCCGACTTCGATGCGCAGCTTGCGTTCGTTGGGCGCGACGATCAGCAGGGCGCCGTCGTTGCGTTGCTTGTCGCCGATGCCCCACGCACGGCCCAACTGGTAGCCGTAGTCCGCGATGTCATAGCCCTGGAGGTCGGGAATCGTGGCGATGACAAGCTGGCGGCGGGATTGCGTTTCCAGCGCCTCAAGCTTCTGCGTCAGCCGCGCTTCCGCGTCCGGCGGAAGGACGTTCGCCGCATCCACCACGCGCCCGGTGAGCGCGGGGAACTGCTGGGCGTGGGCAAGCAATGGCGCAAGGGCCAGCAACGCCGCTGGCAGCAGCGCCGCAAGCAACCTTGCCGGAGCCTTCAGCACCGGATCAGAGCTTGCCTTCAAGGCTCGGCGCGACCTCCGCTCCCGGCGTCACGGCCTGATAGGACAGCATGGGCTTGGCGCCATAGAACAGCTTGGCGCCGATCGCGTCGGGGAAGGTGCGGATGGTGGTGTTGTATTGCTGGACCGCGCCGTTGTAGTCGCGGATGGCGACGCGGATGCGGTTTTCCTGGCCTTCAAGCTGGCTTTGCAGCATCTGGTAATTGGTGATGCTCTTGAGTTCGGGGTAGCGCTCCACGTTCACCAGCAGGCGGCCGAAACCGGCAAGCGATTGCGAAAGCTGGTTCTGCGCGGCCTGGAACTGCGCCATCTTGGCCGGATCGGACAGGTCGTCCGCCGAAAGCTGCACGCTGGTCGCCTTGG
>CAZUOV010000070.1:0-10466 GCA_964621355.1 uncultured Novosphingobium sp. | reverse complement strand
GTCGGGATGACCACCGCCGTCACCGCCGCTTCGCGCCAGCCGATGGCAAAGCCGATCAGCGCGACGATGGAGACAGTCGCCAGGGCGAGGTGGAACAGCAGTTCGTTCGCCTTCTCGTTCGCCGTCTCGCCGTAGTTGCGCGTGACGGCCACCTCAACGCCATCGGGAATGAGCTTGCCCTTGAGCCCCTCGACGCGATGAAGAATGGCGCTGGACACCACCACGGCATTGGCCCCGGCGCGCTTGGCCACGGCCACGCTGACGGCGGGCGCGGAATGCCACTGGCCGTTGTCCGACTTCGCCCAGCGCCATGCCCTCGCCTGATCCTCGCGCGGCCCCTGCGTGACGGCGGCGACATCGCGCAGATAGACCGGCGCGCCCGACGCGGAACGCACGGTCAGCAGGCCCGCTTCCTGCGCCGATGACAGCGTGCGGCCCGCGACCACGCCCACCGCTTTCCCGTCCTCGCGAATATCGCCGAGCGGGAAACTGCGATTGGCCTGCGACGCCGCCTCGATCACGCTGCCCAGCAGCACGCCATATTGGCGCAGCTTCGCGGGGTCCGGCGCGATGCGGATTTCCTCGGGACGGCCGCCGACGAGGAAAGTCAGGCCCACATCGTCCACCTTGGCGATCTCAGTGCGCAGCCTGGCGGCCAGTTCATAAAGGCTGGCGTCGTTCCACTCGCCCGCCGCCCCCGGCCGGGGCGAAAGCGTCAACACCACGGCGGGCACGTCGTTGATGCCGCGCACCGTCACCCTGGGATCGGGAATGCCGGCGGGCTTCCTGTCCCAATTGGCGCGCAGCTTCTCCTCGATGCGGATGGCCGCATCCTCCGGGTTCGACCCTACGAGGAAGCGGGCGGTCACCATCACGCCGTCGTCGCGCGCCTGCGTATAGACGTGCTCGACGCCATCGACGCTCTTGACGATGGTTTCGAGCGGGATGCCGACCAGTTCGGTCGCGTCGGCGGCGGAAAGGCCCGGCGCCATGACCTGAATGTCCACCATCGGCACGCTGATCTGCGGCTCTTCCTCGCGAGGAATGGAAAAGAGGGCGAGCAGGCCAACGGCAATCGCCGCGAGAAGGAACAGCGGCGTCAGGGGTGAGGCGATGGTAGCCCTGGTCAACCGACCGGAAATGCCGAGGTTCATCAGCGCGCTGCCCGGGTGGGGGCCTTGGGCGCGAACAGCGTATCACCGGCGGCAACGCCGCTCAGGATTTCGACTCCGCGCGGATCGGCCAAGGGCGCGATCTGCACGGGAACCATGCTCAGGCGTCTGCCCCCACCCCTTGTTTCAACGCTCACGACCTGCACCTGATCCATGCCATAGCGCGTGATGACGTAACGGCGCGAAACCACCAGCGCCTTGCGCGTGCCGACCTCGACCGAAACACCTATCCTGCGTCCCACGAACTCGGTCGTCAGGCCGGGAAGCGTGGCATCGGCACGCACCTGACCGCCAGTGATCGCGGGATAGACTTGCGCAATGCTGCCTTCGCGCGCGCCGGACGGCATGTCCGTTTCATCGACGATCACGCGCGCGCCGGGACGGACCTGCCCCGCCGTCGATTCCGGCAGCATCAGGCGCAGGACCGGCGGCCCCGCCGTGACAGTGGCGATCGACATGCCCGGCGCGACGACCGAGCCTGCCGGTATATCCGCGCGCAACACCCGCCCATCGGCGGGCGCGAGGACCGCTCCCTGCCCCGCGACACTGGCGCTGGCGCCCTGCCGCGCGCGTGCGGCGTCCACTTGCGCATCGGCGGCGCGCGCGGCGGCCACGGCCTGATCGAGCCGCGCCCTGGCATAGACGCCATTATCGTGAAGATCGCGGATACGCGCGAGGTCGGCATTGGCCCGCGCGGCTTCCGCCTGCGCCGCCGCGACCTGCGCGCCGTAAGCGCTCACCTCATGGCCAAGCCGTGAATCGACGATCATGCCGATCCGCTGGCCTTTGCGCACCATGTCGCCGGCACGCACGGACAGCGACGTCAGGATGCCGGGGATGCGAGCCAGCGCTTCGGCCTGATCGCGCGTGGCGATCTCCGCGCCGACCGCCTTCATGTCGGCGATCTGTTGCGGCGCGAGGCGAAGCATGTCCCCGGCGGGCAAAACCGCCGCCTGCTCGCGCTCCGGCTCGCGGCCGCATGCCGACAATACCAGCGGCAGGGCCAGCATGACGCCCGCGAGCCAGAGCCGCTTGCCCATGCCACCCGCTCTTCCCTTTCGTCGATGACGCCGTGTTGCCCGGATCGACACGCTGCCCCCTCACTGCCGAAAAATGACCGCCGTTTGTGGATTGCTTATAACGTATGTTTCTTATATTAGTCAATGCCGTTGGATTATAGCCTCTCCAGAACAGGGAACCGAAATGATGACTCTCGATCGTGCCGTGATGATCTTCGCCGGATGCGTCGTGCTGCTGGGCGTGGTCCTGTCGCTCACTGTCCATCCCTGGTGGATCGCGCTGACCGTGTTTGCCGGGCTCAACATGATCCAGGCGAGCCTCACCGGGTTCTGCCCCGCCGCGATGGCGTTCAAGGCCATGGGCGTGCGCCCGGGCAACGCCTTCAAATGACGTTGCGACGCGCGGCGCTCGCCTGTGCCCTCGCAAGCCTTGCCGCGCCCGCGCAGGCGACGACGCTCGAAGAGGCAATCGCGGCGGCCATGGCGCATGCGCCGGAAATCGAGGCCGCCCGCGCGGACAGCGAAGCGGCGGCCGCGCGGATAGATCAGGCGCGCGCCGCCGGTCTGCCCGGCGCGACGGTCAGCGGTTCGGTGGGTTATGGGCGGCTCGATCCGCAAGGCTATTTCGGGCTTCCGGCCGCGAACGTCACCCCCCGCGCCGCGCAACTCGTCATCGAGCAGCCCTTGTTCACGGGGGGCCGGGTCAGTGCCGGAATCGCGCAAGCGAAAGCGGGCAGCGAGGCCGCGCGCGCAAGCGAGGCCGTCACACAAAACCAGATCGCCGTCGCGACGGTTCAGACTTATGGCGACGTACTGACGGCGGGGCGCATGGTGACGCTTCACGAGCAGATGATGCGTCAGATGGAGGAAATCCTGCGGCACGCACGGCTGCGCTACAAGGCCGGGGAAAGCCCAAGCACCGATGTCGCGCAGGCCGAAGCCCGCCTGGCCGAAGCGCGGGCGGGACTGGAGCAGGCGCGCGGCATGGCCGTCTCCGCCGACGCGCGGTTCATGCGCCTGACCGGGCTTGCTCCCGCCGGTCTGCAGCCGCTGCCGCCCAGCCCGCCGCTGCCCGCGACTCTCGATGCAGCGCTCGATGCGGCGCGGCTCGACAACCCCTTGCTGGCACAGGCGGAGGCGGCAGTGGAAGCCGCGCGCGCCGCCGCGAAAGGCGCGCGAGCCGAACGCCTGCCGGCAGTCGGAGCCTTCGCGGAAGGATCGGCGGTGCGCGATCAGTTCTTCCCCGATTACCGCGCCGATGCGGCAACGGTCGGCGTGCGGGCGCGCTGGCAGCTTTTCTCCGGTGGGCGGATCGCCGCCGGTATCAGGGAATCCGACAGCATGGTCAGGGCAGCCGAGGCGCGCCTGCGCGCCGCCCGCGCCGCGATAGACGAACAGACCATCAGTGCCTTTCAGGCCGTGCGGACCGCCGGACTTGTCGAGGCCGCCGCCGCCCACCGGGCCCGCGCGGCGGCGCAGGCGCGCGACGGCATCCGCCATGAAGTCCGCGTCGGCATGAAGCCCCAACTGGACCTGCTCGACGCGGAGCGGGAAGCGACCGCCGCCGCGGTGAGCGAGGTCATCGCGCAAAGCAGCCGTGTCGTGGCGGCCTGGCAACTGCTGTCGCTGCTCGGGCGCTGAGGCGCCCGGGCGCGAATCTCATTCGTCCAGCGGCTTGAAGTCGAACTTGAAGGCGCCGCATTCCGGGCAGATCCAGTCGTCCGGCAAGTCCTCGAAGCGAGTGCCCGGCGGAATGTTTTCCGTCGGATCCCCTTCCGCCTCGTCATAGACGTGGCCGCAATAGGCGCACTTCCATTTGCGGTATCCGCTCACGCCCGCGGTTCCCACACCAGATGCATTTCCTGGATCGCATTGACCATCCCGGTGACGATCTTCGGCGTGGTGCCGGGCCTGATCGCGAAATCGGGAATGCGGGCCAGCCATTCCTGAAGGAACACCTTGATCTCGCGCCGCGCGAGGATGCCGCCGGGGCAGATATGCGGCCCGTTGCCGAAGGCGGCATGGCGGATCGGCACCGGACGGTCGAAATCGACTGTCAGGGGATCGTTGTGGATGCGGTCGTCCAGCCCATAGAACAGGTTGGGAATCTGGATCATGTCCCCGGCCTTGAGGCTCACGCCGTGGAAATCGTAATCGGACACCACTTCGCGGGCGGTGTTGGATAATCCATAGCGGCGGATCAGTTCCTCGATCGCGTTCTGCATGATGGCGGGTTCTTCGACCAGCCGCCTGCGGTGTTCGGGATGCATCGCGAGGTGGCGCGCGACGAAGCCGATCATCGAGGCCACGGTGTCCAGTCCGCCGAACAGCAGGAGCAGGAGATAGCTCGTTGCCTCGTCATCGGTGATCTTGCGGTCTCCGACATCGGCGGTGATGACGTGCGTGATAAGGTCCGGCCTGGGGTTGCGTTTCCGCTCCTCGATATGCTGGACGATGTATCCCGCCATGAAGGTCTGCGCTTCAAGGCGGTCGGCTTCGCTGGGGCTGCGAGTCTCCTTCTCGACATAGGGGAGGAGCATTTCGCGATCCTCCTGCGGCAGCCCCATCATGTCGAGGAACACCACGATCGGCAGGACCGTGGCGAATTCGTTGATAAACTCGCATTCGCCGCGCGGCGCGATCCGGTCGAGCGCGTCGCGGGCGGCGACGCGCGCGTGCTCCTCAAGCTGGGCCAGCGCCGTCTTGGTGAGCGCGGGCATGATGACCTTGCGCAGCGGCGTATGCTCGGGCGGGTCCAGCGCCAGCATCGAGGGGTGATCGAACTTCTGCTTGGGAATCACGAAGTTGCGATGCGAGAAATGCGCGTAGTCTTCCTGGATCTCCTGGATCAGCGGCCCGCGCGTCGCCATCCAGTAGCCGCCGTGGCGCGGCGTCCAGAAAATATCGGGGCACGTCTGCTGCACCCGGTGCCACGCTTCCTGCGCGTCCTCTTTTCCCCTGATGAGATCGTACATGTCGACATCGCGCACCAGTCCGGCGGGAACGTGAGCCGGTTTTTCGGCAAGAGGTGCAACAAGAGTATCGGCGCTCATGGGAAACCCCCTCCACTTTCGCAATGAAACGAACTTCAGCACGCCTGCCCCCGGCTTCCGGCCATGAGCATCAAGCTACCTGTAATGAGTCGCCTCATTCGTATGATTGCGTCAGGGATACAGCCTCGTCGGCCGCGATCCTTGATGGAAGTCAATTGGAGCGGATATCGTGATGCAGACGAAGCAGAGCGTGGCCGGATTCGCGCGGCGCGAAGCAGGCCGCGGCGCCCGTCGAAAATGAATCGGTATCCGCCGGCCCCTGTTCCGGTTTTCGCCTTTCGACACCCAACGACGTGACCTTGGCTCCTATGCCTCGGTCCATTGCAGAGCCGCGGCCAGCGACCGCGCCCGCTGCCGGCTCACGCGCGTCCACTCAAACTGCTCGGCTCGCTTGCGGGCGTTTTCCCCGATATGCCGGGCATATTCCCGGTCCTCGGCCACTTTCAGAATGGCTTCTGCAAATCCCGCTTCGTGGGCGGGGTTCAGGACGATCCCGTGATCCGCGTCGGGAATCATACGCCCTGCCCCCATCGGCGAAGCGACAAGCGGAAGGCCGTGCGCGCCCGCCTCGTAGACGACCTGAGGCCCGCCTTCCGCCAGCGAAGGAAATACGAAGTAGTCCGCTATCGCGTAAACTTCGCTCAAATCTTTGACGAAGTTGAGCCTTTGTATGGACGGATGATTCAATTCCACACTCATGCGGGCTTCGAATTGCGGATCGATCGCACCCGCCAGCATCAGCTTTCCCGGACGCCCGGCCCGGTGCCATGCTCTCAACAAGTGATGCGCGCCCTTGTCGTAGCTAACGCGCCCGACGAACAGAGCTGTCGCCTGGCCGCGCCCGGCGAGATCCGCCGGGCGGTCAACGAACTTGTATCGCGTCCGGCTCCAGCCATAGGCGGCATCGATGATGCGATCCTCTCCGACCCCGAATTCGAGCAGCGATTTCCTCACTTCGTCATTGGGCGCGAAAACGTGATCCGCAAAAGCGAGGCATTGCCTTTCCAATTCCACGGATTCAGCGCTGATGGCATTGAAAGCCGGAAGCCCTTCCATCTCATAGGCATGAGACAGGATGCGCCGCGCGGTGCCTTCGTGAAGATTTGTCATCTCCCGGACGACAGGAATACCGGCCGCTGCCAGACGGCTCATCGCTTCAAGGCTCAATCCGGGGAACGCATAGACGCATGTGGCGCCCTTTCCGGCCAGCGCGGCAGCCAACAGCAGAGATTCCGCCCTGGCCTTTCCCCGGTGCGCCACATACGACCAGGGCAGGTAGCGAGCAAACCAAGGAAGCCCTTCAACCTGCTTCACATCGTTACATGAGCGGCGACGCAGCCGCGGAACAAAGGCCGTTACGCCCAAGCCCTCATCATCGAATGACCCGATGACTTCCTGAAATGTCCGTGCGGGACCGAACCCGTTATAGCTCAGCGCGGTGTATGCAAAGCAGTGCATTTGCCACACCTACCACCACTTCTCCGGCCTCGCCGCGAACCCGGCGCGCCGTTCGATCGCCAGCCCGGCGTTCAGCACGCCCTGTTCGTCGAACGGGCGCCCGATCACCTGCAGGCCCAGCGGCAGCCCTTCGCCGTTCAGCCCGGCGGGAACCGACATGGCGGGAAGCCCGGCCAGCGAGGCGGGAACCGAGAACACGTCGTTCAGATACATTTCCAGCGGGTCGGCGCTCTTTTCGCCCAGCGCGAAGGCGGCGCTCGGCGCGGTCGGCGCGAGGATCACGTCCACTTCGCGGAAGGCATCGTGGAAATCGCGGCTGATGAGCGCGCGGACTTTCTGCGCCTGCGTGTAATAGGCGTCATAGAACCCGGCCGAGAGCACATAAGTGCCGATCAGGATACGGCGCTTCACTTCCGGGCCGAAGCCCGCCGCGCGCGTGGCGGCATACATGTCCTGAAGGTTCGCGCCATCCGGCAGGTCGCGCAGGCCATAACGCACGCCGTCATAGCGCGCGAGGTTGGACGAGGCTTCGGCGGGCGCGATGATGTAATAGGCAGGCAGCGCGTATTTCGTGTGCGGCAGGCTGATATCGACGATCTCCGCGCCCGCGTCCTTCAGCCACGCGACGCCGTCGTCCCAGCTTTTCGCGACTTCCGCATCCATGCCGTCGAGCCGGTATTCGCGCGGAATGCCGACCTTCCTGCCCTTCATGTCCGCCGTAAGGCCCGCTTCCCATTCGGGCACGGGCATGTCGAGGCTGGTCGAATCCTTCGGATCGAAACCCGCCATGGCCTCCAGCATGATCGCGCAATCGCGCACGTCGCGCGCCATCGGCCCGGCCTGATCGAGCGACGAGGCAAAGGCCACGATACCCCAGCGCGAGCAGCGCCCATAGGTCGGCTTGATGCCGGAAATGCCGGTGAAGGCGGCGGGCTGGCGGATCGAGCCGCCGGTGTCCGTGCCGGTCGCCGCCGGGCAGAGCCGCGCCGCCACCGCCGCCGATGAACCGCCGGACGAGCCTCCCGGCGCCAGCGGTGCGTTGGAACCGTCGTTGCGCCGCCAGGGTGACACGACATTGCCGAACCAGCTCGTCTCGTTCGACGAACCCATGGCGAACTGATCGAGGTTCAGCTTGCCGAGCATCCCGGCGCCCGCGTCCCACAGCTTCTGCGAAACGGTCGATTCGTATTGCGGCGTGAAGCCTTCGAGGATGTGGCTGGCCGCCGTCGTCTGCACGCCGTTGGTGGCGAACAGGTCTTTCATGCCGATGGGCACGCCGCCCATCCGGCCCAGCGGCTCGCCCGCCGCGCGGCGCGCATCCGTCGCGCGCGCGGCCTCCAGCGCCTTTTCCGGCGTCGCCACGATAAAGGCGTTGAGCGCATCCCGCGCCGCCGCCACGTTGGCATTGAAGGCTTCGGCCACTTCGACGGCGGAGAAATCGCCATTGGCGACGCCATCGCGGATCGCCGCGACGCCGAGTTCTGTCAGGTCAGTCACTATTCGATCACTTTCGGAACGCCGAAGAAACCGTGTTCGGCGGCGGGCGCGTTGGCCAGAACCTTGTCGCGGATGCCGCCGCCGGTCAGCGGGTCGGCGTCGATCACGTCGTCGCGCAGGCGCAGATGGTTCCCGATCACGGCCGTCATCGGCTCGATCCCGGTCACGTCCACTTCGCCGAGTTGCTCCACCCAGCCCAGGATGGCGTTGAGTTCGGGGACCATGGCGGCCAGTTCTTCCTCACTCACCTTGATTCGGGCAAGCGAGGCGATCCTGGCCACCGTTGCGGTATCGACCGACATGTCACGACCTTTGCGGCAAGAACGAAAAACAGCAGCCGGGTATCACCGGCCATCGGCGCCTTCAAGCAGAGGCGGGTCAGCGCCCCGGAGGCGGAAGCGGCGCGCCGTCCGGCCCGCCCGGAGCGCCCTGGCCCCCGCGCTGCATCTGCATCATCTGTTGCATCTGCATCATCTGCTGGAATTCGGCCTGGCTCATCCGCTGGAGCAGGTCGATCTCGAACACCAGATCGCTGTTGGCGGGGATGACCACTTCGCCCGTCATCGGATTGCGCTGTTCGCTGGCACCGTAAGCCTTGGCGGCGGGGACCGTCAGCCGATACTTGCCGCCCACGTTCATCTGAGTCACGCCGTCGCGAAAGCCGGGGAACACCTGATTCAGCGGCATCGGCGTCTCGCGGCCCTGATCGAACACCTTGCCGTCCGTCAGCTTGCCGACATAGTTGATGAGCACCACGTCGTCGGCCGCCGGGCTTTCGCCCTTGCCCGCGCTCAGCGTTTCAAGCTGAACATAGGACGGCAGGGCCGCCCAGGCGATTCCGCCCGCGGCCAGCGCCAGCGCGGCGACACCGATCCAGAGCTTGCCGACGGAACCCCGGGCGATCGGCGGGAGAGGGACGCGAGTGATTTCGGTCATGAACAGGATACCTCAGGCTTGGATAGGCATCGGGATGCCGGATACGCAAAAGGGCGCGGACAAAAATTGCCGCGCCCTCATGGCTTATCGGACGGAAGCGTTCAAGCGCGCAGCGCATCGTGCGCCGCGCCGCTCGCGGGCACGTTACTTGACGCCGTCGCGTTCCATCCGCTTGCGCTCCAGCTTGCGGGCGCGGCGGATAGCAGCGGCCTTTTCGCGGGCGCGCTTTTCCGAAGGCTTTTCATAGTGACGGCGCAGCTTCATCTCGCGGTAGACGCCTTCGCGCTGCAACTTCTTCTTGAGCGCGCGAAGAGCCTGGTCGACGTTGTTGTCGCGAACGAGAATCTGCATAAAAAGCCACACCTCACAAAACCGATGGCAAAACCCCGCCCAGTTCTCACGGGGTTTCACTCAAAGCCGAATGGAACCATCTGAATACGTCAGAGCGACCGTGACTCACGCAGAGCCCGGCGCCAACGACCGGCCCGCTAGCACCGGACGGAGCCGAAGGCAAGGCTTGCACCCACTTTTTCGCAAGTGAGGATTGGCGTTGCCCGCACAGTGCCGCTAAGGCCGCCGCATGAAACCGCCGACCCTTCTTCATGCCTCGCTGCTCGTCGCTTCGGGCGGCGCCGTTGGCTCGTGGCTGCGCTACATGGTGGGCCACGCCTGGACGAAGGCCATCGGTCCCGTCGCCGCCAGCGCCTTTCCCTGGGCGACGCTGACGGTGAACGTTGTCGGCAGCTTCGCCATGGGGCTGCTGGCGGGATGGCTCGCCCGGCACGGCACCGGAGGGGAAGCATGGCGCCTGCTGCTGGGCGTGGGCGTCCTGGGCGGCTTCACCACTTTTTCCGCGTTCAGCCTTGAGTTCGCGCTGCTAGTCGAGCGCGGCGACCTGGGGCTGGCGGCGGGCTATGTCGCCCTGTCGCTGGCGGCGGGTTTTGCCGGACTGTTCGCGGGCTTGTGGCTGATGCGAGCGGTTGCATGAAAGAATTCGGAATGAGCGAGGACGTGCGCCAGTTCACGGTCGGCCCCGACGACGAAGGCATCCGCCTGGACCGCTGGTTCAAGCGCCACTTGCCGCAAGTGGGGTTCGCTATGGTATCGCGCTGGGCGCGCACCGGGCAGTTGCGGGTAGACGGCAAGCGCGCCGACCCGGCGGACCGGCTGAGCGCAGGGCAGGTGCTGCGCGTGCCGCCCGGCGGCCATGCGCCCGCATCCGGCAAGCCCGCCCGCCCGCGCCGGGAATTGAACGCGGAGGAAATCGCCCGCGCCGAGGCCATGGTGCTGACGCAGGATCGCGCGGCCATCGTGCTCAACAAGCCGCCGGG
>CAZUOV010000069.1:0-11922 GCA_964621355.1 uncultured Novosphingobium sp. | reverse complement strand
TCATCGACATGGAATACGGATCGAACATCCGCAAGGTCGAGAAGGCGATGAAGGAGGCGCTGAAGGACGATCGCGCCCGCATCCAGGTCGGCCGGATTTCCAGCTTCGGCCTTATGGAAATGAGCCGTCAGCGCCTGCGCACTGGCGTGCTGGAAGCGACCACGCGCGCCTGTCCGCACTGCGACGGATCGGGTCTCGTCCGCACGGCATCCAGCGCGGGGCTTTCGGCGCTCCGCCTGATCGAGGACGAAGCAGCCAAGGGCAAGGGCACGGTCATTTCGCTGTTCGCCAGCCAGGAAGCGGCGGTCTATGTACTGAACGCGAAGCGCGCCGATCTTGCCGAGATCGAGGACCGCTACGCGGTCCATGTCGAAGTGATCCCCGAAGGCGAGAACGAAGGCGCCAAGATGCGCGTGGCGTCGTCCGGGCCGAGGCCGGAACACCTGCCCCGCTTCGAACCGATCATCGAACCCGAGGACGACCTTCCGTTCGAGGAGGACGAGGACGAAGCCGATGACGTTCTGGACGACGACCGCGACACCGCGTCCGACGATGGCCGCCGCAAGCGGCGCAAGCGGCGCCGGGGCGGACGCGGACGCGACCGCCGCGAGGACGAGCGCGAACCGCACGATGCCGCTGCCGACGATGAGGACAGCGAAGACGCGGACATCTCCCCGGAAGCGGAAGACCGGGCCGAAACCGATGTGGAGGCGGACGACGGCTCCGCGCCGAAGAAGCGCCGCCGCCGCGGTGGCCGCCGCCGCCGGGGCCGGGGGAACCGCGACGAGGAAGGCAACGATGAATTGCCCTTCGCGAGTGACCTGGATGGCGAAAGTGAAAGTGAAGACGAAGGTGAAGCCGGGGCGGATGAAGCCGTTGCCGCCGAAGCTCCGGCCGACCTGACGGAAGCCACCGCTTCCGATAGCGCCAACGACGACTCCGTCGCCGACGTTGCCGTTGAGGAGGCCCCGCCCGCCAAGCCCAGGCGCACGCGCCGCAAGAAGGCCGAGGCCGAAGCAGCGCCGGCTGAGCCGGAAGCAACGGCCGCGCCGGAACCGAAAGCCGCCACCGAAGCTGAAGCGCCCGCCGATGAAGCACCGGCAAAGCCGAAGCGCACGCGTCGCAAGAAGGCTGAGGCCGAAGCAGCGCCGGCTGAGCCGGAAGCCGCCGCCAAGGCCGAAGCACCCGAGGAAGCACCGGCAAAGCCGAAGCGCACGCGCCGCAAGAAGGTGGAAGCCGCACCCGCTGAGGTTGCGGAACAAGGCGAAGCCGCGCCATCGCCCGCTGCGGAAGGAGCCCCCGGTGGACCGGCGGAACCGGCGCAGGCCATGGCCGCCGCCGACGATACACCCTCCGCGACCGGCGAAGCGCCGCGCCGGGGATGGTGGCAGCGCACGTTCGGCAACTGACATAACGACACCCCGATCCCGCAAGCGCCCTTTTCCGGCGCTTGCGGGACGGCGCGCTATGCCAGCGGCGCGGCGCGCGTCTGCTTTACTGCTTCCAGCGCGATGATGGATTTCGTATCGCGCACGCCCGGAATGCGCACCAACGACTTCAGCGTGATCTGGTTGAGATGTTCCACGTCGCGCGCGATGACGTGGAGCAGGTAATCCATGTCGCCCGTCACCGCGTGGCAGGCTACGACATAGGGGTTGGCAAGGACGGCCTGCTCGAAACGCCGGATATTCTCGTCGTTGTGCGCCTGAAGGTTGATGAGGACATAGACGTCGAGCTGGAAGCCCAGCGCGCGTAAGTCCAGAACCGGCTCATAGCCCCGGATCACGCCTTCCTCTTCCATGCGCTTCAACCGCCTGCTGACCGGCGTGGGCGAAAGCGAAACGCGTTCGGCGATCGCCGCGACCGGCATCCGCGCGTCTTCCATCAGGCAGATCAGGATATCGCGATCAAACGAATCGAGGTTCATGAATCCTCCAATTTATTCGTAATTTAGGCATGTTTCCGCTAAAAATGTGCTCTCAATAGGGCCATTCCGCACGATAATCGTTTGCGATCCTTGCTATCATGCAAGAATGAGGAAGCCGACGTCAGCCCGGAGCCAGTCAGCCTTGCGCGGCGACTATACCCGCGCGGACGCGGACTATATCGTGCCGCAGGACCGCGCTTCCTATACTCCGGCGATGCACGACCGCTGGCGCAGGCTTCACGCACGGCAACGGGCGCTTGCCGAGCGCGATGCGGCAAGCGCCGTCCTCGCGGGGCTGGACCGGCTGGACTGCGCGGCGGCCATTCCCGATTTCCGGGCCGCGAACCGGATCATCGGCGATGCGACAGGCTGGCAACTGGTGGCCGTCCCCGGCTTCATCCCGGATGAAACGTTTTTCGCGCATCTCGCCGCGCGCCGCTTCCCGGTGACGCGCTGGCTGCGCGAAGAGCACGAACTCGATTATCTTGTCGAGCCGGACGTGTTCCACGATTTCTTCGGTCACGTTCCCATGCTGCTCGATCCGCGTTTCGCCGATTTCCTGCAAGCCTATGGCCGGGCCGGCGAACGCGCCATGGCGATGGACGCGCTGCCGATGCTGGCGCGGCTCTACTGGTATACGGTCGAGTTCGGGCTGATCGCGGAAGGCGGCAAATTGAAGGCCTATGGCGCGGGCATCCTCTCATCGGCGGGGGAAACGGTGTTCAGCACGGCCGATCCTCAAGTCCTCCGCCTGCCCTTCGATCCGGCGCGGATCATGCGGACGGACTATGGCATTGATGCCTTCCAGCGCTGCTATTTCGTGATCGAAAGCATGGAACAACTGGTGGATGGCCTCGTTTCCCTCGATTTCGGGCCGATCTACGAAGCATGGCGGCACGAACCGCCGATCCCGGCAGGCGCGTTGCTGCCCGGAGAAGCGCTCTGGGCAAACGCGATATCGGATCATGGGAGGAACGATGGCTGATCTTTTCGACAATCCCATCGGGCTGGACGGCTTCGAGTTCGTGGAGTTCTCCGCGCCCGAGAAAGGCGTCCTCGAACCCGTGTTCGAGGCCATGGGCTTTTCCCGCATCGCCCGCCACCGCTCCAAGGACGTGGAGCTTTGGCGGCAGGGCGGGATCAACTTCGTCACTAACTACGAACCGCGTTCACCCGCCTGGTTCTTTTCGCGCGAGCATGGGCCGAGCGCCTGCGGCATGGCCTTCCGCGTGCGCGACGCGCATCGGGCCTATGCCGAACTGCTCGCCCGTTCCGCCGAGCCCGTGGACGTGCCGACCGGCCCGATGGAACTGCGCCTGCCCGCGATCCGGGGCATCGGCGGCGCGATCGTCTATCTGGTGGACCGCTACGAAAAGGACGGGGACGGCGCGCTGTCCATCTATGATATAGACTTCACATACCTGCCCGGCGCGGAGCGGCATCCGCAAGGAGCGGGGCTGAAGCGGATCGACCACCTGACTCACAACGTCTATGGCGGGCGCATGGCCTATTGGGCCGACTACTACGAAAGCCTCTTCAACTTCCGGGAAATCCGCCATTTCGACATCAAGGGCGAATACACGGGCCTCACTTCCAGGGCGCTGACCGCGCCGGACGGCAAGATCCGCATCCCGCTGAACGAGGAAGGAAAGGGCGGCAAGGGCCAGATCGACGAGTTCCTGCGCCGGTTCAACGGCGAAGGCATCCAGCATATCGCGCTGATCTGCGACGATCTTGCGGCGACGTGGGACCGGCTGCAACAGGCCGGGGTGCCGTTCATGTCCGCACCGCCGGATACCTATTACGACATGCTGGCCGAACGCCTGCCCGGCCACGGCCAACCCGTGAACGCGCTACGCTCGCGCGGCATCCTGCTCGACGGCACGACCGAAGGCGGCCGCCCCCGCCTGCTGCTGCAAATCTTCGCGGAACCGCGCGTCGGCCCGGTGTTCTTCGAATTCATCCAGCGCGAAGGCGACGAAGGCTTCGGCGAAGGCAACTTCCGCGCCCTGTTCGAAAGCATCGAGCGCGATCAGGTGCGGCGCGGCGTTCTCAAGGCGGAGGAGGAAGCATGATGGACGACGTTTCCCGGCTCGGCGGCATCCACCACGTCGCCTATCGCTGCCGCGACGCGAAAGAGACCGTCGCATTCTATCGCGACGTGCTGGGCATGGACTTCCTCCTCGCCATCGCGGAGGACCGCGTGCCGTCCACCGGCGAGCCCGACCCCTATATGCACGTTTTCCTCGACGCTGGCGGCGGCAACGTGCTCGCCTTCTTCGAGCTGCCCAAGGCGCCGGATATGGGCCGCGACGAAGCGACGCCTGCCTGGGTGCAGCACATCGCCTTCAAGGTGGCGGACATGGACGCCCTCCTGGCCGCCAAGGCGCGGGCCGAGACATATGGGCTGGATGTGACCGGCCCGACGCATCACGGCGTGTTCAAGTCGATCTATTTCTTCGATCCCGACGGGCACCGGCTGGAACTGGCCTGCGACATCGGCACGCCGGAACAGATGCGGATGCTGAAAGAGGTGGCCGACGACATGCTGGACGAATGGAGCCGCACCAAAAAGGCGCCACGCCATGCCGCCTGGCTGCACGAACGGATCGCGGAGGAAACGCCATGAAGCTCGCTTCACTCAAATCGGGCCGCGACGGCAGACTGGCGGTCGTCTCGCGCGATCTCACGCGCTATTGCGCGGCGGACACGATCGCGCCCACGCTTCAGGCCGCGCTGGACGATTGGGAGCGCGCGGCGCCCCGGCTGGAAGCGCTCTATCGCGACGTGGAGCACCGAGCCGTGCCCTGCGAACGCTTCCATGAGCGCGAAGCGGCATCACCCCTGTCGCGCGCCTATCACTTCGCGGACGGCAGCGCCTATATCAACCATGTCGAACTGGTGCGGCAGGCGCGCGGGGCGCAAGTGCCGGAAAGCTTCTATCACGATCCGCTGATGTATCAGGGCGGATCGGACGCCTTTCTCGGCCCGCGCGATGCCATTCCCCTGAGTGAGGAAGCATGGGGCTGCGATTTCGAGGGCGAGATCGCCGCGATCACCGGCGACGTTCCGGCGGGCGTCTCCTCCGCCGATGCCGCCGGGCACATCAAGCTGCTCATGCTGTGCAACGACGTGTCGCTCAGAAACCTCATTCCCGGCGAACTGGCCAAGGGGTTCGGCTTCTATCAGTCCAAGCCGCCATCCGCTTTTTCCCCTGTGGCTGTCACGCCTGACGAACTGGGTGAGGCATGGCGCGATGCGCGCATCCACTTGCCGCTGCTCGTCTGGCTGAACGGCGCGCCGTTCGGCAGACCCGAAGCGGGCGAGGACGCGACGTTCTCACTGGCCGATCTGGTCGCCCATGCCGCGAAAACGAGGCCGCTGGGCGCGGGAACGATCATCGGCTCGGGCACGGTGTCCAATCGCGGACCGGACGGCGGCCCCGGCCGGCCGGTGAGCGAAGGCGGGCTGGGCTATAGCTGCATCGCCGAAGTGCGGATGGTGGAAACGATCCTGAACGGAGAGCCGTCCACGCCGTTCCTGCACGCGGGCGACGAAGTGGCAATGGAAATGCTGGATGCGCATCACCGTTCCATCTTCGGGCGCATCGAGCAGAAAGTCGTCGCGGTGTGAGCGGCGCCGACCTGCTTCACCGTCTCACTGCCGCCGCGCTGGGCGAGGACCGCACACGCGAGGTGCTGTCCCTGCTGGAGATCGATTCGCGCCTGTCGGGAGACGGCGAAATCGCCAGCCGCGCGCAGGTGGCGATGGCGCTCAACGCCGCGCTCTATGCCGATCTGCTGGACCGGGTGCCGAGCGCCGCCCGCTATGCCGCCGACGTGCGCGCGAAAGGCGCGCGTATCACGTTCGATCATGGCGCACTTCGCACCATCGACGGCCCCACCGGCGCCCTGCCCCCTGCTGCTCTCGCCTTTTCCCGCATTCTGGAACCGCTGGGCTATGAAATGGCGGGCGTCTATCCCCTGCCCCGCCTGCATATGACAGGCCGCGCCTTCGCGCATCGCGATATGCCGGAAAGCATCCCGCAATTCTTCGTCAGCGAGTTGCATGTCGCCGAATTGCCGCCCGCTGCCCGGGACGCGGCCTTGCGGATATTCGGACAGTCCCGCGATCCGCTGGACGCATTCGTCCGCGACGCGCTGACCCTGCTGGCGCGGGACGGCGCCTGCGCGGCGGAAATCGCAGACGCGGCGCTTCCCGGCCTCGTCCGCGCCTTCGGCTGCCATCATGACGTTCCCCGTCTGGACGATTATGAAACGCTGCGGGAAACCTCGCAGGAAGCGGCGTGGATCGCGACCGAAGGCAATGCCTTCAATCATGGAACCGACCGCGTGGACGATGTGACGGCGCTGGCCGAAAGGCTGACGCGCGAGGGATTCCCGATGAAACCCACCGTCGAACATTCCGCCAACGGACATATCCACCAGACCGCGTTTCTGGCGGACAAGGCGACGCGGCGCTTCCTTCTGCCGGACGGACGCAGTATCCAGCGCGATGTGCCCGGATCATTCTATGAATTCATCACCCGCGACCGCGATCCCGTTACCGGCGGGATCGACCTGACGTTCGACAGCGGCAACGCCACGGGCATCTTCGCGGTTACGAGGACGCCATGAGCGAGCGGCTGCGATCCTTCGATCCGGCCAGCGGCGATCCGGTCTGGGAAGGCGCCGCCACCTCTCCCGATGCAGTAGCGCAAGCGGTCGAAGCGGCGCGCGCGGCCTTTCCCGGTTGGGCGGGAACGCCGCTCGATGAGCGCGTGGCCCATGTCCACGCCTTCAAGGTGGCGCTGGAAGCACGCAAGGACATGCTGGCCGAACTGATCTCGCGCGAGACCGGCAAAACGTCCTGGGAAGGCCGGGGCGAAGTTTCCTCCATGATCGGCAAGGTGGACCTGTCGATCGCTGCCCACGAGGAGCGCACCGGCGAGCGCCATGTGGCGCAGCCTTTCGGCGAAGCGGTGCTGCGCCACCGGCCCCATGGCGTCATGGCCGTGCTCGGTCCCTACAACTTCCCGGGCCACTTGCCCAACGGCCACATCGTCCCTGCCCTGCTGGCGGGCAACACCGTGGTGTTCAAGCCGTCCGAACTGACGCCCGCCGTGGGCGAGGCGATGATCGGCGCATGGCGCGAGGCCGGGCTTCCCGACGGCGTTATCCAGATCGTGCAAGGCGGGCGGGAAACGGGCGCGGCCTTGGCGGAAGCGGACATCGACGGGCTGCTGTTCACCGGCGCGGCGGCGACCGGCGCGCATTTCCGCCGCGCCTTCGCGGACCGCCCCAACGTGATCCTCGCGCTGGAACTCGGCGGCAACAATCCCCTCATCGTCTGGGACGGCGACGTGGCGGAAAGCGCGGCCATCGCGATCCAGTCCGCCTACGTGACCACCGGCCAGCGCTGTTCCTGCGCGCGGCGGCTGATCGTTCCCGACAATGCGTTCGGCGCGCAAGTCGTCGACGCCGTGGCCGACATGGCGGGACGGTTGCGCATCGGCGCATGGAACGAAACGCCCGAGCCGTGGATCGGCCCGCTGATTTCCGCCGATGCCGTCGCGAAAGCCACGGCGCAAGTGGAAGCGCTCAAGACCCATGGCGCGCGCGAACTGCTCCCCCTGTCACCCGTCGAAGAGCGCGGCGCCGCTTTCGTGACACCCGCCCTGCTCGACATGACGGGCCATGCCATGCCCGACGAGGAGATTTTCGCGCCCGTTCTGCAAGTGCGCCGCGTCGCCACGTTCGACGAGGCCGTGGCCGCCGCCAACGACACGCGCTTCGGCCTTTCCGCCGGGCTGGTTTCGGAAGAGGACGCGCTGTGGCGGCGCTTCGTCCACGAGGCGCGCGCGGGCGTCGTCAACCGCAATCGCCCGACGACCGGCGCATCGGGCGCGATGCCCTTCGGCGGACTGGGCCATTCCGGCAACCATCGCCCCAGCGCGTATTATGCGGCGGACTATTGCGCCTTTCCCGTCGCCAGCTTCGAGACCGCGTCGGCGGCGGGCAACTCCGCCGCGCTCACGGGAATGCTGCACCCGTGAGCGGCCTGTCCTCCGCCGAGCGCGCCATGGTGGAAAGCATCACGCTGCAACCCGTGCTCGACAGGACGCTGGCCTGGGCGGCGATCAACAGCGGGACCGGCAATCTGGCGGGGCTGGAACGCATGGCCGCACTGCTGGCCGATGCCTTCGCCGTGCTGCCGGGAGACGTGACCTTGCGCGATTCCGCCCCGGTCGAGCGGATCGGCGCGGACGGCAGGCCGGTGCCGGTGTCGCATGGCCGCCATCTCGTCGTGCAGGTGCGCCCCCAGGCGGAACGCCGCGTGCTGCTGACCGGGCACATGGACACGGTTTTTCCCGCCGACCACGCGTTCCAGACCTGCATATGGCTGGACGAAAGCCGGATCAACGGCCCCGGCACGGCGGACATGAAAGGCGGCCTGTCGCTGATGCTGGCGGCACTGGAAGCGTTCGAGGCGACCGGGCCAGGCCTCGGTTACGACGTGCTCGTCAACAGCGACGAGGAAACCGGATCGCTCTCCTCATCGGCGCTGATTTCCGAACTGGCGGCAGGCAAGCTGGCGGCGTTGACCTATGAGCCGGCGCTGCCCGGCGGCGTCATGGCCCGCGCCCGGCCGGGTTCGGGCAATTTCGTCGCCGTGGTGACCGGCCGGACCGCCCATGCCGGGCGCAACCCGGAGGACGGGCGCAACGCGATTGTCGCGGCGGGCAATCTTGCCTTGCGCCTGTCCGGCGCGCGCCGCGCCGGGCTTTCCGTCAATCCGGCGCGGATCGAGGGCGGCGGGCCGAACAACATGGTTCCGGCGCTCGCCGTGCTCCATTTCAATGTGCGGCCCGCCACCGATGTGGACCTTGCCGCCGCACGCAGCGCCATCGACAGCGCCATTGCCGCAGTTTCGCGCGAACACGAGGTCCATATCCACCTGCACGGCGCGTTCGGGCGCCGCCCCAAGCCGATCAGCGAAGGCACACGCCAGCTTTTCACCCTGGTGCAAGGCGCGGCCGCTGATCTGGGCGAAGCGCTTTCATGGCAGGACACGGGCGGCGTCTGCGACGGCAACAACATCGCCGCCACCGGCGTCCCGGTAATCGACACCATGGGCGCCTGCGGCGGCGCGATCCATTCGCCCGACGAGTTTCTGGATGTCGCCTCGCTGGAAATGCGCGCCCGGCTTTCAGCGCTGACGCTATATCGGCTGGACAGGGGGAATCCGACGCCATGAGCTTCGTCGTCCGGGCCGCGTGCCCGCGGGATATCGACAGCATCTACCGCATGGCCAAGAGCACCGGCGGCGGCTTTACCAACCTGCCGCCGAACCGCCCGACGCTTGCCGCCAAGCTGGAACGCGCCGCTGCCAGCTTCGCGCGGGACGAGGAGAGCACCGCCGACGATCTATTCGTCTTCGTGCTGGAAGATACGGCAAGCGGCGAGATCATCGGCACCTGCCAGATTTTCTCGCGCATCGGCGCGGTCTGGCCGTTCTACAGCTACCGTATCGGCGCCATCACGCAGCACAGCGAGAAGCTGGACCGCACCTTCCGCGCCGAGATGCTGACGCTCTGCACCGATCTCGACGGCGCGAGCGAAGTGGGCGGCCTGTTCCTCATGCCGGGGGAGCGAGCCTCGGGCATGGGCAAGCTGCTCGCCCGCAGCCGCTACCTGTTCATGAAGATGCACCGCGCCCGCTTTGGCGAACGCACCATCGCCGAACTGCGCGGCGCGCACGACGACCGCGGCAATTCGCCGTTCTGGGACGGAGTCGCCGGGCGCTTCTTCGGGATGACTTTTCGCGAGGCGGACGATTTCAACGCCGTGCACGGCAACCAGTTCATCGCGGACCTGATGCCCAAGCACCCGATCTATACCGCGATGGTCGCGGAAAGCGCGCTCGCCGTGATGGGCGTCCCCCACACATCGGGCCGGGCGGCGATGCGGATGCTGGAAGACGAAGGCTTCGTCTTTGAAAACTACATCGACATTTTCGACGGCGGGCCGACGATGATCGCGCAGACTGACCGGATCGCCACGATCCGGCGGGCGCGGGAAGCAACCGTGACTGCCATCGGGGAAGACGAGGCCGCCCGCCCCTGCCTCGCCGCGCATGGCAGTCTCGCCGCGTTCAGGGCCACGTTCGCACGCGTTTCCGAAAACGGGACGATCGATTCGCCGGCCGCCGGCGCGCTGGGCGCTTGCGTGGGCGATGCGATCACTGTCGTGGACGTATGAAATGCTCGTGGAAATCAACTTCGACGGTATAGTCGGCCCCAGCCACAACTACGCAGGGCTGAGCCTCGGCAATCTGGCCTCCGCCCGCAACTTCGGAGCGGATTCCTTTCCACGCGAAGCGGCGCTGCAAGGCGTGGCGAAGATGCGCGCGAACCTCGATCTCGGACTGGCGCAGGGAATATTCCCGCCCCACCGCCGCCCCGACGAGCGCTGGCTGGCCAGCCTCGGCACGAACGTCGCGGATGCAGGCGAATCGCTGCGTGCCAATGCGCTCTCTGCTTCCGCGATGTGGGCGGCCAACGCGGCGACCGTCTCGCCCGCACCCGATACCATGGACGGGCGCTGCCACCTTACCGTCGCCAACCTCGCGACCATGGCGCACCGCAGCCACGAATGGCCGGAAACGCTGGGGCAACTCCGGCTGGCATTCGCGGATGCGGCGCATTTCGCGGTCCATGATCCGGTGCCGCCGCCCTTCGGCGATGAAGGCGCTGCCAACCACATGCGGCTCTGCGCCTCGCATGGCGAGCCCGGTGTGGAAGTCTTCGTCTACGGCACAGGCGGCGGCCCCTTTCCCGCCCGCCAGCATCGCGAAGCCAGCGCCGCCGTCGCCCGGCTTCACGGCCTCGATCCGGCACGCGTCATCCTTGTCGAACAGTCCCCCGAAGCGATCGCGGCAGGCGCTTTTCACAACGATGTCGTGGCGGTCGCCAACGAGAACGTGCTTTTCGTCCACGAGCTGGCGTTCGCCGACAGGGACGGCCTTTATGCGCGATTGCGCGAGCGGCTACCTTCGTTTCATCTTGTCGAGGTTCCCGCTTCGGCGATCAGCCTTGAGGACGCCATTTCGTCCTACCTGTTCAACGCCCAGCTCGTCACTCTGCCGGAAGGCGGCATGGCGCTGATCCTTCCCACGGAAGCGCGAAGCAACCCGCGCGTCTGGCGCTGGCTCACGGAAATGGTGGAAGGCAATGGCCCCCTCCGCCGCCTGATCCCGGTCGATGTGCGGCAGTCCATGGCGAACGGCGGCGGTCCGGCCTGCCTGCGCTTGCGCGTCGTCGCCGATCCGGCAACGGTCGACCCTCGCTTTCTTGCCGATCACGGCAAGCTGGACCTGATCGCCAACGTCATCGCCGCCCATTGGCCGGAACGGCTGACCATGGCGGACCTTGGCGAACCCGAAACGTGGCAGGCCATGCGCGACGCCCGGCTGAGGCTGCTCGACGCGCTCGATCTGAACGCGCTTGCCTGAAGGCAGCCCCGCTTGCCCTGCCCCCTTGAATCGCTGGAGAGGGCGCGCTAGGCGCAGCAGCGCGCCCATGAACGGGGCGCAACCAACAGGGATTCACTTCAAGATGGCGACCTTCTCTCTCCCGAAGAACAGCGTGATCCGCAAGAAGGGCAATCACCACCGCGCCGAGGGCGCGGCTCGGGTCAGGAAGTTCACGGTCTACCGCTACGATCCCGACAGCGGCGAAAACCCGCGTTACGACACGTTCGAGATCGACCTCGACAACTGCGGGCCCATGGTGCTCGACGCGCTCATCAAGATGAAGAGCGAGCAGGATCCCACGCTCACGTTCCGCCGCTCCTGCCGCGAGGGCATCTGCGGTTCCTGCGCGATGAACATGAACGGCCGCAACGGCCTCGCCTGCACCACTGCTATCGAGGATCTGAAAGGCGATATCCGCATCACGCCGCTGCCGCACATGGAAGTCATCAAGGATCTGGTGC
>CAZUOV010000068.1:0-12096 GCA_964621355.1 uncultured Novosphingobium sp. | reverse complement strand
TCCGACCCTCAGATTCGTAGTCTGATGCTCTATCCAGCTGAGCTACGGGCGCGTTGGAAGCGGGCACATAAGAGGCTCAGCCGGGGTTGGCAAGCGCGTTGTTCGCTTTTCGCAGACTTTGCCACAGCGGATAGTCGAGCGGCGGCATCGCCAGGGCGCCCACGGCGTCCAGATCGCACCACGCGATGGCGGCGGCATCAAGCGCCTGGGGTTCTCCACGCCAGAGGCGGCAACTGTAAAGAAGAATGACAACCGGCGAATCGCCCCCTTGCCCATGGCCTGACGCGAATCCCATCGGGGAAAGATCGCCGGGTTCGATGGCCACGCCCAGCTCCTCCTTGATTTCCCGCACGGCCGCGGATTCCGGCGATTCTCCGGCCTCCACCTTGCCGCCGGGAAACTCCCACAACCCGCCATGCGCCCGATCCGCCCGCCTCTGTTGCATGAGCACGCGGCCCTGCCCGTCCAGAAGCGCGACGGCAACGACCAGGACAAGTGTCGAAAAATTTTTCAAACCGTTAGTCTTTCTAAACCAAATGTTAACTCACGTCCGCGAAATCTTGAACAAGGATCGCCAGTATTGGAAGCACCATGTCCATATCGAACCAGTTGAAGAAGCTGATCTCTTGCGAGCGCGGAGCGACGGCGATCGAATATGGCCTCATCCTGTGTCTGATCGTGATCGCGATCATGGCGTCTTTGCAAACCCTGGCGTCGGAAGTCATCACGACATGGTCAACCGTCAGTGAAAAGGGCGTCGATGCCATGAACGGCCCTTAAGTATTTATCAACACATACGCTTTAATCGGGAAATCGTCCGAACGGCGAATTGCAAGACGGACCGGGTAATTGAAGACTACAAAAACCAGGAGACTGTCATGACGTTCATCAAGAATTTTTATCGCAACGAAGAAGGCGCCACGGCTATCGAATACGGCCTGATCGCCGCTCTTATCGCCATCGCCGCGATCGCCGCCATGCAGAGCCTCGGTTCGCAGCTGAACACGACGTTCACGACCGTGAGCGACAAGCTCGAGGCGAACAACACCGTCACTGAAGGCTAAGCCTAGCCTGTCATGAACGAGAGGGCGGCGGGGAAACCCGCCGCCCTTTTCGTATGCGTGCCGCACGTATTCGGGCATATTCTGCCCTCCCCTGAAGGGGAGGGGAATCCTGGCCCATGGCCTCAAGCCGGTTCCGGCACGCGCTCCACGTCGATCTCGTCCTCGTGGCCGCGCGCCCGCGCCAGTTCATAGGCGGACTGCATCCGCATGAGCGTGTCGGCCTTCACACCGAAGGCCGTCTCGAACCGGATCGCCATCTCGGCCGACAGCCCCGCCCGGCCGTTGAGCAGGGCGCTCATCTGCTGCCTGCTGACCTTGAGATGATCGGCCACGCCCGTGACGGTGAAGCCGTATGGCTCGACGATCTCCGTCTTGAGCCAGTCTCCGGGATGGACATAAAGCGAGGGGTGCATTTCAAGACCCATGATAATCCTCCAAGTCCATATCCACGATGGCGCCGTCATCATTCAATCGGAACGTCATCCGCCAGTTGCGCGTAACCCACATTGACCACGTGCCGACACGATCTCCGGTCATCTGACGAAAGTTGTCACGCTCTCTTCAATAGGTGACGATCTTCACCTTCTGCCCCGCCTGCAACGTGCTGTTGGCGGCAAGCCCATTGAGCACCAGGAACCGTTCCAGCGCCATGTCGGTATAGGCCATCCTGGCCGCGAGCGACTGGATCGTGTCGCCGGCCTTTACAGCCACCACCTGAAGCCGGCGCGGCTGCACGTTGGCGGCCTCGCCCGCGTTCAACCGGCGCATGGAACTGAACATCGGATTGAACGTCGATGCCTGCCCCGCCGCGGTGATGGTCAGGAAGTGGAATGCCTGATCCTTGGCGAACTCATAGGCGAAAACCACGACGTCGACTTGCCCGCCGCTGGTCTGCGCCCGCGCGGCGGCATAGGCGGCGGGGATGCCGTTCACTGTCGTGCGCGAGATCGACGGGGCGGCCACCGTCTGCTGGTTGCCCTGCGACAGCGCGGCAAAGGCGTTGCGGACATATTGTTCGAGGTCGCCCGAATAGGCCGCGCCCGTGAACTCGCCCTTGCCCGACTGGCCGCTGATCGTGACGGACTGCGTGCCGTTCACCAGGAAGAATCCGTTCGGCGCCTGAAACGCGAATCGCAGATCGGGGTGCGTGAAGTTGCGGCCCTCGACGATGCCCTGCCGGGGATCGTCGCCGTACATCAGGCCGTCCACGCCGCTCAGGAACACATCGCGGTTGACGTTGCCCCTCGCGTTCGATCCCGCCTTGCCGAGCGCGGCGCGCACGCGCGAGGCAGGATCGGGGTGAGTCGAGGCCCATTCGGGCACGCGGTTGGCCGTCCCGCCCATCAGCCGGGCTTCCAGCGCGTTCTGATTCGCCAGGCTTTGCAGCACGGTGGACATGGCGCGCGGATCGTATCCCGCCCGCTGGAGATAAGTGATGCCGAGGTTATCCGCCTGCGTTTCCTGCGAACGCGAGTAGCGCAGCGTCAGCAATTGCGACCCTTGCGTGAAGACCTGCTGGCCCAGTTGCCCCAACTGACTGTCGCCGAGCAGGACGCCGGAGAGCACCGCGCCCAGCACGCCGATCACGGAATTGCGAGTCGCCTGCTTTTGTCGCTTGTCCGCGTGGCGCGCGGCGACGTGCCCCACTTCATGCCCCAGCACGGCGGCAAGCTCCGCCTCGTTGTTCATCAGAGCGACGAGCTGGCGCGTGGTGTAGACATAGCCGCCCGGTATCGCGAAAGCGTTGTTCACCGGCGAGTTGAGCAGCGTGACCGTGAAGTCGCTGCGCGCGTTGCCGAGGCCGGACTGCACGGCGATGTTGCGCCCCACGCCGACCACGTAATCCGCCTGGCGCCCGGAAACCGCGCCGCCGAATTCCGCCAGAAGCTGCGGGTGCGCCTTCGCACCCTGCGCCTTGTCGGCGGCGCTGATGGTCTGCACCGCGGCCTGCGCGTCCGCCGGTCCCGTCGCGGCGAAGGGCAGAGTCGTTCCCGCCAGGATGCCCGCGAGGGCCAGGGACCGGCGCATGATCGTGTTCCTCTTCGCTTTCATCGACATCTCCTGTCCGTCCTCATGCACAAGCGCTCCATTTCCCGTTTGGTTGCGATCCGTCAGACCGTGCTTTTGGCCAGAGGATGCTTTTCATTGACGAGCGCGACAAGCCGGGCGCTGTCCACATGCGTATAGAGTTCCGTCGTCGCGATGTCAGCATGGCCCAGCAGGGTTTGCAGCACACGCAAATCCGCGCCGCCTTCCAGCAGATGCGTGGCGAAGGCATGGCGCAGGACGTGGGGAGAAACCTTTGCCGGGTCCAGCCCGGCGCGCAGGGCAAGGGCACGCAGAAGCTGGAACAGGCGGATTCGCGTGAGATGCCCTCCCGCTCCGCGCGAGGGGAACAGATGGCGCGACACCCCTGCCCGCCCATTGTCCCGGCGCATCGTCTCAACCCGCACCGCGAGCCAACGGGACAAGGCCTGACGCGCGCGGCCGCTGATCGGCACCATGCGCTGCTGGCCGCCCTTGCCCGTCACGGTGAGGAACGGCGCATCGCGCGGCGCGGCGTTGAGGGGAAGCGAGACAAGCTCCGACGCGCGCAGGCCCGAGCCATAGAGCAATTCCAGCAGCACCAGCATCCGCACGCCGTCCGGCCTTTCCGCTTGCGCTTCTTCCTCCGCCTGCCGGAGCAGCAATGCCACTTCCGCATGGTTCAGCAGGCGCGGCAAGGGCCGCCGGGTGCGCGGGCGCGGCAAGGCGTGCGACGGATCGTCCTCGCGAATGCCTTCGTCCATCAGAAAGCCGAAGAACTGCCGGATCGCGGAGCATTTGCGGGCGAGGCTCGACGGCGCGAGGCCGGACCACAACGCGCCCAGCCTGCCAATGGCATCGGGCGTGGCGGCGGCAAGATCGCCTTCCGCCTCGCTCAGCGCCGCTTCCGCGCTTTCCAGATCGCGGCGATAGGCGGCCAGCGTATTAGGCGACGCGCCGCGCTGGGCGGCCATCATGGCAAGGAAGGCGTCTATCCGCGCCGAAATGGCGTTCAGCCCCGCGCCACGGCTTCCGCCGCGATCATCCGCGCTTCGGCCTCAAGCCCCACTTTCCGCAAGGCTGAAACGATATGGAACAGGTGGAGCGCGGTCATCCGCTGCCACCCGTCGCCCTGCATCCCCGCGCCCGCCAGCAGCGCGACGAGAGCAGGGTTGCGCACTTCGGCGGCCTTGTCGATCATCCGGGTCCATTTGGTCTGGCGGTTGAGGTCGATCCCGATATCGCCCGCCAGATCCTTCGCAGCGGAGGGAGACAGGCGGCCCAGCCCGGCCAGCCCCGCCACCAGGAACGCGGACTTGCGGGCATCGGCGCTGCCGTCGTCGCTATGAAAGGCGGAAACCGGCCCGCTGCCCGCTTCGCCTCCGCCCGGCGCGGCCAGCGCCAGCAGCGCCCAGCCGAGGCTGCCCTGCTCCGCCACGTTCGCCCAGCGCGCGGCGTTGCGATCCAGCCCCGCCGTCAGCATCGACGCGATCAACTCTCCCGAATCGTCGGCCAGCGCCTCGCTCACCGGCATCCGCGCGGCGGCATAGGCCGTCAGCACCATACGCGAATAGCGCGCATCCGCCGCGCCCGTATCCCACAGCTTGCGGATGGCAGTCATGCGCGCCTGAGTCTCCGCCGCCACATAGGCATCGCGCAACGCCTTCGCGCGATCGGCCCAGTCCCCCGCCGCGGTATCGGGATCGGCATGGATCTGGCTGTAGAGATCGACCATGGCGGCGCTGGACAGGATACCGGCCCCGGCGGCATGTTCGGCGGCCCTGGCGCGCGCGGTGAGCCCCGCCATCGGCGCGACGGCCGTGATGCTGTCATAGCGGATGCCCGCGCCGTTAAGCAGCTTGTCCGGCGGCGTCAGCCCGACCGCCAGCGCCAGCGTGTAGCGCCACGGCGTCAGGTCGTTCACGTTGTCCCATTCGATCGTCACGGCGCGGCGGGATTTTCCGGCCGCGCCCGCGTATTTCTGGGCCAGCAGCAAGTCGATGCGCGGCATGGCGCTCTGGCCGAGCTGGCGGTCCAGCCGCGAAAGCGCGGCGGCGCCCTCGCCCCGGAACGCGGCGCAGATCGCGCTGGCGGCGTCCCGGCGCGGGTCTTTCTCCGTATTGCCGACGATGAGCAGCATGGGGCACATGCCGGTATAGTCCGCCGTCTCGACATAGGCGTCGAACGCCGCGTTCGACAGCAGCGGCGAATAGTTCGCCGTATCGACATCCTGCACCACGGCGCGGGCGGCCTCGCCCTCGCCCATGCGGAGCAGCAACCCCGCGCGCAGGGCGGCGAAATCGGCCGGATTCATGCCTTGCGGCGCGTCCAGCCGCGACACCAGCGCCCGGCGCAGCAGGATATGCCCCCAGCGCGACACCATCCGCCCGGAATTACGCGCCAGCAACGCGTTCACCAGCCCGGCGTCCTGCCGGGCGAGCAAGCCCGGCGGCATCCCGCCCTCGTCCACCGCGAGAATGCCCACCTGCCGCATGGACCGGCGCGCGGCGGGCGGAATGTCCGCCCTGGGCTTGAGCCCAAGCGTGTCTTCCAGCTCTTCGGGCGTCATGCGCGCCAGTTCATCGAGCGACGGCAGCTTCCGGGTATCCGCCGATGCGGAGTCGGCCCCGTCCTCGGATGCCGTCTCAGAAGCGGTTCCGACGGACTGAACGACGGGCGTGGAAACGGACGAAGCCGCGCCGCTGCCCGGCGATGGCCGCTCCGCTTGCGGCGCTGCCCTGGCGCTGGGCGGCGCGGGCTCCGGCGCGGCGGGGCGATCGAAGCCCGGCGGCAGCAGCGATTCGGGCGCATCCTGCGCCATGACCCATACGGATGTGAGCGCGAGCGCCGCCCCCGCGATCAACCGCCCGGCGGTCAGCCCTCTCCCTTTCCGTCGCGGGGCCTTCATCCCGCGCCTCCCGGCACGGCAACCGGCTGAACCATGGTGCGGACAGACTCCCTTCCGCCGTCGATAAACGCCCAGACCAGGAGCGCCAGAACGAGAAGCAAAACAGCAGCGGCCAGCCAGATCAGGCGCATCGATAAAACCAACTCTCGCTTCTTTCCCTGCCAGCCGCACTTGCACCGCCGATTAGCGCAACTATAGGCGGCCCTGCAATGGAAGTCGACGAAACCCCGCTTTCGGGCGCGCGAATCGATGCGCTGGCACGGCGGATCGATCAGCCCATCGTGCTGATCGGCATGATGGGCGTCGGCAAGTCCAGTGTCGGCAAGCGCCTTGCCGCCCAGCTTCATTGCCCGTTCGTCGATGCCGACGACGAGATAGAGCGCGCCGCCCGGATGACGATTCCCGAAATCTTCGCCACTTACGGCGAACCCGCGTTCCGCGACGGTGAACGCCGGGTGATCGCGCGGCTGATGGAAAACCACAACCGGCGCAAGGTGATCGCCACGGGCGGCGGCGCGTTCTGCAACCCGGAAACCCGCGCGCTGATTCTGCGTTCAGGCATTGCGGTCTGGCTGGACAGCGATGTGGACACTCTGCTGGAACGCACGGGGCGCAAGGACAACCGCCCTCTGCTGCAACAGGGCGACCCGCGCGAAGTGCTCACCCGGCTGCGCAACGAGCGCAAGGAAGCCTATGAACAGGCGCCGATCCATGTGTTCAGCGCGAACGGCCCTCATTCGCGGACAGTGGACAAGGTTCTGAAAGGTATCGAAGCGTGGCTGTGATCCCGGTGGACATCGCGGGCCGTCCCTACGAAGTGCGGGTGGGCGGCGGATTGCTGGCGGAAATGGTGGAGCATTGCCGGGGCCGCCTGCGCAAGCGCACGGTGCCGGTAGTGACCGACGCCAATGTCCACGCCGCATGGGGCGAGGTGGTGGAAATGGCCCTCCGCGACGCGGGGCACGAACCGCACTGGCGGATTCTGCCGCCAGGGGAAGGCACCAAGAGCTGGGACCAGCTTGCCGCGACGGTGGACTGGCTGCTGGCGCAGGAAGTGGAGCGCGGCGACCACATCCTCGCGCTCGGCGGCGGCGTGATCGGCGACCTCACTGGCTTTGCTGCCGCGATCGTGAAGCGCGGCTGCCATTTCATCCAGTTACCGACGACTTTGCTCGCGCAAGTCGATTCGAGTGTCGGCGGCAAGACGGCGATCAACACTCCGGCGGGCAAGAACCTTGTCGGCGCGTTCCATCAGCCGTCGCTGGTCCTGGCGGACCTCGCCGCGCTCGACACCTTGCCGGAGCGGGAACTGCGCGCGGGTTATGCCGAAGTCGTGAAATACGGCCTCATCGCCGATGCGGATTTCTTCGCCTGGTGCGATACGAACGGCGCCGCCATGCTGGCGGGCGACGCGGCACTGCGCGAATATGCCGTGGCGCACAGCGTCGCCGCCAAGGCGCGGATCGTCGCCGCCGACGAGCGCGAGACGACCGGCACGCGCGCGCTGCTCAACCTGGGCCACACCTTCGGTCACGCCCTGGAAGCGGAAACGGGATTCTCGGACGCCCTCCTGCATGGCGAAGCCGTGGCGCTCGGCATGGTGCTCGCGGCGCGCTATTCCGCCCGGCGCGGACTGATGCCGAGGGCCAGCGCCGAGCATGTCGCGCACCACATCGCGCAAGCGGGCCTGCCCGCCGACCTGCCGTCGCTGAAACTCGATTGCGACGGCCGCGCGCTGGTCGCGCACATGCTGCACGACAAGAAGATGGACGCGGGCACGCTGCCGTTCCTCCTGATGAAAGGTATCGGCGAGACTTTTCTGGCGAAGGACGTGGACCTTGGCGACGTCGGCGCGTTCCTCGACGCGGAACTGGGGGCCTGAGGCAAAGTCTCCCGGCGCACTTTCCATTGGCGGATCGCCACGCCATTGCTAACAAGCCTGTCAGCTATCTGACAGGACACCTCCATGACGACCGCCGAAGCGACTCCCGCGATCGACCCTGAACTTGTGGAGAGCGCGGCGCATGATCGCGCCTTTTTAGGCCATCCCAAGGGGCTGGGATACCTTTCCGTCGTCGAAGGCTGCGAACGGTTCTCCTATTACTCCATGCAGACGCTGCTGGTGCTCTACATGGTCAATTACCTGCTGCTGCCGGGCCAGGAAGAGAGCGTCATCGGCCTCTCGTGGCTGAAAGACGGCTGGTATGCCGGGCTTTCGGGGCAACCGCTCGCTTCCGCCATTTTCGGCGACTACACCGCGCTCGTCTATCTGACGCCCATTCTCGGCGGCGTGCTGGCCGACAGGTTCCTCGGCCGCCGCATGGCATTGATCCTCGGCGGCCTCATCATGGCGCTGGGGCACTTCCTCATGGCGTTCGAGGGCGCCTTCCTCTTCGCGCTGCTGACGCTGGTAGTCGGCGTCGGGCTGTTCAAGGGCAACATCGCCACGCAAGTGGGCGAGCTTTACAACGAGAACGACTTGCGCCGCGCGATGGCGTTCCAGATCTTCTACATCGCCATTCAGGTGAGCGTGATCGCCGCTCCGCTCGTTTCCGGCACGCTGGGCGAGAAAGTGGGGTGGCACTGGGGCTTCGGCTCGGCGGGCGTGGTCATGGTCATCGGTTTGCTGATCTATCTGGGCGGGCAGCGTTACCTGCCGCCGGGCGCGCCCCCTGCCCGGCGCGAAAAGGCGCAGCCGCGGCCGAAGCTGGAACGGCACGAATGGGGCCGCCTCGGCGCGCTGCTGGCGCTGATCCCGATCCTGGCCGTGGGGCTGTTGCAGAATCAGGAGATCTTCAACGCCTATCTGGTCTGGGCGGACCAGCACTTCCAGTTGACGTTCTTCGGACAGACCGTGCCGACAAGCTGGATGATCACCGTGGACGCGACCTGCTCGTTCACCATGCTGGTGGCCGTGACGGCGTTCTGGAAATGGTATGGCGCGCGCCGCAAGGAGCCGGACGAACTGGGCAAGATGATTATCGGCTCCCTGTTCACTCTGGCCGGCGGGATGTGCCTCGTCATCGCGGCGGCGACGCAAGGATCCGGCAAGATCGGCCTGTTCTGGCCGGTGATGTTCCATCTGCTCAACAGCATCGGCTTCGGCCATGTCCTGCCCGTCAGCCTGGCGCTGTTCACCAAGCTGGCGCCCAAGGCCATCACCGCGACCGTGATCGGTATCTACTATCTGGCCTTCTTCGCGGCGAACAAGATCACCGGCACCGTGGGCGGCTGGTATTCGACGATGGACACCACGCAGTTCTGGCTGCTGCATGTCGCGGCGACAGGCGTGTCGCTAGTGGCGTTCGTGATCTACAAACTCGTGCTGTCGCACGGCACATCCCGCCGACCTGAAGGGAAACCGGCATGAAATCAAATGGACTGGCATGGCTGGGAGCAGCCATCGCACTGTCGGCGCAGGTGCCCGCCATGGCCGCCGAAGCACCGGATTCCGCGGACCTGCGCGAAATCGACGCCCTGACCGAACCGTTCATCAAAGGGCTCACTGGCGGCGACGCCAAAGGCGCCATCGCCACGCTGTTCAGCCACAGCGCCATAATGCAGTCGAAGACCGCCGATATCTCTTTCCTCGGCGCGCAGGCGGAAGCCGCCATCGGGGCCTATGGGCCGATCCGGGCCTGCATCCTCAACGAAACGAAAAACAGCAGCAGGTGGTCGCTGACCCGGCTCTACATCTGCCAGCACGACAAGTTCCTGACGCGCTGGCTTATCACCATGTTCAAGGCGCCGGGCGGCTGGCAGGCGGCGACGATCCGCTTCGACGACAAGTTCGGCGATGCCATAGGAGAATAAGCACAACGTCCGGCACGAGGCCTGCGGCGTAAGGATCACTTGCCCCGCACGTCGGGAAAGACATGAATCACGTGCCGCGATAGAAGATGCCGCCTCCCAATGCCCAGGACATGATCGGCCACACGCCGGGCCGCTTCCCACGCAGCCTGCGTGGTTTCTCCCGGCATGTCATCGTCATGGATGAAGTTCACAAAGACCAGCTTGGCATCGACCGCCTGCTCCCGCAACCACCGCAGATGCGCCAGCCGATTGGTGTATTGGTAGAAATGCCGATGCCAGCCCGCCGCTGATTCCGCGGAAACACCCATGGCCCGCGCCGTGTGGGCCAACGCATCGCAAATCTGTCTCAGGGAAGCATCCGATGCCTGCGATGGCGGCGAACAGAACTCGCCGATATGGGCTTTCGCCTCCACCAGAAGGACATGCCCCGCATCGGTCCGCCCCAGCGCATCCCATTGCGGCCCGCGCGCCGGCCAGAAATCGCGCAATTCACCGGCGAGGTGTTCAAGCCCCAGCACCCGCAGAAATGAACCGTCGCGATATTCCGCATAGTCATCGCAACCGAGCGGAGACAACCACGCGATTGCCTCCGCTCCCACGATCCGTTCGAGGATGCCCGTTTCCAGTGACGGCCAGCGCTCCGCAACCGCGCGCTGGACCCATTTGAGACTCCCTCGCTCCCCGATGGGCTGGGGAATGCGCAGGATCTTACTCCATTTCGAGGATCACGGCGTCCACGGCCAGGCTGTCGCCCGCCTTGGCGTTGACCAACTTGACCGTGCCGGCCTTTTCGGCGCGCAGGATGTTCTCCATCTTCATCGCCTCGACCACCGCCAGCGGTTGACCCGCTTCGACATGGTCGCCGGCGTTCACGTGCAGCGCGACAAGCAGGCCCGGCATCGGGCAGATCAGGAACCTGGAAAGATCCGGCGGAATCTTTTCGATCATGTATTTGCGCAGATGCGCATAGCGTTCCGGCAGGATATCCAGCTTGTGCGAAGCGCCTCGCGTGGTGAGCCGCAGTCCACTGCGCAACGCTTCCACTTTCAGCCCGATCTCCTCGCCATCGGCTTCCGCCTGAACCAGCCGGTCGCCCGGCGTGTATTCCATGGAGAGATCGACAGGCTGACCGTCGACCGTGATCCCGTCCTCGGTCACGGCCACCGAATAGATGCTGTCGCCCAGCTTGACGGACCAGTCCGAAGGCGTCTCGATGGAATCCAGCAATTGGTTGTCGACATGCCGGGCGCGATCCACCCGCGCAGTCACGATGAAGCCGCCGATCGCCGCCAGCTTGCGCCTGAGATCGTCCGATGGCGCCGCACCCGTGAAGCCATCGGGATATTCCTCCGCGATGAAGCCTGTGGTCAGTTCGCCCGAACGGAAGCGCGGATGCTGCATGATCGCGGACAGGAAATCGACGTTGTGGCCCAGCCCCTCAATCTCGAAGGCATCGAGCGCGGCGATCTGCTTGTCCGCCGCTTCGTCGCGCGTCTTACCCCAGGTGATGAGCTTAGCGATCATCGGATCGTAGAACATAGAGACTTCGCCGCCTTCATAGACGCCATCGTCCACGCGCACGCCTTCGACGCCCCGGCGCCCATTCAGATTATTGGCATTTTCCGCGCCGTCATCGCTCCAACCTTCGACCGGCGGGCTGTAACGCACGAGGCGGCCTGTGGAGGGCAGGAAACCACGATAGGGGTCTTCCGCATAGATGCGGTTCTCGATGGCCCAGCCGTCGATCTTCACGTCGGCTTGCGAGAACGACAGCTTTTCGCCGGCCGCGACGCGGATCATCTGCTCCACCAGATCGACGCCGGTGATGCACTCCGTCACCGGGTGCTCCACCTGAAGGCGCGTGTTCATTTCCAGGAAATAGAAGCTCTCGCCCGTCGTGTCCGCGCCGGAAACGATCAGTTCCACGGTGCCCGCGCTGTAATAGCCCACGGCCCTGGCCAGCGCGACGCACTGCTCGCCCATGGCCTTGCGCATCTTTTCGGTGACGAACGGCGAAGGCGCTTCTTCCACGACCTTCTGGTGACGGCGCTGGATCGAGCATTCGCGCTCGTTGAGGTAGATGATGTTGCCGTGCTTGTCGCCCAGCACCTGGATCTCGATATGGCGCGGATCCTGAATGAACTTCTCGATGAACACGCGATCATCGCCGAAGGAGTTCAGGCCCTCGCGCTTCACGCTCTCAAAGCCTTCGCGCACGTCCTTTTCGGAAAAGGCGAGGCGCATGCCCTTGCCGCCGCCGCCGGCGGACGCCTTCATCATCACCGG
>CAZUOV010000067.1:10069-12117 GCA_964621355.1 uncultured Novosphingobium sp. | reverse complement strand
TGCGCGCCAGCACGTCGGCGCTGATCGCGGCGATGGAAATCGGCCGCCCGCGCATGGAGCCGGAATTGTCGATCAGCAGCGTGACGATGGTGTCCTTGAACTCGACATCGCGCTCCACCTTGTAGCTCAGGGACTGGCCGGGCGAGACGACCACGCGGGCAAGCCGCGCCGCGTCGAGCAGCCCTTCCTCCTGGTCGAAGTCCCACGAACGGTTCTGCTGCGCCATCAGCCGCCGTTGAAGCCGGTTGGCGAGGCGCGTCACCACGCCTTGCAGGCCCTTCAACTGCGCATCGAGGTAGGCACGCAAGCGGCCCAGTTCCTCGTCGTCGCACAAGTCGGAGGCGCCGACCACTTCATCGAACTGTTCGGTAAAGACCTTGTAGTCGAACGAATCGGGAATATCGGTCCACGGCCGGTTGGGGCGCACGGGCATCATGCCGTCCTCGCCCTCGTCGCCGCCTTCGGCATCCTGCGAATCGTCCATCGATTCGCTTTCGGAGTCGCTGTCTCCCTCGCTGTCGCCTTCAGCCATGTCGGCGGCAAGTTCGGAGGGCTGCTGCTCTTCGCCCTCGCTGTCGCCGTCCTCCTCGTCCTCGGTTTCCTCGTCGCCGTCCTGATCCTGGGTATCGTCCGGCGATTCGTCCGTCGGTTCGAGGCGCGTCAGATCGAGGTGCCGGAGCATGTCGAGCGACAGCGCCTGAAACGCGCGCTGATCCTCCAGCGACCCGGCCAGCGCATCGAAATCGGCAGAGGCGCGTTCCTCGATCCATTCGCGCACCATCGCAACACCGGGCTGCGCCGCCTTCGGCACGGGCTGTCCGGTCAGCCGCTCGCGCAGCAGAAGCGACAGCGCCACGGGGACCGGCACGTCATCGGAGCGCTCGGCGCGCGTGATGGGGTCGGACGCGACGCGGACCTGCATCGCGGCGTCGAGATTGTCCCGCACACCGGCATAGGCATTGGCCCCCAGCGCCTCGTAACGCACTTGCTCCACTGCGTCATAGCAGGCGCGCGCCACCGCTTCGGTGGGGCCGTTGCGCCCATGCAAACCCTCGTCATGATGGCGCAGACGCAGTGCGAAGCTGTCGGCAAAGCCGCGCGCTTCCATCGCCGCGCCGCGCGGCAGGTTCCGCCCCGGCAGCGGCACGCGCAGGTTGCGGCCCGAAACGGCGGGCGCATCGGCCGTCCATGCGACATCCAGTTCAGGATCATGCGCGATGGCGCGGCTGGCGCCGGTGAGCACGGACCTGAAACGGTCGGTTGGGGATTCGTCGGACATGGTGATGGCGCTAACGGAAGTGCATGGGCTTCGATAAGCTCAGCCTGAGCCTGTCGAAGGATGCGCGCAAGTTCCGTCTCAGATCGACTGGCCGGTCGCGGCCCAGTCAGCGAGGAAGCCTTCGATGCCCTTGTCCGTCAGCACGTGCTTGAACAGGCCCTTGATGACGGCGGGCGGCATGGTGGCCACGTCCGCACCGATCCGCGCGCTTTCGAGAACGTGGATGCCGTGGCGGACCGAAGCGACGAGGATTTCCGTCTCGAAGGCGTAGTTGTCGTAGATCAGGCGAATGTCGCGGATCAGGTCCATGCCGTCGAAGCCGTTGTCGTCGTGCCGCCCGACGAACGGCGAAACGAACGTCGCGCCCGCCTTGGCCGCCAGCAGCGCCTGATTGGCCGAAAAGCACAGCGTGACGTTGACTTGCGTTCCATCGCCGGTCAGCGCCTTGCAGGTCTTGAGCCCGTCGATGGTCAGCGGCACCTTGATGCAGACGTTGTCCGCGATCCGGCGCAGCACTTCGGCCTCGCGCATCATGCCCTCGTGATCGAGCGCGACCACTTCGGCGCTGACCGGCCCATCGACCAGCGCGCAGATTTCCTTCGTCACTTCCATGAAGTCGCGGCCGGACTTGTGGATCAGCGACGGGTTGGTGGTCACGCCGTCGAGCAGGCCGGTCGCGGCCAGCTCTGCGATTTCGGCGGTGTCGGCGGTGTCGGCAAAAAATTTCATGCTATTGGCTCCGGTTCGGCGGTTGAGGCCATTGCGCCCA
>CAZUOV010000067.1:0-10059 GCA_964621355.1 uncultured Novosphingobium sp. | reverse complement strand
CTCCCGATAGCGGATTTCGAGCCGCTATAGGCCGGTGTTGCGCTTGCCGCTAGAGCGCCTGTGCCGCCTTCAGCCCGGCGATCAGCAGCGGATCGTTGGTCTGTTCGGGATTGGCGCGAATGTGCGATTCGGCTGCACCGATCTGATACCAGATGGCATTGTCCGCCCCCAGCGCCACCGAATGCGCCACATCCGTCAGGTTCACGCCCGCCAGCGCGGACACGGCCTGATTGACGATCGGATCGTTGGCCACGCGCAGCGCTTCCGCCAGATCGGGGATCATCGCGTTGACCAGCGCCGGGCCCATCTGGGCCCGCAAGGCCGACGTCGCCGCCGTCGGCTCCGCACTTTTCAGCAGGGCGGCGGCATCGGCCACGCTCATCGAGCGAATCGCGTCCGCCACCAGCGGGGCCGCGCGGCGCGCGCCGCCTTCGGCCACGTTATTCAACTGCTTCTGCAACTTTTCGCGGAACGGGCCGGAGGTGAGGATGCTCTGCGCCACCCCGCCCTGCTTGCCGAACAGCACCGGCACCGGGATACGAGCGACCGCGCTGTTCCAGAAACCGTCCTGCGCCGTCAGCGTCGCGAAGGCGTCGTTCGAAGCATGGTGCAGCAGGCGCTGGATCACTTCGACAAGACTCAGTTGCCCCAGCCCGCCGCCGCCCGTGGCACAGCCACTCAATGTGACCAGCGAAACCGCGCCCAATCCGGCCAGAAACCCGCGCCGTTCCATCGCCTCGACCATATATCCCCCGTTCAAGCCCATCGAATCCATTCGCGAATCCTTCCCGTTGCTTTGCCCGGATGCAATATGCAGGGGAAATGAGCCGCGTTCGACTCCTTGTTTTCAATGCCGCGCTGGGCGCGCTCGATTATCGCGTGCCGCAAGGCATGACGGTCGAGCCGGGATCGGTCGTGGTCGCGCCGCTGGGGCCGCGCCAGATCGTGGGCGTGGTGTGGGAAGCGGAGCGCCTGCCCGCGGGCGAAGTGCCGGAAAGCAAGCTGCGTCCTTTGCTGGAAGTGCTGCCCGTGCCGCCTCTGGCCGAACCGCTGCGGCGGCTGATCGAATGGACGGCGGACTATTACTGCGCGCCGATGGCGTCCGTCGCGCGCATGACGCTGTCCAGCAGCGCGGCGCTGCGCGGCGGCGGCACGATGACCGAATACCGGCTGACCGGAACGGAACCCGCACGCATGACGCCGCAGCGCGCCGCCGCCATGGACGCGCTGCAAGGCGAACAGGCGACGATCCGCGAACTGGCGGAACTGGCCAGCGTTTCCGAAGGCGTGCTGCGCGGCATGGTGGGCGCCGGGCTGCTCGAACCCGTGACCGTGGACCTCGATCGGCCCTACCCCCGCGCCAATCCCGATTTCGCGCGGCCCTCGCTTTCGGAGGATCAGCGAGAAGCAGCCGATGCATTCGTGGCGGCCGTGCGGGAACGCGGCTTCGCCCCCTTCCTGCTCGACGGCGTGACGGGATCGGGCAAGACCGAATGCTATTTCGAAGCCATCGCCGAAGCCATCCGCCTCAAGCGGCAAGTGCTGGTGCTCCTGCCCGAAATCGCGCTGACCGAGAATTTCCTGCGCCGGTTCGAGGACCGCTTCGGCACGCCGCCGGTGCTGTGGCATTCCTCGCTCAAGTCGACCGAACGCCGCCGGGCATGGCGAGCTATCGCTTTCGGGCCGGAGAACGGGGGTGCGCAGGTGGTGGTCGGCGCGCGCTCCGCCCTGTTTCTGCCCTATCGCAACCTCGGCCTGATCGTCGTGGACGAAGCGCACGAAGTCTCGTTCAAGCAGGATGACGGCGTGCGCTACAACGCGCGCGACGTGGCGGTGATCCGCGCCCGGTTCGAGCAGGCACCCGTCATCCTCGCCAGCGCCACGCCCGCACTGGAATCGCTGCAACTGGCCGACGCGGGAGTCTATCGCCGTATCGTCCTGCCCGACAGGTTTGGCAGCGCGCAATTGCCCCATATCGAAGTGATCGACTTGCGCAGCGAAACGCCGGAACGCGGGTGCTGGCTCGCCCCGCGCCTCGTCGCCGCGATGCGCGAGCGGCTGGAGCGCGGCGAACAATCGCTGCTGTTCCTCAACCGGCGCGGCTACGCCCCGCTGACGCTGTGCCGCCATTGCGGCTATCGCTTCCAGTGCCCCAACTGCACTGCCTGGCTGGTGGAGCACCGCTTTTCGCGCAGGCTGGCCTGCCACCATTGCGGCCATGAAGTGCCGGTGCCGGACCAGTGCCCGGAATGCGGCACCGGCGATTGCCTCGTCGCCTGCGGCCCCGGCGTGGAGCGCATCGCGGACGAAGTGGCGGAACTGATGCCGGAGGCGCGCGTGGCGGTCGTCACGTCCGACACGCTCAACACACCGGATAAGGTAAGTGAGTTCGTCGCCATGGCGGAGGAAGGGCTGATCGACGTAATCGTCGGCACGCAGCTCGTCACCAAGGGCTATCACTTTCCCGAACTGACTCTGGTGGGCGTGGTGGATGCCGACCTCGGGCTGGAAGGCGGCGACTTGCGCGCGGGCGAGCGCAGCTATCAGCAGATCGCGCAGGTTTCGGGCCGGGCCGGGCGCGGCGAAAAGCCCGGCGAAGTGCTGATCCAGACGCGCCATCCGCAAGCATCGGTCATCGCCGCGCTGGCGGCGGGCGACCGCGATGCATTCTATGATGCGGAGCGCGAGGCGCGGCGCTCGGCGGGCGCGCCGCCGTTCGGGCGCTGGGCCGCGATCATCGTCAGTTCGGAAGACGAAGCGGAGGCTCGCGAAGCCGCCCGCGCCATCGGCGGGGCCGCTCCTCGCCTGCCGGACGTCGCCATCCTCGGGCCTGCACCTGCCCCCCTCGCCCTGCTACGCGGGCGTTACCGTTACCGCCTGCTCATCAACGCCCGCCGCTCGGCGCAAGTACAGGACGTGATCCGCGAATGGCTGGGCCGGTTCGATTTTCCGCGCGGCGTGAGAGTGGGGGTGGATATTGATCCTTACAGTTTTGTCTGAGCGCCTTCCCGCTCCAGCAACGCCTGCTTGATCTCTGTGCCATAGGCATAGCCGCCGATGGAACCATCCGAGCGCACCACCCGGTGGCAGGGGATCAGCACCGCCACGTTGTTCGCGCCGTTGGCGCCGCCCGCCGCCCGCACCGCGCGGGGGTTGCCCGCCGCCGCCGCGATCTGGGCATAGGTCCGCGTCTCGCCCGGCGGGATGCGGCGCAATTCCCGCCAGACCGCTTCCTGAAACGCCGTGCCTTTGACGTCGAGCGGAATGTGCGCCGAATCGCCCGGCTGCTCCACCACCGCCACGACCTGTTCCAGCAAGGCCGCGAAATCGCCGCCGCCTTCGGCCAGTTCGGCATGGGGAAACCGCCGCATCAGGTCGTCGCGGCTTTCATGGAACGACAGGCGACACACACCCTTGTCCGTCGCGGCGACCAGCATCGGCCCCAGAGTCGTCGGCACCACCGCCCAGCGGATCGTCACGCCGCGCCCGCCGTTCGCCCATGCGGACGGTTCCATGCCCAGCCTCCCTTCGCTCGCTTCGTAAAATCGCGACGGTGCAGCGAATCCCGCATCGTAGACGGCATCCGTTACACGATCCGCCCCGCTCAATGCCTCCACCGCCCGCTCCATCCGCAGCGCGCGGGCATAGGCGGCGGGGGAAAGTCCGGTCGCCCGCTTGAAGACTTTCTGAAAATGAGTGGGGGAATAGCCTGCCTTGTCCGCCAGATCGGCCAGCACCGGCGGCTGTTCCGCCGCCTTGATCGCCGTGATGGTATCCAGCACCGCGCGTTCGTCGCGCGCCACATCGTCTGGCGAACAGCGCAGGCACGGGCGCAAGCCTGCCGCGCGGGCGGCTGGACCATCGGCAAAGAATCGCACGTTCTCCCGCCGGGGATGCCGGGCCGCGCAGGACGGGCGGCAATAGATCCCGGTCGACAGCACACCCGTTACGAACCTTCCGTCGCAGGCGCGGTCGCGCCGCAGCACGGCCTGCCAGCAGGCATCGTCGTCCAGAATTGCGGGCAGAACCGCGGGCAGAATCGCGGAAAATGTCATGACTGGGCAGTTCATCGCATGCCTCCAGGTTGGCGCAAAGCATCCATAGCGTGCGGAAGCGGGGGTGGCTTCCCGTGCCTTGCGGTCAAAAGCACGGTCCGGTCCCGGACTCCGTGTCACAGGATGCCACAGGCCATGCCGCCCCACCTTGCATCGCAGCACAATCGTCGCTATGCGCGCCCCCGGACGGCAGGGGCTGCGTGTTTTCACGCGGCGAAAGTCTTGCAGTCGATCCGGCCAGACCATCCGGTAGATATAGGGAACCGACGCGCGTGGATACTTCCGGCGGCATTACCGCTAGCTTGCAGGGGCGCTATGCTTCGGCGCTTTTCGACCTGGCGAGCGAACAGGGTGTTGTGACGGCGGTCGAGAGTGATCTCGACAAGCTGGGAGACGCGCTTGGCAGCTCGGACGATTTCGCCGGACTGATTCGCAACCCGCAGGTCAGCCGCGATCAGGCGGCCCGCGCGGTGGATGGCGTGGCGGGCGTGCTGGGCCTGTCTGCCCTCACGAAGAACTTTCTCGGCGTGCTCGCGGCCAACCGGCGCCTCTTTGCCCTGCCCGACGTGATTCGCGCCTTCTCCGCAATCGCCGCCGCGCAGCGCGGCGAAGTGACGGCCGAAGTGACCACCGCCCATCCGTTGAGCGAGGACCAGCTTGCGCAGCTTTCGCAGAAGCTGAAGGCACGCGAAGGCAAGGAAGTGAAAGTCAGGGCCCGCGTCGATCCCGAAATCCTCGGCGGGCTGGTCGTCCGCATCGGCAGCCAGCAGATCGACAGTTCGATCCGCACGCGCCTCAATTCTCTCGCCCAGGCCATGAAGGGCTGAACCGCACCCAATCCCTCAGCAACGCTGAACCAAGAGTTTCGATGAAAGGCTGAACATGGAAATCCGCGCCGCAGAAATCTCGAAGGTCATCAAGGACCAGATCGCCAACTTCGGCACCGAGGCCCAGGTCTCGGAAGTCGGCTCGGTGCTGTCGGTTGGTGACGGCATCGCGCGCATCTATGGCCTCGACAAGGTCCAGGCCGGTGAGATGGTGGAATTCGCCAACGGCGTGAAGGGCATGGCCCTGAACCTCGAAGCCGATAACGTCGGCGTCGTGATCTTCGGCTCGGACGCTGAAATCCGCGAAGGCGACACCGTGAAGCGCACCGGCACCATCGTCGACGTGCCGGTCGGCAAGGGCCTGCTCGGCCGCGTGGTCGACGCGCTCGGCAACCCGATCGACGGCAAGGGTCCGATCGTCGCCGAAGCGCGCATGCGCGTGGAAAAGAAAGCGCCCGGCATCATTCCGCGCCAGTCAGTGAACGAGCCGGTGCAGACCGGCCTCAAGGCGCTCGATGCGCTCGTTCCCGTGGGCCGCGGCCAGCGCGAACTCATCATCGGCGACCGCCAGACCGGCAAGACCGCCGTGGCCATCGACACGTTCATCAACCAGAAGGGCGCCAACGCCAGCGACGACGAAAAGAAGAAGCTTTACTGCATCTACGTCGCGGTCGGCCAGAAGCGCTCCACTGTCGCGCAGATCGTCCGCCAGCTCGAAGAAAACGGCGCCATGGAATATTCCATCGTCGTCGCCGCCACCGCTTCGGAACCGGCTCCGCTTCAATATCTCGCGCCCTATACCGGCGTGACCATGGGCGAATATTTCCGCGACAACGGCATGCACGCCGTCATCGTCTATGACGACCTGTCGAAGCAGGCCGTCGCCTATCGGCAGATGTCGCTGCTGCTGCGCCGCCCGCCGGGCCGCGAAGCCTATCCGGGCGACGTGTTCTACCTGCACAGCCGCCTGCTGGAGCGCGCGGCCAAGATGAACGACTCGCTGGGCGGCGGCAGCCTCACGGCACTGCCGATCATCGAAACGCAGGCAGGCGACGTTTCGGCCTACATCCCGACCAACGTGATCTCGATCACCGATGGCCAGATCTTCCTGGAAACCGGCCTGTTCTACCAGGGCGTCCGCCCGGCCATCAACGTCGGCCTTTCGGTTTCCCGCGTCGGTTCGTCCGCGCAGACCAAGGCGATGAAGAAGGTGTCCGGCTCGATCAAGCTGGAACTGGCGCAATATCGCGAAATGGCCGCCTTCGCCCAGTTCGGCTCGGACCTCGACGCCTCGACGCAGAAGCTGCTCAATCGCGGCGCGCGGCTCACCGAACTGCTCAAGCAAAAGCAGTTCTCGCCGCTGCCGTTCGAGGAGCAGACCGTCTCGATCTTCGCGGGCACTAACGGTTATCTCGATTCGATCCCGGCCGACAAGGTGACGGAATACGAAGCCGAGATGCTGAGCTGGGTGCGCGCCGAGAAGGCCGACATCCTCGCCGCGATCCGCGACAGCGGGGATTTTTCGGACGAGACCAAGGCGAAGCTGAAGGACGCGCTCGACACCTTCGCCAAGCAGTTCGCGTAACACGTCGTCCCGGCGAAAGCCGGGGCCGCTGGCCGCTCGGTCCAGCCTGAAAGGACAGCGATCCCGGCTTTCGCCGGGATGACGAAATGGAGATTGTGAGTGGCTTCGCTCAAGGAACTCAAGGGCCGGATCAACTCGGTCAAGTCGACCCAGAAGATCACCAAGGCCAAGCAGATGGTCGCGGCGGCCAAGCTGCGCAAGGCGCAGGCGGCGGCCGAAGCGGCGCGGCCCTATGCCGAGCGGCTGGCCGAAGTCATGGCCAGCCTCGCCAGCAAAGTGACGGTGAGCGAAAGCTCGCCGAAGCTGCTGGCGGGCACCGGATCGGCGCAGCGGCACCTGCTGGTCGTCGCCAACTCCGACAAGGGGCTGGCGGGCGCGTTCAACTCCAACATCGTGCGCGCCGCACTCGCCAAGGCGGCGGACCTCAAGGCCGAGGGCAAGGACGTCTGGTTCTACCTCGTCGGCCGCAAGGGCCGCGCCGTGATCCGCCGCGCCTGGCCGAACAACGTCGAGAAGATGTTCGACACCAGCCATGTGCGCGAGCCGGGCTATACCGAGGCCGAACAGATCGCCGACGAACTGGTTGCGCTCTATGAGGCGGGCAAGTTCGACGTGGCGCACCTGTTCTTCTCGAAGTTCCGCTCCGCGCTGGTGCAGGAGCCGACCGAGCAGCAGATCATCCCCGTGCCCGCTCCGAAGGCGGCGGCGAGCGACGGCGGTGCGGTCGTGGAATACGAGCCGGACGAAGAGGAAATCCTCGCCGCCCTGCTCCCGCGCTATCTCAAGACGCAGATCTTCGGCGCGCTGCTGGAAAACTCGGCATCGGAGCAAGGCGCCTCGATGACGGCGATGGACAACGCCACGCGCAACGCGGGCGAACTCATCAACAAGCTGACCATCCAGTACAACCGCAGCCGGCAGGCCGCGATCACGACCGAACTCATCGAAATCATTGCTGGCGCGGAAGCGCTGTAAGTTAGCCAAGGCAAGGAAACGAAAATGGCAACCGCACCCGTGCTCAACCAGACCAATGCCGGCAGGATCAGCCAGATCATCGGCGCCGTCGTCGACGTGACATTCGAAGGCGAACTCCCCGCGATCCTCTCCGCGCTGGAAACCGACAACAACGGCCAGCGCCTTGTCCTCGAAGTCGCCCAGCACCTGGGTGAGAACACCGTGCGCACCATTGCCATGGACTCGACCGACGGGCTGACCCGCGGCCAGGACGTCAAGAACACCGGCGCGCAGATCTCGGTGCCGGTCGGCCCCAAGACGCTCGGCCGCATCCTCAACGTGATCGGAGAACCGATCGACGAACGCGGCCCGGTCAATTCGGACCTGTTCGCGCCCATCCACGCCTCTGCGCCGGAATTCGTCGACCAGTCGACGGAAGCGGCGATCCTCGTCACCGGCATCAAGGTCATCGACCTGATCGCGCCTTATGCGAAGGGCGGCAAGATCGGCCTGTTCGGCGGCGCGGGCGTGGGCAAGACCGTGCTGATCCAGGAACTCATCAACAACATCGCCAAGGGCCACGGCGGCGTCTCCGTGTTCGCAGGCGTGGGTGAGCGCACCCGCGAGGGCAACGACCTCTACCACGAATTCCTCGACGCCGGCGTCATCGCCAAGGATGCCGACGGCAACGCCACGCCCGAAGGTTCCAAGGTGGCGCTGGTGTTCGGCCAGATGAACGAGCCGCCGGGCGCACGTGCCCGCGTGGCGCTTTCGGGCCTGACCATGGCCGAATACTTCCGCGACCAGGAAGGCCAGGACGTGCTGTTCTTCGTGGACAACATCTTCCGCTTTACACAGGCTGGTTCGGAAGTGTCGGCCCTGCTCGGCCGTATTCCTTCGGCCGTGGGCTATCAGCCGACGCTGGCGACCGACATGGGCCAGTTGCAGGAGCGCATCACGTCCACCACCAAGGGTTCGATCACTTCGGTTCAGGCCATCTACGTGCCCGCCGACGACTTGACCGACCCGGCGCCCGCCGCCTCGTTCGCCCACCTCGATGCGACGACCACGCTCAACCGCGCCATTTCGGAACTGGGTATCTACCCGGCGGTCGACCCGCTCGATTCGACCTCGCGCGTGCTGACGCCGGCGGTTGTCGGACAGGAGCACTACGAGACGTCACGCCGCGTTCAGGAGACGCTGCAGAAATACAAGTCGCTGCAGGACATCATCGCCATTCTCGGCATGGACGAGCTTTCGGAAGAGGACAAGCTGACGGTCGCGCGTGCGCGCAAGATCCAGAAGTTCCTGTCGCAGCCGTTCCACGTGGCCGAAGTCTTCACCGGCATTCCGGGCAAGTTCGTCCAGATCGAGGACACCGTGAAGTCGTTCAAGGCCGTGGTCGACGGCGAATACGATCACCTGCCCGAAGCCGCGTTCTACATGGTCGGCGGCATCGACGAAGCGGTCGAAAAGGCCAAGAAGCTGGCCGAGGAAGCGTAAGGCATCATGGCACTGCATTTCGAACTCGTCACGCCGGCCCGCCTCGTCCGCTCGGACGACGTCCACATGGTGGTCGTCCCCGGCTCGGAAGGCGAGTTCGGCGTGCTGGAAGGCCACGCGCCGCTCATGTCCACCATCCGCGACGGCGCGCTCAAGGTCTACAAGACCGAGAACGCCCAGCCGGAAGAAATCCGCATCCAGGGCGGTTTCGCGGAAGTGAGCGCCAAAGGGCTGACGGTCCTCGCTGAACACGTCGAGGGCTGAATCGCCTTTCCCCGGTAAGCAATTGCCGCAAGACGATCGAGGGCGCCCGCAAGGCGCCCTTTTTCGTGGACCCGAATCTCAGCGCCGCCGCCCGTTCGTGCGCGCATGGAAATCCGGCGGCTTGCCGGCGATCCACGCCAGGAACCTCGCCAGCGCGGGATGGGCGCGAAGCGCCGCTATGTCATGCCCCAACCGCGCCAGTTCGGCATTGGTGAAATTCGCATGGATCGCGCGATGGCAGATGGGGTGCAGCGCCACGGTCCCTCGCCCGCCCCGGCTTTTGGGAACGGGATGGTGCCATTCGATGCGCGCGCCCAGCGGCCTTGCGCATAGCCAGCAGGCATTCGGTATCGCCTCCGTCATCGCCGTCCGCTTCGCCTGCCCTGGTAAAATTACGTCCCTGCTATCGCGGATTTCCGCCGTTCTGACCGGAGAGAGAACCGCACCTTATCAATTTTTCAACCTTATTGTTCAATGACGTTGCCGAGGCGGCCGTCTTTGAAGCGGACAGCCGCAAACAGGGCTTGGTTGATTATGAGCGCATTCGGACGCCGGAACGGACTGGGTGGAATGGGAGCGGGGGCACGGCCCGCATTCGGCGTTGCCCGCCCGCTGAAAGGCGGCACGGACCAGCCATCGGCGGCGCCGTCGCCGTTTCAGGTGGCCGATCAGTTTCCCGCGCTTCCCGGCGACGATCCGCTGGATCGCCCGGTCGACAGCGCATCGCTGAAAGCCGATGCCATGACGCGGCTGGCCGATCGCGCCAATGCCGTGAATCAGGCTGATTCCGAGCAGAACGGCTTTGAAGCCTCGATCCACAAGATCAAGGAACAGGTGCTGCCGCGCCTGCTGGAACGCGTCGACCCGGAAG
>CAZUOV010000066.1:0-12547 GCA_964621355.1 uncultured Novosphingobium sp. | reverse complement strand
AAGTGGTGACGAAGCGCGCGCCGACCGAACAGGAACTGCGCGATTGCCTGTTCGCGTGGACCGTGGCCAGGCATGTGAAGTCCAATGCCATCGTCTATGCGAAGGATGGGGCGACGGCGGGCATCGGCGCGGGCCAGATGAACCGGCGCGATTCATCGCGCATCGCCGCGATGAAGGCAAAGGAAGCGGCGGAAACCCACGGCTGGGCGGAACCGCGCACCGTGGGCAGCGCGGTGGCATCGGACGCCTTTTTCCCCTTCGCGGACGGCCTGCTGGCCGCCGCCGAGGCGGGCGCGACCGCGATCATCCAGCCCGGCGGCTCCATCCGCGACGAGGAAGTGATCGCCGCCGCCGATGAAAAGGGGCTAGCCATGGTCTTTACCGGGATGCGCCATTTCCGCCACTGACCGGAGGCGGTTGACCGCACAGCGAAACGGCTTGTCGTGCATTCGGCTCGTTTCGGCGCGGCAGGGCCGTTCCGGCCGAGGTGTTCACGGCTTGGCAAGCCCTTTTGCCGTTCAAGACGATTCGTATTCATACCTAGGGAGCGAGGCAGGCGATGCGCCTCTTGAAGTCCGATTTCACACACTACTTCGCGGCGGGCTTCATGGGTGGGCTGGTGCTGCTCTTTTCGGTGATGGGCGGACCGGATTCGGGCGATGCCGCGGGCGGTGTGGTGCCGCGCGCGCAGGCGGCCGCGCTGCCCTGATAGCCTGATCGAATCCGGCCGCCTTCGGGCAAGCCGGATTGCGGGCGCGTCCGCCTGTCCCTATGTTCCGTTCATGGGCGGCCATCACCATCACGAACATTCCGGGGCGGGGCTGGTAACGGCCGCGCGCGCGGCCCTGACGGATGCGGGCGAGCAGTGGACCGGCATGCGTGCCGCCGTGTTCGAGGCGCTGGCCACGCGCGACCGGCCCGCTTCGGCCTATGATATCGCGGAAAGCGTGTCCGCCGCGCTGGGCAAGCGCGTTGCCGCCAACAGCGTCTATCGCATCCTTGACCTGTTCGTGCGCACGAACCTTGCCCGCCGCGTGGAAAGCGCGAACGCCTATATCGCCAATTCGCACCCCGGTTGCCAGCACGACTGCATCTTCCTGATCTGCGATTCGTGCGGACAGGCTGTCCATCTCGATGACGACCGGCTGACCGGCGCGCTGGTTGATGCCGCGCGCGGCGCGGGCTTTGCCGACGTGCGCCCGGTGGTGGAATTGCGCGGCCATTGCGCGGCCTGTGCCGCCTGACGGACCGCGCGGGCTTGATCGACAGCGGCGGAACAGGCGTGTAAGGGGCCGGGCCATGACATCCGAAACGGCGCCCAGGCCGGACACTCCCCTGCTCGATACCGTCGCGACGCCGCACGATCTGCGGCGGTTGCGGCCCGAGCAGTTGCGCCAACTGGCCGATGAACTGCGCGCGGAAACGATTGCCGCCGTCGGCCAGACGGGTGGGCATCTCGGGTCCGGGCTGGGCGTCGTGGAACTGACTGTCGCGATCCATTACGTGTTCGATACGCCGCGGGACCGGCTGGTGTGGGATGTGGGCCATCAGGCCTATCCGCACAAGATCGTCACGGGCAGGCGGGATCGCATCCGCACTTTGCGGCAGGGCGGCGGGCTGTCCGGCTTCACCAAGCGCAGCGAAAGCGAATACGATCCGTTCGGCACGGCGCATTCCTCCACGTCGATCTCGGCGGCGCTGGGCTTTGCCGTGGGCAACAAGCTGTCCGGCAGGCCGGGGCGCGGCATCGCGGTGATCGGCGACGGTGCGATGAGTGCTGGCATGGCCTATGAAGCCATGAACAACGCGCGCGCCGCGGGAAATCGGCTGATCGTCATCCTCAACGACAACGACATGTCGATCGCGCCGCCGGTGGGCGGGCTTTCCGCCTATCTCGCGCGGCTGGTGTCGTCCCGCCCGTTCCTGGAACTGCGCGAACTGGCGCGCAGGCTGTCGCGCAAGCTGCCCGAACCGCTGCACAAGGCGGCGAAGAAGACGGACGAGTTCGCGCGCGGGATGGCCATGGGCGGCACGCTGTTCGAGGAACTGGGATTTTACTATGTCGGCCCCATCGACGGCCACAATCTCGACCAGTTGATCCCCATTCTGGAAAACGTCCGCGACGCCGCCGAAGGGCCGTGCCTGATCCATGTCGTGACTCGCAAGGGCAAGGGCTATGCCCCCGCCGAAGCGGCGGAGGACAAGTATCACGGCGTCCAGAAGTTCGATGTCGTCACGGGCGAGCAGGCGAAAAGCGCGGCCGGCCCGCCCAGCTACACCGGTGTTTTCGCGCAGGCGCTGATCGCGGAAGCGCGGCGCGATCCCGCGATCTGCGCGATCACCGCCGCGATGCCTTCCGGCACCGGGCTGGACAAGTTCCAGCAGGCCTGCCCCGACCGCTGCTTCGACGTGGGCATTGCCGAACAGCACGCGGTGACGTTCGCCGCCGGGCTGGCGGCCGAAGGGATGCGCCCGTTCTGTGCGATCTATTCCACGTTCCTCCAGCGCGCCTACGATCAGGTGGTCCACGATGTCGCCATCCAGAACCTGCCGGTGCGCTTCGCCATAGACCGGGCGGGGCTGGTCGGCGCGGACGGGGCGACTCACGCCGGCAGTTTCGATGTGACGTATCTGGCGACTCTGCCGAACATGGTCGTCATGGCGGCGGCGGACGAGGCGGAACTGGTCCACATGACGCACACCGCCGCGCTGCATGACGAGGGGCCGATCGCCTTCCGCTATCCGCGCGGCAACGGCGTGGGCGTGCCTTTGCCCGAAACGCCCGAGCGGCTGGAGATCGGCAAGGGGCGCGTGGTGCGACAGGGAACCAAGGTGGCGCTGCTGTCGTTGGGCACGCGGCTGGCCGAAAGCCTCAAGGCCGCCGATCAGCTTGAGGCGCGGGGCCTTTCCACCACGGTCGCCGACCTGCGCTTCGCCAAGCCGCTGGACGTGGACCTGATCCGCCGCCTGATGGCGACGCATGAAGTCGTGGTGACGATCGAGGAAGGCGCCATAGGCGGGCTGGGCGCGCATGTCCTGACCATGGCCAGCGACGAGGGGCTGACCGATGCGGGCTTGAAGATTCGCACCATGCGCCTGCCCGACGTGTTCCAGGACCATGACAGCCCGGACCGGCAATATGAAACGGCGGGTCTCGATGCGGCGGGCATCGTGGACACCGTGCTCAAGGCGCTACGCCATAACAGCGCGGGAGTGAACGAGGCGCGAGCCTGACGCTGTTTCGTGGATTATGACCGTCTTGCTATAAAATCGTCATTGCGAGCGAAGCGAAGCAATCCAGGGCGGTTGTGCGAGACGCCCTGGATTGCTTCGTCGCTTGCGCTCCTCGCAATGACGAATGTTTCGGCTTTATCCGCGCGGAGGCAATGCCCCCGCCACGTTCTCTCCTTCCACTCCGCCCGGCACCAGCGCTTGATCGGCTGGTTCCTCCAGCGTGTCGAGATGCATCCAGCGCTTCACGATCGGGGACAGCAGCACGACAACCACGCCGATGCCGATGGTGATCCAGCCGATCTCGTTGTAGATCGCCAGAGTCAGTTCCTTCGACATCTCGCCGCTTTCGCCGCCGGTCGCCTCGCCGATCTTGCCCGCGACGAAATTGCCCACCGCGCTCATGTAGAACCACGCGCCCATGATGAAGCTGCCGAGATGCAGCGGGGCGAGCCGGGTCATGGCGGAGAGGCCGACAGGCGACAGGCACAACTCGCCCGTGGTCTGGAACAGGTAGATCAGGAACACGAAGATCACGGGCGTCATCGCCGCCATGCCGACGCTCTTCGCGCCCCAGACGAAGATCAGGAAAGCGATGCCCACCTGAAGCAGCGCCAGGCCGAACTTGGCGGGCGCGGATGGTTCCAGCCCCCGGCGGGCCAGCGCCTGCCAGCCCCATGCGAACAGTGGGGCGAGCACTATGATGTAGATGGGGTTGATCGACTGGAACAGGCTGGTCGGCACGCCCTGCCGGTCCACGAATTTGTCGGTATAGAGGTTGAGACTGCCGCCCGCCTGCTCGAACAGGCCCCAGAAAATCGGGTTCAGCGCGACGAGGAACAGGATGGCGTAAATCCGTTCGCGCGCTTCCTTCGGCAGCTTGAACGCTTCATAGAGCGTATAGCCCAGCATGGCGAGCCCGCAGACGATCAGCAGGTTCTGAATCACGCCCTGATACTGGATCAGCAGCCAGATCACCGCGACGGCCGCGATGCCGGTGGCGTAGAGCGTGAATTCCTGTTTGCGGGCCAGCGGCTTTGGCGGCTCGCCCCTGCCCTTGAGGGCGGGGCGCCCGGCCACGAAGATGATGAGGCCCGCGACCATGCCGATTCCCGCCAGCCCGAAGCCCCAGGCCCAGCCGATCGTCTCGCCCAGATAGCCGACGAGGATGGTGCCCAGTGCCGCGCCGGTGTTCACGCCCATGTAGAAGATGGTGTAGGCGGAATCGCGCCGGGCGTCCGACATGCGGTAAAGCTGGCCGACGATCACCGAGATGTTGGCCTTGAGGAAGCCCGATCCCACGATGATGAGCGCCAACGCCATCCAGAACACGTTGATCGCCGGGTCCGCCTGTTTCAGCGCGGGATCGGTCACGCCGTGCATTCCTTCGACGGCCATGAACAGGTGGCCGAACGCCAGCACCACGCCGCCGAACAGCACGGCCTTGCGCTGCCCCAGCCAGCGGTCCGCCAGATAGCCGCCGAGCACCGGCGTGATATAGACGAGGCTGGTGTAGGCGCCGTAGATCAGGTTCGACTTGCCATCGGAAAACAGCCAGAATTTCGTGAGATAGAGCACCAGGAGCGCGCGCATCCCGTAATAGGAGAAGCGTTCCCACATTTCGGCGTAGAACAGCACGAACAGCCCGCGCGGATGGCCGACGAATTCCTCGCTGCGCCGCGCGGCGAGCGCCCCGCCGATACCGAGGATGACGAAGAGCATCACGGCGGCGATGGCGGCGATCCAGTCCCCTTCGTTCCAGGTGGCGATATCCTTCATGCGGGAACCCTTCGATCTGGCGCGCGGCGGCGGAAAGCAGGGCAGACTAACGGCCAAATCATCGCTGTGAAGGCACTTTTGGCCGCGCCGGGGCGCAAGTCGTTACCAAACGTGTCCATTCCGGGACACCGGCGGGTTAATCCGTTGCGTGAACAGGGGTTTCGTGGCAGCTTGCGTATATCGGCCATGCAACAGGGGCATGGTTTGTTACGCCAGTTGGCTGGGGAAATTTTGATTGGCTCAATTTTGATTGATGAAATTTGATTGGCGAGGGTTGGTTGGCAAACGAGGGGGCCCCACCGTATGATCAGATCGGAACTGTTACAGGCTCTGGCGCGGGACAACCCGGAGTTACGGGCTGAAGATGTCGAGCGTGCCGTGGACATCTTCTTCGATGAAATCGCGCAACAGCTCGCCAGCGGTGGCCGGGTCGAACTGCGGGGCTTTGGGGCGTTTTCCACGCGCCAGCGCGATGCCCGTAAAGGACGCAATCCGCGCACCGGCGAAGCCGTGGAAGTGCCGGAAAAGCGCGTTCCCTATTTCAAGCCGGGCAAGGAAATGCGCGCGCGCCTCAACGACGATTGATCGAACGGGGCGATTGAACGCGGGGCCCGCAAGCCCTGTTGCGGGTTGCGGCGGCGGCCGATGGCGGTAAGTCCCGGCGGTGCTCAAGCGGACGTGGCGGAATGGTAGACGCCGGGGACTTAAAATCCCCTGAGCTTTGCTCGTGCGGGTTCGAGTCCCGCCGTCCGCACCATCGCCATGGTCCGATGCCGCGCGGAACCTGCTCCGGGTCGTCGACACCTGTTCGGTGTGGACACAATGCAACTTTTCAAGACAGTGCTCGTTGCGCAAGGTGCGACGAAACGCGGGTGAACCCGGCGAAATCCAGGAGAATGGGTATGAAGTTGATCGGTTACGCTCTGGCAGTGGCGGCGGCGGGTTCGCTGGCCGCCTGCGCGAGCATCGGCAATCCGCAGCGGCGCGTCGTGGGTACGGCGGCGATGCTTTCCGCCGATGGCCAACCGCGGGGGCAGGCGACTCTGGTTCGCGTGGGCGAGAGGCTGGACCTTGAAGTCAACGCCACGGGCCTGCCTGCGGGCACGCTGGGCATCCATCTCCACGCGGTCGGCCGCTGCGTGCCGCGCGATTTCTCCAGCGCGGGCGGGCACCTCAATCCACTGGGCCGCCAGCACGGCACGATGAACCCGATGGGCAGCCACCTGGGCGACTTGCCTAACATCACGGTCGACCGGAACGGGCAAGGATCGCTCGACGTGCTGCTGGAGGGCGCCAGGGAGCGGATCATGGCCGATATCTTCGATGCGGACGGCACCGCCCTGGTCATCCATGCCGGACCGGACGATTATCGCACCGATCCGGCGGGCAACAGCGGATCACGGATCGCCTGCGGCGTGTTCACGCAGGTTCGCTGAGCGGCGGAACCCGTGGGTCAGGCCGCGTAGTCGGTTCCGTCCGCCAGCCCGGCGGCGGCGAAACCGCCTTTGCGCAGGCGGCAACTGTCGCACAGACCGCAGGCGCGGCCGTCCGGCATGGGATCATAGCAGGACCAGCTCATTGCCGGGTCCAGCCCTAGCCGGTGTGCTTCCCGCGCGATTTCGGCCTTGCTCATGTGCTGGAGCGGGGCGTGGATGGCGAACGGGCTGCCTTGCGCGCCCGCTTTTGTCGCCAGATCGGCGAGCCGGGCAAAGCCTTCGATGAACTCAGGCCGGCAATCGGGATAGCCCGAATAGTCGAGCGCATTGACGCCGATGAAGATGTCGCGCGCGCCCAGCGTCTCGGCCCACGCCAGTGTCAGCGAGAGGAACACGAGGTTGCGCGCGGGCACATAAGTGACGGGGATGTCATCGCCTACGCCGCTCTTGGGCACATCTATATCGTCGGTCAGCGCCGAGCCGCCGAACCGGCGCAGGTCCAGCGGCAGGATGACATGCTTGTGCGCGTCCAGCCGTTCGGCGATCACGCGCGCCGCCTCGATCTCCCGCCGGTGGCGCTGGTTGTAGTCGATCGTCAGGGCATAAAGCGCATAGCCGCTTTCATGGGCCAGCGCTGCCGAAACCATCGAATCGAGGCCGCCGGAAAGCAGCACGACGGCCTTGCGCGGCGGTTCCTGGGATTGGTCGGTCATGCCGCGCCGCTACTCGCCCGAATGGCGTTGCGCAATGGCGGCCTGGACTCGCTCAGGCCCGGATTGAACCGGAACGAGACCTGTCATTCTCTTGTTTACCGCGATTTCCGGGCCGGCACGTGATTCACTTGCCTTGAAATCGCGCTAGCATTGCCCGACGCGCCGGGCTTCGGCGGCGAAGGCAAAGGGCTGGCCGTCGGCGATTCCCTGGCTGTCGATCTGGACGAGACTGGGGGATTCGCTGCGAATCGTGGTGCGGCCATAGCCGCGACCGGGGCAGGTATATTGCACGGTGACGGCTGTGGCGCTGTCATCCACCACGACACGCTGGCAAGTGAGGCCCGGATGGCGCAACTGGATGAAGCGCCGCGCGTCCTGAAGGCAGATGCGTTCGGTGCGGGCTGTCTGGTCGCGCATCCGCACTTCCCATTGGCCGCGTTGCAAGGCGTCGAGCAGGGCCAGTTCCGCCTTGGCCGCCAGCGCGGGGACGGCGAAAGCGGCGGCCGAAAGGCCGAGCAGGGTCAGCGCGCGGGACACGGCGGTCCTTCGATGTCTCGCAAACATGCTACGCAAACGGATGAACATGAGTGTCAACATAGCACGAAGGGAATGCCCGCGTCCAATCGTGCATTTCAGGCGACGAGACGTTCAGGCCGCGATCTGGAACACACGGGAGCAGAACGCGCAATCTATGGAGATCAACCCGTCCTCTCCGCGCATCTCGATCCGGTCCTCTTCGGAGAAGCGCCGGAGGATGTCGAGATAGTGTTCCGCCGAACAGCGGCAGCCGCGCGACAGGCCGGCCAGCGGCTCCACCCGCACTTCGTCTTCCTCGTGGAACAGGCGCCAGACGAGTGCTTCCAGCGACAGCGCGGGATCGACCAGTTCCTCCCGCCGAGTGCTTCCGGCAAGCGTGGCGACATGCTCCCATTCGGGATGATCCAGCCGCACATGCAGCCGCTCGCGCCCTTCCTCGCCATCGGGAAGGTGCTGCATCAGCAGCCCGCCCGCGACGCAGTTCTGCCCGTCCCAGCGCACTGCCGCGCGGATCAGTGTGGGCAACTGTTCCGATTGCGCGAAATAGGACTGACAGGCGTCGGAAAGCGATTCGCCCGTCAGTGGCACGATGCCCTGATAGCGCTGGTCCGTCGCCGCGAGGTCGAACGTAATGGCGAGATAGCCTTCGCCGAACAGTTCGGAGAGCGAAGGAAACGTGCCCAGCGCGGCCAGCCGTTCGGGATCGTGGCGGACATAACCGCGCACTTCACCCTGGCGGTAATCGCAGACCAGCAAGTCGACAATGCCCCCTTCGGCCTGCGCCTGCATGGTGAGCTGGCTCGATTCGTCCTTGAGCAGCGAACCGATCAGCGCCGTCAGCACCAGCGCTTCGGCCAGAAGATGGCGGATCGCGGTGGGATATTCGTGTGCCGCCAGCACGGCGTCGAGCACCGGGCCGAGCCGCACGGTCCGTCCGCGCGCATGGCGTCCGGGGATCGTGAAGCCCAGAACCCGGTCGAACCCGGTTTCGCCGGGCGGGAGGGAAGGCGCTCGCTCGCTCACGGCAATTCGCTCACAATTGGCCGAACACCCAGCGCAGCACGGATTTCTGGGCATGGATGCGGTTTTCCGCTTCATCCCACACCGCCGATTGCGGCCCGTCGATAACCTCGTCGGTCACTTCCTCGCCGCGATGGGCGGGCAGGCAATGCAGGAACAGCGCGCCGGGCGCGGCGACGGCCATCAGCGCGGCATCGACCTGATAGGGTTGCATCGCGGCGACATGCGCCTCGCCGCCCGCCTGACCCATGGATACCCAGGTGTCCGTCACCACGACCTGGGCGCCCGCTACGGCTTTGCGCGGGTCACGCGTGAAAAGTACTTCCCCGCCGGACGCGCGCGCCGCCTGGACAAAGCGGGCGTCCGGCTCATAGCCCTCCGGTCCCGCGACGCGCACCGTGAACTTCATCAGGCCCGCCGCCTCGATCAGCGAATGGAGCACGTTGTTGCCGTCGCCCAGCCAGGCGAGTTGCAGCCCCGGCAGCGCATGGCCGCGTTCCACGATGGTCAGCAGGTCGGCCATGATCTGGCAGGGGTGGGAGAGATCCGTGAGGCCGTTGATGACCGGCACGTCGGCGTGGCGGGCCAGTTCCTCGATCTTGTCGTGCGCGTCGGTGCGGATCATGATGGCATCGACCATGCGCGACAGCACGCGCGCGGTGTCCGCGATGGTTTCGCCGCGCCCCAGTTGCATCCCGCCTGCTTCCATCACGATGGCGCTGCCGCCAAGCTGGCGCATCGCCATGTCGAAGGAAACGCGCGTTCGCGTGGAATTCTTCTCGAAGATCATGGCCAGTACCCGGCCCGCCAGCGGCGCGTCGGCGTCGGGCCGTCCCTTCGGCCAGTCCGCCCGTGCCGCTTTCCGGTCCTGCGCGTCGTTCAGCATCGCGGCGACGGCATCGCCGCCCGCGTCGGACAGGCTGATGAAATGCCGGGTCATTGCGCCGCCTCCGCCAGGGGGAAACTGGCGGCGCCCGCGGACAGCTTTTCCATGAACTCCTCGATATGGCTGTCGTCGATCACCAGCGGAGGCAGGACGCGCACGGTGTTGTCGCCCGCCGAAACGGTGAGCAGTCCGTGGTTGTCGCGCAGATGCGCGACGAAGCCGCGCGGCTCCACTTTCAGCTTCACGCCGATCATCAATCCGCGCCCGCGCACGCTTTCGAACAGGTCGGGATAATTGCCGATGAACTGTTCGAGCCGCGCCATGAGCCTGGCGCCCTTGTCCCGCACTCCCGCAAGGAACTCGTCGTTCGCGACGGCATCGAGCACTGCTTCGCCCGCCGCCATGGCCAGCGGATTGCCGCCGTAAGTGGAGCCGTGCGTGCCGAACGTCATGCCGCGCGCGGCCTGTTCGGTCGCGAGGCAGGCCCCCAGTGGAAAGCCGCCGCCGATGCCCTTGGCGGTCGCCAGCACGTCCGGCGTCACCCCGAACTGCTCGTGGGCATAGAAAGTGCCCGTGCGGGCGACGCCCGTCTGCACTTCGTCCAGCGCCAGCAGCAGACCATGTTCGTCAGCAAGCTCCCGCAATCCCCCGAGGAACGCGTCCGACGCGATACGCACGCCGCCTTCGCCCTGGATCGGCTCGACAAGGAAGCCCGCCGTCTGCGGGCCGATGGCGGCCCTGGCCGCATCCAGATCGTCGAATTCCATATAGCGGAAGCCCGGCAGCAGCGGCAGGAAGCCCTTGTGCATCTTGTCCTGGTTGGAAGCGCTGATCGTGCCCATGGTGCGTCCGTGGAACGCATTGTTGAACGTGATGATCTCGAACCGTGAGTCATCGCCCGCGTGCTGGTGATAGGCCCGCACGGTCTTGATCGCGCATTCCACGGCTTCCGCGCCGGAATTGGTGAAGAACACCGTATCGGCGAACGTCAGATCGACCAGCCGCCGCGCCAGATGTTCGCCCTGCGGGCTGCCATAGAGGTTGGAGACATGCATCAGCGTCGCGGTTTGCCGCTGGATCGCGCCGATCAGCCCGTCATGCGAATGGCCCAGCAGGTTGACCGCGATACCGCTCGCGAAATCGAGGAAGCGGCGGCCGTCCTCGCCGATCAGGTGGCAGTGCTCGCCGCGCACGGGCCGCACGTCGCACCGGGGATAGACGGGCATCAGCGGAGTGATCGACATGGCTTGCTTCCTTGAGAAATCGGGTCTGGGAAATAGTCCGGTTGGCTGGCCCGGAAATGCCGGAATTTCGGCTGGGCCGTGATGGAAACATAAACGACAAATGGCGGCCCCCGGAGTCACAGGACTCGCGAGGCCGCCATTGCCACGTGTTTATGCTGCTGCCTGCTTGCCGTCAAACCGGCGGCAAACAGGCGCTGGGCGTATCAGTCCTGGCGCGGCGTCAGGTTGACCGCCGAGTATTTGCCTCGTCGATCGACCTCGATGTCGAATTCCAGCCTGTCGCCTTCATTGAGGCCGGACATGCCGGACCGTTCCACCGCGCTGATATGCACGAATGCATCGGGCTGGCCATCGTCGCGCGTGATGAAGCCGAAGCCCTTCATGGAATTGAAGAACTTGACCGTGCCCGCCGCGCGTTCGCCGGTAAGCTGGCGCTGCGGTGCCTCGCGCTTCTGCACGGGGATCACGTCGCCGACGAGCTTGATATCGCTCGCGGAAATCTTCCCGCCGCGATCGACCAGCGTGAATTCGAGCTGCTGGCCTTCGGCAAGTCCCTCCAGGCCCGCGCGTTCGACCGCGCTGATGTGCACGAACACATCCTCGCCGCCTTCGTCACGCTGGATGAAGCCGAAGCCCTTGCCCGCGTTGAAAAACTTCACGACACCCTTGCCTTCGCCGACGACCTGGGCGGGCATTCCGCCACCACCGCCGCCGCGTGGGCCGCCGAAGCCGCCACCACCGCCGCGCGGCCCGCCGCCGAAACCGCCGCGATCTCCGCCGCCGAAGCCGCCGCCACCGCGCGGCCCACCGCCGAACCTGTCGCCACCGCCTCCGAAGCGATCACCGCCGCCAAAACGGTCTCCGCCACCGAACCGGTTCTGATCTGCCATGAAGGGATCGAAACCGTCTTCGCCAAAACCGTCCCGCTTGTCGCGTCCCCTACCGCGACGACCTCTGTCAAAACCCATCTGTTTGAATATACCTTCGCTTCGCCCCAAATGCTTCTCCCCGGACGCGCGGACGATTCGCGCCGGGCAACAGGGCCAGCGACCGGGCGTGCTCGCACGGCCCCTTCCTCTGCATTCTTGAACATAGCCCAGTTTGGTGCAAAGTGCGAATAAAATCGCGTGTCTTGGCGGAATTTTCCGCTTCAGGAAGGTAGTGCCCGCGTCCGGTCGCGGGGTCGGCATGCGCAAACGGCATTGGCAAGGCGGCCCGGCCGGGTCTAAGCGGAACGGATATCGCCTGTCCCGGCCTGTCGCCGCGCGGGCCTGGGGGAGAATCGCGTCCGTGTTCCGCAAGCTGTCCGAAACCGTCCTCGCCAGCCCGCAGATCGCCGCCGCGGATGTGGAGCGCGCCGCCGGGGAAGGCGTGCGGCTCATCGTCAACAACCGGCCCGATGACGAGAGCGATGACCAGACGCCGGGCGCGCAGATCGAGGCGGCCGCCCGCGCCGCCGGGCTGGATTACGTTGCCATCCCGGTGACGCATGCCGGATTCAGCGAAGCGCAGGTCAAGGCCATGGCGGCGGCGCTGGAACGCGCGCAGGGGCCGGTGCTGGCCTATTGCCGGTCGGGCACCCGGTCCACGCTCCTCTGGGCGCTGGCCGAAGCGAGCCGGGGCGCCGATCCCGAGGCGCTGGCGCGGCAGGCGGCGGAGGCCGGCTACGACCTTTCGCCGGTGCGCGCGCTGGTCGACATG
>CAZUOV010000065.1:0-12611 GCA_964621355.1 uncultured Novosphingobium sp. | reverse complement strand
AAATCCTCCTTAAATCACAACCTCAAATCTGTGCCATTGGTGCTGACGGCGGACAGAGCCGGTCGTCCAACAGCTTCCCGAACAACTGGAATTCGGTGCTGACCTGATGCTGCGTGTCAAGCCCGTAGATCTGCTGAAGCAGCGTGTAGGGCGAGCCGTCGAGATCGTTGCCCGCAAGATACTTGTCGAGGTTGCGGTAGCCGATGATCGCGCGGAACGTGATGTCGTCTATCTCGCCGGTGATGGTGCCGCCGACGCCCCAGACGGTGTTACGGTAATGCCCGTCGACTTGCGACGGCGGATTTTTGCTGAACGGCAGGAAATAGTCGGCGGGGCTATCGTCGGCCGGCGCTTGCGAGTTGACGATCGCCGCGGCCGTGCCGGTCTGGGCAACCGGCGTCACCCACTGGCCGCCCTTGAAGCGCGTGTCGCTGTAATCGGCCGACAGCAGGACATCCCAGTTGTCGGTAAGCTGGATGGCGATCTGGCCGCGCAGATACTCGGTGTTGTCGGGCGCGAGGTCGCGTCCGGTCAGTGAGCTCTTGGCGTAACCGTCGCGCTGGCTGTGCGACGCGGCGAAACGGACCGCGATCCGATCGCTGACCGGCGCGTTGATGACGCCGGAAATATTCCACGCATCGTAATTTCCGTAACCGGCCGAAACCTCGCCTTCAAAGTCCTGCGTCGGCTTTTTGGAGATGATGTTGATCGCGCCGCCGATGGTGTTGCGGCCGAACAGCGTGCCTTGCGGACCGCGAAGCACTTCGACTCGCTCCACGTCGATCAGGTTCAGGTTCGCGCCGGTGGCCCGGGCAATGTAGACGCCGTCGAGATAGAGGCCGACTGCGGGGTCGATCGTCGGCAGGGCGTCGGTCGCGACAAGGCCGCGCAGCGAAACGCTGGCCGTGCCGGGATCGCCGGGGAAGGGCGAGATGGAAAGGCTCGGCGTGGCGCGTTGCACGTCCTGCACGCTGTCAATGCCCTGGTTGCTCAGCGCGGTGGAAGAGAGCGCGGTGACGGCCACCGGAACGTCCTGCAGCCTTTCGGAGCGGCGGGTCGCGGTGACGATGATGTCCTGAACGCCAGTGCTTTCAGCGGATTCCGAAGCGCTCTGGGCAAAGGCCGGAGTCGTCAAGGATGCCGACAAGGCTGCCAATGCGCTTGTTGCGAAAATATAACGACGGATATGCATACTACGAACCTCCCTTGTGGTCGTTTTTAGTAAAAATATGTGAACTTCAATTTATATTTATTTCAATATAACTTTTACTTCTTCAATTATTCCATTGAACCGGAATGGTACGCGATAATCCTGGGATATGGGCGTGCCGGTGTCTTCCCCCACGTCAAAGGTTTCCGACAGGGGAAAGAGCAGGCGCATCGTATCGGGCACGCGTTGTTCCACGGGGGCGCCGCCATCGACCGAAAGGCGCGCGGTGCCGCCCTTGCCCAGCCCGCCGCCGTCGTATGTGAAGTCCAGGCGGATCGTATGCGCGCCCGGAGTGAGCGGCTGCGGCCATGCGGCCCGCGAGTGCGCCAACCCCAGTTTGTTGTAGACGAACACCGGCTTGCCATCGGCGACATAGAGGCCGTAGCCGCCGAACCGCCCCCCCTGGGTGACCAGCACGCCGCTGGCGCCGCCTTCGGGCACCACGATCCGCGCCTCCAGCGAGAAGGAGCGATTGATGACGTTGGGCGCGACGTAAGGCGTCAGCCGCGTCGTTCCGGCGCGATACGAGAAGGTGGTGCGGCCCGCGTTGATGTCCGGTTCGGGCAGCCCGGCGGGACGGCGCGAGATGGGCGTCGCCGAATTGCTTTCCGCTTCCCGGAAGAACGCGGACTTGAGTTCTGCCAACCTTTCCGGGTGTTTCGCCGCGATATCCCGCGACTGGCTGAAATCGGTTTTGAGGTCGTAAAGCTGCCACTGCCGTTCGGCGAACGGCACGTCCTTGATGCCGGTGAACTGCCACGGCATCGTCACTGGCACGGTATTGGCGAGCCAGCCGTCCTTGTAGATCGCCGCATCGGCATGCAACTCGTAGAATTGCACCTTGCGCTGCCCGGGCGTCTTGGCCGAGGGCAAGCTGTAGAGCATGCTGATCCCATCAAGGGGCATCTGCTCCACGCCGTTGACGCTGGCGGGCACGGTCATTCCGGCGGCTTCGAGGATTGTGGGCATCACGTCGATCACATGATGGTATTGCGACCGGACGGCGCCCGCCGACCGTGCCGTGTGCTTCGGCCAGGACAGGATCATCCCGTTGCGCGTCGCCCCCAGGTGCGACGCGACACGCTTGAAATAGGGGAACGGCGTGGACATCGCATGAGCCCAACCGATCGGGAAATGCGCGTAAGCTTCCGGCCCTCCCAGCTTGTCGATGTTGGCGAGCGCGACGGGGTAATCCTCATCCGTCTGTTCGTTGAGGCCTGCCGTCTCGTTGAACAGGCCATTGCGCCCGCCTTCCGCGCTCGATCCGTTGTCGCCCTCGATCAGCACGATCAGCGTATTGTCCAGTTCGCCACTGCGTTCGATTTCGTCGATCACCCGGCCGATCTGGTTGTCGGCGTAGGCGACAGTTCCGGCGTAGACTTCCATCATCCGCGCATAGAGCCGCTTCTGTTCGCCCGGCAGCGATTCCCATGCTGGGATTTCGGCGGGGCGGGGCGAGAGCATGGTGCCTTTCGGCACGATACCCATGGCGATCTGTCGCTTCAGCGTCTGTTCGCGCAGCTTGTCCCAGCCCATGTCGAAACGGCCCCGGAACCTGTCGATCCATTCGCGCGGGGCCTGCAACGGCGCATGGGCCGTGCCGGTCGCGTAATATAGGAAGAACGGCTTGTCGGGCGCGACCGAATGCTGGGTCTGTAACCAGCGGACGGCACGGTCGGCCAGATCCTTGTCGAGGATATAGCCGGGATCGTCGGCGGGCGGTTCCACCGGCGTCGTGCCCTGATAAAGCTGGGGGGCGAACTGGTCCGTATCGCCGTCGAGAAAGCCGTAGAAATATTCGAAGCCGAGGCCCGTCGGCCACCGATCGAAAGGCCCGGTCGGCCCGGTTTCCCACTTCGGGGTCAGATGGGATTTGCCGAGCATGGCGGTGTTGTAGCCGCCTTGCTTGAGGATTTGCGCCACGGTGGCGGCGCTTCCCGGCAGTATCGTGGTATGGCCGGGGTGCGAGCTTGCGGAATTAGTCACGCCGCCCATGCCGACGCGGGTGGGATTGCGCCCGGTCAGCAGCGCCGCCCGCGTGGCGGAGCAGATCGCAGTGGTATGGAACTGGTTGGAGCGCAGGCCGTTGGCCGCGAGCCGGTCCATCGTCGGCGTGGGAATGGCGCCGCCGAACGTGCTGTCCGCCGAAAAGCCGATGTCGTCGGTCAACACGACGAGCACGTTGGGCGCGCCCTTTGCGGGCCGTGCCGTTTCCGGCCACGCGGGCAGGGGAGGCGCGGAAGATTGCGGTTGGGCGATCGCGGCGGGCACTGCGAAAAGCGCCGTGCAGGCGAGGGCCGCCAGCAAAGGCCGCTTGTGATTTCGCACACCCACCGCCCAATCCTTTCAATTCTTATCCTGATTAATGATTCGTCTTAATCCGTTACAGAATGTAAATCAAGCCGTATAGTCTTGCGCAATCCGGCGGGATTCGGAGGGAAGCGGCGGGGCTCCCGCAGTGCCGTTCACGCGGGAAGGGCCGTCGATTGCTCGCTTTCCGTATCGTGCCCGTCCCTCGTTTTTTCGCGAGCGCGCCAGAGCGGCCAGGCGACTTCCTCGGCCCAGTGCGGGTTGGGCCCTGGCAGGCCGTAGCGCCACGGGCGGCCTTCGGGGATGTGGAGCGTGCCGAACATCCAGTCCAGCCACGAGAAAGTGACGGCGTAGTTGCCGTGGGTCCAGCCGTCCTTGCCGTAGCCGTGGTGCGAGTGATGGATGCCCGGCGAAACCAGAATATGCTCCAGGGCGCGGAAGATCCTGCCGATTTTCGGCATGCGGCGGATCGGGTCGTCCCAGCGGAAATTCGCATGAGTGATGAGGTTCCAGCCATAGATGGCAAGGATCGTCTGCGCCGCCGCCAGTTCAAGGCCGAGATAGGTCGCGAAACCGAGCACCCATGTCGTGGGCACGACGAACTGCCAGAACCAGTTGATCCGAAGCGTCACGAACACGTTCATGAACTTCCCCGCATGGTGGGTGCGGTGAAGTTTCCACAGCCAGTCGATCTTGTTCCTGCGCGTTTCATGCGCCCAGCGGTGCACCCAGTAGAAGCAGAATTCCGCGACGGTCAGGACCGCGAGGAAGGCAAGCCACGGGTTCATCCCCGAAAGGGCCCCTTTCCAGCGCGGCAGCAACAGGGCGGCGGCCGTGGCGATCAACAGGGCGGAAATCGGGCGGAGCAACTGGTTTCCGGTCACGCAACCGACCAGGACGAACCAACTGCTGCGGGTGTAGATGCCCTTATGCCGGCCGAGCACGATTTCGGCGAGGACGATCACGGCCGTCGCCACATAGATGTATTTTCCGTAGAGCATGCGCAACCTCCTGCTCGGTACCGTCGATGCAAGGCAGAAATTTGTCCAATGCATTGAATTGTAAAATTTGATAATCCGAAGTTATGGAACTGACCTTGCGAAAGCTGGAATGCGTCGTTGCGCTTGCCGAAAAGCGGAACTTTGCCCGGGCCGCCGAACAGATCGGTGTTACCCAGCCCGCGCTCAGCCGCGTCATCGCCCAGGTCGAAGGGCATTACGGTGTGCGGCTTTTCGATCGCGGACGGGGCGGCGTTTCCATCACGCGCGACGGTGAAGCCTTGCTGGCCGACGCGCGGCAACTGATCGCGCTGGCCCGGCTGGCCGAGCACAATCTGCAAAAGCAGGGTGCGGGCGAAGCGGGCATGGTGAAGATCGGGCTCGGGCCGTTGCCCGCGGGCCTCCTGCTCAAGACCCTGCTTGCCGGGATGGTGCGCGACCGTCCGCGAACGGTCGTCGATTCAATCGTCGATTCGGCGGAACGCCTGCTGCCCGTGCTTGACCGGAGGGAAATAGATTGCTGCGTCGTCTCGGAACATTTCGTGCCCGACGATGCCGTGCATGCTGTCCGTCAGGTCGGGGAAGTGCGGCTCGGGCTGTTCGTCCGGGCCGCCCATCCGCTGGCGGCGACAGGCGACGTGGCGTCCGCCAGCCTTGGCCGATGGCCGCTCGCCAGTGGCCATGCCGGCGTGAGCGGCAAGCTGTTCGGCTATCTGGAGCCGACGATCCTCAGCGACGACTTTCTCGCGTTGCGGGCGCTGATGCTGGAAACGGACGTCGTGTTTCTGGGCGGGCATGGGCTTGTCGCGGATGATCTCGCGCGCGGCAGCGTGGTCGAGCTTCGCCTGGACGATGGCTGGATTCCGCCCGCCACCCGGCTGGTGCTTGTCCGGCTGGCCGGACGAAGCCAGAGCCGGGCCGCGTGGGACGTGATGGACCGCATCGCGGCACTTGCGGCGGCCGTGTCGAAAGGGGAGGGCTTCCGCCGATAGGGCCGGCTTCATATCGGAGGAATCTGCGTGCCTCCGGTTAGCAAGCCGTTTACCGATGGTGTGGTAGACTTTTCGCATGTCACCGGAAGAGCATCATCGCCGTTCGGAACGTCATGTCGTCGATCTCGGCGCGCACTGCCGCACCCAAAGCGGTCTGCGCGACCGGGGGCGGATCAGCAACATTTCGCTGGAAGGCTGCTGCGTCGTCACCAACGCGCTGTTCGTGAAAGTCGGCATCCGGGTGCTGGTGAAACCGGACGGCATGGAAGGACTGACCGGCATGGTGCGCTGGATCGACGGAACCCGCGCGGGCATCGAGTTCGACATGCCGCTCTATCCGCCCGTGGTCGATTATCTCGCCGAACGATTCGGGACGGAGGCCCCGGTCACGATTTCGCCCTGTTGATCCCGGCCTGAATCAGCCGCGCCTGAATCAGCCGCGATCGGTCGAAGCGGCAGGTTCTCCCAGGATCGGATAGCCCAGTCCTTCCGGGATCATCAGCCAGCGTTCGCCGTCCCGCTCGGCGGCGAACGGCGTGATCTTGCGCACGGGCGTCCGCCGGGCATGGGCATGGGCCTGCGCGAAAGTCGCGAACTGGGCAAGCCGTTCAAGGTTGCGCTGGGTGGGAAAGATCACGCTGATCTCGCCTGCGCGTGCCTTGTCCAGCGCGGACTGTGCGCTCGTCCAGAAGAGATGCGTGTTCTCGGTCTCGTCGACGGCGATGTCGACATCGCCGGTGCCGAGGTCGGCAAGGAAGAAGCGCGTATCGAAGGCGCGGTGGAAATCGGGGCACCAGTGCGCGAACGGCGTCAGTGCTTCCAGATCGAGCGCCCAGCCGAAACGGTCCAGCACCGGGGCAAGAGCGCCGTCCTCCAGCAGCATCCGGCGCGCCGCGATAGCTTCCGCCGCCGGGATTTTCCGCGTGACTGCGATGGCCAGCCCCGTTTCCTCGAGCGTTTCGCGGATCGCCGCGATCCGGGCGGCCGTCAATGCACGGTCGGCGCGCGGCGCCAGCCTTTCGGCAAGGGCGTGATCGGCGGGATCGACTCGCCCGCCGGGAAAGACCGCCGCGCCGCCGGCGAAGCGCATGGCGCGCGAACGCTGCACCATGAGGATTTCCGCCGCTTCGCCGTCGCGGCCATGACGAAAGATGATCGCGGTGGCGGCGGGAATAACGGCTTTCGGCTCCGGGCCGGTTTGGGGCATGGACGGTTGCGGCAGGTCAGGCATCGCTCCTCCCTTCCAGCGGAAGAGGTGTGGCGCAAGGGCAAATGCCTGCCGGGGGTAACCGGCAAATCCTGTCGGACTTTCTTACACATCGTGCCGGGCCAACGAATATGGAAGGATGTAAACTCACGTAATTTCGGGGTTTCGCGGTTTTGGCACGGTCTGTGCTTATATGTCTCTGCCCCCAACGTAGTCTCGAATAGAGGCGGGGCCGCATCAGTCTCCGCGGCCCCGCCTCCCCGAGACCATCGGGCAGATTTTCCCAAGAAACCGCAACGAACCCGGAAAACCGCAACAAAAAAGCCGCGACCCGGCCGGATCGCGGCTGCATCGCCGTCGATGGAGGGATGTGCGGCGATTAGGCCGCCCCGGAAGTTTTCACATCCGCCACGAGCTGTTGCAGCTCACCGGCCTCGAACATCTCCATCATGATGTCGCTGCCGCCGACGAACTCTCCCTTCACATAGAGCTGGGGGATCGTCGGCCACTCGGAAAAGGACTTGATACCTTGCCGGATATCCATGTCCTGAAGCACATCGACGCTTTCATAAGTCACGCCAAGATGATCGAGAATGGCGATAGCACGGCTGGAAAAGCCGCATTGGGGGAAAAGCGGCGTGCCTTTCATGAACAGCACCACGTCATTGGAATTGACGATCTCGCTGATCCGGTTGTTGACGTCGGTCATCTCTGAAAAATCCTGCCTTTGCGCGTGTGGCCTTCAGGTGGGAACCGCGGTCGTCAGTTGCAAGGCGTGCAGTTCGCCGCCCATGCGCCCGCCGAGCGCCTCGTAGACCATTTTGTGCTGCGCCACTCGGGTCATGCCCCGGAATGCCGGGGAAACGACATGCGCCGCGTAATGGTCGCCATCGCCCGCAAGGTCGGTGATCGTCACTTCCGCATCGGGCAAGGCGGCGCGGATCAACGCCTCTATCTCTTCGGCGGGCATGGCCATCGCGCTGTCTCCCGCGCCGTCCGCTCAGGCTTCGCCCATCAGGGCGCGGCGGGCCTCGACCGTCTTGGCGTCGAGAGCGGTCCGCACTTCGCTTTCGCTGGTGTCCAGCCCGGCCGAAACCAGATCGCCGAGCAGTTTGCGGATCACGTCCTCGTCGCCCGCTTCCTCGAAGTCGGCCTGGACCACGCCCTTGGCATAGGCTTCGGCTTCCTCGGGCGAGAGCTTCATCTTTTCGGCGGCCCACAGGCCGAGCAGGCGGTTGCGGCGCGCCTGGATACGGAACAGCATTTCCTCGTCGTGGGCGAATTTGGCTTCTTCCGCCCGTTCACGATCTTCGAAACTGGTCATGGCAAGAATCCCTTTGAGAAGCATTGCGGGCGATAGGGACGCCGCGGGAACGGTTCAATTCTTATTAGCAGATCACGCGGCGGTTGCATGCGCGAGAAACGGCAAGTCGGCGCCGGCGCGCTTCTCATAGCCGGAAATGGCCGCATCTTCGCGAAGCGTCAGGCCCACTTCGTCCAGCCCGTTGAGCAGGCAATGCTTACGGAACGGGTCGATCTCGAAAGCAAAGCGATCCTGAAACGGCGTGGTGACGGTCTGGCTCTCAAGGTCGATGTCGATGGGGTCGGTCTTCGCCACCTCCAGCAGCCGGTCCACCTGTTCCTGCGGCAGAACGACCGCGAGAATGCCGTTCTTGAAGGCGTTTCCAGAAAAGATGTCGGAAAAGCTCGGGGCTATGACGCAGGTCACCCCCATGTCGAGCAGCGCCCATGCGGCGTGTTCACGGCTCGATCCGCAGCCGAAGTTGTCGCCCGCGACGAGGATCGGCGCGCCCGCGAACTCCGGGTCGTCGAACACGTTGCCCGGTTCCTCGCGCACGGCCTCGAACGCGCCGCGCCCCAGCCCCTCGCGCGTGATGGTCTTGAGCCAGCGCGCGGGAATGATGACGTCGGTATCCACGTTCTTGCGGCCGAACGGGATGGCCCGTCCGCTCACCTGACGGATCGCTTTCATCGCGAAATCTCCGCTCTCAATCGGTTTCCGGCGCATCCTTCGGAGAAGGCGGAACTTTCTTTTCCGCCTTTTCCTTGCGCCGCGAGGCATAGAGCATGGCGGCGGCGATGGCGGCCGAGCCGATCGCGGCCCCGGCCATCGCGGCCTTGCCGGTCCAGCCAGCCGCCTTGTCGCCGCCTTTTTCGGACTTTTCGGGTTTGTCGGTCTTGTCGGTCATAGGGCTATCCTAGCAGTTCTCGAACATCTGTCAGCCTGCCGGTTACGGCGGCGGCGGCGGCCATCGCGGGCGAAACGAGGTGCGTGCGCGCGCCCGGCCCCTGGCGGCCCGTGAAATTGCGGTTGCTGGTGGAGGCGCAGCGTTCACCCGGGGGAACCTTGTCCGGGTTCATGCCAAGGCAGGCCGAGCAGCCCGGTTCCCGCCATTCAAGGCCGGCTTCGGTAAAGACCTTGTCGAGTCCTTCGGCTTCGGCCTGCTGCTTCACCAGGCCCGAGCCGGGTACGACGATGGCCCATTTCACGTTCCTGGCCTTCTGGCGGCCGCGCAGCACGGCGGCGGCGGCGCGCAAGTCCTCGATCCGGCTGTTAGTGCAACTGCCGATGAACACGTTCTGCACTTCCACGTCCGTCAGGCGGGTGCCGGGTTCCAGCCCCATGTATTCCAGGCTGACACGGGCGGCTTCCTGCTTGGACGGGTCGGCGAAGCTTTCGGGCGCGGGCACCACGCCGCCGATGGGCACAGTGTCTTCCGGGCTGGTGCCCCAGGTCACGGTCGGTTCCACGTCGGCGGCGTTTATCACCACCGACTTGTCGAAGCGCGCGCCTTCGTCGGTCCGCAGTTCGCGCCACCAGGTGACGGCCTTGTCCCAGTCCGCGCCTCTGGGCGCATAGGGACGGCCCTTCACATAGGCGAAGGTCTTTTCATCGGGCGCGACGAGGCCCGCCCGCGCGCCGCCTTCGATCGACATGTTGCAGACCGTGAGCCGGCCTTCGACGCTCATGTCCTCGAACACCTTGCCGCGATATTCGATGACATGCCCGGTGCCGCCCGCGGTGCCGATCACGCCGATGACGTGCAGGATCAAGTCCTTGGGAGTAACGCCGGGCTTCAGATCGCCCTCGACGCGCACTTCCATGGTCTTCGCCTCGCGGAGCAGCAGCGTTTGCGTGGCGAGCACATGCTCGACTTCCGAAGTGCCGATACCGAAAGCCAGCGCCCCCAGGCCGCCGTGGCACGAGGTGTGGCTGTCGCCGCACACGATGGTCGCGCCGGGGAGCGAGAAGCCCTGTTCGGGGCCCACGACATGGACGATGCCCTGTTCGCGGTCGGCATCGCCGATATAGCGGATGCCGAACTCCGGCGCGTTGCGCTTCAATGCGGCAAGCTGTTGCGCGCTTTCGGCGTCGGCGATGGGAATCGGCTTGCCTTCGGCATCGCGCCGCGCGGTGGTGGGCAGGTTGTGATCCGGCACCGCCAGCGTGAGATCCGGGCGGCGCACCTTGCGCCCGGCGACGCGCAGCGCCTCGAACGCCTGGGGGCTGGTCACTTCGTGGACGAGATGCCGGTCGATATAGATGAGCGCCATGCCGTCGTCGCGGTTCTCGACGACATGGGCGTCCCAGATCTTTTCATAGAGAGTGCGAGGTTTGCTGGCCATGATGATTGGCGAGTAGAAACACTGGCCCGCAATGACAAGATGTTATGACAAGATTGAGAGGCGCCCGCCTGGTCGGGGCGCCTCTCGCCGCCGTGCTTCGGCCGGGATCAGCCCCGGCGATGGTTGCCGCCCCGCCGCTCCATGTGCAACTGGGTGCGGATGGCGCGGATGCGGGATTCCAGCGTGGCGATTTCCCGCTTGTTCAGGCCGTTGCGGTTGTAGTCGCGGAACTGGGTCTGCAGGCGGGCGACGTCGCGGCGGATGGCGGCGGCTTCACGGCTGGAAACATGGCCGCGCCAGTCGTTGCGGCTGGCCGCGCGGTCCAGTTGGGCGATCTCGGCGCGGATCGCGTTGGCGCGGTTCGGGGTGGCCGCTTCGGCGGCGACACCGCCCAGCGCGAGTGAAGCGAAAAGGGCAGGAGCGATGAATTTGAAAGTGCTGGACATGGTGAAACATCCTTTTGCGTTGAGCGGCGTTGTCAGCGCCGCGACGCCTTTTTCCGTCTTCCCGCCTGAATGCCCGTAAAATGCCTGTCTCAGCCCGGTCGCGCGCCTGTAAGAAAGTGTCGCGAAAGGCCGCGAATCGCCTCACTCCCGCCGCGTGCAGATCCATGTCCCCACGATTACCAGCACCGCGACCGACACCAGAACCCACGGCCAACCCACCGCATACCAGGTGAAGCCGACGCCGATCGCCATGGCGGCGACGGCGGACAGCTTGGCCTTGCGCGAGATCGCCCGCCGGTCGCGCCAGTTGCGCATGGCCGGGCCATAGCGCGGGTGCCGGTAGAGCCGTTCCGCCAGATGCGGATGGCTGCGCGAAAAGCAGAAGGCCGCCAGCAGGAGGAAAGGCACCGTGGGCATGATCGGCAGCACGATCCCGATCATGCCGAGGGCGAAAGCCGTCGCGCCACCTGCCAACCAGAGCTGGCGGTGCATCAACGGCCCTCAGCCGGCGGCATAGCGGGCCGCCGTTTCCCGGATCAGCGCGATCATGTTGGGCACGCCTTGCGTGCGGTTGGACGATAGCTGATTTTTGAGGTCGAACGGAGCGAGGGCGGCCGCGATGTCGGTTTCCGCGATGGCGCGGGCGGGCTGGTCCTGCACGGAGGACAGCACCAGCGCCACGATGCCCTTGGTGATCGCGGCGTTGCTGTCCGCCAGGAAGTGCAGCCGCCCGTCCTCAAGCGTGGCGGGATAGACCCAGACGCTGGCCGAGCAGCCGCGCACCTTGGTGGCGTCCGTTTTCAGCGCGTCGGGCATGGGATCGAGTTCGCGGCCCAGTTCGATCAGCAGGCGGTAACGCTCGTCGCTGTCGAGAAATTCGTATTCCTCGCGGATGTCATCAAGGCTGCGCATGGTTTGCGCATGTAGTGGCGCGGCGGCTTCGCGCAAGAGACTTGCAATTGCGGGCGGTCTGGATTATTTGCGCTCCCATCCCGACATTGTGAACCAAGGTCTGGTGCTGGCGCCGCTGCGGGGCCGGCCCAAAGCGCCTTGGCGATTTCGGCGTAAACAAGAGTGGCGCGGGCAGGAGTTTCGTGTGGCCGACATGGCGCGCATCATCGCAGTTATCGAGCCCGAGGCGCAGGCCCTCGGCTTCGATCTCGTGCGCGTGCTTCTGTTCAAGGGCGGCGAGATCGGTGACGAGGAACAAACGCTCCAGATCATGGCGGAGCGGCCGGAAACCGGCCAACTCGTCATCGAGGACTGCGCCGCGCTCTCGCATCGCATCTCGGACCGCATCGACGCGCTGGAAGAGGCGGGTGAAGTGCTGATCCCCGACGCCTACCGGCTGGAAGTGTCGTCGCCCGGCATCGACCGGCCGCTCACCCGGCTCAACGATTTCGACCGCTGGGCGGGGCACGAGGCGAAAGTCAGCCTCACCAATCCGGTGGACGGCAACCGCAAGGCGCTCCAGGGCGATCTCGTCGGTCTGGACGGCGAGGCCATTCTTTTCGACGACCGCAAGTCCGGCCGCGTCACGTTTCCATTTGACGACATCCATTCCGCCAGGCTGGTCCTGACCGACCGGCTCATCGCCGCAACCCGCCCGCTCGACATGAGCGGCGCCGACGACATCCTCGAAGAACAGGAAGACTGAAACGATGGCCAGTGCGATTTCCGCAAACCGCGCCGAGCTGCTCGCGATCGCTAACGCGGTCGCCACCGAGAAGATGATCGACAAGGCCATCGTCATCGAGGCGATGGAAGAAGCGATCCAGAAGTCGGCCCGCAACCGCTACG
>CAZUOV010000064.1:0-12807 GCA_964621355.1 uncultured Novosphingobium sp. | reverse complement strand
CACAAGATCAAGGAACAGGTGCTGCCGCGCCTGCTGGAACGCGTCGACCCGGAAGCCGCCGCGTCGCTGACCAAGGACGAACTGTCCGAGGAATTCCGCCCGATCATCATGGAAGTGCTGGCCGAACTGAAGATCACGTTCAACCGGCGCGAGCAGTTCGCGCTGGAAAAGGTGCTGATCGACGAACTGCTGGGCTTCGGGCCGCTGGAGGAATTGCTCAGCGACCCGGACGTATCGGACATCATGGTCAACGGCCCGGACCAGACCTACATCGAAAAAAAGGGCAGGCTTCAGCTTGCCAACATCAAGTTCCGTGACGAGCAGCACTTGCTGGGCATCGCGCAACGCATCGTCAACCAGGTCGGCCGCCGCGTCGACCAAACCACGCCGCTGGCCGACGCCCGCCTCAAGGACGGCAGCCGCGTCAACGTCATCATCCCGCCGCTGTCGCTGCGCGGCACCGCCATCTCCATCCGCAAGTTCTCGGAAAAGCCGATCACCATCGACATGCTCCGCGACTTCGGCTCGATGAGCGACAAGATGGCGACGGCGCTGAAGATCGCGGGCGCGTGCCGCATGAACATCGTCATTTCGGGCGGCACCGGCTCGGGCAAGACGACCATGCTCAACGCCCTGTCGAAGATGATCGACCCCGGCGAGCGTGTGCTGACGATCGAGGATGCGGCGGAACTGCGCTTGCAGCAGCCGCACTGGCTGCCGCTGGAAACGCGGCCGCCGAACCTGGAAGGCCAGGGCGCGATCACTATCGGTGATCTTGTGAAGAACGCCCTGCGTATGCGGCCTGATCGCATCATCCTGGGCGAAATCCGCGGCGCGGAGTGCTTCGACCTGCTCGCCGCCATGAACACCGGCCACGACGGTTCCATGTGCACGCTGCACGCCAACAGCCCGCGCGAATGCCTGGGCCGTATGGAAAACATGATCCTGATGGGCGACATCAAGATCCCCAAGGAAGCCATCAGCCGCCAGATCGCCGAATCCGTGGATATCATCGTACAGGTGAAACGCCTTCGTGACGGTTCGCGCCGCACGACCAACATCACGGAAGTGATCGGGATGGAAGGCGAAGTCATCGTCACACAGGAACTGTTCAAGTTCGAATATCTGGACGAATCCGCGGACGGCAAGATCATCGGCGAATTCCGCCCCTCCGGCCTGCGCCCTTACACGCTGGAAAAGGCACGCCAGTTCGGTTTCGATCAGGCCTATCTGGAAGCCTGCCTCTAAACAGCAAAGAACGCCTGCCCTTGCCCTGACGCCCCGTATCGTCCGATAAGCGGCGGCTGGTTGGAAAGGGAAAGGATTCTTGCGAATGACGGAAAAGCTGCGGGTCGGCATCATCAGCGCGGCCTGGGGGGCGATCGCGCATCTGCCCGCGTGGCGCAGCCTCGATGATGTGGAAGTCGTCGCCATCTGCACCTCGCGCCCGGAAACCGCGAAGGACGCAGCGGAAAAATTCGGCGTCGAACTGGCTTTCTCCGATTACGTGGCGATGGCGAACGATGCGCGCATCGACATCGTGGACGCAGGAACCCGCCCGCCCCTGCGCCTGCCGATGGTCAGCGCGGCGCTGAACGGCGGCAAGCACGTCTATGCCGGGATGCCGTTCGGCATGAACGCCGAAGAATCGCGCCGGATGGAAACGCTGCGGCAGGAGAAGAATCTGGTCGGCGCGGTCGACGCCTTCATTCAGGCGACGCCCGCCGCGCGGCTGATGCGACAGATGATCGGCGAAGGCTATCTCGGCAAGCTCGGCGGCGTGCGCTGCACGTTCCACTTGCAGCTTTTCACGGAAACGAGCGTGAACGTGCCCGGCTACGCCTGGTTCGCGGACCCCAGCCAGGGTGCGACCGTGCTGCGCAATCTCGGCGGCCATGCGCTCCACGCCATCGTTTCGATGTTCGGGAACATCACCGATGTTATCGGGCACGGCAGGCGCACGCTGGATCGCTGGCCCATGCCGGACGGCAGCGTCCTGCATCCCGAAATCGACGACAATGCCGTGGCCCTGTTCCGGCTGGGCGACGGCACGGTGGGGCAACTCAGCACCGCATGGAACGCGACCGACGGCAGCGGCTTCACGCTGGAGGCATGGGGCGGCAAGGGCCTTCTTGTGCTGCATTCGCCCACGTTTCCGCAGGCGGACAACACCACGCTTTCGGCGGGGCTGCCGGGCGGCCTCATGGACCATACGCTGACCCCGGTCGCCATTCCCGAACCCTTCAAGCAAGTGCGCGGCAGTTCGCTCCATGCCGATACCGCGCCCGCCGCGACGTTTCCCATGGCCACGATCTTCCGGGATATGACCGACGCGATTCGCGGCGGCGCCCCCGCCGAACCGGGCTTCGGCCAGGCGCTGCACGTCCAGACAGTCGTGGACGCCATCGAGCGGTCCTATGCGGAGCGGCGCTGGGTGGAAGTGCCGGGGAGCCTGTAAGCCGGGTTCTGTCCCGGCGACGGTATCGCATGACGCGACCGTATCGCCGGGGGCAGCCATTCATCTCGGCGGCGCATTGCTGCGCGCGCTCAAGCAACCAACCCGGGCGACTGGCGTGAAACCCGCCTGCTCCTTGCGAAGCGCGCCGCCCCTATTCGGTCTTGCTCCGGGTGGGGTTTGCCGTGCCGCTCCTGTTGCCAGTCGCGCGGTGCGCTCTTGCCGCACCCTTTCACCCTTGCCGTGGGCCGAAGCCCGTTGGCGGTCTGCTCTCTGTGGCACTTTCCCTGGACTTGCGCCCGGCGGGCGTTACCCGCCACCCTCGTTTCGCGGAGCCCGGACTTTCCTCGGCATCCCTGATGGACGACGCGGCTGCCCGGCTCCCCGGCGGACAAGCCGCTAGCACAGATCAGCGCGCGCGTCCAAGGTCGCGTTCCAGCAGCAGGTCGAACAGGATCGCGCCGATCTGGCCATCGATCTCGCCGTCGATCCGATGCGGCCGCCAGCGCCGCTGGAACGCACGCACGGCGGCGGGGCCATCGGAAATGTCATAGCCGAAGCGTTCGAGCGCGAGATAGAACGCGCCGGGATTGTCATAGATGAGGTGGATGCGCGGTTTCGGCACGGGTAACGCCAGCCGCAGGCGCGCGAGCATGTCCCAGTCGAACAGTTCGCCGGGATCGGTCTTGCGGGCGGGCGCGACGTCCGAATGGCCGACCACGTTGGCGCGCGGAATATCGTGCCGCTCCATGATGTCGGCCAGCAGCGGACAAAGCGCTTCCATCTGCGCATCAGTGAAGGGACGGTATCCGAATTCGTGCCCTGGATTGACGATCTCTATGCCGATGCTGGCCGAATTGACGTCGGTTATGCCCCGCCAATAGGACTTGCCGGCGTGCCACGCCCGCTTTTCCTCGGGCACGAGGCGCGTGACCGTGCCGTCCTCGTCGATCAGGTAATGCGCGGAAACCTTGGCCGCCGGATCGCAGAGCCGCTCCAGCGCCGCCGCGCCGGTTTCCATGCCCGTATAATGCAGCACCACCATGGAAACCGGCAGTGCGCGCTCATCCCGGTTCGGAGAGAGGCGTTCCTTGTGGACAAGCCATGATAGCACCGGGGCCTCTCGCGCATTCCGTCAGGCCGCCGGGAGGACCGCGCCCAGCACCAGCGAATCGTCGGCCAGCACATATTGCACGCCGCCGCCCGCGCTTTCCGCCAGTTGCCGGATCATGGCGGCAGGCGCCGTCCGGCTGGACAGATCCCGCGACGGCAGCGTGCCGTCGAGCGCCCGGCCCATATCGGCATCGAAGGCGATCTTCGGCCCGCAGGCGCGCACCACGATTTCGCTCGCGCCCCCATGCTCATCGGCTCGCAGTTCCGCGCCGATGTCCAGCGTGCCGCCGCGTACCAGCGAATCCATGCCGATCATCGCCAGGTTGAGCAAAGTCTTGACTCCGGCCTTGGGCAGCACGTCACCCGCCAGCGCCCAGTTGATCGCGATGCGGGAGTTGTTGCCCGCCAACGCGTCGATCAGCGAGCGCGCCTCGGCCACCGGCACCATCTCGCCAAAACCACCCGCCGCGCCGAACGCCAGCCGGAAGAAGCGCAGCTTGTCCGCCGAGACTTTCGCGCTCTGCTCCAGAAGCTCGAAGCAGTGGCGGCGCATTTCCGGGTCTTTCTCGTCGGCCAGCAGTTCCAGCCCGTTAGACAGCGCTCCCACCGGGCTGAGCATGTCGTGGCAGAGCCGCGAACAGAGCAGGCTGGCAAGATCGAGCGCATTTATGGTCATGGAAAAAGGGCCTTCACTGGATCGGCGGGCATGAGGGAGATCGGATTCGCATGCCGTCACGATGCCAACGGTCCTTAACCATCTATTCGGGGAGAGGGAAGGCGCTCGAAGCCGTCCGGCCCGTCCCGCCACCATCCGATCGTCTGGGGGCCGAGCGTCTGGGGGCCGAGCGGGCCTGGCACGACGATAGCCCAGATCCGGCCGTCGCCCACAGCATGGGCGCGATCCGTTTCAGAAGGAACCGCGGCGCCCGCGGGATGCGAGTGGTAATAGCCGAGAACGGCCTGCCCTCCCCGCCGCGCGTCGCGATGCGCGGCGATCAGCACGGCCGGGTCGATCTCGAAGAAGCGCAACGGATCAGCCGCCACATTCCGCGCGGGCCGCAGCGTGTCGATCCGGCCTGCCGCGCCGAGCAGCAGCCCGCAACATTCGGCGGGCGCGGCACGGACGGCTTCCACCGTCAGCCTATCGACCACTGCTCTTGTCACTGCGATCATAGGCCCCATCTAACCCGTGATGGATTCGGGGGAAATCATCATCGAAGGCACGATTGCCGACGGCGGGCAGCGGCTCGACAAGGCGCTGGCGCAGGCAAGCGGCCTGTCGCGCGGGCGCGTGAAGGCGCTGATGACCGAAGGGCGTGTCGCGCTCGACGGCAAACCCGCGACGCAGGCTTCCCTCAAGGTCGAGGCAGGGGCGCCGTTCCGCATCGCCGTCCCCGAAGCAGCCCCCGCCGAAGCACGGGCGCAGGACATTCCCCTCGCCATCGTGTTCGAGGATGAATACCTGCTGGTCGTGGACAAACCGGCGGGCCTTGTCGTCCATCCGGCGGCGGGCAACCCGGACGGAACGCTGGTCAACGCGCTGCTGCATCATTGCCACGGCGAACTATCAGGCATCGGCGGCGTGGCGCGCCCCGGCATCGTCCACCGGATCGACAAGGACACGTCCGGCCTGCTGGTCGTCGCCAAGACGGACGCGGCGCATGAAGGGCTTTCCCGCCAGTTCGCGGATCATTCGATCGGACGCGCCTATCTGGCGCTGGCCGGCGGTCATCCGATGCCGCCTGCCGGAACCGTGCGCGGCGCGATCGCACGCTCCGCCACCAACCGCAAGAAGATGGCGCTGGTGGAGGACGGCAGGGGGAAGCACGCAGTCACGCATTACCGCACGCTGGAGACGTTTTCCGGCGCCGCTCTGATGGAATGCAGGCTGGAGACCGGGCGAACCCACCAGGTGCGCGTTCACATGTCGTCAATCGGCCATGCGCTATTGGGTGATCCTGTCTATGGGCGCACACCTTCCGGCCTCAGGCCGATCCTCTCCCGGCTCGATTTTCGCAGGCAGGCGCTCCATGCGGCGGAACTTGCGTTCGTTCACCCCGTTAATGGGGAGGAATTGCGATTTCGCAGCCCGCTTCCCGCCGACATGGCCGAGCTGATGGAGGAGTTGCGGAACCGATAGAATAAATTGCAAACTGCAATCGGATTTATGTGCTACACTGCTCATGTGGCCGCCGCGTAAGATGCCTCGCAAGGGTCTTTAAATGGCGAGCCGACACGGAAAGGACGGAAAGTCTAGTGACTGACAAGCAACGCAATCTCCCCGCGCAAAAGACTCTGGCGCCGACGCTGGGCGGAGAGCAGAGCCTCAACCGCTATCTGTCGGAAATCAAGAAGTTCCCGGTGCTTTCGGCCGAGCAGGAATACATGCTGGCCAAACGTTATGCCGAACATGAGGACACCGACGCCGCCGCGCAACTGGTGACGAGCCATCTACGGCTCGTGGCGAAGATCGCCATGGGCTATCGCGGCTATGGCCTGCCGGTGTCCGAGCTGATTTCCGAAGGCAACATCGGGCTGATGCAGGGCGTCAAGAAATTCGAGCCGGACCGGGGTTTCCGCCTCGCCACTTATGCGATGTGGTGGATCAAGGCCTCGATCCAGGAATTCATCCTGCGCAGTTGGAGCCTCGTCAAGATGGGCACCACCGCCGCGCAGAAGAAGCTGTTCTTCAACCTGCGGCGCATGAAAAAGAACCTCGACGCCTACGAGGACACGGATCTCCACCCGGATGACGTGCGCAAGATCGCTACGACTCTCGGCGTGTCCGAAACGGAAGTCGTGAACATGAACCGCCGCATGATGATGGGGGGCGACAGTTCGCTAAACATCGCCATGCGCGAGGACGGGGAAGGCCAGTGGCAGGACATGCTGGCCGACGACGGCCCGTTGCAGGATGAGATCGTTGCCGAGGCAGAGGAAGCCAGCGTGCGCCACGCGCTGCTGGTCGAGGCGATGGAAGGGCTGAACGACCGGGAGCGCCGTATCCTCACCGAACGGCGCCTGATCGACGATCCCAAGACGCTGGAGGAACTGAGCCAAGTCTACAACGTCAGCCGCGAGCGCGTGCGCCAGATCGAAGTGCGCGCGTTCGAGAAGCTGCAGAAGGCGATGCAGCGGATCGCCACCGAACGCAGGCTGCTGCCCGCCTGACGGCAGCGGCCCGACTGACGACAGCAGCGAAGCGAAACACGGACAACCGGCCCGCGATCACCCGATGGCGGGCCGGTTTTCGTTCGGGAGAGTCTTGTGCGGCCCTGATCCCGGCCACCGCCTGCCCTAACCCGCGCTGCGGGCGCGAATGCGCTCCATACGGGCGGCGGCGCGCTCGGCGGCAAGGCTGTCATCGGGGGCGGATTCCGGCTCTTCTTCCTTCGCCGGAAGCAACGAAGCCAGCTTGCCGAAGCCGTCGCGAACCGAAGCGCCGAACGCCGAAACGCGGCCGAACCGATGCATGGCTTCAGGGCGGCTCGCCAGAAGCTCTCTCGCAATGGCGAAAGTCACGACAAGCAGCCCGATGAGAACCGCGCCGACGAACACATGGAGCATCAGGAAAGACACGGACGAACCCTTGTGGATCGAGCGGTTATGTCGAAGCGCATGACGAATTTCCGTTGGTTCCGGTGACGCCCGCTTCCAGATTGCGGACATCGCGGATGATGAAGGCCGATTCCTGCCGGAACGTCGTATCCTTCACGAACATGTTGCCGAATATACCTTTGTAGACATAGACGACTTCGGCGAACATCACGGCGGAATTGGCATTCGCCCTCACCTGTGTCCCACCCGCGCCCAGCCCGGTGACGGTCGTTCCGGGGCCACCATAGTCCGATGTGGCCGCCAGAGCGCCCCGGCACCGCTGCCAGCGGATGAATTGCTGTCCGTTCGTGCGCCGCTCCAGGCTGGACAGGATGATCCGGCCGTTTCTTTGAAAGCCGAAGCTTTCGCCTTCACGCAAGGCGCCGGTCATCACCGAATCGATATCGGCCTCGGTAACGGTGGGCGTAACGGCGTTGTTGTTGGTCTGCTCCATGCGGGACGCATTGTCGGCCACGGAAATGGCCAACTGGCTGACCTGCATGTTGGCCATGGCCATGCTTGCCACCTCGACGCCATACATGCCCACGCCCACGAAGAACGGCAGGCACAGCGCAAACTCCATGAGCGCCGCGCCCGATGAGGAGCGGCGTAGCGCCGCCAGCTTCGCGCGCAAGGCCAGGGCGCCGCTCATGTGCCCGGCACTCATGAGCACGCCCCCGCCGACGTGCCGTAGCTGGCCTGGTTGGCATAAGGCTGGTTTTTCCGCACTGCCTTGGCGACAAGCTGGCGGTTCGCCCAGCCCTCGGGCATGAACGGCACGGGGAAATTGGACCTGTAGTTGGCCGTCACGGTATAGAGCACCGCGTCGTTCGCACCGCCGTTGCCTTCTTCGCCGACGTCGGGGTCCCAGCCGCCATTGCCGTTTTCGTCCGTGAAGGTTTCCCCGTTATCGCACGTGCCGTTCTTGTTCTTGTCGTTCCACTTTTCGGGCCGGCCGATATCCGTGAAATCGTAATAGCTGACGCGCTTCGCTTCGACGTTCACATCCGTGACGATGGGCTTCACCCGGCTTTCGACCAGGGCGTCGATATAGGCCAGATCGGCCGTTTCCATCGTCGCATTGCGCGCGGCCTCCGTGATGGCGCCATTCAGCAGAACGCGTGCATAGGCCAGTTGCCCCACGTCGAGCATGCCCATCAGCAGCACGATGAACGTGGGCGCCATGATCCCGAATTCGACAATGGTGATGCCGGAACGGTCGCGGAGCGCGCGCAGGACGCGCCGGCGGGCGAAAGGCAGAAACGGCTTCATTGCGTCATCCTCAGTTCGCCCACCTGCTTGGCGATTTCCTGGAACGCGGTGTCGAGCTGCGTCGGGTTCGACGCGGGATAGGAACTGTTGCTCGACGCGCAGGTTTGCAGGTCGGTCGTCAGCGACGTGCCGAACGCGATCACCCAGATGCGGATGCCCTTGGCCTTTATCGCCTCGCACAGTGCCAGGAAGCGGGAGCGATGGCGGGTGTTGCTCTGCGAATCCGAGCCGTCGGACGTAACGCGCTTGTCATGCATCTCGATGCCCCAGGACGACTGGATGTAGTTGTTGGTCGCCAGTTCACCATCGGTCATGAAGATGATGTGCCGCGCCACGTTGCCGCCATTGTCCGGCGGATCAGTGACAGTCGATGAAAAGATGCCGTCGGGTGAGATCAGGCGCGCACCCCAGGTCATGCCGATGTCGTGATACGTGCCGCCCTCGGCGCTCAGCGAATTGGCATAGCCGTTGAACTCGTCCTGCGTCATGACTTGCAGACCCTGCGCCTGATACGGGCAACCGAAGTCCGCGCTTCTGCCATATTGGGATTCGTTCACATTGGAAATGCTGGTGGAAGAGGATGAGCTGGTGCGGTAAAATACAACATCCGGCCACATCGGCGCCCATTTCGTATCCTCGGAGTCCGGGGCGGAATCGATATCGAGATCGGCCACGTCAGGCGACATGCCGAAGATTGTCGAGAAACTGAACGAACTGTTGTTCGACGTCGCTCGCTCTTCGATACAGCCGGGCCAAGTGCGCGACGAAGCAAATTCCTTCTCGCTTCTGATGTCGCCCTTTGCCAGCGCGGGGTTCTGGATCTGAACGGAATTGAAACCTTTATAATCGCTCACATCATATGTGACGCGCTTGTAGCTCCACTTGTCAAACTCTTCCCAAGTTAGCTTTTCAGACGTAAAATACTCTGTTTTCGTTCCTGTCTTTTGATCCCATTTTACCTGTATTTTCCATCGTGTATTGTTACTACTATTTTTATAGCTCACGCATTGGCTGGATGAAATTCTCTTATAATTTTGCGTCGTCACCTTGGTTGTCGTCTTGGTGTTTCCGTTGTTGGAATAGGAATCGCTTGTGTTCACACTCGCGTTGCCGTCATTTCCCCAAGCCGTTCCCAGCGCTGATCGCGCGTTGTTGCAGTTGTTCTGACTAGTATAGTTCGTAGCGTAATCGGTCCAATTTGAAGTAGAAGTGCTCGATTCCGTTTGATTGCTGCCAGCATCGACGGGATCGGTCCATTTCGATTTCGGCGTCCAAAGCGCCTCGCGAGACTGGATCGCCCAGGAATCGCGGATATATTCCGACGGCAGCAGCCGGCCGACATTCACGGATTGCGCATAGGGCACGAAACCATAACGGATGCGGGCGTTGGTTCCCTCGCTGGCATCGGCGAGCGTCTGGTAGAAGTTCTTCATCGCGACCTGAAGATCTTGCAGACGGCTCGTCTGCCCCTTCTTCGGATCGACGGTCGTGGTGCCGTTCGCCTGCCAAAGCATGGACCCGGTGGTGTCGAGCACCATCATCACGTCCGCGTTGCCGATGCCCATGGTCGCCGTGCAACCGACGGCAATATCCATACCTTCGTGGCCGAACACTTTCATGATGAGCATGTCCATCCGCGTGCTGGCTTCACCGTCCACGGTCTTGCCGTTGTCGGTGGACGTGCTGACGAAGCTGGTGCTTCTGGTGTCCTGCTTGTCCTCGTCATAGTTGACGTTGAAATAGTTGTCCGCCGCGTCCTGCGAGGCCTGATCGTATCCCGCGGTCGTCACGGTGCGGCGGCCCGCCAGGACTCCCGCGTCGCAGGCGGCCTGCAACCGCGCCTTGGTCTTGTAGGCGCGGCTGATATCCACTCCGCTGCCGACCAGCGCCATGAGCAGGATGGAGCCGACCGCCACCATCGGCAGCACGCTGCCGCGCGAGTCCCGGTGAAAACCGGAGATGCGGGGTTTGATCTCGATCATCGTATCCTCGCGTGCGCAAAGGCGGCGGGCATCGGCCGCTGACGAAGGGCATCGGCGCGGGCGCGCGGGTTGAAGCGCGGTCCAGCGGGCAGTTCACGCCGGAAACGCTTCGCGAAGCGCAATGATAGGTCGATGCACATAGCACAGCGTTAGCGCGCTTCGCTTAAGGATTGGTTATTCCGGGGCGTTAACGCGCGATGCCTGAAACGGCTATGAAACGGGCGAGAAACGGGAACCAAAATGCTGAAATCGCACGGCCGCGAATTGCCTGCGAATGCCAAACATCGCTAACAGGCGGCATGGCGTTCAAATTCACTCCCACGCGGCCGAGACGCAATTCCGGCATGGCCTGGCGGCTCGGCTGGTGGACCGGGCGGCTGTTCATCTGGTTCGTTCTGGGCAGCGTGGCGCTGACGGTCGTCTACCGCTTCGTGCCGCCGCCGGTCACGCTCACCATGCTGATGGACCCCAACGGCTTCGCCAGGGACTGGACACCGCTTTCCCGGATAGACCGCAACATGGTTTCCGCCGTGATCGCGGGCGAGGATTCCCGCTTCTGCGACCATGACGGGTTTGATCGCGACGCCATCGAGCAGGCCATGGAACGCAACGCGAAAGGCGGAAAGCTGCGTGGCGGCTCCACCATCAGCCAGCAGACGGCCAAGAACGTGTTCCTGTGGCAAGGCACCGGCTGGTCGCGCTATCTGCGCAAGGGCCTCGAAGTGTGGTTCACGTTCCTGATCGAGAACATCTGGGACAAGCGCCGGATCATGGAAGTCTACCTCAACGTCGCGGAAACCGGCATCGGCACCTATGGCGTGGAAGCAGGCGCGCAGCGTTACTACAAACATTCAGCCGCCAAACTGACGCGCGTGGAGGCGGCACGCATCGCCGCTGCCCTGCCCAGTCCGAAACGCCGCGCCGTCACCAATGCCACGGGCTTCACTCGCCGCCACGGCAACACCATCGCCAAACGCAGCGGCGTTGTGCAGAGCAGCGGCTATGACGCCTGTGTTTATGAGTGATGCTTCGTCATTGCGAGCGCAGCGAAGCAATCCAGAGCGGCAGTGCGCGCGTTCTGGATTGCTTCGCTCGCAATGACGAACTTTGATTCACGCGATCAACTGTCCGCGTCGATGGCCTTCAGCGTATATTCGCCGCTGCTGTTCCCGATGCCGAAGCACCTCACGCGGACCAGCACGGTGCCGTTGGCCCGCGCGGTGAAGTTCAGCCGCTCGGTGCCGGTGGTGTTGCTGTCCTGCGATTTCACTTCCGCGAAACCCGTGCCTGCGTCCCCGTCCTCGGGCTCCACGGGATTGGGCACGCCGATGGCTACCACGCCGTCATAGGGCGCGGTCAGTTCCAGCGTATAGTTGCGCCCCGCCTGCACCGGCAGCGCATAGAACCGGATGTCGTCGCTGTCCGCCAGCTTGCCGGAAACAGTGGCTCCGGCGCGCAGGGCGATAGGCGGCGCGGGCGGCGGCGGCGCGGGCGTTCTTGCCAGCGACAGCTCGAACGGGCCGGGATCGTCCGCCAGCGAATCGACCTGCACGTAATAGGTTCCCGCCACGGCCAGCCGCCTGCGGATCGCGGGGTTCAGCCCCTCGCTGTCGTCATTTTCGGCCATGACGCGATAGGCGCCTTTCCGGTCCGGCCCGGCAAGGCGCAGCAGCGTGTCTTTCTCGGACGTAGCCTTGAGCTGGACCCACTGCCCGGCGGGCACCGTGAAGGCGAAAAGCGCCGGCTGCGCGGAAGACACGGTTCCCTTGTGCGTGGAATCGAGTTGCGCGGTGACGACCGGCGGCTGCGCCACGCCCGCCTCGCGCCTGCGCACGAGGATCTCGCGCGTGGTGTCCGCCGCCGCGACATTGACGAGATAGGTTCCCGCATGGGCCGCAAGATAGCGCAGCCGCTCCCCGTCCGGCGTGGCGGTCACGCTGCCGCCCTTGGCGAAGACTTCGCCCGGCATGGGGGAAAGCAACCGCCCGTCCGCATCGCACAGCCGCAGCGCGCGCACTGGCGACGCATCGCCGGACTCGCCGCCTTCGCCATCGGCCTGTTGCGCCGGAACAAGGCTGGACAGATCGACGATGATCCCCTCGCCCGCCGCCAGCGTGACGGCAAAGGCCCGCGGCGCGCCCGCCGGAACGCTCGACACGGTGCCCACCGTCAGCGGCGCGGCACCGTCGCGAGAACAGTCCGCCGCCTGAACGGCCGATGTCATCGCGGGCATTGCGCAGGCAAACAGAAAGGCCACGCGGCGGCAGCGTTTTGCAATCATCGGGCGATCCTTCTTCCCCTCGCGGCCGCGAACGCGGCGTCCGCGCCGATGCTAGGCTCAGGACCTATTAAATCGCTTGCAAGAGGCCTGATTGGTTGATTCAATGG
>CAZUOV010000063.1:0-13816 GCA_964621355.1 uncultured Novosphingobium sp. | reverse complement strand
CGCACTCCGCTAATTTACGCCGCGAGTTGTGCCAAATGTTCTGACGACGGACAGTTCCAGCACCAAAGTTCTCACGCACAAGCTGGGCGCTTTCCTCAATGCACTTATTCCACTGATCTCGCGGCATCTTTTGCCCGTGCGCTTCCTCCCACATCTGCCTGTGCTGCTTGGCAATCCATGCGGCACGCCTGTCAGGCGGCCAATCTTTCAAATCTGTTTTTTGCGCTGGACGACCTCTACCTTTCGGGATCGAGCGCTGGTGTACCATAGTCAAAACCTTCGCGATGGTCCGGCGGTCAGATGCTGGAAGGTCGCCCTCTCCATTCATAAATTCGACAATGGGCAATAGGCTGTCCGTTTCGGTCCATTCTCGGAGCGCGCGCCCCAGTTTAGTTTCCCCGAACATCACGCGACCCCCTTCAACGGCACAACATTATCGGCGGGCTTGCCCTCAACCAGCCCCGTCACAAAGCGCCCCCAAGCCTCTAGGGCGGCGCGCTTCTCGTCCGCGTAGTCATGGCGCTGATAGACACTGACAATGCCCGCAGCGGTGCCGGAAACGTGATTTAGGACCGCCTCTGTAACGCGCACCGGAATGCCCAGCCGTGCCAATCCGGTGGCACAGGTGCGCCGCAGATCGTGATAGGTTAGATGCGATATCTCGACAGGCTCATCGCGTTCCTTGCTGGCAATCTCTGCCATAGCCTTCACGAGATTATCGCGGCCCCGTGCAAAGCCAGAAATTGACGTTTTGCCGGTCGTGGTAAAAACGTAGTCACTTCCCGCAATGCGCGGAACGCTTGCCAGCACGTCCGCCGCAGCGGTCGATAGCGGCACGTCATGGGCGCGGCCATTCTTCACCCTCTCGGGTGGCAGGCTCCATAGGTCGCCCTCAATCTCCGCACGGGTCATTTCCGACACTTCATTCCGGCGCTGGCCCGTCAGCAGCAAGAGCCGCGTAAACGGACCGAATGGATAACCTGCCTTATCGCAGGCGGCCCACAGCCAGCGGATTTCATCGTCCGATAATACGCGCTCCCGTGCCGTCTCTTTCACCGACACTTTCAGACCGATTGCAGGCGATGCCGCTATTATGTCGCGGTCGACTGCCCAGCCGAAAAATTTAGAGAGATAGGCGCGGATGCGGTTTGCCATGACGCCGTGCCCATCGTCCGCGATGCCATCCAGCAGATCGACAATATCGCGCCGCGTGATTTCCCCAATGTCGCGGTCGCCCCATTTCGCCACGACATACTTATCCATTGATCGCCGCACGAGCGCCCCGCTCCGCAGCTTGGAAAGGTGCCGCTTGTCGAAGTCTGCCACCAGCGTCTTAATCTTGTCGCGCTCAGTCAGCGCCGCCTCTTTGGCATCGGCCTTAGCGGCCTTCTTTGCCGCGTTCGGATTGCGCCCATGCTCCACCTCTTGCAGCGCATCCCCCGCAGCCGTTCGGGCCTCGGCAATACCCATGATCGGCCACTTGCCTAGCGTCAGCTTGGCAGGCTTCCCCGCGAACCGATACCGCAAGGCCCACGACTTCGCGCCGCTCGGCTGGACTACCAAATATAGACCGGGCGTTGCCGGATGCGGGATTTCCAACCGCTTTGCCGGGTCCCGTTTGATCGCATCAATTCCCTTTACGGTGAAGCTGATTGCCTTGGTCATATAGCCCTCTGGGGTAACACTGGGGTAACACTTTCGGGCGTTAAGGCCCGTTACCCCATGTTAGTAACAGAGCCTATCACCACACGCAATACCCCGAATTTCCTTGTTAAAATGGCGCGATGACGATTTGATTTGTTAGGGTCTGTTTTGGCCTGAAACATGACTGAAAATCATGGTGTCGGCGGTTCGATTCCGTCCCCGGGCACCACAACCTTTGGTTGTGGTGCCATAGCTTCGTAAGTCAGGTTCGAGCTTTGCGCGAACCGGTGCACCACAAATTCTCAAAAATGTGCGATTCCTGTCCAACCTGCAAGGTTGCTCACAGGAACGGCGGCTTTCCGGCGGTTCTTGAAGTGCAGCCTGAAAGGTCTCGGTTCGGTTCGCACAGTCGTTCAACCGGACGATCACTTGCGAGCATGCCGCAGGCCGGGCTACAAACTTGCGCGAGATGGATCGGGTAACGTTTCCGATGATCTGCTGACGCCGGCAAACCGGGCAAATGGAGACAGAAAACAGATGCAGTTCGACTTTTCCGATGGACAGAAGGAACTGCGCGACAGCGTGCGCCGCTTCTTCGCCGACAATTGCCCACCCTCAATAGTGCGCGGCGTGATCGCAGGCGAAACGTCCCATGATACCGGTCTGTGGAAGGCGGTCAGCGAGAACGGCTTTCTCGCCGCGGCCCTTCCGGAAGCATTCGGCGGCGTAGGCGCGGGTTACCTCGAACTGTGCGTAGTGGCCGAAGAACTCGGTCGCGTTCTGGCTCCCCTGCCTTCGGTCTCCTCGATCTATCTGGCCGCCGAATTCCTGCTGACGGCTGGTAGCGAGGCACAAAAACAACGGTGGCTGCCAAAGCTTGCGAGCGGGGAGATCATCGGCGCTCTGGCGCTGGCCGAGCGGCCCGGCGAGACGACCCCGGCGCTGATCGAGGCGCGCGTTTCAGATGGCAAGCTGAGCGGCGCCAAAATGCCCGTGATCGACGGTCTTTGCGCTACGCTCGCCATCGTCGCGGCCAGGGACGAAGCGGATGCGCTGTCGCTCTACCTCGTTGATCTGTCAGGGCCGGGTGTCGCGCGTTCGGCTGTCAAAGTCATCGACCAGTCGCGCAAGGCCGCGCGCATTACCTTCGACGAAGCCCCTGCGGAATTGCTGGGCACGACAGGCGAAGGCTGGACGCTGGTCGAGGCCATCCGCGACCGCGCCGCCATCCTGACCGCCTTCGAGCAGATCGGCGGCGCCGAAGCCGCGCTGACCATGGCCCGCGACTATGCGCTGCAGCGGTTCGCCTTCGGCCGGCAGATCGGCAGCTTTCAGGCTATCAAGCACATGCTGGCCGATATGTATGTCGCGCTCGAACTGGCGCGGTCCAACTGTTATTATGGCGCCTGGGCGTTGTCAGTGAACGCTGGCGTATTGCCGCTGGCCGCGGCGCAGGCACGGGTTGCCGCGACACAGGCCTACCAGCTCTGCTCGGCCAACAATATCCAGGTCCATGGCGGCATGGGCTTCACCTGGGAGTTTGACTGCCACCTCCACTATCGACGTTCCAACCATCTGGCGCTCGTTCTGGGCGGCCCATCTTTCTGGGAAAACCGGCTGATCGGACAGATGCGCCCCACGGCAGCCTGAGGAAGGAATCATCATGAATTTCGACGATACGGCGCAAGAAGCCGACTTTCGCGCCCGCGCCCGCGAATGGCTGGCGGACAATGTCCCCGCCAACCTGCAGAGTGAACTGGAACTGTCGGGCTTCGGCCACCTCCACCTGCACAGCACCGACCCGCTGCAAGCGGCAAAGGCGTGGCAGAAGAAGAAATTTGAAGCAGGCTGGGCGGCACTGCGCTGGCCGAGGGAATACGGCGGGCAGGAAGCCAGTCCGATCGAGGAAGTGATCTGGCGTCAGGAAGAAGGTGTCTATTCGAAGCTGACCGGGCCTTTCAATATCGGCCTCGGCATGTGCGGCCCCACCGTCATGGCCTGGGCCACGGAAGAACAGAAGCGCCACCTGCTGCCCCGCCTGGCTGCAGGTGAGGATATCTGGTGCCAGCTCTTCTCCGAGCCAGTGGCGGGTTCCGACCTGGCCGGCATCCGCACGCGGGCGGTGCGGAACGGTGAGGAATGGGTGGTCGACGGGCAGAAAATCTGGACCAGCGGCGCACGAAACGCCGATTGGGGCCTGCTCATCACGCGCACCGACCCCAGCGTCGCCAAGCACCGCGGCCTCACCATGTTCTTCCTCGACATGAAAACCCCCGGCATCGAGATTCGCCCGATCCGGCAGATGAACGAGGAAGCAGTCTTCAATGAAGTCTATTTCACGGGCGTGCGCATCCCCGATACGCAGCGACTGGGCGAAGTCGGCCAGGGCTGGACCGTGGCGCTGACCACGCTGATGAACGAGCGCCTGTCGATCGGCGGGTCGATGCCGACCGGCGTGCCGCAACTGGTGGCTATGGCGGCCAAGCTGGACACGCCGAACGGCCCCGCTATCGACGATCCCGCCGTCCGCTCGCAGATAGCCAAGTACGCGGTTCGCGCCAGCGGCCTCGGCTATTCGGCCTTCCGGTCAATCTCGGCGCTCTCCCGCGGCGAGCAACCGGGCCCGGAGAACTCGATCGGCAAGCTGGTGGCGGGGCAGTTGATGCAGGACGTGGCCCGCTACGCGCTCAATCTGTCGGGTGAATACGGCCTCGTGCAGGATCATGACCTCGCCGTCGACGGCGGCAGGTTCCAGGAAATGCTGATGCGGTCACCCGCAACCCGCATCGAAGGCGGTTCGGACGAGATCTTGCGCAATATCGTCGCCGAGCGCGTGCTCGGCCTGCCCGCCGACATCCGCGCGGACAAGGGCATTCCCTTCGACAAGATCCCGACTGCCGCAGGAGCCCGGCCATGAGCGAATCCAACCTGATCGTCGAGGAAGACGGCCCGGTGATGCGAGTTACGCTCAATCGCCCCGAACAACTCAACGCACTCGATGTTCCCCTGGTCGATGCCGTGCGCGAGTTGTTCGTTTCGCTCTATTGGCGCCGCGACATCCGCGTGGTGGTGCTCAAGGGCGCGGGCCGTGCCTTCTGTGCCGGACTGGACCTCAAGCAAGAGCGCAAGATCACCGAGCGCACCGTGACCGAGGCGATGCTCAGCCAGCGCAAGATCAGCGAGATCGTCATCGCGATGCGGCGCTGCACGCAGCCGATCATCGCGCTGGTCGATGGGCCGGCGAGCGGCGGCGGCTTCGCCATGGCGCTGGCATCGGACATCCGCATTGCCACCCCGCGCACCAGGATGAACGCCGCATTCATCCGTATCGGCCTCTCCGCCTGCGACATCGGCGTCAGCTATTTCCTGCCGCGTATGGTGGGCAGCGCTGTCGCCGCCGACTATATGCTGACCGGCCGTTTCATTACCGCCGACGAAGCGTTGCACTTGCGCCTCGTCAGCCGCGTCGTCCCGATCGAGGAAGTCGAGGCGACGGGCGAGTATTTCGTCGAGGAAATGCTCCATGCCACGCCAATCGGCCTGCGTCTCACCAAAGAGGCGCTGAACCACGCCATTGACGCGAGCGGGCTGGAGGCGGCAATCGCCATGGAAGACCGCAACCAGACGCTGTGCTCACGCGACATCGATTTCGCCGAAGGCATCGCGGCATTTCGCGAGAAGAGAAAACCCCTCTACAAGGGCAACTAGGCTCGGGACTCGTCGATCAGAGCCGGAAGATGACGGTTGCGGCGATGCAGATGGCGCAGAAGAAAGTGTGGGCGCACCCAAGACTTGTTCGCTCCAGACTGCATCGCGCACCATTCCCGCTGGATGGGGCATCCAGGGCACTCACTTTCCCCTGTAGACGAGCCATTCCCGCAAACGTTGCCTTACTTCGGGGGCCATCGGCAACCGCTCTATCGCCTTGTCGGGGCTTGCCATCACGAAGCGGGGGCTTTGCGCCAGGGCATCCAGCTTCGCCCTGGCCGCCTCCGGCTGGCCGATACGGGTAAGGTGCGCCGCATGGAGGATAAGCAGCAACGGCTGGCTCTTTTCGAAACCCTCCAGATATTTCACTTCCGCGCCTGTCCGGGCCGTATCGTCGCGCATCATGGCGGCAACGAACAATCCGATGTGCTCCCACACCAGCGGCAGGCTGTTTTTCTGATCCAGTCCGCTCAGGATGCGCTCTCCCGCCGGATCGTTCCACATCGCCAGCATGTGACCGGCCATCCCCAGGACCGTGCGGTTGCTGTTCGCGTTCTCTACGGCATCCCTTCCGATCTGAATGACGCGGTCACGGTCGTGGGCGAAGCTATGGGCGCGCATGAGAGCGATCTGGAGTTGCGGCGTATCGGGATTCAGCAGAAATCCGCGCTGAAGCACTGTCCGGGCCTCTTCCAGCTTGGCGCGGCGACGGTCCTCCCGGAGTTCCACGATGGACTGGTCCGTCAATGTCCAGCCATAGAGCATTGTCGAGATCCGGGTAGGCGGCTCGCGGTTGGCATAGAACTCCGCGGCGCATTTTTCCAGTTTGGCGTCACCGAACGTGTTGTAGGTCTGGGTGCTTTCCGTGAAGCGCAACCAGCATCCCTGTGAAGTCCCTACATCATACCCGCGCCGCCGCAGATGGGCATTTAAGGAGCCCGAGATGCTTGCCAGGTCAAAGGCAACGGATTGCGCGTTCTCCTCGACGTTGGAGGAATCCAGCGAACGGCGCGCGGACCAGATGACGCGATCCGTTTTCGTTTCGACCAGCGAGAATGTTTCAAGAACGCCGGTGTTTTCGTGAAAGGCGAAAATGCGGACGATGAAATCGGCGTCGGCCTCTTTCCCATCGAGAATGCGGAAACCGAGGTATCTGTTCAGAGCCACATTCAATCCGTGCCGCTGCGCTTCGATCAGCCGCGCCTCTTCCGGGGTATTCCCGCCTGCATTTTCGACAAGAACCCTGAGGGTGGGGAAATTGTCCCGCGCCCAGCGCTCGGCGGCGCTTTTGCTTCTGTACATGCCGATGGCGATAACGGCTCCCAACCCCAGGATCAGGACCAATGCCCATCCCACGGCGCTTGCGTAACGGCGTTTCCCCCCGCCACCCGCCGCCCCGCCGAACTGCGGCGCGGAAGGCGGATCAGCCATTCCGGGGCCGCGCTCATCGTATCCGGAAGCCCTGCTTTCCAGAATGACTTCGTAGGAGCCGCTGGGTATCTGCAACCGTTCCCTGTGGATTCCCGCCGAATAGTAGGCGTCCAGTGCCTTTCGCAGCCGCGTCACCACGACGCGCGCATAAGTATCTATGTCTTCGGCGGAATTCACGCTTTTACCCAAGCCATCCATCGCGATGGTATAGGACTTGACGGACTTGCCCTTTCCCTCGGCCGTCATGTCGACCAGATATGCCAGCAATCGCGACAGCGTCGGCGATCTCCGGAAGGATTGATCGTTCAATATGGTTTCGGCTTCACACCGAATTCGGACGATATCGTCCGAGCCTTGCGCATCAATGCCCAAGTCATATCTTCCTGTTGCGACCCACTTTTCGCGGCTCTTGCGGCCACGGCTGCCGGGCATACAGGCGAAGCGACCGTATCGCACCTCGAAAATTGCAGCGGAAATGACCGCATCAGGCGTATCATGAGGTGAGCCGACGCTCTTTCGCGACGGAGCGAAGTTAACAGTTATTTACGTGAAACGGCAACACCCGACCGGCCACCGGGATGAAGCGGGTTGATACTTTTGTTACCGTTCCGTTCCAACGTAAACTGAAATTTACACCAATGCGGATTGACCGCGTTTTAACGATGATGTTGGAGGCTCCGTCCCATGAATATCGAACCCGGCAGATTCACCCAGCCGGGCCGGGCTGCGGAAGAGAAGCCGAAGATGCGCTTCGAGAAGCCGTTGCTGCGCGAAATTACGCCGGGAACCCCCGAATATGAGCGCGTAAAAGCCATTTTCGCTGAAAAGAACGAAGGCAAGCGCTGAACCGGCGTGCCCTGTCGCAACCCTTACGATCCCGGGACCGGCCGATCCTGAACCTCCGAGCGCCTGAGAGAGCGCGATACGGGCCGTCAACCGGTCGCCGTGAAGCTGGACCAGCGCCAGATCGACGGATAGCAGCGCGCGCTGGCCGCCGTACTGATGACCGCATCGGAAGGCCGCGCGGCGGAGTCCTTGCGCGGCCTTCCTCGTGATCTTGCGGTTTCCACCATCATGCCCGGCCTCGCCAGCTTGCGTCGCGGCGGGCCACATAAGGGGCTTCCCGCTCGATTTCAGCATATGTTGAATATATCTCCCGCACTGCGTTCCAGCGACCGGAACCGTCAGTGCAGCAACCTATGCAACCCCCGCGACACGCAATGCACCGCGTCATCCGCAACATTCACCCGCAATCCCGTGTCCCGCGCCATGACGTCGCGCAACAGGGGCGTGACCGCGCCGCCGCCCGTCAGCACGATGCCGTGGGCATGAATGTCGTGGCTCAATTCGGGCGGCATGGCATTGAGCAGCGAACGCACCGCCCCGACGATCTGACCCACATGCTTTTCGGCCACGCCGTCCAGTTCCCGGATGGGCAGTGCGATCGCCGATGGCAAGCCGGTCCTGAGGCTGCGCCCCCTGACTTCGATATGTTCCGGGCAGCCCTCCGCGCCATCGCCAGCGCTGCTCCAGGCATGGACGATACGCTCGGCGGTCGGATCGCCGATCAGCATCTTGTGCCGGAAATGCAGATGGTCGGCCACGCCCTGTGCCAGCCGCGCGCCGCCGATCCGCACCGATTGCGTGCCGCATATGCCGCCCAGGGACAGCACCGCGACTTCCGTGGTGCCCGCACCGCATTCCACGATCATCGTGCCGCGCGGCCGGTCTATCGGCAAGTCGGCGCCCAGTGCCGCCGCAAGCGGCTCGGACACCAGACCGACAACCCGCAAATCCGCGTCGCGCGCCGCCGTCAGCAAGGCGCCACGTTCCGCCTGCGTCGCGTCGGCGGGTACGCCGATCAGGACGCGTGCCGGGCGCAGACGCCGGATTCCCGCCGCTCGCGGCAAGGCATAGCGCAACATCTGCGTGGCGGCGGCAATATCCTGAAGCACGCCGCGGCACAGCGGCCGCTTGATCTGAAGCGGCCGAGGCGTGCGGTCCACCATGTCGAGCGCCTCCACTCCCGCCGCGACGAGCCGCGCTTCGCCCGGCGTTTTCTCGAAGCAGCACAGTGAGGGTTCGTCGAACACGATACCCTCGTCGCGCCGGATGATCCGCATGTTCGCGGTGCCGAAATCGATCGCCACTTCGGGGCGGTTCCAGGAAAATATCGACGCCATGGTTGCCCGGCTAGCATTCCTCCGCGCCGCTGTCTCGCCTCCCGGCAGGACAGGATCATTTGACGCGAGCGCGCGGGCAGGACATCATCGCACCATGCAGGGACGAATCCGTCATCACCGCGTCCGCTTTCACGGAGGACAGCTTCTCGCGGGCCGATAGCCCCGGGATTCGGCGCGTCATGCCCCGAATGCCGGGGCACCCTTTCAAGCCGGAAGGTTTTCAGGCCGGCAAGACGCCATTCACGGGCGTTCCATCGTTCCCAATTTTTCAGAAAGATGCGCAAATGACCACGAGAAAGCCGTCCAGGCGGCCACCCGTTCACATGATCGACACCGAAGCGGATGCGCTGGCCGACCTGGCCGTAGCCGCCGAAGCCCGTATTCCGCAGGTCAGCAAGCTGCTGCTGGAGGAAATCGACCGGGCCCATATCCACACCGCGAAACGCATTCCCGCCGATGTCGTCACGATGCGCTCGACGGTCGAGTTCCGCGACGAGGAAACCGGCCAGACGCGCTCCGTCCAGCTCGTTTTTCCCGCCGACGCGGATATTTCGGCGGGACGGGTCTCCATCCTGACGCCGGTGGGCGCCGGCCTGATCGGTCTGCGCGAAGGCCAGTCCATCGTCTGGCCGGACCGCGACGGGCACGAACGTGCCCTGACGATCGTGAAAGTCCTCCGCGACGAACAGGTGAGCTGACCGGGCCGGTTTCGCGGAGCGCCGATGGACCGCGCCGCCAATACACGCAATGCGCGAAACCGTTTTCCTACCCGGCGCTTGAGGCATATCTGGTCACGCTCCGATTCCCGAAAAGGAGCCGCCCCATGTCTGTACTCGATTCGCTCATCGGGCCGATCGCCTCGATCATCGACAAGATCATTCCCGACCGGGCCGAGCGCGACCGCGCCAAGCTCGAACTCATCAAGCTGCGCGGATCGCAGGAAATGGAGATACTGCAAACGCAGCTTTCGGCCATCGTCGCCGAAGCCAATTCGGCCGATGCCTGGACCAGCCGCGCCCGCCCCAGCTTCCTCTATGTGATCTACATCCTTATCCTCTGGGCGCTGCCGATGGGCGTGCTGAGCGCCTTCGACGCGGAGACGGCCGGGCGGATCGCCCATGGCATGACCGCCTATCTCGATGCGCTGCCCGAGCCGCTCTATGCGTTGTTCGGCACCGGCTACCTCGGTTATACGGCAGCGCGCCAATGGGGGAAGATCGCAGGGGCCGACAGGTAGCCGCCACACGCCGCCATCATCGTTAAGAAGACGTAAGTGCTTTGGCGGTAGAGCGGACTCTCGCCATAGGGCGCGACATGGAGAACGAGTGTGAGCGAATACCGGCGCGATCTCTGGAAAGGGCTGGCCGGCCTGGGAGTTCTGGCAATGGCCGCCGCGCTGTCCGGCTGCGGCGGGACCGGCGATGCGGACCTTTCGGACAAGCTCGCCCGTGCGGAAGCCGCTGCCGAAAAGGCCGTAAAAGCACAAAAGGCCGCGGAAAAAGCCGCGGTTCTGGCGCGTGCGGGCATGTCCGGCGTTCCGGTCATCGAAGATGATGCACCGGTATTCGATGACGACGACGGCGGAGAAGACTATGCCCCCTCGCCTCCCTCCGCCGAGCCTGAAATGGTGATGAACGGACCGGCCCCGCCACTCCCGCACTAGGAACCGGCGCCGCGACCGGGTTGTCTTGACGGCTCGCGAAGCCTACAGCACGGCGCCTACGCAAACGAGGGTGGTTCGATGGCTGGAAGGCGGGGGACTCAAAAGCGGGGGGCCGAAAAGCGGGAAGCCCCAAAGCTCGTCCTGGTCCTGAACGGGCCGAACCTCAACCTGCTGGGCACGCGGGAACCGGATATCTACGGCAGCGACACGCTCGACGATATCGCGGCCATGCTCCACGAACGGGCGGCGGCGCTGGACCTTGCGGTGGATGTCCGCCAATCGAACCATGAAGGCCACCTGATCGACTGGCTGCACGAAGCGCAGACCGAAAACGCCCATGCCGTGCTGCTCAACGCGGGGGCCTACACGCATACCAGCATCGCGCTTTACGATGCGATCAAGGCGATCCGTACGCCGGTCATCGAAGTGCACCTTTCCAATCCGCACACTCGCGAGGCGTTTCGTCACAGGAGCTATGTCGGCATGGCCGCGCAGGCGACCATCGCCGGGCTTGGCGCGCGAAGCTACATCGCCGCGCTGGAAGCGGCCGCCGCTCTTTCCTAGAGTGATTTCGAGGCAGGTGAGAACACTTGCCGGCTCGAAAATCACGGTAAACGAAAGCATGACAAGACGCCTGCCGGTTCGATCCGGGCCGGAAGGAGTCTGGCGGAACTTCGCCAGATCAGCGCGCGCCCGCTTGACAGGCGGCCCGCCGATGTCGAGAGCGCGGGGATGATAGTCACAGGATCAGCCGCGCTCGTTCTCAATGGCATCCAGCCCTCGCGTCCCGTCCGGGATCTCGACCTGCTGGGAACGGAAGAGGATATCGAAATCATCCGCCAGGCACTTGGCGACCGGATCGTGCGGGAAATTCCCGTGCACGGCCACCGACGCCAGTTCCAGATCCGGGATGCCGATCCTTACGAAAAGATCGAACTGGACTTCGCCCAGACCCCGGCGGAGCAGGCGTTTGCCGCGCTGTGCGATAAACGCGCCGAAATCCTCGGCCTCGACGTTCTGGTCCCCCCCGTGGAAGCGCTCTATCTGCTCAAGCGCGGACACGCCAACCGGCCCGTGCATTTCCGCAAGACCATTTCCGACCTGATGCACCTGAAACCGCTCATCGGCCAGTTCACGCCCGAGCAGGAAGCCTTTCTGCCGCTTTACAAGCAGGAAGTTCAGGAACGCTATAACCGGCACCGCGAGCGTTTTTCACTGGCGCTGATGGCGGAAGAGCTTCGCGTCGACAAGGATCTGATGGTCTATCAGCCCGCAGACATCCGCAATTGCATTGCCTTCTGGCCGGGCGCGCCCGTGATCGGGCGATGCATCGGCGCCGACGGCCAGTTTTCCCCTGAACTGTTCCATGCGATGTCCATCGACGATCAGCTTCAGATGATGCGCGAAGAGTTCATCACGATCGGGATCGACCGCTTCTATTCGCGCGACCCGTCGCTTTCGGCCGCGCAGATCTATGACCTGGGTCTGCGCAAGACCGTGCAGGATCTGTTCGGCACGGTCTTGCAGGATTTCTGCATCGACCGGATCGAAACTCTTGTCACGCCGCCAGACGACGATTTCCTTGCCCGGTTCGAAGAAGCCAGACGCGATGGCCGCGTGCAGGCATTCAAACCGGATGCCGGACCGCCGAAGGACATTCACAAGCGGGCATGGGCGCTGGTGCAACAGGGAAAGCTGGGAGATGCCCGGCGTGTCGCCGAGGATCTTGTCCGCCGGGCGCCCCATACGTTCGAGCCGCATGCGTTCTTCGTGCTGGGAGCGGCGCTGGCGGAAGCCGGAAGAACGTATACGGCCCATCTGTGCCTGCGCAAGAGCCTGTCCCAACAGCCGCAAAACGCTATCGCCCTCTATTATCTCGGTCTGACCCTGGGCATCCTGAAGAAGCCGGAAGACGCGCGGCATTGCTTCGACGCCGCCGAACGCGGCGGCCATTCGAGCGCGGCGCTCTATTTCAATCGGGGCCTTGCCCTCGAAAAACTGGGCGATGCGGAAGGCGCCGCCAACGATCTGCGCAAGGCCGCCGAATTGATGCCGGACAATCCCGCAATCACGCGCAAGCTGGCACAATTGGCAGGCTGATACCCGGAATTACGCGGTTTCCAGCGGAACGCCGGGAAGCTGCTTGGCCGTGCGAATGGTGAGCGAAGTCTTGACGCTGGCGACATTGGGCGCCGGCGTCAGTTTCGACGTCAGGAACTCCTGAAAGCTCTGGAGATCCTTGCTTACGATCTTGAGAATGAAGTCGATTTCACCATTCAGCATGTGGCATTCGCGCACTTCGGGCAGGGCCCGGACATGATCCTCGAATTGCCGTAGCGCCTGCTCCGCCTGGCTCTGAAGGCTGACAAGCGCGAAAACGCAAATCGCAAAGCCAAGCTGCGAAGGATCGAGTTCGGCGTGATACCCCCGGATGACACCCGCTTCCTCCAGCGCGCGCACCCGGCGCAGACAGGGAGGCGCGGTCAATCCGACCCGATGGGCAAGCTCTACGTTGGTGATACGGCCTTCGTTCTGGAGTTCCGCCAGCAACTGGCGGTCGATCTCGTCCAGACTGGGCATGGGCGGCTTTCCTTTCCGTGGTCCGGGCCTTTCCATGGTCCGGGTTCGCGAATTAACGTGACTGGCGTAAGGTTGTCGCAGCGCACGCAATTAAATCACGCGACTGTGGACAATTTTATTGTTTCATATCGCAAATGTCCCACATTGCAACGCGCTCCCTCCAACTCTTCCCAAGCCATCGCAGACTGCTAGCGTTACAGAGGGAAATGGCCCGCGAGAATCGCGGCGGACGGAGCCCAAATGCACTTCGACGATCGTCTTGCCACTGTCCTGCGGCTCGCGGCGAGCAGCGAGACACTGGCAAGCACGCAATTTTGCCAGCTTGTCGACCTGCTCGGCATCATGCCGTCCGGCCACCGGTCGGAACAGGTCGACGCGGCCTATCTCCGCCTTGCCGATCTCGGCCGCCGCCTGCCCGCCGCGCGGCGGGCGCGGATGATCGCGCAACCGGGCGTGCGGCTGCGCAACCCCCGGCTGGTTTCGGAACTGGCGCAAGGCGAGCGGGACGTCGCGGACGCCGCAGTGACGCGGGCCGATCTTGGCGAGGAGCAATGGCTGGATCTGCTGCCCGCCCTGCGCCGTCCGCTCGGGCGCCATCTCTTGCAAG
>CAZUOV010000062.1:0-13903 GCA_964621355.1 uncultured Novosphingobium sp. | reverse complement strand
ATGCGGTGAAGGGCCTGACCGGCGGCATCGAATATCTGTTCAAGAAGAACAAGGTGGCCTGGCTCAAGGGGCTGGCGAGCTTCACCGGCCCCAACACCGTCGATGTCGCGGGGGAGAAGGTGACGGCGAAGAACATCGTGATCGCCACCGGATCGTCCGTCACGCCCCTGCCCGGCGTCGAAGTGGACAACGACAAGGGCGTGATCGTGGACAGCACGGGAGCTCTGGCGCTGGATCGCGTGCCGAAGAAGCTGGTGGTGATCGGCGGCGGCGTCATCGGGCTGGAGCTTGGCTCCGTCTGGCGCAGGCTGGGCGCGCAAGTCACTGTCGTGGAATTCCTCGACCAGTTGCTGCCCGGCATGGACGGCGAAGTGCGCAAGGAAGCGGGCAAGCTGTTCAAAAAGCAGGGCATGGACCTCAGGCTCTCGACCAAAGTCACCGGAGCCTTGGTCAAGGGCAAGAAAGCCACGCTGACGCTGGAACCGGCGGCAGGCGGCGAGGCGGAAACGCTAGAAGCCGATTGCGTGCTGGTCGCCATCGGGCGGCGTCCCAACACCGAAGGGCTGGGACTGGACGCCATCGGCCTTGAGGTGAACGAACGCGGCCAGATCGAGACGGACCACGATTTCCGCACCAAGGTGGACGGCGTGTGGGCCATCGGCGACGTGATACCCGGCCCCATGCTGGCGCACAAGGCCGAGGATGAAGGCATCGCGGTGGCGGAGAACATCGCGGGGCAGACCGGCATCGTCAATCATGCCGTGATCCCCAGCGTCGTCTATACCATGCCCGAAATCGCCGGTGTGGGGCTGACTGAGGAAGCCGCGAAGGAAGCCGGCCACGAAATCAGGGTCGGCAAGTTCCCGATGATGGCCAACAGCCGCGCCAAGACCAACCGCGAGCCGGACGGCTTCGTCAAGGTGATCGCGGATGCCGGGACGGACCGCGTGCTGGGCGCTTGGATGATCGCGTCCGTCGCGGGCACGATGATCGCGCAAGTGACGCAGGCCATGGAGTTCGGCGCCACATCCGAGGACATCGCCTATACCTGCCACGCGCATCCGACTCATTCGGAAGCCGTGAAGGAAGCGGCCATGGCGGTAACGGGCAAGCCCATCCACATCTGAACCTGTCGCCACCGGCGCAAAACCCGCTATGGAGGCAGCCGCCATGTATCCCGGCCTGCCCCCGCTGCTCGATCTGTGCGGCATCGCCGTTTTCGCGCTGACGGGCGCGCTGCTGGCCGCTCGCCTGCAACAGACTTTCGTGACCATGGCGTTCTTCGCGCTCGTCACGGGCGTCGGCGGCGGATCGGTGCGCGACCTGCTGATCGGCGCGCCCGTGTTCTGGGTGCGCGATCCCTTCGTTGCCCCCATGTGCCTGGGCATAGCGCTGCTGGCGTGGTTCACGCCGCGTCACTGGTGGGAAGGCCGGGTGCTGGATTGGGCGGACGCGGCGGGCCTTGTCGCCTACGCCGTGTTCGGCACCGTGAAGGCGCTGGCCTGGGGCGTGCCCATGGTGCCCGCGATCCTGATGGGAATCATCACCGGATGCGTCGGCGGCATCATCCGTGACGTGCTGGCGGGCCGCCCTTCCATCCTGATGCGCCCGGAACTCTATGTCACGGCCGCCGCCCTGTCCGCCGCGCTGGCGGGAATCGGATCGGTGGCAGGCCTGCCGCCGGAAGCGGTCTGGCCCGTCGCGGCGCTCGCCGGATTCACCCTGCGCGGCGCGGCGATCCACTGGTCGATAGGCTTGCCCACTTACGACCGCGCCCGCATGGGGTGAACGAAAAGGGCCGGACTGTTTCCAGCCCGGCCCGCCCGGTGGCTGCTGAAGGGACTCAGAGCCCCCTGATGCCGCTGAATTTCAGCTTGGTGATCCGGCCGCGTTCGATCTTACATTCGAACGACCCGCTGTCGTAACCACGCATGTTGCTGTTCCAGCCGCGATAGTCACCGTTCCAGCCCCGGCCATAACGCCCGTCGCTCGCGCGCCAGTCCCGGCCCATGGTGTTCACGGCGATCCGGCCCTTGACGGTATAGCCATAGCGCGTGTCCTTGATGCTGCGGATATCGGTCACATTCGCGCGGCCGCCCCAGCTTCGCCTGCCGGCGTCGCGTTCGGCCGCCGCGACGCACTGGCTCACGGCCTGGCGCGGGTTGTCGTTCCAGCGGCCGTTGCCATAGCGGCTGTTGTAGCCGTCGCGATAACCGGCCCGCGCATAGGCATAGTCGTCCTTCTTGCCGCCTGCCGATGCCGCGATCGCGGCGATGCCGCCGATGATGAGCGCCCCGGCGATCACTTCGCCCGCGCTGATACCGTTATCGCGCGCCTGGGCTGGCGCCGCCGCCGAGACCGCCATGGCGCCGGCTGCGACAGTCCCGATCAGGGCCCTGGCCAGTTTCTCCCTGGCCCCATTGGTCCATGCAGTCTTCATAGTCCGTCCTCACAATGCCCGGACGACCCGTCCGGTCGATGAGGACCGTGTAGAAGAATGCTGGTGAGACGACGCTGAACTGGCCGTGCAGCTTTCGTTCAGTTTTTTACCCCTTTTTCTGAACGCTTATCATCCGATACCGTCAACCCGGTCCAGTGCGCGAGGAACGCCAGCACGTCCGCCCCTTCCTCGATCACTTTGTCGGTCGGCTTGCCGGAACCGTGCCCGGCGCGCGTTTCGATGCGGATCAGGTGCGGCTTGTCGCCCAGTTTCGCGGACTGAAGCGCGGCGGTATATTTGAAGCTATGGCCCGGCACGACGCGGTCGTCCGTATCCGCCGTCGTCACCAGCAAGGCCGGATAGTCCACCCCGTCGCGGATGTTGTGATAGGGCGAATAAGCGCGCAGCACACGGAAATCGGCTTCGCGATCGGGGTAGCCATAGTCGTCCACCCAGTAACGCCCCGCCGTGAAGCGATCGAAGCGCAGCATGTCCATCACACCCACGGCCGCGTTGCCCGCCGCGAACAGGTCGGGCCGCTGGTTCACCACCGCGCCCACCAGCAGGCCGCCGTTCGATCCGCCCTGGATGGCAAGGCCGCCTTTCGGCGTGATCCCTTGCGCGATCAGGTATTCGCCCGCCGCGATGAAATCGTCGAACACGTTCTGCTTGTTGGCGCGCCTTCCGGCGTCGTGCCATTCGCGCCCGTATTCGCCGCCGCCGCGCAGGTTCGCCATGGCGAAGGCACCGCCCGCTTCCAGCCATGCCATGCGGATGGAGGAAAAGCCTGGCGTCAGCGCCACATCGAACCCGCCATAACCATAGAGCAGCGTTGGCACGGGTTTGCCCGCGTCGGCGATGTCCTTGCGGCGCACGATGAACATCGGCACTTTCGTGCCGTCCTTCGAGGGATAGAAGCGCTGTTCGACCGCGAACCTCGCCGGATCGAACGCCACTTTCGGCTCCGCGAACGGCGTCGATTTGCCGGTGGCAAGATCAAGCCGATAGATCGACTGCGGCCGGTTGAAGCTGGTGAAGCTGTAAAAGGTCTCGGGATCGCCCGGCTTGCCGTGAAAACCCGACGCCGTGCCGATACCGTTGAGCGTCAGCGTCCGCACGCTCTTGCCGCCCAGATCATAGATCACGGCCCGCGACGACGCATCCTTGAGGTAATTGAGCACGAGGTTGCGGCCTATGATCGTGCCTTGTTGCAGAATCTCCTCGCGCTCCGCCACGAGTTCGCGCCATTCGGGCGGGGCGCCTTTCGCAACCAGCCCGGCAACATCCGCCTGCGCCAGCCGGTAATGCGGCGCCTGGCTGTTGGTCACGAACCACAGCACATCGCCGATCCCTTCGACCAGCTTCCAGTCGTGATCGAACCCCGCAACCAGCGTTCGCGCCCGCCATCCGTTCCGCTTGCGGCCGGCAAGGTCGATCACATGGACTTCGTGGCGCGCGTCCGTGCCCGTCGCGCTGGTGATGACGGCCAGCTTGCCGTCCTGCGTGACCGTGGCGGTATGACGGTATGCGGGATGATCGAGCGTCGCATAGACCAGTTCGTCCTCGCTCTGCCGCGTGCCGACGCGATGGAACCAGACGGCCTGATTGTAGTTCAGGGCCTGAAACGCCGCGCCGTCCTCCGGTTCGGGGAAGCGCGAATAGAGGAAACCCTCATCGCCGATCCAGGCAAGGTCCGTGAACTTGGCCCAGCGGATCTCGTCCGCCAACGGCTTGCCCGACTTCACATCCAGCACGCGCAGGATGCGCCAGTCGCTCCCTCCGTCCTGCACGCCGTAGAGCAGGAACCTGCCGCTGTCCGAAGGCTTCCAGGCATCGAGCGCGGTGGCATTGTCCCTTGCCCATGCGTTGGGATCGAGCAGCAAGCGCGGCTTACCACGCAAGCCCTTGCGCACGAACAGTTGCGCCTGATTGAGCAGGCCCGGATTATAGGTGTAGAAATAGTGCCCGCCCGCCTTCACCGGCAGGCCGAAGCGCTCGTAGTTGAACAAGGCACGCATGCGCCGGGCAAACCATTCGCGCTGCGGCAAGGCCGCCAGATAGGCATCGGTCACGGCATTCTGCCGCTCAACCCAGCCCGCCACGTCCGCATCGATGCGGACATCGTTTTCCAGCCAGCGCCAGGGATCGGCAATGCGTTCGCCGAAATGCGTTTCCACCACGTCGTCGCGGCGGGATTCGGGATAGACGATCGGTTTCATGCTTTCGGCACCAAGCGGGGCGGCCAGCGCCAGCAGGGTGCCCGCGATGACGGGAACGGGCGACCACGCGGAACCAGCAGGCATCATCACATCTCCGGGAGAAAAAGAAACGGCCGCGAATGGGGCATTCGCGGCCGCTCTGCGATCCTCGGGATGAACGGAGGCTTATGCGGCTTCCGTTTCCAGTTCTTCCTCGTTCAGCACCGGGCCGGAATCCTGCCCCTTGGCCGAAACGTCGCGGTCGACCAGCTCGATCACCGCGATGGGCGCCGCGTCGGAAGCGCGGTAACCGGCCTTGATGACGCGCGTGTAGCCGCCGTTGCGGTCCGCGTAGCGAGCCGCGAGCACATCGAACAGCTTGGTCAGTTGCGCGTCGTCCAGCAGGCGGGCATGAGCGAGACGGCGGTTGGACAGGCCGCCATGCTTGCCCAGCGTGATGAGCTTTTCGACATAGGGGCGCAGTTCGCGCGCCTTGGCGAGCGTGGTGGTGATCTGCTCGTGCTTGATGAGCGCCGCCGCCATATTGCGCAGAAGCGCGGCGCGATGCGCGCTGGTCCGCTGAAGCTTGCGGTGTCCTACCTTGTGACGCATGTTCTATTCCTTCTTGTGACCGACCTTTCCGGGTGGGAAACCGGTTCCCACTTTCCCTGAAAGGATCGGCGTTCGTTAAAGGCCCGTATCAGGTAGCCCAGACCTGGCGGCACTTGGGGCGGCCGCCGTTGCCCTTGAACCGAATGAATCAGCCCAGCAGTTCCTGCTCCAGCTTCTTGGCCATTTCCTCGATGTTCTCGGGCGGCCAGCCGGGGATGTCCATGCCGAGGCGCAGCCCCATGGAGGACAGGACTTCCTTGATCTCGTTCAGGGACTTGCGGCCGAAGTTGGGTGTGCGCAGCATCTCCGCCTCGGTCTTCTGGACCAGATCGCCGATGTAGATGATGTTGTCGTTCTTGAGGCAGTTGGCCGACCGCACCGACAGTTCCAGTTCGTCCACTTTCTTGAGCAGATAGCGGTTGAGCTGGTTGGCGTCGTTTTCTTCCGGCGCGGTGGCGGCAAGGCCGATCATCGGCGAAGCGCCGACCGGAGCCACGTCCTCGAAGTGGACGAACAGCGCCAACTGGTCCTGAAGGATGCGCGCGGCATAGGCCACCGCGTCTTCCGGTGTGACCGTGCCGTCCGTCTCGACCGTCAGGCTCAGCTTGTCGAAGTCCAGTTCCTGACCGATACGCGCGTTGTCCACCTTGTAGGACACCTGACGAACCGGCGAATAGAGCGAATCGACCGGGATCAGCCCGATCGGCGCATCGGCCGGACGGTTGCCGACCGCCGGGACATAGCCCTTGCCGGTATCCGCCGTCAGTTCCATGTTCAGCGTGGCGCCTTCATCGAGATGACAGATCACCAGATCCTTGTTCATCACTTCGATATCGCCCGTCACCGCGATGTCGCCGGCCGTGACTTCGGCCGGGCCGGTCGCGGAAAGCTGGAGCCGCTTCGGCCCCTCGCCCTGCATCTTGAGGGCGATCTGCTTGACGTTCAGCACGATGTCCGTGACGTCCTCGCGCACGCCGGCCAGGCTCGAAAACTCATGCAGGACGTTTTCGATCTTGATCGAGGTGATGGCCGCGCCCTGGAGCGAGGACAGGAGCACGCGGCGCAGCGCGTTGCCCAGCGTAAGGCCGAATCCGCGTTCCAGCGGCTCGGCGATGAACGTGGCCCGCCGCTGAGCGTCGTTGCCGTGCCTGACCTCCAGGTTGTTGGGCTTCTTCAGTTCCTGCCAGTTCTTGATGTTGACAGTCATGGATGTCCCCTAATGAATTTTTGGCCCTAGGGCTTATTCTTGCGGCGACGGCCGCGGCGCCCTTGCGGAGCCGCGGCCGATCCGAAAACAGCCGGCGGTCCGAAAACCGCCGGAAGGCACGATCAGACGCGGCGGCGCTTGGAAGGCCTGACCCCGTTGTGCGGGATCGGCGTGACATCCCGGATCGACGTGATCGTGAAGCCGACCGCCTGAAGCGCGCGCAGGGCGCTCTCGCGGCCGGAGCCGGGGCCCTTGACTTCGACTTCCAGCGTGCGGACGCCGTGCTCGGCGGCCTTCTTGCCCGCGTCGTCGGCGGCGACCTGCGCCGCGTAGGGAGTCGACTTGCGGCTGCCCTTGAAGCCCATCATGCCCGCGGACGACCAACTGATAGCATTGCCCTGGGCGTCGGTTATGGTGACCATGGTGTTGTTGAAGCTGGCATTGACGTGGGCAATGCCGCTCGTGATGTTCTTGCGTTCCCGCCGTTTGATGCGCTGAGGTTCGCGTGCCATATCGGTAATCCTGTCAAAGTATCGGGAAGGAAAAAGCAGTCGGGCCAGGGAACGCCCCGGCCGCGATGCTTACTTCTTCTTGCCGGCGATCGGCTTGGCCTTGCCCTTGCGGGTGCGGGCGTTGGTGTGCGTGCGCTGGCCGCGAACGGGAAGCCCCTTGCGATGACGCAGGCCGCGATAGCAGGCGAGGTCCATCAGGCGCTTGATGTTCATGGCCGTGTTGCGGCGCAAGTCGCCTTCCACGACATGATCGGCGTCGATCGTTTCGCGGATATGCAGCACTTCCTGATCGCTCAGATCCTGGACGCGGCGGCTATGCTCGATACCCAGCTTGTCGACGATCTGCCGCGCCTTGGCGGCGCCGATACCATGAATGTAGGTGAGCGCGATGATTACGCGCTTGTTGGTGGGGATATTGACCCCGGCAATACGAGCCACTGAATTCTCCTGCTCCACAGAGGGGGCAGTCGCCTGCGGCCCTCCATCTCAACGCGTTGACATTCAACGATTTACAGGCGCCTCAAAGACAAAAAGCCCGGTCGGCGCGCGCATATGCAACCGCCTGCCGGACTGACCCGCAACTGATGAATGAATAGCGCGCTTAGGCCGATTCGCGTGGAATGTCAACGGCCCGGCCACAGGCAACGTCCCCCGGCGAATGTCGGCGGAGTCCGTAACACTGCCTTTCCTTCATAGCCGACGATCAATGGAAGGTCAAAGCGCCGATTGCCTGCCTCACCGGCCGATCTGATCCGCCTTCGGATCGACGGGAGGCGCCGATGCGGCGGGAATCGCCTCTTCCGGCGGCGCTTCCCCTTTGCTCACGCCGAGCCTGCCCGCCAGCCGCGCCATCTGTTCGCTCAGCACGCGATCGACCGCGGGCGCGATCTCCTCCGTTCTGAAGCGCATATAGCCGCCGACGACATATTCCCACAGGATACGCGTGCCCTCACCCTCCACCGGCTTGAGATTGATGGTAAGCGTTCCCGTGACGGCTTCGGACTGGAGCGGTCCCAAAGCGCCCGACAGGCGCAGCGTCCGCCCGTGATCCACGAAGATCACGCGCATGTGTTCGACATGGCCGCGCGGCGCGGCATTGCGCGACTGCGCCGACGGCAGCAACTCGCAGAAGCAGCCCTGCACCGCTGGATCGAGCGACAAATTAGCGCTGTCGCCGGAATAGGTGTGGTCGGCGCTCCACCAGTCCGCGGGATTGATGATCGTCCGCCACGCCACATCGGGCGCCGCAGTGACGACCGCGCCATTGCGGATGATGAAGCCGTTGTCCGCCTTCTGGAAAACTTCGGCCAACGCGGGCGTAGGCGCAACGGCTGCCAGCGCCAGCGCGAGTCCAGGCAAAGCCATGGCGCGAAGCGCGATACGCGCCACTGCGCCCTACCCGAGTATCCGTTCGATGGCGGTGGTCACGTCATCGAATTCGGCCATGCCATTGACTCGCGAAACGATGCCGCGCGTTTCGTAGATCGGCAGGATCGGCGCGGTCTTGGCGCGATATTCGGCCATGCGGGTGCGGACGGTTTCGGCGTTGTCGTCGGGCCGCCGCTTGAATTCGTGGCCGCCGCACTTGTCGCAGGTGCCGGGTGCGGCGGGCCGTTCGAACGTGTCGTGATAGCCCTTGCCGCAGTTCGCGCATGTGAAACGGCCGGTGATCCGTTCGACCAGCGCGTCCTCATCGACGTCGAGTTCGATGACGTGATCGAGCTTGCGCCCGCGCTGTGCCAGGATTTCGTCGAGCGAACGGGCCTGGGCTTCGGTGCGGGGATAGCCGTCGAAGATGGCGCCCGCGTCGGCCCCCATCGCATCCAGTTCCTCTCCGATCAGCGCGGAAACGATCTCGTCCGAAACCAGTTCGCCCCGTTCCATCACGGCCTTGGCCTGAAGTCCGACCGGCGTACCCGCCTTGACCGCGCCGCGCAGCATGTCGCCCGTCGAAAGCTGGCGCATCCCGCGCCGTTCGACCAGACGCTGCGCCTGCGTGCCCTTGCCCGCCCCCGGCGGTCCCAGCAGGATGATGTTCAAGACCAAACCCCCTTGTTTCCCGGACATTCGCGCGATGCGCGGGCCGACGCGCCGGATATCAGCGCAACCGGCCTTTCAGCTTCGCCTTCTTGATGAGGTCACCATACTGGTGCGCCAGCAGGTGCGACTGGATCTGCGAGATCGTGTCCACCGTGACGTTGACGACGATCAGCAGGCTCGTCCCTCCCAGGAACATCATCGCCATGCCGGTCTGCGCGATGACATACTCCGGCAGGATGCAAACGAGCGTCAGGTAGGCCGCACCGATCACCGTGATCCGGGTGAGCACGAAATCGAGATAGTTGGCCGTGTTCCTGCCCGGACGGATGCCGGGGATGAAGCCGCCGTTCTTCTTCAGGTTTTCCGCGGTATCCTCGGGATTGAAGACGACCGCCGTGTAGAAGAAGCAGAAGAAGATGATGCCGGCGGCATAGAGCGCCATGTAAAGCGGCTGACCATGCGCCAGATACTGGTTCAGCCCCACGACGACCTTGCCGAGCGTGCTCTCGGTCGACAGCGAGTTGCCGGCGAACTGCGAGATCGTCAACGGCAGCAGCAACAGCGAGCTGGCGAAGATCGGCGGAATGACGCCCGCCGTGTTGAGCTTGAGCGGGAGGTGGCTGCGATCCGCCTGCATCATGCCGCGCTGGCTCGCTCGCTTGGGATACTGGATCAGCAGGCGGCGCGTGGCGCGCTCCATGAAGCAGATGAACAGGATCAGGCCGATGACCATCGCGATCAGGCCGACAATCACGAACGGGCTGATCGAGCCGGACCGGCCGCCTTCGAACAGGTTGGCGACGAACGTCGGCATCTGCGCGACGATACCGGCCATGATGATGAGCGACACGCCGTTGCCGATACCGCGCGAAGTAACCTGCTCGCCCAGCCACAGCAGGAACATCGTCCCGCCCACCAGGCTGATGACGGCACCGACGCGGAACATGTAGCCGGGATCGACCACGGCCTGAAGCCCGCTCGACGCGCCATAGGCTTCGAGGCCCGAGGCCACGAACCACCCCTGGATCGCGGTCAGGAACACCGTGCCGTAGCGCGTATACTGGTTCAGCTTCTTGCGCCCGCTTTCGCCTTCCTTCTTGAGCGCGGCGAGCGCGGGATGAAGCGACGCGGCAAGCTGCACCACGATCGACGCCGTGATGTAGGGCATCACGCCGAGCGCAATGAGGCTCATGCGCTCAAGGCTGCCGCCCGAGAAGGTGTTGAACAGATCGAGGATACCGCCCCGCGTCTGATCATAGAGCGATTCCAGGATCAGCGGGTTGACGCCCGGCAGGGGCACGAAGCTGAGGAAACGGAAGACGATCAGCGCACCGATCGTGAACCATATCCGCTTCTTGAGTTCCGTCGCCTTGGAAAAGTTGGCGAAGCTCAGGTTGCTCGCGATGTTGTCGGCGCGTGATGCCATGTTCGGGAAACCGCCTCGATTGGGTGCCGGGCGCTACGCCCAGCGGTCCTCGTCCTTAAGGAAGAAGCCCATAGAGGGTGCGGGCCGAGATGCAAGCACCTCGCCCGCACGTGTCAGTGGGTTATTCGGCGTCGGCCTTGGCGGCGGGGACTTCCACGGAGCCGCCGGCCTTCTCAATCGCCGCACGGGCGCCGGCGGAAACGCCCGCGACCTTGAAGCTGGCCTTGGCGGTCAGTTCGCCCTTGCGGAGCAGCCGCACGCCATCCTTGCCGCCACGGGCCAGACCGGCGGCCTTGAGCGCGGAGTGATCGATCACCGAACCCGCATCGAGCTTGCCCGCGTCGATCGCCTTCTGGATGAGGCCCAGGTTCACTTCGGCATAGTCCTTGGCGAACTTCTTGTTGTTGAAGCCGCGCTTCGGCAGGCGCATATGCAGCGGCATCTGGCCGCCCTCGAAGCCGTTGATCGACACGCCCGAGCGCGCCTTGGCGCCCTTCTGGCCGCGACCGGCCGTCTTGCCCTTGCCCGAGCCGATGCCGCGCCCGACCCGCATGCGAGACTTGCGGGCGCCGTTGTTGTCACGAAGTTCGTTGAGTTTCATGGTTTGCACTCGCTTTCGTCGGGCTCCCCTTTGGCGGAAGCCCATGTTTGCTGGGGCCTCACCGAGCGACGCGCCATGCCCGATGGATTCCGGCCTTCACCGGAATGGCGGCAACCCGCATGGTTGCCACCGCCATCCCTTCCGGTCAGTCGATCACGGCCACCAGATGCGGCAGCTTGGCGATAGCGCCGCGCACTTCCGGGGTGTCTTCCACCTCGACGACGCGGTTCATCTTGCCGAGGCCGAGGCCGATCAGGATCTTCTCCTGCTTTTCCGGGCGGCGGATCGGCGAGCCGATCTGCTTGATCTTGATTTTGGCCATCTCGCTTACTCCGTGATCGCTTCGGCGGCGGCTTCGGCTTCCGAAGCGCTCGCGCCGCCGCGGCCGAGAAGATCGGCGACCTTCTTGCCCCGGCGCTGCGCCACCGACTTGGGCGACGTCTGCTCGTTCAGAGCGTCGAACGTCGCGCGGATCATGTTGTAGGGGTTCGACGTGCCGACCGACTTGGTGACGACGTCCGCCACGCCCAGGCTCTCGAACACGGCGCGCATCGGGCCGCCCGCAATGATGCCGGTGCCCGCCGGAGCCGAACGCACGTTGACCTTGCCCGCGCCGAACCGGCCCTTGCCGTCGTGATGCAGGGTACGGCCTTCCCTGAGCGGCACGCGGATCATCTTCTTCTTGGCCGATGCCGTCGCCTTGGTGATGGCCTCAGGAACTTCGCGCGCCTTGCCGTGGCCGAAGCCCACCCGGCCCTTGCCGTCGCCCACCACGACCAGCGCCGCGAAGCCGAAGCGCTTGCCGCCCTTCACCGTCTTGGACACGCGGTTGATGTGGACGAGCTTCTCGATCAGTTCCTCGCCGCCCTCGTCGTCGCCGCCACGGCCGCCACGGCGGTCGTCGCGACGCCCGCGGCCGCCACGGCCGTCGCCGCGCTCACCGCCGCGACCGCGGCCACGGCCACGGCTTTCGCGCGGCTCGCCGCCCTGGGGATGCTCGGCGGCGACCGGCTGTTCGGCCAGTTGCTCGGGATTGGTGTTTTCGGTGTTCGTCGTTTCTGGCATCATCAGAACTCCAGCCCGCCTTCACGCGCGGCGTCGGCCAGCGCCTTGACGCGGCCATGGAACAGGAAACCGCCGCGATCGAACACGACAGTCGTGACGCCGGCCTTCTTCGCGGCTTCGGCAAGCGCCTTGCCGACGCGGGCGGCGGACTCGACATCGGCGCCCGGCCCCTTGCTGCCCTTGCCGAGCGTCGAGGCGGCGGCCAGCGTGCGGCCTTCGGCATCGTCGATGATCTGGGCATAGATATGCCGGCCCGAACGATGGACGGAAAGGCGCGGACGCCCGCTCGCGCGCGCCTTGAGCGCGGTGCGGACGCGCTGGCGGCGCCGTTCGAAAAGGGAAAGCTTGGCCATTACTTCTTCTTCCCTTCCTTGCGGAAGATATACTCGCCGCGATACTTGATACCCTTGCCCTTGTAGGGTTCGGGCTTGCGCCAGCGGCGGATTTCCGCCGCGACCTGGCCGACCTTCTGCTTGTCGATGCCGCTGATCTCAACCGTCGTGTTGTCCGGCGTCTTGATCTCGATGCCTTCGGGCACCGCGAAATCGACATCGTGCGAATAGCCGAGCTGCAACTTCAGGTTCTTGCCCTGCATGTTGGCGCGATAGCCGACGCCGGTGATTTCCAGCACCTTGGTGTAACCGTCGGTCACGCCGGTCACGAGGTTCTGCACCAGCGTACGCTGCATGCCCCAGAAGGAGCGCGCGCGCTTGGTATCGTTCGCGGGCTGGACGGAGATCGAGCCGTCCTCGACCTTGTAGGTCACGTCGTCCGCGAGGCTCAGCGTGAGAGCGCCCTTCGGCCCCTTCACGGTCAGGACGCCATCCGCGATGTCGGCGCTGACGCCGCCCGGAATGGCGACCGGCCTTTTACCGATGCGGCTCATCAGAACACCTCCGCAAGCACTTCGCCGCCGACGTTCTGGGCGCGCGCTTCGGCATCCGAAAGCACGCCGCGAGGCGTCGAGACGATGGTGATGCCAAGGCCGTTGCGCACGACGGGCAGTTCCTTGCTGCCCGAATAGACGCGGCGGCCCGGCTTGGAGACGCGGGCGACATGCTTGATCGCAGGTTCACCCTCGAAATATTTCAGCTCTATGCGCAGCTGCGGATGAACGCCGGTCGCGTCTTCCGAATAACCGCGAATATAGCCCTCACGCTGCAGCACTTCGAGCACGCTGGCGCGCAGCTTCGACGCGGGCGAGAGGACAGCGTCCTTCTTCGCACGCTGGCCGTTGCGGATGCGGGTGAGCATGTCACCCAGGGGATCGGTCAATGCCATCGCTTGATATCCCTTACCAGCTCGACTTGGTGACGCCGGGGATCATGCCCTTGTTGGCAAGATCACGCAGCTCGACGCGGCACAGGCCGAACTTCCGATAATAGCCGCGCGGGCGGCCGGTGGTGGCGCAGCGGTTGCGCACGCGGGTGGGGTTCCCGTTGCGCGGAATCTCCGCCAGCTTGAGGCGCGCGATCAGGCGCTCGGTCTCGTCGAGCGACTCATCGTCGGCAATCGCCTTCAGCCGGGCATACTTGCCGGCATACTTCTTCACGAGCTTCTTGCGACGCTCGTTCTTGTTGATGGAACTCAGTTTCGCCATGGACTTAAGCTCTCTTCCTCAAAACTTGCTCACGCGGCCTGCTGCTGTTCGGCAGCATCCTGCGGAAACGGGAAACCGAAGAGGCGCAGCAGTTCGCGCGCTTCGTCGTCGGTCTTGGCAGTGGTGGTGACGATGATGTCCATGCCCCGCACCTTCTCGATCTGATCGTAGCTGATCTCCGGGAAGATGATCTGCTCTTTCA
>CAZUOV010000061.1:0-14649 GCA_964621355.1 uncultured Novosphingobium sp. | reverse complement strand
GTCCTCGATGAAGGCCTGGGCGCGGCCGAGTTCCGGATAGGCCTCGCCCATTTCCTCGACCAGGGTCGGCACCAGACGGTGCATCAGCGGGTCCTTCGCGCCCAGCAGATGCGCGTGGCGCATGGCGCGGCGCATGATGCGGCGCAGGACATAGCCTCGACCTTCGTTCGACGGCAGCACGCCATCGGCCAGCAGGAAGCTGGTCGAGCGCAAGTGATCCGCGATCACGCGATGGCTGGCCTGATTTTCGCCGGTCGCGGCAACGCCCGTCAGGCTTTCGGACGCGGCGATCAGCGCCTTGAACGTGTCGGTATCGTAGTTGTCATGCACGCCCTGCATTACGGCGGCGAGGCGCTCCAGCCCCATGCCCGTGTCGATGCTGGGCCGGGGTAGATCGCCGACGATCTCTCCCCCCGCCTGCTCGAACTGCATGAACACGAGGTTCCAGATCTCGATGAAGCGATCCCCGTCCTCGTCCGGGCTTCCCGGAGGACCGCCGGGAATGTGTGGCCCGTGGTCATAGAAGATTTCCGAGCACGGCCCGCACGGACCATCGTCGCCCATCGCCCAGAAATTGTCCTTGGTTGCGATGCGGATGATGCGATCATCCGGCAATCCGCCGATCTTCCGCCACAGATCGAACGCCTCGTCGTCCGTATGATAGACCGTGACGAGCAGCTTGTCTTTCGGCAGACCCCATTCGCGGGTCAGCAAGGTCCAGGCGTGCGTGATCGCCTGCTCCTTGAAATAGTCGCCGAAGCTGAAATTTCCCAGCATCTCGAAGAAGGTATGGTGCCGGGCCGTATAGCCCACGTTATCGAGATCGTTGTGCTTGCCGCCCGCGCGCACGCACTTCTGGCTGGACGTGGCGCGCGGAACGGCCCGCGTTTCCAGCCCCGTGAACACGTTCTTGAACGGCACCATGCCCGCGTTCACGAACATCAGCGTCGGGTCGTTATAGGGAACGAGCGGCGCGGACGGCACCACTTCGTGCCCGTTCGAGCCGAAGTAATCGAGGAAGGACCGGCGGATTTCGTTGGTCGACTGCATGCCGCCGCCGATAAGCCACAGCCGGGCGCACGACAAGCGGGAAGGCGCGATTACGCCATGCGGACAATCCGTTCAGGCGTTGTTTCGCCATGGGGAGAGGACGGTGCATCGCCGCTCCGGCAAGATTCCGCTTGCGACTCGCGCGGCGGAGTCCGAGCATGCGCCATCGAGTCTTTGCGCGTCAGGCGATAAAGACAAGCGCCCGGCGCGCCTTCGCTCATGAGAGGAGGCGGTGATGGGAAGCAACGTATCAAAGGGCAATCCGTCCGGTAACAGAGTCACCCGTGCCGTCGCGCTGGTGGGGCCGGCGGGCACGGGAAAGACCAGCCTGGCCGAAGCCCTGCTGTTCGCCAGCGGCGCCACGACCCGTCAGGGCAGCACCGAGAACGGGTCCACGGTCGGCGATGCCAGCCCGGAAGCGCGGGCGCGCGGCGGCTCCACCGAAATGAACCTCATGCACTTCGATTTTCTGGGCGACGGCTTTGCCCTGATCGACGTGCCCGGCGGCGCCGGGTTCGCCGCCGATGGCCTTGCCGCGCTGCGTGGGGCGGACCTCGCGCTGGTGGTGATAGACCCTGCGCCGGAACGCGCGGCGCTCGCCGAACCGGCACTGCGCCAGCTCGACGACCTGGGCGTGCCGCACGCCATCTTCGTCAACAAGATAGAGAACGCACGTGCCGGGGCCGTGCGCGACCTCATCGCCGAACTCCAGCCGATGAGCCGCGAGCCCTTGGCCCTGCGGCAGATTCCCATCCGCGACGGAGACGATGTAACCGGCTATGTCGATCTCGCGCTGGAACGCGCCTATCGCTATCGCCCCGGCCACGAAAGCGAGCGCGTGGACATCCCCGGCGAATTGCTGGATCGTGAGCGGGCGGACCGCACGCACTTGCTCGAAACGCTGGCCGATTTCGACGACACGCTGCTTGAAGCGCTGCTGATGGACGAAACGCCCGAAACCGCGATCGTGATGGCCGATCTGGCCGCCGATACCGCCGCGAACAAAGTGGTGCCGGTGATGCTCGGCTCCGCGGTTTCGGGCGGCGGCATCCACCGCCTGCTCAAGTTGCTGCGCCACGAAACCCCCGCGCCCGATGCGGCGACGACGCGGCTGGGCGTAGAAGGCGGCGCGCTCCACGTCTTCAAGATTTCCCACGGCGGCGCGGTCGGCCGCGTGGCGCTGGGGCGCGTGTTGGGCCAAACCCTGAATGAAGGCGACGAACTGCTGGTCGAAGGCGAAGCCTGCCGGGCGGGCTCGCTGTTTTCGGTGCAGGGCGAAAAGACCGCCAAGCAGGCCGGAGCCGAGCCGGGTGCGGTCGTCGCCGTGGCCAAGCTCGACGCGGCACGGAGCGGGATGACCTTGCCCGGACAGGGATCGCGCGTGAGCGGAATGGAGCCAGGCGCCTGCCCGCCCCGGAACGCCGCACTCGCCATCGCCACGCGCGACAGGAAGGACGACGTCAAGCTCTCCACCGCGCTGCATCGTTTGTGCGAGGAGGATCCCGCGCTGGAATGGACGCAGGACGAAGCCACGCATGAAACGCTGCTGCGCGGCATCAACGACGACCACCTGAATGTGGTGATCGCGCGGCTCCAGCGCCGCTACGGCGTTGCGGTCGATACGCACCCGCCCAGCATCGCCTATCGCGAATCGATCCGCAAACCGGCCAGCCAGCGCGGCCGTCACAAGAAACAATCGGGCGGACACGGCCAATACGGAGACGTGACGATAGAGATCAGACCGCGGGAACACGGCGCCGGTTTCGTTTTCGACGACCGGATAACCGGCGGCGTCGTGCCGAAGCAGTGGATTCCCGCCGTCGAACAAGGCGTGCGCGATGCCTGCGCGCGTGGCCCGCTGGGCTTTCCGGTGGTGGACGTGGCCGTCACTCTCGTGGACGGCTCCTATCACTCTGTCGACAGTTCCGAACTGGCCTTCCGCATCGCGGGCCGCATGGCCATGGCCGAAGCGCTGGCGCAGGCCGCATCCTACCTGCTGGAACCGATCTGCCGCGTGACTGTGAGCACGCCGCAAGGCACGGGATCGAAGGCAGGTTCCGTGCTGTCGAGCAGGCGGGGGCAGATACTGGGTATCGGAACGCATCCGGCATGGGCCCGGTGGGAACAAGTGGAAGCGCTGCTGCCCGAATCGGCCTTGCAGGGGCTGGACGCGGAGCTGCGGTCGCTCAGCCAGGGTCTCGCCAGCTTCACTGCCACATTCGATCATCTGGCCGAACTGGGAGGGCGTCACGCGGACGACGTAGTGAACGCGCGGGCGGAAAGCCTGGCAACGGCGTAAGACCGCTCACGCCGGACGGAAAATCCGGCGTGAACGCCTGTCAGGCGAAGCTATTCCTCGTCATCCGAATCCGGCCCCGTCATCATCTCTTCGGCCAGCCCATCGGTCTGACCGCGAATCGCGGCTTCCAGCCGACCGCAGACTTCCGGGTTCTCCTTGAGATACTGCTTGGCGTTTTCCCGGCCCTGCCCGATGCGGATGCTGTCATAGCTGAACCATGCACCGGATTTCTCGACCACGCCCGCCTTGACGCCGAGATCGAGGATTTCGCCGATCTTGGAAATCCCCTCGCCATACATGATGTCGAATTCGACCTGCTTGAACGGGGGCGCGACCTTGTTCTTCACCACTTTCACGCGCGTGGCGTTGCCGACGATGTCGTCGCGGTCCTTGATCTGGCCGGTGCGGCGGATGTCGAGACGCACCGAGGCATAGAACTTCAGCGCGTTGCCGCCCGTCGTCGTCTCCGGGTTGCCATACATCACGCCAATCTTCATCCGCACCTGGTTGATGAAGATGACGAGGCAGCGCGACCGGCTGATCGAGCCGGTCAGCTTCCTGAGCGCCTGGCTCATCAGCCGGGCCTGAAGGCCGACATGGCTGTCACCCATCTCGCCCTCGATTTCCGCGCGGGGGACGAGCGCGGCCACCGAATCGACCACCAGCACGTCGATGGCGTTGGAGCGCACCAGCGTATCGACGATTTCCAGCGCCTGCTCGCCCGTATCGGGCTGCGAGACGATCAGTTCGTCGATATCGACGCCCAGCTTCTTCGCGTAGACCGGATCGAGCGCATGTTCGGCATCGACGAAAGCCGCTGTGCCGCCCGCCTTCTGCGCCTCGGCGATGGCATGGAGCGCCAGAGTCGTCTTGCCGGAGCTTTCCGGCCCGTAGATTTCGACGACGCGCCCCCGGGGCAGCCCGCCGATGCCCAGCGCGATGTCGAGACCGAGCGAGCCGGTGGAGATCGCCTCGATCTGCAACGCCTCGCGGCTGCCCAGCTTCATCGCCGATCCCTTGCCGAAGGCGCGGTCGATCTGCGCGAGCGCTGCTTCCAGCGCTTTCTGACGGTCCATGGAGTCTTTTTCCCTGCCTTCCTGAATCAGCTTGAGCTGAGCAGCCATCGTGTTTCTCCTTGCCTACCCGTCTGACCCGGAAGGTCAACCGCGACTCGGTGTATCCCATTTGTTCTATTGGAACAAGATGGGAACATACTTTCTGGCGGCAAGAAGCGATCCACTAGTGATCGCGACGTATGATTACAGGATTTTCGCCGCCCTGAGCACCGCCGCCACTTTCTCCGAAATCTGCTGGACGGAGAATGGCTTGGGCAGGAAATGAACGCCTTCCATGTCGAGTTCCCTGCGCAATTGTTCCTCGGCATAGCCCGACATGAAGATCACCGGCAGCGCGGGTGCGAGCTTGCGGATCTCGCGCACCATGGCGGGGCCGTCCATGCTGGGCATGACCACGTCCGAAAGCACCAGATCGAACGCGCCGCCTTCGCGCACGTGCTCCAGCCCTTCCTCGCCGTCGCTGGCCGCCGTCACGGTATAGCCCTGGCGGACAAGCGCGCGCTCGGCCACCATGCGGACCGGATCCTCGTCCTCGACCAGCAGGATGTTTCCGCCGCCCGCCCATGCCGTGACAGGCGCGCGTTGCGGCGAGGCATCGGCGGGCGCGGCCTCCCCGCGATGCACCGGCAGATAGACCGAAAAGCGCGTCCCCTTGCCCACTTCGCTTTCCGCGAAAATGAAGCCGCCCGATTGCTTGACGATGCCGTAGACCGTGGCCAGCCCCAGCCCTGTTCCCTTGCCCTGCTCCTTGGTGGTGAAGAACGGCTCCCATATCTTGCCGAGATGCTCGGCGGGGATGCCGCCGCCCGTGTCCTCGACCACCAGCGCGGTATACTCGCCCGCCGGAATCACTTCGTTGCGCATGGCGCGCACATCCGCGGGAGTTACGCGGCGAGTGCGGATCGTGACTGTCCCCATGCCGTCGCCGCCTCTTTTGCCCGAGGCGCCCTGCATGGCATCGCGCGCGTTGACGACCAGATTGACGACGACCTGCTCAAGCTGCGTGGGATCGGCGCGCACCGGACCGAGATCGCGGTCATGCAGCACGACAAGCCTGACTTTTTCCCCCATCAGCCGCTTGAGCATGTGGGAGATTTCGCTGACCACATCGGGCAGTTGCAGCACCACGGGCTTGAGAGTCTGCTGGCGGGAGAAGGCGAGGAGACTGCGCGTCAGCGAAGCCGCGCGATTGGAATTGGCACGGATCTGCTGGATATCGTCATAGTCCGAATCGCCCGGCGTGTGGCGCATCAGCATGAGGTCGCAAGTGCCGAGAATGGCGGTCAGCACATTGTTGAAATCGTGCGCCACGCCGCCGGCGAGCTGGCCCACGGCCTGCATCTTGGTCGCCTGCGCGACCTGACGCTTGAGGCGCGTTTCCTCGGTCGAATCCGTAAGGCCCAGCAGCACGACTGCCTCGCCCAGTCCGCGCACGCCCGCCAGACTCAGCGAGACAGGGTCTTCCGGCTGCGCCGCCAGCCGCACGGCGATGTCGCCCGATGTGGCGGGGCCAAGCCCGAACCGCCGCACCGCATCGGACAGCGCGCCCTTGTCTTCCCGCACCACGAGATCGGTGGGATAGGTCGGCGGCGCCTCGCCCTCGCGCCCGGCCGCGCGCATGAAGGCCGCGTTGGCGAACAGAAGCCGCCCGTCGCGGTCCGCCATGGCGAGGCCCAGCGGAAGCTGCGCCAGCAGGGCTTCGAGATGGGGAACGGCCGCCGTACCCTCGCCGCCGCCGCCCAGCCCCGCTCCGGCATCGACCAGGAGCATCAGCGAAGGCGTCGTCTCCGGGTCGGGATCACCCGGCAGGTCCGGGTCCGCGACCGGCAGGTAATAGAGCACCAGCGGCGCGCCGCGCGCGCCGTCGCGCGCCCAGCTTATGCGGTCATGCTCGTCCTGCGCGAGCAGCGAGACGAATTCCCGCCCGACGAGGCTGGCGCGCGCATCGCCCGTCGCCCGCCGGGAAAAGCCGGCGCTGGCGGCGCGGATGAGCCCGTCGGGATCGACCAGGGCGGCGGCGATCCCCGCGCGGTCGAGCGCCCGGCCGGGCTTACCGTCCAGTTGCCGCACCATGTCCGCAACAGGGTCCGACGCCGCGATCGGCAGAAAACGCCAGACGAGGAAATCGTCCCCTCTTCCCGCCCGCGTGGCTTGCGCCTTCCAGCGTCCCTGCTCGCCCGTGAGAAGGTCGGCCCGGCCCGCGCCGTCGCGCCAGGCGGATCGCGCCGCATGGGCCAGCCGTTCCAGCGATGCATCGTCCACCGGCAGGCGCGGCGGCGCGAAACCGGCGCCGAACCAGCTTTCATAGAGGCCGTTGGCGCAAACCAGCCTTCCCGCGCGGTCGATCACGCCGACGGCGGCATCGGGCTGCTCCATCGCCGCGACCGTGACCGACCAGTCCGGCAGCGCGAACTCCGGCTCGCGTTCAGGCGGGCGGCGCAGAACGAGCGCGCCAGCCAGGCTTCCGATGGCGAGCAGGCCACCGCCAAAGGCCGCCGTCACCAGCGGCTCGCGAGTCACGAACCACAGCAGGGCAAGGCTGGCGATGCAGGCGGCGGCGACGAGAACCCGGTCCTTCCCCCCGCGCGACGAAGCCGCCTCTGCCCCGTTCATGCCGGATCGCTGCCCGCGGTGGTTGCGTCGAAACGGGCGGTCGAACGGGAAAGGCCGCGCGCGCGGTGCTTGCGGCCCACCCACCAGCGCCAGATCACGCTCGACACCAGATAACCGATGCCCGCCGAGACGCTCGCGATGATGAACAGGCCGATCACCAGCGCGGGCGCGGCATCGGACAGCAGCCAGCGGAACCAGTCGTCGAACCCGGCGCCATTGTTCAAAAGCGTCATGAACGTCGCCATGTCGGCATGGAAGCCCAGACGGTTTCCGACATAGAGCGACGAAGCGAGGATGAACGGCGTGGTCGCGGGATTGGACAGGAACGTCATCGCCGCGGCAATCGGGATATTGCCGCGAAACGGCACGCACATCAGCGCAGCGCCCACGATCTGAACGCCGGGGATCAGCGCGAAGATACCGACCAGAAGGCCGATAGCCACCCCGCGCGGCACGGACCGGCGCGTGAAGCGCCACAGTTCCTGCCTGCGCGCCAGCGGTCGCACATAGCGGTTTTCCTCAAGCTGCTCGCGCGAGGGGATGGTGCGACTCAGCCGGGCAAAGGAACGAGCAACAGCATCGCGCGGCATCAAACCATAGAGCCAAGCTCCAAAAAGCCGCATTGAATGAACTATTTGACCGAAAAAGCCGGATTCACCGCACTCCGGCGTTCCAGCAACTCCGTTATCGCTGCGTCCTTTGATCAGCAGATCAATGCGAAGCCGGATTGAGCGTCGATTAGCCATGGTCTTTCATGATCCGCGCCTGTTCCCGTTTCCAGTCCCGTTCCTTGATCGAATGGCGCTTATCCGCCGCGTTTTTGCCCTTGGCCAGCGCCAGTTCCACTTTCGCGCGGCCGGTGCTGTTGAAGTAGATCGACAGCGGCACCAAAGTCATGCCCTTGCGCTCCACCGCGCCTTGCAGCCTGTCCACCTCGCGGCGATGGAGCAGCAGCTTGCGCGGCCGCTTCGGCTCATGATTGAAGCGGTTGCCGTGGCTGAATTCCGGCACGTTGGAATTGACCAGCCATGCCTCGCCCCCGCGCACTTCGGCATAGGATTCGGCAATGGAGCCTTCGCCGAAGCGCAGCGACTTCACTTCCGTGCCGGTCAGCGCGATTCCCGCTTCCAGCGTATCCTCGATGTGATAGTCGAACCGCGCGCGCCGGTTTTCGGCGACGGTCTTCTTCTTGTCGAACTGGGTGCGCTGCGGTCTGGCCATGGTCGATTGTGCATGTAGGGAGCGGGGCGGAAAAAGGAAACCGGACAATCGGCGTGAAGTAGCATCGGAGATATTAACCGCATCGCAACGGGGAAGCGTGCCGCAAAGGCAAACACGCTCCGGGAGCGAAAACGGGTCCGCAAAAAGGCAGGCGCCTCCCCTGACGGCGACTATTTCCGGGCTTGATCAAGGATCGAAAACCCCAGGACAATCAGCGGAATGGCGGCAAGGGACGCTATTTGACCAAAGGTGGTCAGGCCCATGAAATAGCAGAAAATTCTGGTCCCGCATTGCGGATGCGCGGGAGGGGCGATGAAGATCGCCATCATTATGAACAGGACTCCCGCGACGATAGCGGCAAGCCCCTTGCCTTTGGCTGATACGTGTTCACCCCCTCCTGACCTGATCGGGGAGTTGAGAAGCCTTCATACAGAGAGACCGCTTACGCCTTTAGGCTGGGAAGCCCTGGACATACGCGCAAGCCTCCCCGACCGGATCGGTCGAGGAGTGCGGATCACGGCTGCACTACAGAGCCGCTGTATGAAGGGGTTCTCACGCCCCGGCCCATGCGACGGCATGGGTTGCGGCGGGGCATAGCATCAAAACCCGGCCGAAGGAATAAGGCCGGTTTCAGGTCCGCGAGTCGTTTCCCGGCAGCCTCATCGCTTCCGGGACGGCGTGGTCAGAGCACTCCGGCGTGGACCAGCGCCGCATCCACCGCCTTGCGCGCGGCTTCGCCACACGGTACCAGCGGCAGGCGCAATTCGCTCGGAACCCAGTCATGCACCCGCGAAAGCGCATACTTGACCGGACCGGGCGAAGCGTCCTCGAACATCGCGTAGTGCAGCGGATAGAGCTTGTCGTTCAGTTCCCGCGCGCGCGCCAGATCGTTGTCGGCGCAGGCCCGCTGGAACTCTGCACAGAGCTTCGGCGCCACATTGGCGGTAACCGAAATGCAACCCACGCCACCCGCCGCGTTGAACGGCAGCGCCAGTTCGTCGTCGCCCGAAAGCTGACAGAAATCGCGGGCGATTCCCCTGCGATGGTCCGTCACGCGGCTGAGATCGCCGCTCGCGTCCTTGATGCCGACGATATTGTAGGGATACCGGCCCGCCAGTTCGCACACGGTTTCCGGCTCTATATCCGTCACGGTGCGGCCCGGCACGTTATAGAGCACGATCGGTAACTCGCTATGTTCCGCAAGGTAGGAGAAATGGGCAAGCAGCCCCGCCTGGCTGGGCCGGTTGTAATAGGGCGCGACCAGCAGCGCCGCCGAGGCCCCGCACTTGCGCGAAAAGTTCATGTGCAACAGCGCGTTCATCGTATCGTTGCTGCCGCATCCGGCGATCACCGGCACGCGGCCCGCCGCCTGCTCGACGCAGACTTCGATCACGCGATGGTGCTCGGCGTTGGAAAGCGTGGAATTCTCGCCCGTGGTGCCGCAGGGAACGAGGGCCGACGAGCCGTTTTCTATCTGCCAGTCGACCAGCCGGCGAAAGGCAGCCTCATCGAACGCGCCGTCGCGAAACGGCGTAACAAGCGCCGGAATGGAACCGGAAAACATGGACTTTGCCCCTGCATCTGGCCAAAGGTCCGGGCACATCGCCGAACCGGGGCCGTGTTTTTCATTCATCGCCTGATAAGGAGCCTATGCCGAAAATGTCCAGCATGTTGCGCGCATCGACTTTCCTTCTGCTGGCATATGGCGCCTGCATGTCCGTTCCCGCACACTGCCAGGATGGGCGCGAGTGGGACGCGGCGCGCAACCAGTTGATCGCCACCCAGCAGGGCACGATGGGCCAGGCTATCCAACGCTGGCAGGTGCTGACGACTTCGGATCGTTTCTCGTTCGGTGAATATGCGGGCTTCCTGCTGAGCTATCCGGGCTTTCCCGAAGAAGCGAAACTGCGGACCTATGCCGAAAAGGCGCTTGATCGCGATGGCGGCGACGCGTCGCAGATCATCGCCTATTTCCAGCGTTTCCAGCCCGCCACCAACCGGGCGCGGGCGCGTTATGCGTCGGCTCTCGCCGCGCTCCAGCGGCCGGAAGCTGCGGGCATGGCGCTCGCCGCGTGGCGCGGCGGGGAAATGAGCGATTCCGCCGAAGCGGCTCTGCTGTCGCTGTTCGGTGCCACGTTCACGCCCGCCGATCACGACGCGCGGATGGACGCACTGCTCTGGCAGGGCGCGGCCACGCAGGCGCAGCGCCAGATCTCCTATGTCTCGCCCGGCGCGCGCGGCGCTTTCATGGAGCGGCTTTCGCTGCTGCAAGGCGCGGCGCCCGGCAGCCTCGGCCTGCCGGTGACGCCAGACCTGATGCGCGACATCGGCTATGTCTACAACCGCGTGCGGCAGGCCCGCCGCACCGGCAATTCGGCCGCCGCCGTCAGCCTGCTCGCCAACCGGCCCACGGCATCGAAGCCCGCGTTCGACCCGGAAAAGTGGGTGACGGAACTGCTCGGCGTGGCCAGAGGCGCCGATGCCCGCAGCGCGATGCGCATCGCCGCCTTCATCGACGATGCCTTCGCGCCGGGAACGGACATCAGCCGCGAAGGCTTCAAGCTGCGCGACGATTACACATCGCTGATGTGGCTGGGCGGCACCAAGGCGCTGTGGTCATTGGGCGACGCGGCCGGCGCCGCGCCGCTGTTCTATCGCTATGGCGCGGCGGCGCAAACGCCGCAGACCCGCTCCAAGGGTTTCTACTGGGCGGGGCGGGCCATGGCGCGGGCAGGCGATTCGGACGGCGCGCGCCGCTATTTCGAGATGGCCGCTGCTTCTCCCGATCACTTCTACGGCCTGCTGGCGCTGGAGCGCCTGGGCCGCCCGGTCCCGGCCTTCGACAACATGCCGAACAAGGCACCTTCCCAGGCGGAGCGCGCCGCGTTCAACGCCCGGCCCCTTACGGCCGCGGTCCGGCACGTGGCTATCGGCTCCGAATGGCGGACCACCGTGCGCTTCTTCCGCGCGATCAGTGAACAGGCGGAAAGCGAGATGGATCACATCCTCGTCGCCGATCTCGCCCGCGAGATCGGGCGGCGTGACCTCGGCGTGATCCTCGGCCAGCAGGCCCATGCCGACGGTTTCGGCGATTTCCAGCCGATTTCCTTCCCGCTGATCCCCACGCCGCCGGGCACGGACTGGACCATGGTGCACGCTCTCACCCGGCAAGAAAGCCAGTTCGCCCAGAACGCCATCAGCCACGCGGGCGCGCGCGGACTGATGCAGTTGATGCCCGGCACCGCGCGGGAACAGGCCGGGAAGATGGGGCTGGGCTATTCGCTCGAAGCGCTGATGACCGATCCCAACTACAACATCCGGCTGGGCGACGGCTATTTCGCGCGGATGATGGATTATTACGGCGGTTCCTATCCGCTGGCCATCGGCGCCTACAACGCCGGGCCGGGCAACGTGAACAAGTGGCTGCGCGCCAACGGCGATCCGCGCACCGGCGCGGTGGACTGGATCGACTGGATCGAGCGCATCCCGATCTTCGAAACTCGCAACTATGTCACGCGCGTGATGGAGAACATGGTCGTCTATGAAGCGATGAACCCGTCGCGCGCGCGCTATCGCGGGGCCAATCCGCTCAGCCACTTCATCGGCAAGCGCCAGCCGGGCTAGGCCGCGTGAAACCCGCCGGACCGCCGATCACGCCTGTGGGGATGGCCGCGCTGCGCGCGCGATACGATCACCTGCTGGGCAAGGAGCGCCCGGAGATCGTCGAGATCGTGAGCTGGGCCGCCGGCAACGGCGACCGCTCCGAAAACGGCGACTACCTCTATGGCCGCAAGCGGATGCGCGAGATCGACCGGGAACTGGCCCACCTCGCCCGCCGGATGAAGGCACTGCGCGTGGTGGATCCCGCCGCGCAGGAGGACCGGGACCGGGTGTGGTTCGGAGCCGAAGCGACTCTCGCCGACGAGGACGACAACCGGCGCACCGTCACTCTGGTCGGCGATGACGAGCAGGACGCGGGCGCGGGCCGCATCGGGTGGAGCGCGCCGCTTGCCCGCGCCTTGCGCGGCGCCGCCGTGGGCGACGTGCGCCGGGTCATGCTGCCCGGCGGGGAAAAGGAATGGGAAGTGATCGCGATCCGCTATCCCGGCCCGGACGCATAGCGCTGCTTCCCGCACAAGGGCATCTGTGCCATGGCGCACAAGTGCTCCGCCTGCCCGCCCTTGCATTGCTGACTCTGCTTGCCGCGCTGACACTGGTCATGCCCGCCCATGCCCGCGACAGCCTGGGCATCTACGGCAAGTGGGGCGCGTTCCGTGATCCGGCCGTGCCGCGCTGCTATGCCATCGCCATGGCGGAGCCGAGCACCTTGCGGCGCGACTATCAGCCATATGCCGATATCGCGACATGGCCCGCCCGCCAGCTCCGCAACCAGGTGCATTTCCGGCTTTCCCGCAAGATCGCGCCCGCGAACAAGATCACGCTTTCCATCGGAGGCAATCGTTTCGAGCTGATCGGCGGGGGTGGCGATGCCTGGGCGGCAGATCGCCGCATGGACGCCGCCATCGTCGCGGCCATGCGCTCCGCCCGGACGATGACCGTTTCCGCCCGCGACGCCGCGGGCAACCGGTTCAGCAATACATGGACTCTCGCAGGCGCGCCTTCGGCCATGGATGCCGCCGCGCTGGGCTGCGCGCGCACGGCGCGATAGGTTCGAAAAAGGGCGGAGCCGCGCGGCCCCGCCCCATTCCCATCGAGCCGGGAATGCGTCAGAACCGCATGCCGACAGCCGCGACCACCTGATGCCGGTCCGTATCAATATCAAAGCGCGGGCTGTCCGGGATATCGCGGCGGAAATCCAGTTCGCCGCGCGAATAGTTGGAATAGCGATATTCCAGCTTGGCGAAGGTGTTCCGGTTCACGGCATATTCGAGACCCGCGCCCAACCGCCAGCCATCGGCGTCCAGATGTTCCCTGGAACTGTTCGTGCCGTCGGTGCCCAGCAGGTTATAGCGCCCGTTGGTATAGCCGCCTTTCAGATAGACCATGGCTTCGGGACCGATCACATAGCCCAGCTTGCCGCCGACATAGATGTCGCGCCCGGCGCTCACCCGGCCCAGATTGAAGGCCTCGCCCGCGTCGCGCTTCCACTTGGCGGTGCTGTCGGTGATCTCGGCTTCCGCGCCCAGACGCACGTTTTCGCCCACCGCCGCGTCGAATCCGATTCCGGCGCCATAGAGCAGGCCGTCGATGGACTGCTTGCTGTCGCGCAAGTCGTCGACATCCACATCGCTGCCGGACTTGCTCCGGTCATAACCGATCTCGGCCTGGACATAGGGCCCGGTGAACGCTGTCGCGGTGTCCTGCGCCATCGCCGGCACTGTCCACAATCCACTCCCCGCCATCAGGACGATGAAAACTTTCTTCATGAGAACACTCCATTTTTCGGCGTGACGTTTTCGCCGACGGTCCCCTCAATGCCGTCCGCCGCTGGTTGTTTCCTGAACGAAACATTCCCGCGCGACGTGCCGCCCCGCGCGCGCGGCGGTTTCAACGAAGCGAGGCGCAGGCGGGATGAAGCGAAGGAGGCGTGCCCGCCGCCGCCCAACCGCCTTTGCCCAACCGCCTTTGCCCAACCGCCTTTGCCTTGTGCAACGCAACACACTATATGCCCGGCGATGGCCGATACTCAGCTCATGCCCATTCCCGGACATACCGATCCGGTGCCCGTGCCCCGCCCCGGCCTAGTGGACGGCGTGACTCCGCGCGAGGACGGGCGGACTGACCTGATCGGCCTGCCGCGCACGCGCATCGCCGCGCTGTTCGAGCAGGCGGGGCTGGACGCGAAGGCGGCGAAGCTGCGGGCGAAGCAGGTGTTCCACTGGCTCTATCACCGCGGCGTCACCGATTTCGCGGAGATGACGGACATCGCCAAGACCATGCGTCCCTGGATGGCCGAGCGGTTCTTCATCGGCCGCCCCGAAGTGGTGGAAGCCCAGCATTCGACGGACGGCACCCGCAAATGGCTGCTGCGCACGGCGGACAGCCACGATTTCGAGATGGTGTTCATCCCGGATGCGGACCGGGGCACGCTCTGCGTCTCCTCGCAAGTGGGCTGCACGCTCAACTGCCGCTTCTGCCATACCGGCACGATGCGGCTGGTCCGCAACCTGACGGTGGGCGAAATCGTGGGGCAGGTCATGCTTGCCCGCGACGCGCTGGGCGAATGGCCCAGAGGCCGCATGGACGGTCTGGACAGCGACGAGGATCAAGGCGGCTATTGTGCCGACGGGCGCCTGCTGACCAACATCGTGATGATGGGCATGGGCGAGCCGCTCTACAATTTCGACAACGTGCGGGACGCGCTTCGCCTCGTCATGGACGGCGACGGGCTGGCCTTGTCCAAGCGGCGCATCACGCTGTCCACCAGCG
>CAZUOV010000060.1:0-14823 GCA_964621355.1 uncultured Novosphingobium sp. | reverse complement strand
TTCGTTCAGCTTTTCCGCCGTCAGCATCAGGCGCGTGCCCGGTGCCGGCTCTACCAGCAGCTTGGCGCGCAGCACTTCCTCATCCTTGCGGCCCAGGCTGCGCCCGTCAGTGAAGAATTCGTAGTCGTCGCTGTGGTTGCGTTGATAGACCAGGCGCAGGGCGGCGATTTCCGATACCGGAATGTTGATGGCGCCCCCCGCCCGCCAGGTATCCAATTCTCCATATGACCCTTGGACATAGCCGCTGACTTCGCCCAGTTCCGGGTCGCGCGTGCGGATCAGCATCGCCCCGCCGGTGGTGTTGCGGCCGAACAGCGTGCCTTGTGGACCCTTGAGCGTCTGGACGGACATGACGTCGACGCCCAGTTGCGCCGTGCCGAACGTATGCGCGAGCAGAAGCCCGTCGACATAGACGCCCACGGAAGGATCGACCTGCAACGTTCCCGCAGACTGGATGTTGCCGCGGATCGCGATATTGGCGGCGATCGGGCCGACGCCCGATTGCGTGGCGATCTTCACGTTGGGGTTGTTGAACGACAGGCTCTCGAAGTTCACCGCGCCTTTCCTTTCCAGCGCCTCGCCGGAGATCGCGGTGATCGAGATCGGCACGTCCTGGACGTTTTCCTCGCGCTTGCGGGCGCTGACGATGATCTCGTTGGCGGATTCCGCCTTGGCTTCCGCTGCTCCGGCGGCGGCAAGCACCGGCGCGGGAACGGCGAGCATGACGGCAGCAAGGCTGACGCCCCTGACAAGTATATGTTTCATTATATCCTCCCCATGAAAGAATTAAATCGGATCGCGTTTTCGCGTTCTATTGAATCCGCTATCCAAGACGAGTCGCCCATGACTATGTTGCGGGGATTGTGCTTTTTTCGTGCCTATCACCGTCACATCGTTGATAGGATATTAGCGGTTATTAGGGTGGTTCGTGAACTCGGTTTGGCGTTTCCAGTATTTATATCGCATATCCGATGTTCATCTGCCCGCCTTGTGCATCGGCCTCGCCCGGTCGTAGAACGCCGCCAATCGGGGGGCTGGCCGCGACCGCGCCGCCCTCCGGGACAAGACACCGAAAGACGCAACACGGCGGAACGGCGCGCGGCGGACAACGAATGCGCGCCACCGATGGAAAGGATGTTCGGCAATGACCACTCATCTGGCAGGACGGGACTGGACGGAGCAGGTCACGGCCACGCCCTGGGCCGAGGGCGGCGGGTTGCCGCTGTTCGTCACGCCGTCCGGCCCGGAACTGCGGGACGATCCGGCTGCGGTTGCGCGATGGTTCGCCGCCAATCGCGAGGGGCTGTTCGCCGCCGCGACGGCGGCTGGCGCGCTGGTGCTGCGCGGCTTCGCGGTGCGCGAAACCGCCGATTTCGCCCGGCTGGTGGCCGATATTCCGCCGCCGTCAAGCGGCTATGCCGGCGGCGCCACGCCGCGCGGCAGCCTTGCGGAGAAAGTTTTCGAATCGACCAAGTATCCGCCGCAATACAAACTGCCGCTGCATCAGGAGATGGCCTATCTGCCGTCCTATCCGTCGAAAGTGATCTTCTTCAGCCGGATCGCGGCGGAAACCGGCGGCGAGACCACGATCGGCGACATGCGGCGCTTCGGCGCGCAGGTGCCCGAGGAATTCGCCCGCGCGCTGCGCGCCAGGGGCGTGCGCTATATCCGCAACTATCGTGATCCGGCGTGGTCCACCGGCAACCGTATGCTTGACGACTATCATCGCCCCTGGCCCGATGCGATGGGCACCGCCGACCGCGCCGAGGCAGAAGCGATCGCGCGGGGCATGGGGATGGAACCGCGGTGGGAGGACAATGGCAGCCTGTCGCTGATCTATGTCGGGCCGGGCTACATCGCGCACCCGGAAACCGGAGAGGAAGTCTGGTTTAACCAGCTCGTCAGCCAGTTCTACGCGCCGGAGATGATCGGCGAGGAGCGCTTCCGCCTCAACCTCCAGCACTACGGTCCCGGCGCGCCGCAGCCGGTGCAGGTCTCCTTTGGCGACGGCACGCCGTTCGACAGCGAGACGATCGTGGCGCTGTCGCGGGCGCTTCATGCGGGCGAAGTGGCCTTTCCGTGGCAGGCGGGCGATGTGATGATCCTGGACAACTTCCACACCGCCCATGGCCGCAACCCTTTCACCGGACAGCGCGACACCCAGGTCGCGCTGGTCGCCTGAGCGGGAGGACGCGATGACGAACGACACCAGCGCCGGAGTAGCGCGGAAAACCGAAGCGGAACTGCGCGTCGAGCTGGCCGCTTTCTATCGCGTCGTCGCGATGTTCGGCTGGGACGATCTGGTGGCCAACCACATTTCTGTCCGCCTGCCGGGAGAGGACCATGCTTTCCTGCTCAACCCCTTTGGCCTGATGTTCGAAGAGATCACCGCTTCCAGCCTGGTCAGGGTCGATCTGGACGGCAATATCCTTCAGGACACGAATTATTCGATCAACAAGGCCGGCTACGTCATCCACAGCGCGGTCCATGCGATGCGGCCCGATGCGCAATGCGTCGCCCATCTCCACACCCGCGACGGCGTGGCGGTGTCGATGACCGGGACCGGGCTGCTGCCGCTCAACCAGACGGCGATGATGATCCATGACGAGGTCACTTATCACGATTACGAAGGTCCAGCCTTCGACTTGTCGGAGCGCGAGCGGTTGCAGCACGATCTGGGCACGAAGAACCTGATGATCCTGCGCAACCACGGGACGATGGCGTTGGGCCGTTCGGTGGCCGAGGCGTTCCAGCGGCTCTATTCCCTCGAATGGTCCTGCCAGGTGCAGGTGCGGGCACTGGCGATGGAGCAGCCGCTGGTCCGGCCCGGCGAGGCGGCGACGGCGCGCATGGACAACCGCCCGAAAGCGGACGCGTTGCGCGCCTATGCCGAGCAGCGGAGCTGGCCTGCAATCCTGCGCAAGCTGGACCGCGTGAATCCGGGCTACGCCGACTGATGCGGGTCGACTGGTCGGAAGAAGAGGTGATGCTGCGCGACATGCTGTCGCGCTACATGGCCGAGAATTGCGCCTTCGAGCAGCGTCCCGCGCGTATCGCCGCTGGTTTCGACCGCGCGCGCTGGCATGAACTGGCCGAACTGGGGGTGCTGGGCGTGCCCTTTGCCGAAGCCGATGGCGGTAGCGGCTTCGGCGCGCGCGGCGCGCTGATCCTGATGGAGGCGGCGGGCCGCGCGCTGACCACTGAGCCGCTGCTGGCGGCTTTGGTCGGAGGCACGGCGCTGACCCACGGGGCCACGGAGGCGCAGCGCGCCGAATGGCTGCCGCGCCTGATCGCCGGGGATGCGCTGTTCGCCTTCGCCCATGCCGAGCCGGGCGCGCGCAGCAATGTGTCGCTGGTTCGCACCGTCGCGCGGCGCGGCGCGGGCGGCTGGGTGCTGGACGGCGGCAAGACCATGGTCCACGCCGCGCCCGATACGGACTGGATCGTCCTTTCCGCGCGCACTGGCGGGGCGGAAGGGGACCGCGAGGGGATTTCGCTGTTCCGCGTCCCTCGCGATGCGGAGGGGCTTTCTGTTACTGCCTATCGGACCATCGACGGGCTGGACGCGGGCGAAGTGGCTCTCGGCGGGGTGGCACTTCCGGCCGACGCCTTGCTGGGCGAGGAAGGCGCGGCCTTCAGTGCCATCGAGCGGACACTCGACCTCGCCGCCTTCGCGGTTTGCGCCGAGGCGCTGGGCGCGATTGCCGCGCTCAACGAACGCTGTCTCGCCCATTGCCGCGCGCGGGAGGCGTTCGGCCAGACGCTCGCGCGGTTCCAGGCGATCCAGCACCGGCTGGTGGACATGCACGTCAGCCAGGAGCAGGCAGGCGCGCTCACGCTCAAGACCGCCGCCGCCTTTGCCGGCAGTGACGCGGTGCGGCGGCGGATGGTCTCCGCCTGCAAGGTGCAGGTGGCGCAGGAAGCCGCCTTCGTCGGTAAGCACGCCGTCCAGCTTCACGGCGCGATGGGCATGACCGAGGAGCTGGATGTCGGCCACTACTTCCGCAAGCTGATGCTGGTGCAGGCACTGTTCGGCGGCAGCGACCATCACCTGCGGCGCTTCCTGGCTCACGGAGAAGCATGATGGAACTGGACCTGCTGCCTGACCTGACCGACGAGGATCGCGCGTTCCGCGACCGCATCCGCAAGTTCTATGCGGACAACCTGACTGCTGAGTTCCGCCGCGCCGTCCGGCTCACCACCTGGACGTTCTGCGAGTTCGAATATGGCCGTCAGTGGCAGGAGATCCGCCATGCCCACGGCCTCGGCGCGCCGCATTGGCCGGTGGAGCACGGTGGCTGCGGCTGGACCGCGAACCAGAAGATCATCTGGGAGCTGGAGACCGCCGCCGCGCATCCGCCCGAAGTGATGCGCATGGGGCGCGACTATGCCGCGCCGTGCATCATCGCCTTCGGCACCGAGGAGCAGAAGCGGTTCTACCTGCCCCGCATCCTGTCCGGCGAGGACTGGTGGGCGCAGGGCTATTCGGAGCCGGGGGCCGGATCGGACCTTGCCGCGCTGAAGTTGTCGGCCGTGGCCGACGGCGACGATTATGTGCTCAACGGCTCGAAGATCTGGACGACTTTCGCCCAGTTCGCCAACCGCATCTTCCTGCTGGTGCGCACCGCGAAGATGGAGCGCAAGCAGCAGGGCATTACTTTCCTGCTGGTCGACATGGACACGCCGGGGATCGAGGTGCGCCCGATCATCAATATCGCCGGTGAGCATGAGTTCAACGAGGTGTTCTTCACCGATGTCCGGGTGCCGCGCCGCAACCGGCTGGGCGAGGAGAACGAAGGCTGGGCCGTCGCGCGGCACCTGCTGCTCTATGAGCATGGCGGGCGCATCGCCCAGTCGGCGGCCGAGCTGCGCCGCCGCGCGGGTTGGGTGCGCCAGATCGCGTCGCTGGAAAGCGACGGCCACGGCGGCACGCTGCTCGATGACCCGGACTTCTCCCGCCGGCTCGGCCTGCTGGAAATCGGCGTGGAAGCGGCGGGCGCGGCGGCGGAGCAACTGATCCGCATGTCGAATACCGACACACCGCCCGGCGCGGAGGCGGAACTGCTCAACATACGCGGGCGGGAGCTGGACCAGGCGTTGACCGAACTGGCGATGGAAGCCATCGGCACCACCGCCGCGCCCGACCAGCGCGGCGCGCGCTTCGTGGAAAGCGACATGCCGGCGATCGGCGCGCCGCATGCGCTGATGCCGATGCCGGTGTTCCTGGCCCAGCGCGGCGCGACCATCGCCGGGGGCACGCCCGACATCCACCGTAACAACATCGCGCGGCATCTGCTGCGCGGCCACCCCTGAGCGCGGCCGGGGATCGAGGAAGGACTGCATGGACCTGCTGCGTTTCAGTCTGTCGGACGAGCCGGAAGGCGCCGCCGGCTTCCGCGCCGAAGTGCGCGACTTCCTGGGCCGCGAGCTGGCACATCTGCCGTTCCACCGGCGGGCCCGCTCGTGGACCGGCGTCGATCTCGATTTCACGCGCAAGCTGGGGCAGCAAGGCTGGATCGGGATGACCTGGCCGCGCGAATACGGCGGTTCAGAACAGTCGCCGCGCAAGCGTTACATTCTGGTCGAGGAACTGCTGGCCGCGGGCGCGCCTGTCGCCGCGCACTGGGCGGCCGACCGTCAGAGCGGGCCGCTGCTGCTGCGCTTCGGCACCGAAGAGCAGCGCCGCGCGGTGCTGCCCCGGATCGCCGCGGGCGAATGCTTCGTCTGCATCGGCATGAGCGAGCCGCAGGCCGGTTCCGATCTGGCCGCGATCCGCACGACCGCCCGCCCCGTGGACGGCGGCTACATCGTCAACGGGCAGAAAATCTGGACCTCCGGCGCGGACCGCGCACACTACATGATCCTGCTCTGCCGCACCGAGGCGCGCGGCGAAGCCCGCCACGGCGGCGTCAGCCAGTTGCTGCTCGATATGAAGGCGCCGGGCGTGGCGGTGCAGCCGATCCTCGACATTTCCGGGCGGGCGATCTTCAATCAGGTATTCTTCGAGGACGTGTTCGTCCCCGCCGACATGCTGATCGGCGAGGAAGGTGGTGGCTGGCGGCAGGTGACGAGCGAACTGAGCCTGGAGCGCAGCGGGCCGGACCGCTTCCTGTCGTCCTTTGTGCTGCTGGTCGAACTGGTCCGCGCGCTGGGCGCCACGCCGGAGGAACGCGGCGCGGAAGCGGTCGGGCGGCTGATCGCGCATATCCACACGCTGCGGCAGATGTCGCTGGCGGTGGCGACGATGTTCGAGCAGGGCCTCGATCCCGGTGTGCAGGCGGCCTGCGTCAAGGATCTGGGCGCGACTATCGAGCAGGAGATTCCAGAGATCGCCCGGCTGCTGGTCGATCACGCCGACAGCGACGCGCTGGCGGACTTCCGCGCGGCGCTGGCCGGCACGCAACTCATCGCTCCGGCCTATTCGCTGCGCGGCGGCACGCGCGAGATCCTGCGAGGGATCATCGCCAGGGGACTGGGCCTGCGATGAGCGCGGATATTGTCACTCTGACCATTGAAGGCGGCATTGCCCGGATCGCGCTGAACGACCCGGACCGCCGCAACGGTCTCTCGCCCGAACTGGTCGTGGCGCTCGTCGAACGGCTGAACGAGGCGGATCGCGCGCCGGACGTGCGTTGCGCGATCCTCCACGCGAACGGCCCGGCGTTCTCTGCCGGGGGCAATCTGAAGCGGATGATCGCGCCGGGAAGCTACCCCGACATGACTCCGCTGGAAGTGCGTGACAGCTTCGTCGACGGCATCCAGCGGATCGCCACGGCGTTTGCCGCGCTGTCCGTGCCGGTGATCGCGGCGGTGGGCGGCCCGGCGATCGGCGCGGGCACCGACCTTGCCTGCATGTGCGATCTGCGGATCGGATCGGAGCGGGCGAGCTTTGTTTCGTCCTTCGTCCGGCTGGGGCTGATTCCCGGCGACGGCGGAGCATGGTTCCTGCCGCGCGCGATCGGCCGTGCGCGCGCCGCCGAAATGATCCTGACCGGCGCGGCGGTGGATGCCGAACAGGCTTTGGCGTGGGGATTGATCTCCGCGCTCGTGCCGCACGAAAGCCTGCTCGACGAGGCACTGGCGCGGGCGGAACTGATCGCCGCGCATCCGCCGCACGCGCCGCGCATGGCCAAGCGCCTGCTGCGCGAAAGCGCCGACGCGCCGTTGGGCACGGCGCTGGAACTGGCGGCGGCGATGCAGGCTCTGGCGCTCAAGACCGGGGATCAACGCGAAGCGGTTCTCGCCATGCTGGAAAAGCGCGCGCCGGACTACGCCGGGCGCTGACACGAGCGGGATAGGGACCACGATGGAAGCATATAGCGAAACGGGGCAGATGGTGCTCGATACCGCCCACCGCATCTGCGAGGATGCGGCGGCGGGCCAGGAGGAGGACCGCGCCGTCCGTGCCTGGCGCGCGCTGGAAGACGCGGGCCTGACCCGCGCGTTGGACGGCGGCGGGGACGAGGAGGCGGGCGGCATCGGCCTCGCCGACGGATTGCTGCTGGCCGGAGCGCCGGGCCGCCATGGCCTTCCCTCGACGCTGGCCGATACGCTGATCGCGGGATGGCTGGCCGGACTGGCGGGACTCGCCTGTCCTCCGGGCGCGCTGGGGCTGGTGCCGGTCCCCCTCACTCTTGCCGGTGATGGCGTGTCAGGAGTGGCGCGGGTGCCCGGCGGACGCGCGGCGGCGGCTTTCGTGGCGGTTGCCGATCGTGACGACGAGCCGCATGTGGTAGTTTTCCCGGCGGAAAATGCGGCGATAACGGAGCAGGACAACGTTGCCGGCGATCCGGTTGACCGGGTGGAATTTTCGGGATGGATCGCGACGGACGCCATGCGTACGCTGCCCGGCGCGCACGACCGGCTGCGGCTGGCGGGCGCGGTGTCGCGCAGCTTGCTGATGGCGAACGCGCTGTCCGCCGTGCTCGACCTGACGCTCTCCTATGCACCCGGCCGCACGCAGTTCGGCCAGCCGTTGCCGAAGTTCCAGGCGATCCAGCACGGGCTGGCCCGGATGGCGTCCCACTGCGCGGCGTCCCAGGTCGCCGCGCTCCACGCCGCGCGGGCTTTTGGACAGAACCGGGATAACGCCTGGCAGGCTGTGGCCGCGGCCAAGGCGCGGGTGGGAGAAGCTGTCGGCCTCGTCACTGGCCTTGCCCACCAGATCCACGGCGCCACAGGTTTCACGAGCGATTATCCGTTGCACCGCCTGACTCGCCGGGCGTGGGCCTGGCGCGACGAGTTCGGCAGCGAGAGCCGTTGGTCGCGCGAACTGGGTGAGCACGCTTGCAGAGCGGGCGCTGGCCGGTTGTGGGCGACGGTCACGGAGATGTGAGGGGATGACAGGAGTGAAGCCTGTGCTTGAAGGCATCCGCGTCCTCGATTTCGGCCGGTTCATCGCCGGGCCGACTTGCGGCGCGATGCTGGGCGATCTCGGCGCGGACGTGATCCGGGTGGAAAAGGTCGGCGGCGGCGAGGACCGCTGGGTCGGTCCGGTCGGCGCGGGCGGCGAAGGGGCGATGTTCCTTCAGAACAACCGCAACAAGCGGTCGCTCACGCTCAATGCGGCGACGAATGAAGGGCGCGAGATACTTGCCCGGCTGCTGCCCGGTGTGGACGTGGTGATCGTCAATATGCCCGAAGGGGCGCTCGAATCTCTGGGGCTGGACTATGAACGGCTGCGGACGATCAAGCCTGACCTGATCTATCTTGCCGCATCCGCGTTCGGCAGCACCGGACCTTATCGTGACCGGGTGGGCTTCGACGCGATTGGCCAGCTTATTTCCGGCGCGGCGGCGCGCACGGGTTTTCCCGGCCAGCCGGTGCGCACGCCGGTCCAGTATGTGGACGGCGGCACCGCGCTGGCGGGCGCCATCGGCGTGCTGGCCGCGTTGCTCCATCGCGAGCGCACGGGTGAGGGGCAGCGGGTGGAAACGTCGCTGCTTGGCACCGCGTTGCACCTGACCAGCGCCCTGCTGGTCGAACAGGGCGTGACGCAGAGCAACCGCGCGCCCAGCGGCAATCGCGGGCAGATGTCGGCGCCCAACGATATCTTCGCGGTCAGCGACGGCTGGATTCTGGTCCAGGTGGTCGGCCAGCCGCTGTTCCGGCGCTGGGCGGCACTGGTCGGGCGGCCCGAATGGCTCGACGACCCGCGCTTCGCCGACGATCGCGAGCGTGGGCGCAATTGGGCGGCAGTCAACGCGGCCATGGATGAATGGTGTCTTGTACGGACGCGGGCCGAAGCACTGGCCGCGCTCGACGCCGCGCGGATTCCGGCCTGCCCGGTCAACAGCCTTCAGGACGCGCTCGACGATCCGCAGGTGGCCGCGCTGGGCCTTGTCTCGCAAGTCAATTATCCCGGGCTGCCGCGCCCGGCGCCGATTGTCGCGCCGCCGTTCAGCTTTTCCTCTCTGCCTGTCCTCCCTCCCTCCCGCGCACCTTTGCTGGGCGAACATACCGAAGCAATCCTGCGCGAGATCGACTACAGCCCGCAGGCGATAGCGGCGCTGAAGGCACGGGGAGTGGTCTAGTGATGGCGCGCAAGCCGACTTTGCCCAAGCGCCGCCGGCTGGCCAGTCCGCTGCCGGCAGAGGGGCGCCCGGTGAAGTCGGCGCTGCGCGTGCTCGAACTGCTCGAATTCTTCGACGACATGGAGCGTGAGCTGACGGTGATGGATATCGTCCGCAACCTCGGCTATCCGCAGTCGAGCACGACCGAACTTCTGCAAACGCTGGTCGGCGCGGGGTTTCTGTCGTTCAACGCCAACGGCCGAACCTATCGCACGACAGTGCGGGTCGCGTTGCTCGGCCGCAGGCGCAGCAGCGAGATCCTGCTGGCCGGTCCAACTCTGCGGCTGATGGAGCGGTTGAGCGCGATCACGGGCGAAACGATCATGCTGGCCGCCCGCAACGGCCAGTTCGTGCAGTATATCGACGTGATCCAGGCCACCAATCCGCGGCGTGTCCACATGGCGCTGGGCAGCGCGCGCCCCCTTGCCCGGTCGGGCACCGGCTATGCCATGCTTTCGACTCTGCCGGACGAGGAAGTGGTGCGCGTCGTCATCCGCCACAATGCCTATGTCACGGACGAGGCGCAGAAGGTCAGCCGGCAGGAGGTGCTGGAAACCGTCGCCGCGGTGCGCGCGCGCGGCTACGCCGTGACGCGCGACCTCGTCCGTTCGGGCGCCGGCGTCATCGTCGCGCCGTTGCCGCAGACCGGCTCCGGTCCGGCGCTGGTCGTCGGGATCGGCTGCCCCACTGAAGTGCTCGAAGAACGGGAGGAGGAATTGGCCGCCATCCTGTTCGAGCAAATTCGCGAGCATTGCCGCGCGACCGATGATTTCGATCCGGTTCATCGGGACGGCGGCGGACATGGAGAACGAGATGTCTGATACAGCAACCGCAATCGACCTGACGCCGATCGACCACGAAGCGCCGCCTCATGTGCCGCGCGACCGCATCGTCGATCTGCGCGCCGCCAACGGCCTGGTGACGAACGACCTGGCCGATCCCTATCTTCCCGCCGCGCGGTTGCTGGAAGACGGCGTTCCGCGCGTGCTGTTCTATCCGCACGGGTTCTTCGGCCGCGAGGGCGGCGCCTGGGCGGTCACTCACTATGAAGACATCCGCTTTGTCTATGAATCGCCCGAACTGTTCTCCACGCAAGGCGCGGCGCAGTTTCAGGCACTGGTCGGCGAGACCTGGCCCAGCCTGCCGCTGGGCGTCGATCCGCCGGACCACGCCCGCTATCGCCGCTTTCTGAACCCGCATTTCACGCCCGCGACGCTGACAAGGATGGAACCGGCGATCCGTCAGATCGTCGTCGACATGATCGAAGCGGTGCGTGAAAAGGGAGAAGTGGATATCTCCTACGATTTCGGCCGGGTCTATCCGGTGCGGATATTCCTGGACCTGATGGGTTATCCGCTGGAGATGTTCGAGCAGTTCCTGGCGTGGGAATACACGATCCTGCATTCGCAGGATGCGGAGCAGATGCGCGGAGCGCTGACCGAGGTTCTGGCCTGGCTGCGGGGTTTCATCGCGGAAGTGCGCGCCAATCCGCGCCCCGGCGCGCTGGCCAGCGACATCGCGAACGGCACCATCGCCGGGGAGCCGCTGTCCGATGACGAGCGGATCGGCATCATCTTCTTCCTCTGGCTGGGCGGGCTGGACACCGTGGCGTCGACCATCGGTCAGATGTTCCGCCGGCTCGGCACCGACCTTGCCCTCCAGCGCCGGTTGCGCGCCGAGCCGGACCTGGTCAATTCCGCGGTGGAAGAGTTCCTGCGCACCCAGCCGCTGGTCAATTCGCGCCGCACCCTGACCCGCGATTTCGAGTGGCACGGCGTGCGGATGAAAAAGGGCGACAAAGTGATGTGCCTCAACAGCGCGGGCAACTTCGATCCCCGGCAGTTCGGCGATCCGCGCAATTTCGATCCGGCGCGTCCGGCGAACCGGCATTTCACGTTCACGGGCGGGGTGCACATCTGCCTGGGAGCGCATCTGGCGCGGCGCGAACTGCGGGTGCTGCTGGAAGAATGGTTCGCCCGGATCCCGGAATTCCGGGTGAAGCCCGGTAGCGACACCAGCGTCAATCCGGGGCTTCTGTCGATCCGCAATCTGCCGCTGGTGTGGAACGCCGCCGGCTGACGGTCCGTCCGGTTTCGCGGCAGGCGCGGGCTATACCGCGCGCTTTGTGGCGTGTTCCGGGTCGCGCAAATCCTACGCGCCTCTCGCCAGCGCGGCAAAGCGCATAGCGGCGGCGAATGCCGCAAGCCGGCGTTGACGGCGGGCTTCCGCCTCGGCGTCCTGGCCCCAGAGTTCCGCCTGCCAGTCCTCCTCAAGATTGGCGGCGTCCCACAAGGCCTCCGCATCGGCGCCCGGCTCCAGCGCGGCGAGGCCGACGATAAGCGAGGCGGCAAGGCTGGCCAGCGTCTGCAAGGCGGCCAGTGTGTAATCGCCGTGCGCCGCCAGAACCTGTTCCAGCCGGGCCAGCGTTCCGGCGGGTTGGGGGCGGTGAATCACGCCGCCGATGCGTTCGAAATGAATGTCGTAGCGTTGCTCCGCCGCCGCCAGCAGCGGTTCCCACGCCATGTCCTGACGCCGCCGCAGGGCTTCGCCTTCCTCGCCGCGATAGCACAGGGTATCGGTTTCGGCGTAAGGGAGCAGCGAGGCGATCACGCCGGCCCGGTCCTTCGCCACCACGTCGCTGGCATAATCCGCCATGTCGCGCAGCACGAAGGCGCCGGTGTCGATCTCCTCGCCCTGCGCCGCCCATTCCGCCGCCAGCGCATCGGCCAGAGCCTGTGTGGGCACCACCTGCGGCTGGCCGCCAGCCGTTCGGATGCCGCGTCCGTCCAGCGTCACGCGCCAGCCGTCGTCGCAAGGTTCCACACCGGCTTGCTTGTAGAATCGCTTCATAGTCCTTGCGCTTTCACGGCAGGGGCGTGCGCCACATGCGGGTGAGAAACGGCGGCACGACCAGCGCGTCCGTCACGCCGACCAGCACCAGCGCATAGCCCGCGATTTCGGGCAGGAACGGAATCTTCCCGGCGATGACCGCCACGCCCAGCACAGTCAACGCCACTCCCGAGAGGCGCAGCGCCTGAATGGTGAAGAACCGCGCTCGCGCGCGTTCCTCGTCGGAATGGTTCGGGTTCATCGCAAGAGATACTCCCCCAGTTCGGCGGGCGTTCGCGCGACGAATGTCGCGCCCGCCGCCGTCAGTTCGTCCGGCGCGTGATAGCCCCAGTCCACGCCCACGGCCCGCACCCCCGCATCGCACGCCATTTGCACGTCGAAAGCCGTGTCGCCGATCATCACCGCGTCGGCAGGGAGAGCGGCGGCTTCGAACAGGGCGGCTTCCAGCATGGCCGGATGCGGTTTCGACGGGTGGCGGTCCGCCGTCTGCAATGATACGAAATGGCCCTGAAGGCCGTGCATGGCGAGCACATGCGCCAGCCCCCGGTCGCTCATGCCGGTGGCGACGGCGAGCAGCCAGCCGTTCGCCCGCAGGGCATCGAGCAGGGGGCGGATACCGTCGAACAGGGGTTGCGAAATGCGTCCTTCCTCGCGCGCGGAGCGAAAGGCGCGCTTGTAGGCATCCGCGACGGCATGGTGCATCGCCTCGTCCGCGTCCGGCAGGAGGCGGCGCGCGGCTTGCGGCAGGCTGAGGCCCACGGCGCGGCGAATCCGGTCGCGCGCCGGCGCGGGCAGCGAAAGCGCGCCGAACGCGGCTTCCATTGCCTCGCAGATGCTGGCCTGGCCGTCGATCAGCGTGCCGTCGCAATCGAAAACGGCGAGCCGGGTCATGGCGCCAGCCTGCGCATCAGTTCGGCGACGGCGCGCGATCCCTGCGCTTCCAGCGCTGTGATAATGCGGTCGCGCTCGGCGGCGGGCTTGTTCTGGGAGAGCTTGAAAGTCGGGCGCCAGGCCAGCACTTCCATCTCGAAGCCGACGATGGCGGCCTGCAGGGCGCGCAGCCTCGCGTCGGGCACTTTCGCCATGTCCCACGGTTCGCCTGCCGTGATGCGGGCTTCCTCCCGCGTGGAGAGCGTATCCAGCAGGCCGTGGAGTCCGTCGGCGTCCATGCGGCGCACGCGTCCTTCGAGTTCCACGGCCACATAGTTCCATGTCGGCACCTGTTCCGCGTCATCATACCAGCGCGCCGAGACATAGGCGTCGGGGCCGTTGACCAGCGCCAGCGCCGTCATTCCGTCCAGGTGCCGGGCAAGGGCGTTGGCTCTGGCAAGATGGAACTGCACCGCGCCGTCCCCGGTCGAGACGAGCGGCGTATGCGCCACGCGAGGGCCGTCAGGCGTGGCCATGAAGATCATGCCGAAGCCGACCTCCTCGATCAGCGCTTCCATCAGCGCCCGGTCGTCGGTTCTGAAGGCGGAGTTGGGATGCACGCGCGCGTTTCCCTGCTACCGGACCGGCTTGCCGGGACGCCCGCGTGGCGTGGGTGGCTTGCCGCGCGCGGAGCCACGCGCCGGCTTGCGAGCGGGGGAGGGGCCGTCTCCGCGCTTGCGCCGCTCGCCCCGGCGTTCCTTGCGATATTGCTTGGCATGCGCCTTGGCGGCGGCCTTGCGCGCCTCGCGCGGGGGCGTGGCGGCGGGTGCTTCCAGCGGCAGGTCGCCGTCCGCCTCGTCGAAACCGAGGTGCGCCATGGTTGCCGCGAAGTGATCGGGCAGGGGGGCAGTGACATCCAGCGGCGCGCCGTCAGGGTGGTCGATGACGAGGCGTCGCGCGTGCAAGTGCATCTTGCGGCTGATCTCGCCGACAAGGAACGCATCCTGCCCGCCGTATTTGCCGTCGCCGACGATAGGGTGGCCGATGGCCGCCATGTGGACGCGCAACTGGTGGGTGCGGCCGGTCAGCGGTTGCAGTTCCACCCATGCGGCGCGATTGCCCGCGCGGTCTATCACCCGATAGCGCGAGCGAGCGGGCTGGCCGTGGTTCGACTGGTCGACATACATCTTCTCGCCGCCCGTGCCCGGCTGCTTGGCCAGTGGCAGATCGATCAGTCCTTCGTCGCGGTCCGGCACGCCCGCCACCAGCGCCCAGTAGATCTTGCGGGCCGAACGCCCGGAAAAACGCTTGGAGAAGAACGCCGCGCTGCCCGGCGTGCGGGCGACGAGCAGCACGCCGCTGGTGTCCTTGTCCAGCCGGTGGACGAGGCGGGGACGAGGACCGTCGCCGGCAATGAAAGCGTCGAGCAGTCCGTCGACATGTTCCTTCATGCCGCTGCCGCCCTGTGTCGCCAGCCCCGGCGGCTTGTTGAGCACGATGGCCGCGCGATCCTGCGTCAGCACCATGGCCT
>CAZUOV010000059.1:0-14856 GCA_964621355.1 uncultured Novosphingobium sp. | reverse complement strand
GAGGGTCGGACGTTCGAATCGTTCCGGGCGCGCCATTTTTTCAATGACTTAGGTGTAAGTGGCGATCCCCTCCAATCTCGATGTTTGGCGGGATAATCACGGGTTAAGCGCGAGATTTCGGATGGCGCGGTTGGTGCCGAATCAAGCCTGGCGTCCGGCGGGGCGGAACTTTAACGCCAACCGCAATCGGCTCGTTGAGGGGAAGCACTACTTCGTACGAAATTCGTCCGAAGCCGCATCCATGGGGATGACGGTCGGCGGCGTGTCGCTTTCCACCGCTTCCTCGAACACCTCATCAGGCACGTTGGCGACGCGGACGGCAGTCACTTGTTGGCGTTTGGAAAGTCCGGCCTGTTCAGCAGCTTCTCGTTGCGACATATCAAAAGTATCGGTGCCGACACTTTTGATTTCGGACTTTCTGTCGCCCCCGCGAGCGTCAAACTCCCTCAGCAGTTCCCCGCACCGCCTTACGGCTCGTGACTGAATGCGCATCGCGTGCTTTTGTGGCGACGAATTTCGTCGTCACTGGAAAGCGCGGACGAATTTCGTTCGCGCTCAGTCCACCAGATGCCTGTCCCGCTCATAGGCAGGATCTATACGTGGTTCCTTCTCGCCTGGACGCACGCCAACCAGCCGGATCGCGAACAGCGGCTTGTCGTCCAGCGTCAGCCCGGCATCGGCCAGGGCAGCGGTGAGAGGACGACCTTGCACCCACAGGAACGGGCGGCCCTGATCGGCTGTCGGCGCCATGGTTTCCAGTGCAGCAACTCGCTGTTTCAAGCGCATATCGTTTTCTCCATCTCATCGAGTTGCGGTTGCATGTCCCGCATGAATACCGGGGGATCAGCGCGCAATCGGGTTTCCCAATCATCGGGCAGTATAAGGCCGCACTGTCCAATCTGCTGGTAACAGATCACGACGCGATTCAGCAGGTCAGCATCGGAGAGGTGGGCGAAGTCAAGATCGCCCGCCTTGGCCTCCAGATCGCCCACGCGCTTTGTCAGCCTCATTGCTTCGCCTCCAGTGCTTCGATCCGGCGTTCGAGGTCGCCTGCTTCCACCAGTGCCTTGTGCGATGACAGCAGGGCCATGACGCGCCCTGCCTCGTCGGGCGTCACCTCTCCTGCCGCGACGGCATCGAGCAGGGCCGACGACGCGGCCACGGTATCGGCGGCGCTCCTGATCGGCGGCAGTGCGAACGATACGGGCGAATCCTTCCGGGGCGGCGCCAGACGATCAAGGCAGAGGCGTAGCGCGACGGTATCACCTGCCAACGCCATATCGACGGCCTTGGCGGTCAGGGCTTCGTGCTGGCCTTCCAGCAGGGCCTCCATGGCGCGGGTGACACGGTGGCGGCTTCCCGCTTTGCTCCCGCCAAGCTGGTTGCCCTTTGCAAAGGTGCCGTCCGGCTTTCTGCCGTCATTATTCGGTTCGTGATCGCCGGTTTGCCTAGTCATTCAACGCGGCCCCCGTCCATTTTTCCGGTGTTCCGGCAAGCGTCCGAGAGAGAAAGGCCCCCCGGCACAATAGGCACAATAGGCACGATAGGACGGGACAAGGTGAGGGAATCCATGGCCATCAGTCCAGAGTCGTGCCCGGCGGGAGCGGCGGCAGGGACAGGTTCGGGTTGTGGATACCGGCGTGTGCGGCACCGCCCAGCACGGGCGCCCCGTAGTATCCGGGAAACGTCGCGTGCAGATGGCCATCGTGAATCAGCAGCCGCGCATCGGGACGCAGCTTGCGGACCTGTCCTTTCAGCCACTCCATCGACTTACCGGGAGGCGGCAGCATGTCGAGCGCGGAGCCGTCGAGATGGGCACTGTTGGATGATGGATTGTAGCCCCGCCGCCGCATGTCGGCCTGATACTCCGGTGTGCGATAGCCGGACGTGAAGCGCACGCCGGGGATGGCGGCCTGCAATTCCCCGACAAGATCGGGCTGCTGGACCTGCTTGAACCCTGCCCACGCATCGGTCTGCGGCTTCAGGACATTCTGCCCGCCGACCTCCTTGAAGCCAGCCCAGGGATCATTGCCACCCGCAACTCCGGTAGCGTCCTTGCCGAACAGTTGCGCTCGCACATCGTCACGCACCCGGTCCACGATTTTCTTGGCGGCCTTCGCCCTGTCCTCATCAGGCAGGCCTTGCCAACGGGGATCGGCAATCAGTGTGCCAAGCGCGGAGTGAGACGCCTTGCCTGCCATTTCCACGTAACGGTCATATTGCTCCGGCGTCAGTTCCCGGCCTCCGACCTTGCGGCTGGGATAGCCCGGCGCATAGTCCAGTTGCAGCATCGCCTTATTGACCGGATCATTGAGCGCGGTGCCGACCGCCATGGGCGACAGGAAGTCCGGGCCAATACCACCTTGGTTGACGATCGGCTCACCCCAGATATTGCGACGCGGCAGGAGATCGTCACGCAGGCCGGGAATGCGGCTCCTTATCGCGTCGTCCAGCGTCTCCACTTCGCGTTGCGTCGGATCAAGTGTCCGCGCTGCGCCCGCGACGATGTTGGGAACCAGCAACGAACCAATAAGTCTTTGCAGCATGTTATCGGCATTGCGCTCAGGATCGTGGAGCGCACCCACGACATCGGAAACACCGGACAGCCAGGTCTTGTTGGCGAGGTTGCCCATGATCGAGGCAACCAGCAACGTGGCCTTTTCTTCTCTCTGGCGCTCGCTCATACCCTGGGGCAGTGTGGCAAGGTCCGCCGCGACGCCGATGGTCGATGAGAACGGATCAAGCCGGGAATAGCTGTAATAGGTATCTCCGATCTTGATGCTGTAAGGCTTCCATCCGTCTGCGTAGAGCATCCTTGCCTTCTTGGGATCGGATGGAGCAGCGCCGGTAATCAGGCCTGATTGCGCGGCCTCATACATGGCAGCGCCGAATCCCGTTCCTACCAGCATTTTTGCAATGGCGAGATCGCGTCGGGCAACACCGGCCACGAAATCCCTGCGCCATTCTTCCAACAAAGGAGCGGCTGGCGAGCGTTCCACCGCGAACTTGAGCAGGTTGGTGGGCGTGCGCACGAACGGCAGGAAGAATTTCAGGGCGATGTTGGAATTCGCCGCCTGGCTGATGCTTTGGGCGGTCGGTCCCAACTTCTGCTGGAACGTCAGGTAACGGCCATATTCTTGCGCCGCATGAAGCATCTCATCAGTGGGATTGGCGGACAGTTCTGCGATGCGCCTTGCCGCCGCGTCCCCTTTCAAGCCTTCAACGTGTGCTTGTCGTGCGGCAAGGCCGTTCAGTTCCATGCGTCGGGCAACGCCCTTGAAGAACTCATCTTCCGCTGTGAGCAGGCGTGTCGGCACGCGGATGATTTCGCCCTTGATGCCGGAGATCGACTTGTAATCCTGCCCTTCCACCTTTGAGATGAAATCAGACGGCTCGCCGGTCCTGAGCGCGTGGGCGAACAACCGTGCGCCTTCCTTTGCGCCCTGTAGCAGGCCGAACGTGCGCTGGCCGACTTCGGACGCAATGATGCGATCCGTGTTTGCGCGCGGCAGCATTTGACGGACCTTGCCGATGGCGGCGGCAGCCCCATACTCACCGATCTGCGCCAGCGTGGTCAATGCGTTCGATGTGATGTTGACGGTGTGTGTCTGAGGCCACGACAGCAGGAAGTTGATGAAGAGTTCGCTGACCTTGCCCTGCCACTTCGGCTTGATCGCTTTTTCGGTAAAGGCATTGAACTTGCCCGGCTCCAACTCAACAGCATCCAGCAGAGTCTGGGCCGCGTTTTGCAAGTTCTCTCGGCCTCCACCGCTGCGGACCATGGCTGACAACACGTCTTTCCGCACGGCGCGGCTATCGGCCATCTGGCGGAACTGTTGCAAGGCACGCCCGGCCTCCGCCGTCATGCCGGACACTTGCTCCTGAATCGCAACATGGCGAACCCATGCGCGCCGGAAATCGGCAAGCACATCTTCGCCGGGTTCATTCATCGCGCGCACGCGCCTGGCCATGTTCACCAGCTCGTTACCCGATTTCGCGAGTATCTGGCGCGCGGCCAGCGCTTCCTCCGCATTGAACGCCTGCCCACGACGCCGGGACAGCAGCGTTTCGGGCGTCATGCCCAGATCGGCGGCAAGGCGCTGCGTCTCCGCGTGCGCCACGCGGCCCCGCGTCGCCGCATCGAAGCCTACGCGCCTGTCCACCATGGAAAGAGCGCGGGCAATGTCCTGCGGGCTGTCCAGTTTCGACAGGTTGATGTTGCCCGCGAAGTCGGGGCCGCCCGAGGGCCATTCCTCGTAAGCCTGCGCCGGAGGGAAGGACCGTTCATCACCGGCTGGAACGGACCTGTCAGTATAGACCGGCTGGCCAGTCTCGAACCGCTGCTGTTCGAGGTCGTGGCGGGTTTGCCGTGCGCCGTGGTAGCGGTCTATCTCCGCAAAGTCTTCCGGCAGGAACCGGCGGTTGCGCCCTTCGTGGGTGTCGCGCAGCGCATCGAGGAACTCGTTCACGCCGGGCCGTTCGGGATGGTCGGGGAAGTATCCCGCTTCCCAAGCGCGCATCGCGGCATCGTCGAGGTTCATGCCGTCGCCATTGTTCACCAGCGGGCCGAACCGGGTTTCCTGCCCGACGAAATCGCCGGAGCGGGCGCGGTTGGTCAGGCCCATGTGCGACAGTTCCCCGCCCTGGTCCTGCAAGCCGCCGTTGAGGCGCAGCCAGCCGACCAGATCGACCGGCCCACGGTGCGAGATTTCATTGCCGTTGTAGCCGTGAAGGCGGCGCTGCGTCAGTTCCCCGCGTTCGTGCGGCGCGCGGGCGGGAGCGAACCGCCCCTTGTCGATAGCCGCCAGCTCGTCAGCGTTGTCCACCATGTTGGACGGGATCGGCAGCACGTCGCGCGGGTCGATGCCTTCGGCCAGTGCCCGGCGCTGCGCATCGGTCATCGTCTGGTCCATGCGCGACACGTTGCCGGACGGGGCGGTATCGCCTATATTGCCCATGCCCCTGCGGTGAACGGAGTCCGGTTCACCACCAATCGGCATCGGCGGAGGTGTCTTGCCGTGCGGGGGCTTCCACTGCGGATCATAGGCCGTAAGCACCCACTTCTGCTGATCGCCGTGCCATGTCGTGGCGACAGCGGCGCGTCCGCCCTGGCCTTCCAGAATGAGCCGGTCCTGATGGCGCGGATCGCGTTCGACAATGCGCATTCCGGCAAGCCGTGACGGCAGATCGTCCACCACGTTTTCATTGCCATGCTTGGCGATGATATGCGCCAGACCATAGCCGCCCCGGAAATCATTCGCCGGATCGCCGGGAACGCCCATGCGCATATCGATGAAGCCGAGTTCGCGATTGAACGCGGCATTCTCCACGACTTCGGCTTCCCCCGTTGTCAGGCGGCGCATCGTATCGGGCCACGACGCTTGCGCCCGTTCCACATGGGCGATGGCTTCGGGCGGAATGTCGGCCGTCAGATCGAGAGGCGATGACCGGCTGGCAGACGCGGCTGCATTGGCATCCATGGCCATTGAGCCGTGCGGCGGGGGAGGAATGTCCGCGATGTCGATCCAGTCGCGATCACGCATTCCGGCGGGACCGGGATAGGCCGTATCGACCGGAGGAACAGGATCGAGGGCAGCACCTGGAGGCGGTGCGGGAACATCGCCTATGTCGATTACATCGCGCATGCGCGGCGTCTGCCGGGCCGCCAGAATGGCGTCGATTGCGGGCATTGCCGGATCGGCGGGATTGCCCGGAACGGCCATGCGCCCTCCGAGCCGGCCATACGCATATCGCGCAAGCTGCGGCGCATATTGCAGCGCCTTGCCCGCGCCCGCGCCCACGACGCCCCCGGCCAGCGTGCCCACCGCACCGCCTATGGCCCGTTCGCCCAGACTGCCCTCCGTGCCCATGAAGCCTTGCGTCCCGCCATAGGCCGCGCCGACGCGAAACAGTTGCGGCACTGTCCTGGCTTTTGCGCCGAAGGGGACGACAAGCCCGCCCGCGACTTCCCCGCCCAGCGTCGCCCACGGGTGGGCCGAACGGTCATAACCAAGGATCGCTTCGTTCTGGTGCTGGTTGTTGGCCCAGATATCAGCCAGCCTGCGCTCGCTGTTCCACACGTTCTCGCGGCCCGGCGTCAGGCCCAGCGTATCCGCGCCCGCGCCGATCTCATCGAGCGCCCCTGCCAGCGTGCCCGCCCCGAACCCACGGATAGATGCGCCAGCCGCGCCGTCGCCCAGATCAGTGAGAGGCTTGGGGCCTTCCTTGTAGACGGCATAGGCAGGCAGATCGCGGCCCTGCTTGCGATAGTCCTCGCGGCCCGCAATCCACTTTTCCACATCGCCGCGATCCATCTTCATGCCGCGCGATTCCACGAACGACAGGATTTCCTCCGGCGTCTTCGCGGTCTGGAGCAGCGTCACATATTGCGATTCGTCTTCGGGGCGCATTCCCGCCATGGGCGTCGGCGTGTCCCAGAATTGCGCGATGGTCTCATGCGAGGGCGAGGGCATCGGCCCCTTGCGATAGTCCGCCGGGTTTTGGAAAAGCGTGTCGTGGATGCCCAGCCCGTTGAGCCGGGCCAGCCGCTCGCCCTGCATATACTGGAACCGGCGCTGCGGATCGCGCGCGAGGTAATCGGGCGCGGCCAGCACATTCCCGGAGCGCGCCAGCGTTTCCCCAAGGTCCATGCCGCCCAGCATGACAGGCGCGACCGTTCGGCCATAGCTTGTGCCGACAGGCGTGCCGGGCACGGCCTTGTTGCTGGCGAGCAGATCGCCCAGCGTCTCGCGCGATTGCTGGCCGATGGGCACGGCGCGGCCCTGCCGGTTCCAGCCTTGCTGCACCAGTTCCGGCGCATCCACGCCATAGAGCCGCAGTGAGCCGCCCGAACCCAGACGCAGCGTGTCGCCGTCATGCGCGGAGACCACGCTGTCCATGCCCAGGGAAGGCAGGGCAGTCGAAGGGGGCGACGGCGCATTCCGCGCACGCGATGACGAGGGTGATGATACAGGCTTGAAGCCAGCCCATTCATCTTCCTTGTCGTCCACTTGGCGGAAGCCCGCCCATTGATCCGGCCCCGCCATCAGGGCACCTGCATCACACGGCCATCAAGCGTTTTGAACCTTGAGCCGGAAGGCAGGCGTCTGGCTTCTTCCGGCGAACGCACAACGGGCAAGTTCTCTCTGCCGGAATTACGCGGAGGCGGCGGGTTCATATCCCGATACGTCGGCGTGCCGCGCAGGTTCATGCGATTGCCCTGCCGCATGGTTTCCATGCCCATGCGGCCCTGCTGGCGCATGCGTTCCATGGCCAGCGCCCGTTGATGCCCCAGATCGCCCAATGTCTGCTGGTTGCCGAACGCGGTCGGGCCGTTCGCGCCCAGTTCCTGATCGCGCAGCGCGTCGGCGTATTCCGGCGTGCCGGGAACAAGGCCCAGCGAATCCGCATATTGCTGCCCGCGCGTCGGGGCCTGATAGACGCCGTTGCCTTCGCCCAGGAACCGTTGGTCCCCCGGATTGAGCGTGGCCGCCTGATAGCGGCTGGTCGCGGCATCGGCCATGTGGCCGCCCCATGCCTTGGGGTCCGCCATATAGGCCGCCATTTCCCGTGCGGACATGCCGGGCAGTTGCGCCACGCGAAGACGGTTCTGATAGTTCAGCAGTGAATCGTTGTAAGACTCGCGCCGGTCGCTCCACGACTTCGCAAGGTTGTTGACCGCGAACCCCCTCTGGCCGCTGCTCTGCGCCGCCACATCGCCCAGCACGGCCAGGGCGCTGGCCAGCACATCGCGAAGGCCGCCCTTCTGCCTCACCGGCGCCTGCCCGATCATCTTGAGAACGTCAGGATCAACCGATCCGGGCTGGACCGTCGATGTCGTAGCGGCGGGATCGACCGGCCTGTCGCCCACCACGTAGTCCGGCAATTGCGGCTGGGCCTGCTGCATGGGCAGCGCGCTTCTGGAACCGGCCCAGAAGCCCTTTCGGTTGAACGCCGCGCCCGGCGATGCGGCGGGGCGCATCAGCCCCGCGAGTTCGCGCGCCCGGTCCTCCTCGCTGCGCGTGTCCATCAAGGTGGAGTAATAGGCGTTGCGCTTGCCGCCGCCGAACATCGCCATCAGGCGTCTCCTTTCAAGCGATCTCGGTATTGCCGGGCGATCATCAGCGTTTCGGGTTTTTCCTGCTCGGCGCAGCGGGCCAGCAGCGACGCGGCGGCTTCGGCCATCGTGGTCGCGCCATCGGCCACCATCTCAAGCCGGGCGATGCACTCGGCGGCATAATCGGTGGAAGCCTCGCCAACCGTGATGAGCGAAGCCAGCGACAGCATCATCACCACGCGCATGGCGTCGCGCTCGTCATCGGTCTGGCTCGCCGCCATCCGGGCGAACATCAGCCCTTCGGCCAACGTCACGGGCCGGTCTATGCGGTCACCCTCGCTGAGGACGTAATACAGCGCCTGCTCCGCGATCTCCCGCTGCGCCGCAAGATCGCCGCGCGCGGCGCGAGGGATCAATGCGAGCGGATCGGCGGGGTTCTCGCAATAGGGCACGCCCGCCATCGACATATCGTGCAGCGAGAAGTCCTTGCCCGGAATGCGATCGAACAGAGTCGCCTGCGCCACGTGGCAGCACACGTCCGAGACATCGACGGTCATTGCAGACCGACTTTCTCGCGCGCGATGGAGCGCAGATATTCGGAGAGGGAACAGCCAGCAATCTGCGCTTGCGCATAAAGCGCGGTGACAAGCGTGTTGCTGGCACGGAATGAAACGTGCGTATCCTGCATTGTCGGCTCCACTGTCGTCGCGACGTTGAGTGCGAAAATGTGTAGCACAAATAATCGGAAATGCAAATGAGTGTTTGAGGATGAGAGCGGAAAAGCGATTTATCCGGGGGAGGGTGTAGTTCTTGACTCTTGGCCTGTAACTTCCCATCTATAAAAAGCTAATCGTCGCCTCGACGGAACTTGAAGCCTCAGGCTCACCTTCCCTTATCGCGCTATCAGCCCTGCCGCCATCAGGCGGCTGGATTCCCTGTTTTCGTGAAAGGAAGCACATCATGCCTGTTGGCACCGTCAAGTTTTTCAATACCGACAAGGGTTACGGTTTCATTGCTCCCGAAGATGGCGGCAAGGACAGCTTTGTTCATATCTCCGCCGTCGAGCGGGCCGGGCTGGCAACGCTCAACAAGGACCAGCGCCTCAGCTATGAAGTCGAGACCGACAGGCGCGGCAAGGATTCCGCCGTCAACCTTCAGGCACTTTGAGGCCTTGGCCAAGGAGGAACTGCTAGTCCTCGATGGCCGGATAGAAGAGATACTTCCCGATGGGCGTTTTCGGGTCCACCTCGATAACGATCATCACATCATTGCCTATACCGCCGGAAAGATGCGTCGTTATCGCATCCGTTCCGTGATTGGCGATCGCGTGCAGGTGGAAATGACCGCTTACGACCTCGGGAAGGGTCGCATCATCTACCGTGAAAAAATCGGCTTGCCTGTCGGAAGCGGCCCGCGCCGACGACGGCGATGACGCGACGGAAAATCGCGCATCTGAATGCGTGCCAAGGATACCATGTTTTTGAAGTGTAATATTATGGAAATTCTACAGAAATTCTCTCTTGGACAAATGCCGGAAGGCAGGAAAGAGAAAAATTCATCGCTCTCCCAACAGGAACTACGGCGCATCGTTGCCGACATGGTGGGATGATTGCATATCAAAGGCCCTGAGAAATGCAGATGTCCGTAATCAGCGAGCACTATCTTGCCCGTGCCGCCGAGTGTGCCCGGGATGCGGCATCGGCCGATCTCCAGAATGTGCGTGACCGCTACTTGCGGTCAGAGGCGGCATGGCAGCAACTTGCCGCACGCGCGCTGAAGACGGATGCGGCTCGCGCTCTCCGGGATGCTGAAAAAGCGTCCAACATAGCGGTCAACGATGGTTGATCATTTTTCCAAGCGGGGCTTTTCCAAGCACGCCAAGGGACCGCGTCTCACGACGAATGAAGCAAAGCGGCAGGGCCGGATTTCCCAGATGGCCGTCCTCACTCTTGGCAGCAAGGCGGCCATTGCTTTCCTGAACGGCCATGACGACGGCCTCGGCGGCAGGCCGCTGGATCTGGCGATCAAAAGCGAGGAAGGCCTTGCTGCGGCCGAACAAGCCTTGTTGAGGCGCAACGCCGAAAGCTGAGGCCATATGTCCGCAAGCGCGGAAGCGACCCCTGCCTGGCATACCCTCTTCAACTGTAGGACAATTCCATGAGCATCAATCGGCTAGGCGCCATTCTGGTCGGCATTGCGACTGTCCCCCTAATCATACTGGTTGCGATGATGCTGGGGCTGGGCGATGCTTCGCTGAACCGGCGCATTCAATATACCGACGGGCAGCTACGAAATGACCGGCTGCTGGAACTGACGGAACTCTATATTGCGCAAAATCCGCATATGCCCGGAGGCGCCGCACCGGGGACGTTTCTTGCCCCGGTTCCTTTCCTCAACGAACAACTGAAATCGTCAGGTTCAAAATGGCGTGTTCGAACCGTCGAAGGGATTTCGGCGGAAACCTATGATATTTCATAGCCGCTGATGGCCGCTCCTCACGCTCAATCCCCTATTGGACGGATACGATAGGCGGCCCATTGAGGCTGTGCCGTCGAGGGCGTTCCCGTGCTGGTCGCGGGGCTATCGCGGAGAATCTTCACCGCTGCGATCTGACCAAGGAACAGCGGGATCAGCATATCCGGCGCTATGCGGAGTTGCTGGAGGCGCGCCGGGAGGTTTCGCGACAATATGACGCGAAACCTGCCAGCGGCCCTAAAGGAGGGCGCCCGCAAGGCCTAGCCTCGCAGGTAGCAGAAGAGACCGGCCTGTCGGTCGATGATGCGTTGCTTGTCCATCGTGGCTGAGTACAGCGGATCGGGTGGTGTAGGAAAGGGCTGCTAGTCCGCAAACATCAGTGCGCCCGCCGCCGCCAGCAATGCGAACGCCAATCCGAAGCTGTAAATCGCTGGAGCCTTAGCCGGATAACCAATTTCCGGCTCTGGAGTCCTCGTATACATGTAAGTTGCAACTATAGAAAGCGATGCCACTATCAAAAAGAAAGTGGCAATAAAATCTAACATTTTTACCTCTGTAAAAATGACGGACGATATATTCTATATATCAGATTAATTTATTTAAGCAAATCGCGTGCAAGGCGCAAACGGCCCAGCGCTGATTTATTCAAGGTCTGTTGGCTCGGGGATAAGCCCTTAGGTTGACGCGACTTCACTCTTGGCCGATGAGCCGGGCAGGAGGCGGATATGCGCAATCTGATTTTTACTATGACAGCGGCACTGGCTCTGGCTGGGTGCGGGGATAGCCCCCCAGCCAGCGGGCATGCTACTCAGGCGAGTGAGCGCAGTCCCCAGGCCGCGACTGGCGCTACAGCAATCAAAATTGCAGACATCAACTTTTTGAACATGGGCGAAACCCACGATATCGCGAAGAAACTGGCTCCGGCTGATGCGGCATTATTTCTGGAGTATGCGATCAACTGGAAAGCGGCCAAAGTAAGCGGCGACGAGTCGAAGATATTGAAGCCGGACGGGATTGCCCCTGTGACGATCGCGGACGCAATTGCACTCACCAAGGCGGTGCTAGCGAAGAATGCGGAGGCCGCCGGCAGATAGCGTTTTCGTAATATGGCGAGAGGCATGAGGCATGATGTTTGAAGGGTTCGACGAGCACCAAATCGCCACCAGCGCAGGAGCGCTAATCCATGCGCGGTCAGGCGGCAGCGGACCGCCCTTACTACTGCTGCATGGCTACCCACAAACCGGCGCCATGTGGGATGGCGTTGCGTGCCGCCTGCTGGATCATTTCACGATAGTGGTTCCCGATCTTCGCGGCTATGGCGCCAGCATTGGTCCGGAACCACTGCCGGACGCATCTAACTATCGCTTTCGCGATATGGCCGACGACCAGGTCGAAGTGATGCGAGCGTTGGGCCATGATCGTTTCTTCGTGGCGGGCCATGATCGCGGGGCACGGACGGCTTTCAGAATGGCATTGGATCATCCTGGCGTGGTGGAGCGGATGGCGCTGCTGGATATTCAGCCAACTCACTATGCCTGGACGCAACTCTCTGGACCGCATGCACGGCGTGCGTGGTTCTGGATACTGATGTCGCAGCCTTACGATATTGGCGAAACGTTCTTTACTTCTGTGGATCCGGACTGGCTGTTCGATAAGCTTGTGCCACCCGGACCTCATGGAAGGGACCTATTTTCCCAGGATGCGCTGACCGAATACAGGCGCAGTTTCACGCCTGCGATGATCCGGGCATCGTGCGCAGATTATCGCGCCTTTTCGTCGCTGGATGTGGCCATGGAGCAAGAGGATCTCGATTCAGGCCATAAAGCCCGCTGTCCGGCGTTGGTGCTTTGGGGCGAGCACTCATACGGCCCTTCCGACATGTTGCTGCTTTGGCGAACTTACCTGGAGCAAGTCGATGGCTTCTGCGTCAAGGATGCCGGTCATTACCTTCCGGAAGAACGGCCGGATGAGATCGCCGAAGCGCTTCACAGCTTCTTTGTTGCGGACGTTGCGCCAGCGTTTGCGTGAGGCTGTAGCCTCGTAGGGTTCAGGAAGGCGTTCGGGCTTCGGTTTGGACGCTTTTTTGTGCACCTCGCCAGGATTTGCCGCTATCCATCAGCGCAAGAACCAGCTCACTCCGCTGTTCCGCGCAAAGGCCATGTATCCATGGACACGGCGCTGTCGCCTGAAAGTCATGAAACCCGCTGGACGGATCAATAGGCGGTCCGCATGATACGGGAATGACCACCGCGCGCGCCATAGTGTTTTCTGCCGTCTTGATCTCCATCACCATCATGGGGGCGACGTGGTTCACGACGAACCGGATCAACGCTGGCAACCGATATCAGATCGTCAACACCGGCTCGGGTTCGACTGTCCGGCTTGACCGCCAAACCGGCGACCTGTTGCGGTGCCAGCGTGCGGTGTGCGCTTCTGTCGTGAAAGACGGAAAGATCATGGCGGTAAAGGACGAGTGGTCCGATTTCCGGGACGTAACGGATGAAGCCGTTCCTCCGCTGCCTCCCGGCGCGAAGCTCGACATATCCCCACCTCCACCCGGATATACGATAGACCAATGAGGGGTCACGGCACGTTAGTATAAGTGTCGCGAGGTCAGCCGAGGGGTTGGAAACGGCCCTCACAATCCAGGACTAGAGCATCACCCTCGCTGGCGCTTTCGCGTATGGTGCGAGACGCAACTGTCACTGTCCATTCGCCATCACCGTGCCGGACAATCAAGGTGTCTCCCGGCAAGGGCGCAATGGGAAGCCTGGCCGGCATCCAAGTTTTTCCCTGATCGGGAAAATTCAGATCCTTAATCCCGATGAGCACGGAAACATCCACTGCGGCAGCGTCCTTGAGTTTTTGTCGATAGCGTGCTTGCCGCTCCGCATTTGTCAAAGCCATTCATCGTTAGTAACGGCTTGACAAGCTGAATGCAAGGTGCGTTAGTAACGGCGGCCGAACCAAGGAATCCTACCTCCCCGGTTCGGCCTGACCACAACCGTCTGATTGGAGACGATCATGGCTAACACAGCCCCTATCACGGGCGCGCCGTCGTGCGCACCCATTACCTACGATACCATTGCCCTGTTTTGCGACAGGAACGGGATGACGCTTTCCCGCTTTGGACGCGAGGCTGCTGGCGATCCTGGTCTTGTCTTTGCGATCCGTGATGGTCGCGCGATCCGGCCCGCGACGGCGGCGAAGATCAATGCCTACATATCTGGCAGCGGCAGCATGCACGTTCGCCGCGTGCCGAGTGGACGCCGCACACGCCACGCTGATGATTTCGCCATGGTTGCCCGACGCCATCGGGCAGAGATGCGCGAGGGCTGCGCCATGCTGCTTGCGGCCATCCAGCGCGAACGTGGGGAGGCATGACATGCAACATGCCGATATTTCCCCGCCTGAGACTCGCTCAAGGCCGATCCATCGCTCTCCGCTGTCCGACAGCCTTGAACCCGTGAACGCGCTCAGCGAGTCTCCTGCGGGCTTCGACCCCGTCCGGTGGCTCGCTGAGTTCAAGGCGGTCGGCGGTGGCTGGATAGTTCGCGACCACCTTTCCTTTGTCATCCAGGTGGAACGACAGACCGACGACAAACTCAGCAAGGCGCGAGAACTGATCGTCAGCCTCAGCGCAGAGGATCGCACCGCTATCGTTGCCTACCTTCGCGACGGGAGGGCGTGACCATGGCCGACATGAATCTTCCCGCCACGTTCGCATTGTTTGATCGCGGCACCATTGCTAGCGCCGTGGAAGTGCTGGTTGCCGTTCTCGACGCTATGGACGGCGACACCGATATTGAATTGAACGGCGATGAGCTGGACGGCTCGATGGGCGAGGATGACTTCTGCGCCCATAACCAAGGCATCTGGCCCGGTCCCGGTTGTCCGATGAGCGATCCGGGGGAAGAGGACGATCCGTCCGGCCAGCACGACGAAGATGGTATCAACACCGTGTTCCCCGTCAGAGACGGACCGGGCTGTCCCTTGAATGATGAGGACAGGGACGACCCCGCCGACCGTGCCGGGCATAAGCGGCGCATCTGGCGGACCCGGTGCTTTGGCCGGTATCGCCAATATCTCGATTTGCGAACGAGCAGCATCGGCAGCAAGCTGGCGAGATACGAACTGATCCACCTGCCAATCGTGCCATCCCGGCGGTCGCTCCTGCGGCGAAAGCGCGGTGTCCCCCGAAGGCCGAGAGCCTGATTAATGAAGTGCTGCACTTACCTATCTCCCGCTTCGGCGGGGGTTTTGTTTCACCATATGCGCGCGCCATTGACCGCCGTGCAATGGTCTTCCGCCACCGAAGGAAAACT
>CAZUOV010000058.1:0-14964 GCA_964621355.1 uncultured Novosphingobium sp. | reverse complement strand
CCCCGTAGCTCAGCTGGATAGAGCATCGGTCTTCTAAACCGAATGTCGCGTGTTCGAATCACGCCGGGGTCACCATTTCCTATCCCCGATCGCTTCAATCGAACGAGACCTTGCCGCGCCCGGCTTTCACCGCGCCGCGCAGCTTCTTGCCCTGAAGCCGCTTTTCCTTGCCGATGCGGTTCAGGCGCGTTTTCGCTCGCTGTCCGGGCAGGGCTTGCGCCTGCGTCAGCAGGTCGGCCAGCCTCTGCCGCGCGTCGGCGCGGTTGGCGTCCTGTGTGCGGAAGCGCCGTGCCGTCAGCACCAGTTCGCCGCGCGCGGTCATCCGGCTGCCCGCGAGATCCCGCAGGCGATGAAACACAAGCGGCGGCAGGCGCAAGGCATAGACATCGAGGCGAAGCTGCACGGCGGTCGCCACTTTGTTGACGTTCTGGCCGCCCGGCCCGGCGGACGTGATGAAGCTTTCCCGCGCCAGAGCGAGCGCGCGCTCCACCACGTCATCCATCGGTAAAGCCGAACCGCGTGAAATCGGCGGGCAGCGGGGCATGGGCGGCGATCGCCGCCTTGCCGTCCCGGGGCACCATGAGAGCGGCGGCGTGGAGCATGGTGCGCGGCGCGCCTTTTTCGTCACCATAGACCGGATCGCCCAGCAGCGGCAGCCCGAGGCCGGACGCGGCATGGACGCGGATCTGGTGTGTGCGGCCGGTTTCCGGGCGGAACTCGATCAGCGTCAGCCCGTTGCGGCCTTCAAGCGCGCGCCAATGCGTCAGCGCGGGCTTGCCCTTCTTCGCCGGAATCATCCGCCAGCCGTCTTTCGCGGTGCTGACTTTCGACAGCGATAGCGCGACGGTGCCTTCCGTTTCCGCCGGTTCGCCGCTCACGATGCCGAGGTAGCGTTTTTCCACGAGCCGCTCCTCGAATGCCATGGCGAACCGCTTGAGCGCGCGAGGATTGCCCGCCAGCAGCAGGCAGCCGGACGTATCGCGGTCAAGCCGGTGGACGGGAACAGGCGCGCGCTGGAAGCCCAGTTTCAGGGTTTCCAGATGATCCGCAAGGCTGATGCCCCCGCCGCGCGGGCGGTCCAGCGGCAGGCCCGCCGGTTTGTCGATGACGAGGGCTTCGGCGTCCTCGAACAGGATGGGGATATCCGTCATGCCAGTGCCTGCCCGATGCGTCGCACCGCTTCGGCCAGCCGCGCGTCGTCTGCTGCGAAGCTGATGCGGAAGCCGTCCCGCGATCCGAAGGCGCTGGCGGGCACGATGGCGACGCCGTTCTCGATCAGATGAAGCGCCAGCGCCGTATCGTCGCCGAAGCGGCTCATCAGCGGGGCGGCATCCACCATGCAATAGAATGCGCCGTCCGGCACCGGCGTCGAAAGGCCGGGAATGGCGTTGATGCCCGCGACCACGGTGTCGCGACGGGCGCGGAAGCGTTCGCGCCAGTCGAGCAGGAAATCCTGCGGCCCCTCGAATGCGGCGACGGCGGCGGCCTGGCTGATCGAGCAGGGGTTGCCGGAGGAATGCGATTGCAGCTTTTCCATGGCCCTGACGAGCCATTGCGGCCCGGCCGCGACGCCGATGCGGAAGCCTGTCATGGCGTGGCTTTTCGATACGCCGGAAACGGTCAGCACGCGGTCCGCCAGGTCCGGGCATTCCACGGCCAGCGTGGCGTGCGCGCCGGGACTGTAGCGCAAAGGCGCGTAGATATCGTCCGACAGGATGAGGACGTGCGGGTGCCGCGCCAGCACGCCGCCCAGCGCGCGCAATTCGTCCGCCGGATAAGTCGCGCCGGTTGGATTGCCCGGCGAATTGAGCAGGAGCCAGCGCGTTTTCGGCGTGATCGCGGCGGCAAGCTGATCGGCGCCGATGCGGAAACCGCTCGCCGCGTCCGTATGCAGCGGCACCACGTTGGCGCCCGCGAAGCGCGCGATTTCGGGGTAGCTGACCCACCATGGCGCGGGGATCAGCACATCGTCGCCGGGGTTCAGCGTGGCGAGCAGGGCGTGGAAGATCGCCTGTTTGCCGCCCGCGCTGACCGTGACCTGAGCGGGCGGAACCTCGATGCCCAGGTCGCGCGCGAAATGCAGCGCGGCGGCCTGTTTCAGCCGGGCCGTGCCGCCGACGGCGGTATATTTCGTGTCGCCCGCGTCCAGCGCGGCCTTCGCCGCCTCGACGACATGCGGCGGCGTCGCGAAGTCCGGCTCTCCCACGGAAAGCGAAATGATGTCATGCCCGCGCGCGCGCAATTCCATGGCGCGGTCGGTCATCGCCGTGGTCTGCGAAGGCTGGATGCGGGCAAGCGCGGTGGACGTTTCGGTCATCGGGATGAAAACTCAATCGAGGAGAACGGCGGGGATCAGGCCGCGCAAGGCGTTACCGATGAAAAAGCCCGCCGCAAGGTCGTCCAGCGTCAATTCCGCTTCGCGCGCCTTTCCTTCGGCCAGAAGCGAGGCGCGCAGCACGCCGGGCAGCAGGCCCAGTGCGGCCGGGGGCGTGAGCAGCACGCCGTCGCGCTCCACGAACAGGCTGGTGAAACTGCCTTCTGTCAACAGGCCGTCATCGCGCAGGAACAGCGCTTCGTCTGCGCCCGCTTCCCGCGCCACGGCCAGCGCGGTGTCATGGAATTCCCGGTCGGACGTCTTGTGCCGCAGCCGCCAGTCGCCGGGGTCGACCGGCAGGCGCAGCACGCCGCAGCGGGCAGGCGTCTGCGAGTTCCGGGGCAGGGTGGGCGGCATGTCCGCGAGTTCCACGCTGATCGCGCCGCTTCGCGCCACCATCAGGCGCAACTTGGCGGGCGCATCGGCATCGAAGCACAGCGCCTGGATGGCGTTGCGCGCGGCATGGCGGTCGAACAGGAAGCCGAGTTCGGCGGCGCTGGCCTTCAGCCGTTCGAGGTGCCGTTCCAGCAGGGGGATGCCGTGTTCGGGCGTGAAAGCCATGGTCTCGATCAGGTCGAACGCCGCGCCGGGCCGCCGTTGCGTGCCTTCCGCCGTTTCACCTGCCACTCCCGATTGCCGCACAAAGCCCCCTTTGACCAGGCATTCCCGCCATTCGGCCATGCTGTCCGAATCGGCGACGATGGCTGATCCCACGCCCAGCACCGCATTTCCGCCGGGAGTCAGCCGCAAGGTGCGGATTGCCACATTGAACGCCGCGTCACCAGCGCCATCTGGACCGTCTCCCGATGGGGCTATCCGCCCGATAGCGCCGCAATAGGGGCCGCGCGCGTCGCGCTCCGCGGCATGGATCAGTTCCATGGCGCGGATCTTGGGGGCGCCTGTGATGGAGCCGCACGGGAACAGCGCGCGCAGCAGGTCCGTCGCGCCCATGCCGGACAGCAGCCGGGCGCGGATCGTGGATACCATCTGGTGCACGGTGGGATAGCTTTCGATGGCGAACGGGTTTTCCACGCGCACCGATCCCGGCACGGCGACGCGTGACAGATCGTTGCGCATCAGGTCCACGATCATCAGGTTTTCCGCCCGGTCCTTGGGCGATGCGGCGAGATCGGCCGCGAGCGCGGCATCCCCCACCGCGTCCGCAGCCGCATCTGGCGCGCGCGGACGCGTGCCTTTCATCGGCCTGACGGTCACTTGCCCGTCCTTCAGCGCGAAGAACAGTTCGGGCGAAAAACTCAGCAGCCAGTGCGCGCCGTCGAAAATCAATCCGCCATAGCCCGCGCGCGCCATGGGGCGGATGGCGGCATAAAGGTCCACGGCGTTTCCGTGCCAACTCCCGGCCAGCGGGAACGTCAGGTTCGCCTGATAGATGTCACCGGCCTCGATCGTTTCCCGAAGCGCGGCGAAGGCCGCCAGATAGCCGCCGGGCGAGATGGCGGGCGCCAGCGGGCCGATCCCGGCTGGCGCACCGGAGCCGTGTCCGGCGAGCCAGCGCGGCATGTCGGCGGCGGGGATCGTTTCGTAACCGTCGAACGCGCCGAACCAGACGAGTGGCCCGCCCGCTCCCGTGCGTGCGTCCGCCAGCGGGGCAAGGCGCGGTTCCAGCGCCAGTCCGGCTTCATAGGCGAGATAGCCCGCAAGGTGCCGCCCTTCGCGGCTCAGCGCCGCGATCCTCTCCAGCGCGGGCACGACTTCGCCGGCTCGCCGCGCCTCCACGATCTCGCGCGGCGCGCGATAGAGGCGCGCGTCGCTCGCTCCCGCATCGCGGGCATCGTCGAGCAGGATCATCACATCGCGCATTGCGCCGCCCCTTAGCGGCCCATCGCCTGCCTGGCAAAACACCCGGCTGACGTCCGGCGTGGCCAGCCAGGTTCGCAAGTTACAATGGCTTGTGACTCGATGCCTGTCGCTTCGATATGCGGCTTGCCGAAGCCGACCGTATCCGCGTGATCCAGACGGTGGCGAGCCCGCGCTACCGGCGCCGCGCCCATGACAGGTATCTCAGTCTCGTCCAGTTCAAGGCCATGACGGCGGTTGGGATCCGCTACTTCCATGTCGTGTTCACCTTGCCCGCCGATGTCCCGCCAGCGCGTTCCAGAACAAGGCGGCGGTCTATGATCTGTTGTTCCGGGCCGCATTGGAGACCATGCCGACCATCGCCACCCACCCCAGCCCTCTGGACGCCTGGATCAGGATTCCGGACCGGACTATCCCCGCGGGTGCGGGGGAACCTAAGCCCGATGCTGATGCTGATGCTGATGCAGAGCGGGAACGGGGAGACTATCCCTGCGGGAGCACGTCACCCACGATATCCTCCACCAAGCTTTGACTAGCTGTTGAAGGGCCCTTGCAAGCTATTCGTCGCCGAATGGAAGGCGAATGCATCAAACGTGATTTTGTGCATAATATTCAAGACGAGAGGTAAAATATGAGCAACTCTGTTGCGGCGGCATGACTCTGTCAGTGGAAATGCACCTGCTGGTAGGGTTGAGTGAGGCAGGACGTTTCCATGCCTGGCCCTCGCAAACCCGCTGGCCCGTTCCTTTAACTTATCACCGGAGGTGATCCGCTTCGTCGTGACGATGTACGTCCGGTTTCCGCTGTCGCTGCGGAACGTGGAAGACTTGCTGTTCGAGCGGGGGATCGACATATGCCGTGAAACGGTGAGGCTCTGGTGGAATCGTTTCGGCCCGATGCCCACCGTCGACATTCGCAACTACATCGAAGCGAGCATTCAAAGTATAACGTTTCCTTCATCCGGGCAGAGACATGATGTTTGAGGGGTTCGACGAGCACCAGATCGCCACCAGCACAGGAGCGCTAATCCATGCGCGGTCAGGCGGCAGCGGACCGCCGCTACTGCTGCTGCATGGCTATCCACAAACCGGGGCCATGTGGGATGGCGTTGCGTGCCGCCTGCTGGATCATTTCACGATCGTGGTTCCAGATCTTCGCGGTTATGGCGCCAGCATTGGCCCGGAACCGCTACCGGACGCATCTAACTATCGCTTTCGCGATATGGCCGATGATCAGGTCGAAGTGATGCGAGCGTTGGGCCATGATCGTTTCTTCGTGGCGGGCCATGATCGCGGGGCACGGACGGCTTTCAGAATGGCATTGGATCATCCTGGCGTGGTGGAGCGGATGGCGCTGCTGGATATTCAGCCAACTCACTATGCCTGGACGCAACTCTCTGGACCGCATGCACGGCGTGCCTGGTTCTGGATCCTGATGTCGCAGCCTCACGATATTGCCGAAACGTTCTTTACTTCCGTGGATCCGGACTGGCTGTTCGATAAGCTTGTGCCACCCGGACCTCATGGGAAGGACCTGTTTTCCCAAGATGCGCTGACCGAATACAGGCGCAGCTTCACGCCTGCGATGATCCGGGCATCGTGCGCAGATTATCGCGCCTTCTCGTCGCTCGATGTGGCCATGGAGCAGGAGGATCTCGATTCAGGCCACAAAGCCCGCTGCCCGGCGCTGGTGCTTTGGGGCGAGCACTCATACGGCCCTACCGACATGCTGCTGATATGGCGAACTTACCTCGAACAAGTCGATGGTTTCTGCGTCAAGGGGGCCGGGCATTACCTTCCGGAAGAACGGCCGGATGAGATCGCCGAAGCGCTTCACGGCTTCTTTGGCATAAATTAAGCGAGCCTGACATAAACCGCATACCGGTGAGATGCGCTCAAGGCTCGGTCAGCTTAACGTGGCAGGGTCTGATTTTTCGCCGGGGGCTATCCGGCTGGCCGTGCTCATGTGCGTCCGCTATCCACTGTCCTTGCGGAACGTGGAGAACCTGCTCCACGAGCGTGGCGTTGACCTTGCCACGAGACGGTTCGGCTGTGGTGGAACAGGTTCGCCCGATGTTCGCGGCTGACATTTGCCGGCAGCGGGGAAGTGCCGCCACATTAGGCACAAAGGAACTACGGCGGTTGCCTTGGCTGGCGAGTTCGCGGTTATGGCCGGACGGCAACTGCCTTCCCGTGCACCAGCCCCTTCTGGAAGCGTTGCACAATTTCCCTCAACTGCCCCCAGTGCACGACTTCGCCGATACCCGGATCAAGCGCGCCAGAGGCAGCCAGCGTGGCCAGCCTGGAAAGATCCGTTGCGGCTGTCCGCAGACGTGCCACCTCATGCGTCACGTTCAGCGCCACCAACTGCGCACCGGGCGCCAGCACGAACCAACCGTGCGGGATGGTCGCCGGCGTATCCGGGGCGTCAAACCCCTCTTGGCCACCGAGTGTTGTGACAACGCCATCGGGGGCCACCACGCGCATCGCTTCGGACAGGGCCGCACCGCCAACCGTTTCCACGATCAGTTCATAGTTTCCCGTCACGGTCCCACCCACGTAAACGGCGGCCAGGCCGAGCGGCGCGATGGCCGGCAGACGGGAAACGTTGCTGACGGTGCCGCTGACGATGGCGCCGGCAGCCTGCGCGAGTTGACAGGCCAGCCAGCCCACGCCGCCCGTCGCGCCGGTCACGAGTACGCGTTTCCCCGCCAAATCGCCGCCCCACGCAAGCGCGCGCAGTGCGGTCATGCCCGCGGTGGGAAGCGCTGCCGCCGTCCGGTCGGCCAGCGAGTCCGGCAGCACGGCCACCTGATCGGACGCGATTGGAGAAAGGGCGCCCCAGCCGCCACCGCGTTGACCGGTCATTGCCATCACTCGTGCGCCGACCGCGGGGCCAGAGCCGTCGGCGGCGGATCGGACTACCCGGCCCACCAGATCGAGGCCGGGCACGTAACCGGGCGGCATCCGATCCAACATCCTGACCTCGCCCCGATTGAGCGATGTCGCCTCCGGTCGGACAACGATGTCACCGGGGCCTGGTTCGGTGCAATTCCGCGCTCCGATCAGGACACCGCCGTCGCCGTCGGTGACCCATCCACCATCGGAATCGTCAGTGGCTGACATACTGATCCGTGTAGGCGCGCGTATCGGCGCGGATGCGATCGAGGTCGAGCGGAAGGGCATCCATGTCGTAGCTGTGCTTTCCGAAGCCGTGCTGGGGATTTGTCTCCTTCCAGCCGCAAACGCGGTCGCGATACTCGCCAGTGAATGGCAGGCCGATGAAGTCGTAAACCCGCTCCATGCCGGCTCCCGGTGGGCCGACGATATCGCGATAGTGCATGTCGAGCACTTGCCCCGCATGCAACGCGGGTCGTTTTTTTACAAAATTATCAAGCATTTCAATGAGTTTGTCAGTCCAGTATGACGCGATCGCGGCTGCATCGACTCTTTCGCTGTTCAGGTAGTGGAGATTGATGAGCATGTTCGCCCAGGAGGCAAAGACCTCTGACGGCTCGCGATGGCAGATGATCACCCTGGCATCGGGGAATACGGCGAAGAGATGATCGAGCTGGCCGAGATGGAACGGGGATTTCAGCAGGAAGTGCGACGCGTCGGGAAATGTCTGCTGCGACTGGACCAGTTGCAGCATGCGGCGCAATCCGTCGTAGGCAGGCCGCTGGTCCTGCCCTTTCAGCCACGCGCCGTAGGACGGGGTGTAGGTGTAGGTCTGGAGTGCGTACGTGCGGTAGCTGTAGCGCAGGTAGAACAGTTCTTCCTCCGCCTCGCGCGCGCGATAGGGATGCGCGGCGTAGACGGCGGGGACGTGCTGGCGCAGCATGTCCTCTTCCGCATCGGCAATGGCGATCCGCGGGTCCGGCATGCCGGGCGCGGCATCCGGAAACGGCGCGGGGTTCATCGCCAGCCAGGTCGGCAGGAACGAGAAACGTCCGTCGGCGCTCATCATCCGGTGCAGCGCCGTGGTGCCGGTGCGCGGCAGACCGGTGATGAACACCGGTGGCGGCAGCGTGGCATCGAGGATCGCCGGATCCTTGCGAAATGTGTACTCGGCGCGCAGCAGGTTAACGAGGTTGCGGGTATGCGAAGCGGTCATGCCGGCTTCCCCCCGCTCGCTGAGTCCGGCTTCGCGGTTTAGCGATTCGAAGAATATTCCCATCGGTTCGAGGAATGCGGTATCGCCAAATTCGGTTAAACCGGTTTGTTCGCGCGCCCGCTCGACAATGTTTTCGACGGTCAGCATGTATTGCCCTCCCCGGATCGGATTATCTCGTGCGCGTCACAGGCCGCGGTAGGTCACGCCACCGTCCAGCACGAGGCAGTCGCCGGTGTGAAAAGTGGATCCTTCCGCCAGCAGATAGATGATGAGCGGCGCGACCTCGTCCGGCAGCCCGAGGCGTGGAATCATTGCGCGCTGGGCGAGCCGGTCGGTGATCGGCCCACGGTGCGCATCGGGAATGATGTCGGTGTCGATGACGCCTAGCACGACCGAATTGGCGCGGATGCCGAGGTGGCCGACCTCGGCGCCGACCGTGCGCATGACGGAAAGCATCGCGCCCTTGGTGGCGGCGTAGGCCGAACGATTGGTATAGCCTTGGACGGCGGCAGTGCTGGCAATGCCGATCAGCGATCCGCCCGGGCCGCCTTTTTCCGCGCGATCGACCATGTGCCGCGTCGCGGCGCGCAATGTATACATGACTCCGAGCTGGTTGGTGGCCAGGACGCGATCGTATTCACCGGTCTCGACTTTGTGGAAGGGCGCGGCTTGTGTGGCAATGCCGGCATTGGCCACAACGCCGTGAATGCTCCCGAAGTGCGCCACGGCGGCAGTAAATGCCGCCTCGACGGCCGACTCGTCGATCACGTCGACATCCTGCGCGAGAACCTCGATATCCAGTGCCTCCAGTTCGTCGGCGGCGATGGCATTGCGCTCCGGTGAGCGCCCCCAGATGACCACTTTGCCGCCCGCCAGGCCGATGGATCGCGCGAGCGACAGGCCGATGCCGCGGTTCGCACCAGTCACCAGTATGGTCTTGTCGTGAAGGCCGAAAAACCGTTGCAGGACGTTGCCGTTCAATTTGCCTCTCCCTCTCTTTCGTCGTTCAGTAGCGCCATCATGCACCATGACGCTCGCGCCGCGCGCAGATCGGCCCTGAGATCGAAAGTCGCGTGATAGCCTGCGACAGCATCATCATCGCGAACGGACGCAAGTGCGGGCGAAAGCCGGGCGGTGGCCACGCCAGTGCGGCTGCCGCCACCTCAATCGAGGCGAGCCAGTCAGCTTGGCCGTGTGTGCCGTCGCCCGGCAGCAGCATTAATCATACCCCCGACCCCTCGAATCTGCGACCCGTTCCCCACCCCGTTTCCACCAAATCAGCATTGGATTTAAGGGGGACTTTCGCCGTGGGATCGCCCCTTGTCCGCGAGAAATTATCACCTAATGTTGATACATTATCGAGGCGTGTTTGCTTTGGCAAGAGTGGCTGGCGGCCTGGCCTATCAGGGAGCCACACTCTGCCATATAAACATATAAATTATTGATAATAAATTATAATTTTACGAATGGCATAATTTCTGCGTCTTCCGGGACGATGCTCCGGTCGGCGAAGAGCGTGTCGGGAACACATCGGCCGCTCCGGCGGCTTTTGTTGGTCCTGCAACGCGAGGCGTTGCTGCCATAGGCTTTGTCGGCGAACACGGCCTCGGCGGACAAGCCGTCGGGCAGGGCTGGCGCGGTGGGAACAGCGCCAGTCTGTCCAGCAGCGATTATGAAGCGTAGCGGTTCGCCGAACGTGTCGTGGACTCCACCCCGGGATGCCCCAGATCCCTGCTCCAACACGAACCCCATGAGTCAGACATCCTCTCGTCCGGGAATCCCAAATGTCGATCCGGCCGAGCGGAGAGCGGGCAGGGCACCAGACTGATGTGGTGGATGGCCCCTGTGTCCGACGACGATGAGTCGTATTGTGGGCTGTTGTCGAAGCAACCCCAGCAAAGGACTATCCACCATGGAGATTACCACGATCGGCCTCGTCCGGCAGATCCAGGCGCTCAATCAGCGCCTCCTGGCCTGGCACCGTCAGGACCAGGCCAGTCAGAGATTGGCCACCATCCCGGGGGTGGGTGTCATGAGCGCCACCGCCCTGGCCGCATCGGTGACCGATCCGAGAGCCTTCCGTTCGAGCCGGGAGTTCTCCGCTTCATTGGGCTTGGTCCCACGCCAGAACTCGTCGGGCGGCAAGGACAAGCTGGGACGGATATCGAAGATGGGAGATCGCTATCTCAGGAAGCTGCTTGTGGTCGGCGCGACATCGGTGGTGCGGCGAGCACGGACCGCGGATACCGCTGCGGCCAACTGGGTCCGCGGCCTGCTCGAGCGCAAGCCAGCCCGGTTGGTTACCGTGGCCATGGCCAACAAGACCGCCCGGATCGTCTGGGCCGTGCTGGCGTGCGGCGAAACCTATCGCTCGCCTGCCGCCGCCTGAAAGTAATTGCGGCCACATGCGCGGCCGCGTCGAACTGTAAGGGTGCCCATTGAAGTGATGATGACGATCTGAACGCGGCCGCAAAGACCGGAACAACCCGAGGTGGTGTCGGAGCTTCGAGCTCGATAGACTGAATGGGACCCGTCCAGCGGACACCATCAGGGCCAGCGGCCATCATACGCCGCACCAAGTAGGCCGGACAGATGACCGCACCCTGTCAGATCCGATCATCAATTCAATTTACCCCTTGCAGCGCAGGGGCCATCCACAGATGACAGCACCCTTCCGATATGTTCGCGAGTATCGCGTCGTGATCGACGCCCCTATAACCCAGATATTCCACCAGCGTTGCAGCTTGGACAGATTGCCGTTCAGTCCCGCTGTTTCAATCATATATAATGATCACCCCTTTGCACCGTGCGGGTTGCACAGGCTTCACGGTCGTTCCGCTATCGCCGCATCAACCCGGCTCGGACCGGTCGATCAGCCCGCTGTCGAGTAAGGGAGCCGCGTCGATATCCTGAGCGCCCATGAGTACGGCAAGGCGCTCGACCGATGCCAGAATCATGGCCTGCTCCCACGTCGGCAACGCTTTGAAACGATCCATGAAGGTCATCTGGAGCGGATCGGGCGCGTCGGCCAGCGCGGCCTTGCCCTGAGGAAGCGTGCTGAGGAGAAACCGGCGCTTGTCCCGCTCGCTGCGCTGACGCCTGACAAAGCCTAGCGCTTCCAGTCGATCGACGATGGCGGTGATCGTCGCCTGACTGAATTGGAGCGCCTGAGCGATCGCACCGGGAGTCGCCGAGCCGCGCGCATCTATCTCCCGCAGAACGAGCAGTTGCGAAGGCGTGAGGCCGGTCACGACGGCCAATTGGCGACTGCCCGTTTCGGTGGCGCGCAATACCCGGCGAAGCGCACGAAGAGTCAGGGAGGCGACTTCGGAAGACATATCCGCATGCATTACCAGAACGTCGAAGAATACCAACACCACCCCCAAATCCCTTCGTTCAACGAACTATTTTTCCGAGGTGAGGGTTGAGAAATGATAATGGATAGGTATATTTTGCGTCGAAATAGGGGCGGGGCAGGCTTCTATGTATCTGAATGTCATTCGGGAGATGAACGATAATCGATTCCCAGGCCATGGTGGCTGTTGCACCACCACGAGCTTTTGCACGCTCTGACCGGAGCAGGGGGCAGGACTTTGAACTCCGCAGGCCGGTCGCGATGGACGGACCGGCCATAACGGGATTGATTGCGGCCTGTCCGCCGCTCGATGCCAATTCCGCCTATTGCAACCTGCTGCAATGCACCGACTTCGCCGATTTCTGCATTGTCGCGGAACGGGGCGGCCTGCCCATAGGCTGGGTTTCGGGCTATCGTCCGCACCCGGCGCCCGAGAATTTCTTCGTCTGGCAGGTGGCAGTCGCTGCGGCAGCGCGCGGGCAAGGCCTGGGCGCCCGCATGATCGAGGCGTTGCTGGCCCGCCCTGCCAACGCTGGCGTCACGCATCTGACCACCACCGTCACTGATGATAATCGCGCGTCATGGGCCCTGTTCGAGGGGTTGGCGCGCAAGTGGCAAGCCCCGCTGCACAAAAGCCCCCGCTTTGAGCGCGACGCGCATTTCGTCGGCGCGCATGCCACCGAATGGCAAGCGCGCATCGGCCCGCTCCCTGCCGGCAGCGCGCCCAGCCACGAGAATGGATGACATGACCATCACGCTTCCCCAACCGACACCGGCCATTCCCGATACGGGAATCTACGAACGGCGCGAGTCCGCCGTGCGCAGCTATGCCCGGTCGATGCCGCGCCAGTTCACCAAGGCGGAAGGCGTGTGGATGCACGACAACCAGGGCGGCCGCTATCTGGATTTCCTGTCGGGCTGTTCGACGCTGAATTACGGACATAATCATCCAGTGCTTAAGCAGGCGCTGCTCGATTATATCGTGGCGGACGGCATCACCCATGGCCTTGATCTGCACACGGATGCCAAGGCGGATTTTCTGAAGACCTTCGAGGACATCATCCTGAAACCGCGCGACCTTGATTATCGCGCAATGTTCACCGGCCCGACCGGCACCAATGCGGTAGAAGCGGCAATCAAGCTTGCCCGCAAAGTGACCGGGTGCGAACTCGTGATTGCCTTCACCAACGGTTTCCATGGCATGACGCTGGGCGCGCTGGCCTGCACCGGCAACGCTTCCAAGCGCGCCGGCGCGGGCGTGCCACTCAATCATGTCGCGCATGAACCTTATGACGGCTATCACGGGCCGGACGTCGATACGGCCGAATTGCTGGAGCGCCGCTTGTCGGACCCATCGAGCGGCCTCGACGCACCCGCCGCCATCCTGGTGGAAACGGTGCAGGGCGAAGGCGGCCTTAATGTGGCGTCGTCCCAATGGCTGTGCAAGATCGCGGATATCGCCAGGCGTCATGGCGCATTGCTGATCGTGGACGACATCCAGGCAGGGTGCGGCCGCACCGGGCACTTTTTCAGCTTTGAGAACATGGGGTTCACGCCGGATATTGTCACGCTGGCGAAATCGCTGTCCGGGATGGGCCTGCCTTTCGCGCTGACGCTGCTGCGTCCCGAACTCGACCAATGGGCGCCGGGTGAGCATAACGGTACCTTCCGGGGCAATAACCATGCTTTCGTGACTGCCGCCGCTGCCCTCCGGCATTTCTGGAACGACGATGCGTTCCAGCAGGACATTGCCCGGCGCGGCGCGCTACTGGAACGGCGATTGACGGCCATGGCGGAAGAAAACGGCCTCTCGATATGCGGCCGAGGCATGATGCGCGGTATCAACGCGGGTTCGGGCGAAGCTGCCGCCGCCATCACCGCTGCCTGCTTCGAGCAGGGGCTCATCATCGAAACCAGCGGCGCCCATGACGAGATCGTCAAGGTGCTGGCCCCTCTCACGATCGACGATGCCGTGCTTTCGGCCGGCCTCGACATTCTGGAAGAGAGCGTCCGCGCCGTGCTGACGGCCCCCTACGACGTGGCCGCCGAATAAAGAAAGGAAAGACCATGATCGTCCGCAAACTTCGGGACATCCGCAAATCCGACAGAAACGTAAAGTCCAAGGGCTGGGAAAGCGCCCGCCTGCTTCTGAAGGACGACGCCATGGGTTTCTCCTTCCACGTCACCACCATGTATGCGGGTGAAGAGCTGTACATGCATTACCAGAACCATCTGGAAGCGGTGCTGGTGCTGAAAGGAAAAGGCACGATCGAGGATCTGGGCACTGGCGTAACGCACCAGCTCGCCGCGGGCGTGATGTATGCGCTCAATGCCCATGACAAGCATATCGTGCGCCCCGAAACGGACATCTTGTGCGCCTGCGTGTTCAATCCGCCGGTCACGGGCCGCGAAGTGCATGACCAGAATGGCGCCTATCCCGCCGAGGTCGCGCTCGCCGACTGAATCCGAATAAAAATGAAAGGGGGAAGTCCCTTGAAAGACATCTACCCGTCCCGTCACGCCGAAGTGGCGGAATTCTTGCCGCGCCTCGATCCCGTGGTTCACAGCGACTGGCGCGAGGATGCGCCGCTGAGCCGCGAACAGGCGGCCCGGTTCGACCGCGACGGCTATCTCGTCCTTGAGGATATTTTCTCGGATGATGAGATAGCCTTCCTGCAACGCGAGGCGGGCACGCTGCTCGCCGATCCCGCTGCGCTGGAGGAGGAAACGGTCATTACCGAACCGGACGGCCGCGAAATCCGCTCCATCTTCAAGATCCATGCCCAAAGCCGGGTTCTCGCGCGGCTTGCCGCAGATGAACGCCTCGCAGGAGTCGCGCGCTTTCTGCTGGGAGACGACGTTTACATCCACCAGTCGCGGCTCAACTACAAACCGGGATTTCAGGGCAAGGAATTCTACTGGCACAGCGACTTTGAGACTTGGCATGTCGAGGACGGGATGCCGCGGATGCGCGCGCTCTCCATGTCGGTCCTGCTCGCGGAGAACACCCCGCATAACGGGCCGCTGATGCTGATCCCCGGATCGCACCGCACATTCCTGACCTGCGTGGGCGAGACGCCGGAGGATCACTATCGCATGTCGCTGAAACGTCAGGAATATGGCGTTCCCGATGAGGGCAGCCTTGCCGATCTGGCCCACGAGCATGGCATCGTCGCGCCGACCGGCAAGTCCGGCACCGTTGTCATCTTCGATTGCAACATCATGCACGGGTCGAACGGCAACATCACACCCTTCCCGCGTGCCAATGCCTTCCTCGTTTATAACGCGGTCAGCAATGCGCTCG
>CAZUOV010000057.1:0-16546 GCA_964621355.1 uncultured Novosphingobium sp. | reverse complement strand
TGCCGGGCGTGCGGCTGGCCATGGAGTTCCTGACCCAGCAGAACAAGCGCAACGCGGGCGACGACGAGTTGCGCGCCGCGCCGCGCGGCTCGCTGACCGCGACGGGCAAGCATGTCATCGTCATCGGCGGCGGCGACACCGGCTCGGACTGCGTGGGCACGTCCAACCGGCAGGGCGCCGCTTCGGTCACGCAGCTTGAGATCATGCCCAGGCCGCCCGAAAGGGAAGACAAGGCGCTGACCTGGCCCAACTGGCCGCTGAAGCTGCGCACTTCGTCCAGCCACGAGGAAGGCGCGGACCGCGACTGGGCCGTGCTGACCAAGCGTGTGGTCGGGGACAACGACGTCAAGGCGCTGGAATGCGTCCGCGTCGAATGGGTCGACGGCAGGATGCAGGAAGTGCCGGGCAGCGAATTCACGCTGAAGGCGGACCTGATCCTGCTGGCCATGGGCTTCACCGGCCCGCGCAAGCAGGGCCTGCTCGATCAGGCGGGCGTGGCCCTCGATCCGCGCGGCAACGTGGCGGCGGACACCAATCGCTACCAGACCAGCGACGAGCAGATCTTCGCCTGCGGCGACATGCGCCGGGGGCAGAGCCTTGTCGTCTGGGCGATCCGCGAGGGCCGCCAGGCCGCCCGCGCGGTGGACGAGGCGCTGATGGGGGCAAGCCAGCTTCCGCGCTGAGGCGGCGTGCGTTGATACGTCATCCCGGCGAAAGCCGGGTGCGCGTGTTTCGACAGGCTCAACACGGGCGGGCGAAGCGCAAAACCCCGGCCGGGCTTTAACGCAACCTCCACTCATCCTGAGCTTGTCGAAGGATACGGTCCCAACCCCGCCAACGGTCCCGGATCAGGTCCGGGACGACGGACAGGCCGCCCTCACCCCTCCAGCGACCAGTCGATCGGCTTGCGGCCGTTGGCTTCGAGAAACGCATTCGCCTTGCTGAAATGGCGGCATCCGAAAAAGCCGGAATGGGCGGACAACGGGCTGGGATGCGGCGCGGTGAGCATCAGGTGCCGTCCGTCCCGCAGGCCCGGCACGCGCGCGGCCTTGTTGCGCGCATGGCTGCCCCAGAGCAGGAACACGCAGGGCTTCGGCTGTTCCGCCACGGCCGCGACGACCGCATCAGTGATCGCCTCCCAGCCGATGCTCTGGTGCGAACCGGCGCGGCCTTCCTCCACCGTCAAGGCATTGTTGAGCAGCAGTACGCCCTGCCGCGCCCATTTCTCCAGATTGCCGGACCGGGGCAGCGCGATGCCGATGTCGCTTCCCAGTTCCTTGAAGATATTGGCCAGCGACGGCGGCGGCTTCACGCCGTCCGGCACGGAAAAGGCAAGGCCATGCGCCTGTCCGGGGCCGTGATAAGGATCCTGCCCCAGAATCACCACTTCCACCTTGTCGAGCGACGTCAGGTTGAGTGCGTTCAGGCGCTTCCCGCGCGGGGGATAGATGCGTTTTCCCGCCGCTTCCTCCGCCTTGAGGAACCCGCCCAGCCGCCGCGCCTCGCGCGTGGCGAGCACGGGTTCAAGCACCGGACGCCAGCTTGGCGCAAGCGTGTCTTCGGACATGGAAATCCCTTTCCCTCCTCGATGGATAAGCTTAAGCACTTGCCCCCTATGACTGTCCATCTCCACGAAGAAGATCTCCCCGAAGGCGTTCTGGCGCCGGGCACTGTCGCCGTCGACACCGAAACCATGGGCCTCGTCACCGCGCGGGACCGGCTCTGTGTCGTGCAGATTTCGGACGGCGGCGGGGACGAGCATCTCGTGCGCTTCCGGCCAGGCAGCGATTATGCCGCGCCCAACCTGAAAGCCGTGCTGGCCGATCCCGCCCGGCTCAAGCTCTATCACTTCGCGCGGTTCGATCTGGCGGCGATCGAGCACTATCTGGGCATCATGGCCGCGCCGGTGTTCTGCACCAAGATCGCCAGCAAACTGGTGCGCACCTATACAGACCGGCATGGCCTCAAGGATCTGGTGCGCGAGTTGCTGGGCAAGGAAATCTCCAAGCAGCAGCAGTCGAGCGACTGGGGGGCCGCCGAACTGTCCGAGGCGCAGCGCGAATATGCCGCGTCCGACGTGCGGCACCTGCACGCCATGCACGCCATCCTCGTCGAGCGCCTCGCGCGCGAACACCGCACGGAAATGGCGCGGGCCTGTTTCGATTTCCTGCCGACGCGCGCGCGGCTGGACCTTGCGGGCTGGCCGGATCGCGACATATTCAGCCACGAATGACGCAACAGGCCGACATCGTCAGAAGCAGACGGCGCACCCTGGCCGCGCCCGGCGGCGCGCATGACCGCCTGATCCGCGTGCTGATGAAAGTGCTGCCCGCCGCCATCGGCGTGGTCGCGGCCGTGATGATCTTCGCACCGCTGTTCCAGAAGGGGGAGATCAGCTTCCTGCTCGATCGCAACAAGGTGGCGACGACGAGCGAGCGGATCAGCGTGGCGGACGCCGCCTATCGCGGCCAGGACAAGGACGGCCGCCCCTTCACCGTCACCGCGGGCAATGCCGCGCAGCCGTCCTCGACGGTTCCGGTGGTGCGGATGGGCGACCTCAAGGCCAGCATCGAGCTGAACGACGGCCCGGCGCAAGTCACTGCCTCGCAAGGCGACTACAATTTCAAGACCGAACAGATCGCCGTCACCGGCCCCGTCGATATCACGGCGGCGGACGGCTATCGCATGACGACGCAGGACGTGGCGATCGACCTCAAGGGCAAGCGAGTCACCGGGCAGGGCGGTGTCACCGGCACGGTGCCCACTGGCAACTTCTCGGCGGACAGCATAGAGGCCGATCTCGATACGCGAACCGTCACCCTCGAAGGCCGCGCCCGGCTGCGCATGGTGCCCGGCAAGATCAGGATTCCCGATTGATGGCCGTCGAACGCAAGCTTGCCCCCATCCGTGCCGCCACGGCGGGTTTTCTGGCCACCACCGCCCTGTTTGTCGCCGCCCTGCTTGCCGGCGTCCAGCAACTGTCCGCCCAGAGTTTCGGGCAGGGTCTGGGCAAGCATGACAGCAACGCCCCGGTCAACTACGCGGCGGACCGCATCGAATTGCAGGATCGTCAGGACCGGGTCGTCCTGTCCGGCAATGTCGATATCACGCAAGGCGGCCTGCGGTTGCGCACCGCGCGCGCCATCGTGAACTTCACGAACGAGGGATCGCTCAAGATCCAGCGCATGGACGCGACCGGCGGCGTGCAGGTTACGCGAGGCGACGAAAGCGCGCGCGGCAACGCCGCTGTCTATGATTTCAACCGGCGCGTCATCACGCTGGTCGGCAACGTAGCGCTGAAGCGCGGCACCGATACGCTGAACGGCGGGCGGCTGGTGATAGACCTCGACACCGGCATTTCCAGCGTCGACGGCAGCGGCGGATCGGCGGGACAGGGGGGCCGGGTCTCCGGCACTTTCCGCGTGCCGGAGAGCCAGTGACCGCACGGGGGGCAGAGTAAGCGAACGCTCCCGCTTCCATGGGGAATCACATGTCAAAGGTTCTGGCCGTGGCGTCCGGCGGCGGACATTGGGAACAGCTCATGCGGCTGCGCGAAGCATTCGACGGCCACGACATCACCTTCGCGACCACCGACGCCGATCTTCCCGAGCGATCCGGTATCACTCGCAGCGTCGTGCTTCCCGACTGCAACCGGGACGAGCCCCTTCGCGCGCTGCGCTGCTTGCTTGCTTCCGCCGCCCTGGTGCTGCGCCTCAGGCCGGACGTCATCGTCTCGACCGGCGCGGCACCGGGCCTGCTGTGCATCGCGATAGGGCGGCTGACCGGCGCGAGGACTCTGTGGGTCGACAGCGTGGCCAACGCCGAACGCCTTTCCATGAGCGGAAAACTGGCCATGAAACTCGCGCACCGGACACTCACCCAGTGGGAACACCTGGCCCGGCCGGACGGCCCCGAATACGCGGGCGCCGTGCTGTGATCCTGCTGACCGTAGGCATGCAACTGGGGTTCGACCGGCTGATCCGCGCCATCGACGAACTTGCGCCACACCTGCCCATGCCGGTTCTCGCGCAGACCGGCATGGGCGCCTATACGCCGCACCACATGGAGGTCCGTCCGCGTATCGCACCCGTCGAATTCGACGCCCTGGCCCGCGACGCCGCGCTGATCGTCTCGCACGCAGGTATAGGCACCGTGCTGACGGCGCGGCGCCTCGGCAAGCCGATCGTGCTTTTTCCCCGCCGCGCCGCGCTGGGAGAGCATCGCAACGATCACCAGGTGGCGACTGCCCGGCAATTGCAGGGACGGCCCGGCATCCTGCTCGCGTTCGAGGAAGCGGAACTGCCGCCTTCGATCGAATCGGCCATGCGGTTCCCGCCCGTCGCTTTCGCCCCATCGCCCGAACTTGAGAAACTCACGCGAACCGTCCGGGATTTCATCGGGGGTGAAACAGTTTAGGGCTGGAGAATCCCTGCCTCAGACTGCTGCCGGCCGCGCCAGAGCGGCGCGATAGGCATGGGCGGACCAGACGACTGCCGCCGTGGCCCCGATGTCGATAACCCAGTTCAGATGCAAGGGCCGGTAGAGCAGCGCGTCGATCGGGTGGAACGAGACGATGCGCAGGGCGATCAGGCCCGCCATGACCGCCAGCGCGAGAAACGCATGGTTCACGGCCCGCGCCCGGCGGCCACGCGAAACGCGAAGCGCGCGCGCCGCGAACAGGGCGGCAAACGCCGAAAAACCGAGCAGGACCGCGGCGGCGGCAGGGGCCTGTATGACGCGGCGCGCGGCATAGCTGCCATCGGCGCGCAACACCTCTCGCAAGGCGTTCCTCAACAGGTCTTCCGCGCCATGAAGGCGCATGGCTATCAGGCCAGAGAAGCAGATCGCGCAGAATATCCAGAAGCCCGTCCTGCCAGGGCCGCAGCCTCACCGCGTTCTTCGGCCTTGTCGCTCCCTTCGCCATGATCTGCATGGCGTGGAGCGGCTCTCCCCGGCAACTGACGAAGTTGGCGCAGGCCGCCGTCATCCTCGGTTGCGGCTGCGCGCTGCTGGGCATGGTGCAGATCCTCACCGATGGCGGCGCGCTGCCCTACCCGGAAAATCCCATGCCCGGCGTGGCGTTCGGCACGTTCGCGAACCGCAATTCGACCGGGCTGTTTCTCGATTGCTGCCTGATCCTGCTCGCGGTTCTGCCATGGCGCGGGCTGTCGTTCGCGCAAACCGGCTGGCGCATCGGAGCAGCGGCGATCCTGGCCGTGGCCGTAGTGCTCACCCAGTCCCGCACCAGCCTGCTGCTGCTCTGCATACCCGCCGGTCTGGCCATGGTCCGCTTCATTGTCTGGCTGCGGCACGAGGACGGAACGCGGCGGTTCGCCGCCCGCTTCGGCAAGGCCGCGCTAATCGGCGCCGGAGTGCTGGCCTGCGGCGCGGCGGTCGCGACGGCGATGGTTGCCGCCCGGGCAGACCGCGTGGAAAGCGTCCTCGCCCGCTTCGGGCAGGACGACGCCCGGCGTCCCGCCATCTGGGAGGATGCCGCGTTCTCCGCCCGGCGCTTCTGGCCCGTGGGCGCGGGCATGGGCACGTTCGACGAAGTGTTCCAGATCGACGAATCGCTGGAATATCTCTCGCCTCGCACGGCGGGACGGGCGCACAACGATTTTCTGGAGATCGCCATCGAAGCCGGGCTTCCCGGACTTGCCCTCGTCGCGGGCTGGATCGTCTGGTGCCTCGTGGCGGCGGCGCGCGCGCGCGGCTCGCCGCACCGCTGGCTGGCCTGGGGCGCAACCGGCATGCTGGCCGCGATCGCATCGCAATCCCTGCTCGATTACCCGTTACGCAACCAGACCCTGCTCTGCATGGCCGCTCTCGCCATCGCCATGCTCGCCGCGATCCCCGCTTCGCTGAAAGGCAATGCGCGATGATCGCCCGCATGCTCTGGATCGCGCTGCTGATTGCCGTCGCTGCCGTCGCGGTGGCCGTCCACCTTGATCGCCAAAGCCGGGTCGATCCCTTTCTGGCAAAGCATGTGCCCGCGCCGTTCCGCTACTTCGCGCAAGGGCAGGTAGCGGTCGAGGCCATTGATTCCGGCGATGCGGCAAGCATGCTGGAAGAAGGCCGGAGACTGGTCCGGCGGCGCCCTCTCCCGGCGGGCAACCTGCTGCTGCTCGCCATCGCGCAAGAACAAGCCGGGCACCACGCCGATGCGGCGCGGTCCATGCAGGCGGCGGCAAGGAGGGGCTGGCGCATCCCGGAAGTCCAGCACGCGGGGCTTCTCAATGCCGTTGCCGCCGGGGCCATGGACGAGGCTGGGTATCGCCTCGCGGCGCTCTGGGCATTGTCGGACGATGCTGGCTTGCGCGATACGCTGACGCGGACGGTGCTGGCCGATCCCGCGGCCGCCGAAGCCTTCGGCGGGATACTGGGCGGCTCGCCCGGATGGCGAAACAGGTTTCTGGCGCGGTATTCGGCAGCCGATGCACCGCCCCGGCTGGTGGAAGCCGTCGCGGCGGCGAACCGGGCGGGCACGGATTTCGACTGCGCGGCGCTCTCCGCCCTGGCGCGGTCCTTCGCCCTGCGCGGCAATGCCGCTTCGGCGCGAACGCTCTGGTCCGGCAAGTGCGCGCGGCGGGGCCACGCGGCCGAACCGGGCGGGGCCGGATTCACGCCGGAACCCGATGGCGCGCCCGGGCCGTTCGACTGGTCTTACGGCGGACAGCCGGGGCTGACCGTTTCGGCCGGAGACGCGGGCCTCGACTACGACAACCGGACCTTTGGCACGCAGCTTGTCGCCAGCAGGCTCGTCAGCCTTTCTCCCGGAAACCGCCTGCTGACCCTGACATCGGCCGGCGGCGGCGGATTGATCGAAGTCCGCATCGCGTGCGGCGATGCTTCCGGCCGGAAATCCAGACTGGCAAGCCGCGTGGGAGAAGGGGCGCTGCCGTTTACCGTCAACGCGGCCAGTTGCCCGATCGCCGAAATCTCCGTCCATGGCGGCAGGGGATCGCGGCGGGGACTGACGCTGACGCTGCGCTAAAGGCGGAAATCCTAGAACGCGCGGTCGTGAACGACGACCTTGATCGTCATCGCGATGATCTTGATGTCGCGTCAGATCGTCCAGCCTTCCAGATATTCGAGATCCGACTGCAGCCGGTTGACGAGGTCCGATTCGTGGTCCGTCGCGCCGCGATAGCCGCGTATCTGCGCCAGCCCGCTCAACCCCGGCTTGAGCGAATGGCGCTGCCAGTAACGCAGGTCCACTTCCCAGAACAGCTTTTCGCCCGCCTGCGAGCCGATCGCGTGCGGCCGAGGGCCGACGAGACTCATGTCGCCCCTGATGATGTTGAACAACTGGGGCAGTTCGTCGATGCTGGTGCGGCGGATGAAATGCCCGGTCCGGGTCACGCGCGCATCCCCCCGCGAGGCCGAGATGGCGCCATCCTGATCGGCCCTGGCCACGGCCATGCTGCGGAACTTGATGATCTCGAAGAAACGATTCCCCCGCCCCATGCGCCGCTGGCGGAAGAACACCGGCCCACCGTCCTCCAGCTTGACGGCCAGCGCGACAAGAGCCAGCAGCGGCGACAGCACGATCACCGCCGAAACCGCCAGGCCCAGATCCAGCCCGCGCTTCATGGCGCGGGCGCGGATGCCCAGCGAGTTGGCCGATACCCGCAACAGACCCTGCCCGCCAGATACGCGGGCGCCGTGCGCGCCGAGTTGCGCCACTGCCTCGTCGATGACTTCGCCTTCGATATTCGCGCCCTTCAGCGCGAGCGCCCATGCCGCGCGCCGGTCCGGCGGACAACTCACGACCACGCGATCCATGTTTCGCAGGCAAAGGCCGATCCGGTCCAGCGTGAAGGGGCAATCCAATGCCGGTGCCAGATCGAATTCCCGCGCCGAAACCCGGATCGCCCCCGGAAAGTCGATATGCGGCCCCCCATCGTCGATCACCAGTTCGTTGAGGACCGTCACGCCGCAACGCCACTGGACGAAATGCCGCATGGTCCAGCGTGTCACCAGGATCAACGAGGCCGAGATGGCGGGGAAAAGCGTGACGAAAGCGCGGGAAAAGCTGGTGCTGGTCTTCGTGTAGAACGCGAAGAAGATCAGGAACGCCGACGCGGCCAGAAGCGCCATTTCCGCGCGTGCGATACCCACGACCGGCCGCCGTAGCGCCGCGATCGAATAGGCGCCGCTATAGACCGCGACCGTCAGGAAAACCGGCAGGACGATCTGCGCCTGAACGAACGCGCGTCCTCCGCCATCGCTGCCCAGATAGACATATCCGGCCGCCCATGCGCCCGCGAGAAAGGAGAGCATATCGCCCAGAAACAACGCGAGGTAGCATTGCAGGCGGCGGCGTTCGAGCGAAGGTGCCAAGGGAAAGACGCCGAGATCGGCCGCGCCGCCTTGCAACTTCGGGGGCGGAACGGGGAAATTCATGCCCCGGCACCCGGGCAAGAGCCGCTTTTCCGGTGGACGGGAGGAAAGTTGGTGAAGCGGATATTACCGGAGAAAGTCACTCTGTCCCTGCCGATCAATTCCGCGCCATGAGTTGTTTGGTTTACTATCGCATTACGTATACGCAAGTAAGTATTTACCGTTGAAACGTTGCATATCCACGCCGATACGGCCCGGCCGTCACGGGCCAGTCCGCTGCCCCGTTCGATTCCGGGCCGCATCCTTCCCATGAGCGGCGGCGCGGGCGATTTCCGTCAGCCCCTGCGACAGCAGCAGTTCCGATGCCTGGCTGTTGACCATCATCCGCTGATGCAGATCGACGAGGCGAACGACCAGCCGTTCGAGCCTGCCGCTGTTCCAGCGCGACAGTTGCGCGGCCAGATCGGGCTTGTCCTTCCAGAATATCCTGCGCGCGCTCACTTCCGCGTCGAGGAACGCGGCCATATCGCGCGCGCCGCGCGCCCGCGCGGCCAGACCGGCAAGCTGCGCCGCCCGCCGTTCGAACGCCAGCAGGATCGCGACGGCGTTCAGGCCAAGTTCCCGCACCCGGCGCAACTCGGCGGGCAGCTTGTGCGCTTCGCCACCCAGCACCGCGTTGACCAGTGGCGCGATGCCGTCGTCCTCGGTCCGCGCGCCGATCTCCGCCAGATGGCTCGCCTCGGCGGTTCGCGGGCTTTCCGGCGATGCATCGAGATAGAGCGCCAGCTTGGTCACTTCCGCTTGCGCGAGGCGCGTGTCCAGCCCCGCCGCGCGCGCGATGCGTTCGGCAAGGTCGCTGCCGATCCGCAGCCCCGCCGCGTCCGCCATGCCGCGCACCGATCCGGTGACGGAGCGCAAGTCCGGCGGATAGAACATGGCGACCAGCGCGTCGGGCCGGTTGGCGAGCAGCTTTGCCGTGCGCGACTTGTCGGTCGCGCCAGTGGCCACGATCAGCACCGGGCACGGCTCGACATCGCCCGCAAGCAGCACGTCAACGGCATCGTGCGCCTCATCGCCTTGCGCGCGCACGAAGATATGGCGGCTTTCCCCGAACAGCGAATTGGAGCGCGCCTCGTCACCCAATCGCACCGGGTCTTTGCGCAAGTCCGCGCCCGACAGGTCCACGCGCTCGCCGGGATCGGGCAGCAGGGCATGGATGCGCGCGGCGGCGTCGTGCGCAGCCGCCTCGTCGGGGCCGCAGAAGAAGAATATCCGCGCCGTCTGTGCGGCCCGCGCCGCCATTCCGGCGAAATCCCGCTGAGTGGCCTTCACGACTCGCTTTTCTGGTCGCTTTTCTGGCGCAGCTTGAGCGCCAGACTGGTGACGATCTTGCTTGCGACATCGCGCGACAGGTTTTCCAGCGCGGTGTTTTCGGCCGCGATCGTCGCATATTCGGAACTCACCACGTCGATCCCGGCGTCCGATCCCGCCGTGGCATCCAGCACGATGGCGCCGCTGGCCAGATCGACAAGCTGATAGCGCGCGCGCAGGGTGCGCCGTTCGCGCCCGATGGTCACGTCCGAAAGCAGGGCAAGGCCCTCCAGCCGGTCGTCCAGCCGCACGTCGAGGCGATAGCGCGCGTGCTCGTCCTGTGTGTTCGCGGCTCCGAGCCGGTCGACCAGCGCATTGCGGACCAGCCAGCCCGCCTTGCCCTCGATCGCGGAGACCTGCACCGAAGCCAGCCCCTGCGCCACCGCGCCGCTACCGCCGCCCGCATACATCGGCTGCAAGCCGCAGGCGGCGAGCATCAGGGGAAAAGCGATGGCGGCGAGACGTTTCACGCGACGAGGTTCACCAGACGATCGGGCACGACGATAACCTTCTTCACTTCGGCCCCCTCCAGCGCACGCTGGACCTTGTCGCTGGCCAGGGCAAGCGATTCCAGTTCCTCGCGCGCCGTGCCCTTGGCGACAGTCAGCGTGTCGCGCAGCTTGCCTTTCACTTGCACGGCGATGGTCACTTCATCGTCCACCAGCAGCGCCGGATCGACTTCGGGCCATAGCGTATCGGACACCAGCCCCGCCTCTCCTATCGCCGCCCAGGCTTCCTCCGCCAGATGCGGCATCATCGGCGCCGACAGGATCAGGATCGCGCGGATCGCCGCGGAACGGCTGGCGGAAGGTCGCGCCTTTTCGATGGCGCTCGCCAGTTCGTAGATGCGGGCGACAGCCTTGTTGAAGGCCAGCGATTCGATATCCTCCGCCACGGCGGCGACGATCTGGTGCCGCTTGCGGTCGAGCGGCTTGTCCTCGCCTTGCGCCGCGCCGTCGAACTGCATGAACAGCCGCCACAGCCGCTGCACGAAGCGCGCGCAGCCTTCGATGCCCGATTCGGACCACGGCAGGTCGCGCTCCGGCGGGCTGTCCGACAGCATGAACCAGCGCACGGCGTCCGCACCGTATTGCGCGATGATGTCATCGGGATCGACCACGTTCTTCTTCGATTTCGACATCTTGATGACGCGGCCGATTTCCACCGGCCCGCCATCGGCCTTCAATGTCGCGCCCTCGCCCAAACGGTCCACTTCGCCGGGGCTGAACCACACCGGCTGGCCGTTGGCCGTATCGGGCCGGGAATAGGTCTCGTGTGTCACCATGCCCTGCGTGAACAGGCTGGCGAACGGTTCCGCCACGTCGACCAGTCCGATATGCTTCAGCGCACGCGTCCAGAAACGCGCATAGAGCAAGTGCAGGATCGCATGCTCGATCCCGCCGATATATTGCTCCACCGGCAGCCACTTGGCGATCTCCGCGCGGTCGAACGGCCGGTCGGCGGGCTGGCTGGCGAAACGCAGGAAATACCACGAGGAATCGACGAAAGTGTCGAGCGTGTCCGTCTCGCGCACCGCCGCCTTGCCGCATTGCGGACAATCAACGTGCTTCCATGTCGGGTGGCGCAGCAGCGGGTTGCCGGGCGTGGCGAAGTCCACGTCCTCCGGCAGCACGACGGGAAGCTGCTCCTTCGGCACCGGCACCACGCCGCAGCTTTCGCAATGGATGAACGGGATCGGCGTGCCCCAGTAACGCTGGCGCGACACGCCCCAGTCGCGCAGGCGATACTGCGTCTCGCCCGTGCCCCAACCCTCGTGCTGCGCCCTGGCGATGACCGCCGCCTTGGCCTCGTCCACGCTCATCCCGTCGAGCCATTCGGAATTCACGATCCGGCCCAGCCCGGTATAGGCTTCGTTCCCATGGAACGTGCTGCCGGTCTCGTCGCCATCGGCCACGACGCGCGTGACGGGCAAATCATACTTGCGGGCGAAGTCGAGATCGCGCTGATCGTGCGCCGGGCAGGCGAATACCGCGCCGGTGCCGTAATCCATCAGCACGAAGTTCGCGACATAGACCGGCAGGTGCCACGATTTCTTGAGCGGATGCTCCACCGACAGCCCGGTGAAGAAGCCCTTCTTCTCGGCAGTCTCCAGTTCGGCCGCGGTCGTGCCTCCGCGCTTGCACTCGGCGATGAACGCGGCCAGTTCAGGCACGCTTTCGGCCTGCGCGGTCGCCAGCGGATGATCGGGAGAGATCGCCACGAAGCTGGCGCCGAACAGCGTATCGGGTCGGGTGGTGAACACCTCGACACCGTCCCCGCTGTCGACGAAACGGAACATGGCCCGCAGGCCCTGGCTCTTGCCGATCCAGTTTTCCTGCATCAGCCGCACCTTGTCCGGCCAGTTTTCAAGCGCGCCCAGCCCTTCCAGCAGTTCCTCGGCGAAGTCCGTGATCTTGAGGAACCACTGCGAAAGCTTGCGCTTTTCCACCAGCGCGCCGGAACGCCAGCCGCGCCCGTCGATAACCTGTTCGTTGGCCAGCACGGTCTGGTCCACCGGGTCCCAGTTGACCGCCGATTCCTTGCGATAGACCAGCCCCGCTTCGTAAAGGTCGAGGAACAGCGCCTGCTCGTGGCCGTAATAGTCCGGCTCGCAGGTGGCGAGTTCCCGGCTCCAGTCCAGCGCGAAGCCCAGCCGCTTAAGTTGCGCCTTCATGTTGGCGATATTGTCGCGCGTCCAGCCGCCAGGGTGGACGCCCTTTTCCATGGCGGCGTTCTCGGCGGGCATCCCGAAGGCGTCCCAGCCCATCGGGTGCAGCACTTCATGCCCCCGCATCCGCTTGTAGCGGGCCAGCACATCGCCCATCGTATAGTTGCGGACATGGCCGATATGGATGCGCCCCGAAGGATAGGGAAACATCTCAAGCACATAGCTTTTCGGCTTGTCGGAAGCGCTGTCGGCCCGGAAGCACTGGCGCTCGTCCCAGACGCGCTGCCAGTGTCCGTCGGCCCGCGCCGGATCGAAACGGTCAGTCATGCCGGGCGCTTTCTCCCGCCCCGGCGCTTTGCGCAAGTGTTAAAGCGCGGCGCGGCGCAGATCGCGGGCCTTGGTAAGGATGATATCCTCAAGCTTCTGCACGGTGGCCGCCTGCACCGGCGCATCGACCCAGGCCCCGCCCTGCGAAACCTGACGGCTGGCCGCCACGCGCAGCGCGTCGGCGCGCAAATCCTGATCGAGAATCGTCACAGTCACTTTCACGCGCTCGCCGGGATTGGCGGGGTTGGCATACCAGTCCGTCACGATCACGCCGCCGTTGCTGTCCGTCTGGAGCAGCGGCATGAACGACAGCGCATCGAGGCTGGCGCGCCAGAGATAGCCGTTGACGCCGATCGTCGTCACTTTCGAGGCGGCAAGGTCGGCGCGCGGGCGCTCTTTCTTGCCGCAACTCACCAGAGCCAGTGCCGCCATGGCGACAATGCCCGAGCGTGTCAGGGTCCGCATGACGGAACGCGGCGCGAAGCGCGGGGAATTGCGGCCAGTTGCGGTGCTGCCAGTCATCTCGTGTTCCAATTCCCGATCGTCCTGCACGGCGCCGCGCCCTATCGCCCGGCTCCCGTCCGGCAGCTTCTATAGCCTGCATGCGCCGCCGGGCAAGTGCCCCTGCTTGTCCCCCCTCCCTTGCCGCGCCGCGGCTAAACCGCGCGTGAACGCTCGCGCCGCGGATCAGGCTGTGTTAAGATTGCACTTGTAACGGAATATCCCACAGCGAACGGGAGCAGCGGATGACGCGGCCATCGGCCAACGTAACGGGCGGCGGAATGACGACTGGCATGTTGCTTGCCGGGGCCGTTGCCGTGCTGGCCTTGCCGAGCGCGGTTCTCGCGTTCTCCACCGGAATCGAACCCGCCCCGCTTTCCGAATTGTCCGGCCATGTGCCCCAGATGGCGGCGGACGCGCGCGCCGGGCTTTCGCCCGCCCTGTCGCTGCGTTCGCTGGCCAAGGGGCCGCTGTTCCCCTTCACGCCGGCCGGGACTCCCAATCGGCCGCACCGGTCCGTGACGGTGGCCGTGCGCGTGGACCCGGCGACCGCGCGCGACATTCTCGTCCGCGCGCCGCAACTGGCGCGGACAGAGGAAGCGAAAGCCGTGCCTGTCCGCATCGCGCCGACAGGCTTCACGCTGGGCGTTTCGCGCGGATACAGGAACTTTGCGCAGAACCTCGTCCCGCACGACGGCAATCGCGATACGGAGAACGATATGGACGCGTTCACCGTCGCCCCCGGCCCCGCTTCCGCCCCGGCCCGGCTTGCCCCGCGAATCGTGCTGGACGACAGCCGCCCATCGGGCCGTGCGCCGCGCACTTTCGCGGGTGACGGCGAAAACAAGGTCGATCTGGGCGGCACCTATCGCCTGACCCGCAACCTGAATGTGACGGCGGGCGTCCGCTATTCGCAGGAGCGGGAACGCCTGCGCCCCCTGACCGACGGCAACCCGGACAATCAGGCCGTCTACGTCGGCACCCAGTTCCGTTTCTGAACCAACCCTTTTTTCCGGCACGGATCGGTGTCGCTTCCTGCTTGCGGCCGCGCAATGCGCGGCATAGCCTCTGCATTCACAAGCACACGGGCAGGGAGAGCATGGGATGGCACGGCTCGCAATCGTAACCGGGGGCACACGCGGCATAGGCCAGGCAATCTCCATCCGCCTGAAGCAGGACGGCATCACGGTCGTGGCCAACTACGCGGGCAACGAGGACAAGGCACGCGCGTTCAGCGAAGCGACCGGCATCCCCGCCTACCGCTGGGACGTGGGCGATCACGAAGCCTGCCTTGAAGGCTGCGGGCGCGTGGAACGCGAAGTCGGCCCTGTCGACATCGTCGTGAACAACGCCGGGGTCACGCGCGACGGCGTGCTCCACAAGATGAGCTTCGAGGACTGGAACGACGTCATGCGGATCAACCTCGGCGGCTGCTTCAACATGGCCAAGGCCACGTTTCCCGGCATGCGCGAACGTGGCTGGGGCCGGATCGTCAACATCGGCTCGATCAACGGACAGGCGGGGCAATATGGGCAAGTCAACTATGCGGCAGCGAAATCGGGCATCCATGGCTTCACCAAGGCGCTGGCCCAGGAAGGCGCGAAGTTCGGCGTGACAGTGAACGCCATCGCCCCCGGCTACATCGACACCGACATGGTGGCCGCCGTCCCTCCGCCGGTGCTGGAAAAGATCGTGGCGAAGATTCCGGTGGGGCGGCTCGGCCAGGCAGAGGAGATCGCACGCGGCGTGGCCTTCCTCTGCGCCGAAGACGCAGGCTTCGTCACGGGCTCCACCATGTCGATCAACGGTGGCCAGCACATGTATTGATGGCGCAAGTATCGAACGTGAGCGCCGACATCTATCATCCTCCGGTCAAGCGTTCGGTGGAAATCGCCGGACACAAGACCTCGATCAGTCTGGAGCCCCTGTTCTGGGACTTGTTGAAACGGGCGGCGGCGCGGGAAAGCGTGCCGCTCAATGCGCTTGTCGCCCGGATCGACGCGGAACGCCTGGAAGCCGAAACGCCGCCGGGTCTCGCCACCGCGATCAGGCTGTGGCTCGCGGCACGGCGCGACGGGGCGGATCAATAAGTGCCGGGCGGGTCGCTCGCCGGAAAACTCTCATCGCTCGCCTCGTCGGTCCGGTCCCATGCGGGCGGATCGCTGCGCATCGCCTCGGGCCCGGCGTTGCGGACCTGATTCGGCGCCCCGCCATAGGCGGTTTCGCCCTCCGCGAAGGCGACGTGCGATTCTTCCTGCTCTCGCTGGAAATATTTGTAGATACCGTATCCCGCCGCCCCGATGGCGGCCATTCGCAACAGACCCATGTTCAAACTCCTTGCCAGGTTCGCTCATGCAAACGCGGGAAGGCAGGCATGGGTTCCGCGAAGCGGCGCGGACCGGCTCAGTCGGCGCCGACGCGCTCCACTTCCGCGCCGAGCAGCGAGAGCTTCTCCTCCAGCCGTTCGTAACCGCGATCGAGATGATAGAGCCGCTGGACCTGCGTTTCACCCTCGGCGGCAAGCCCCGCGATGACGAGGCTCATCGACGCGCGCAGGTCGGTCGCCATGACCGGCGCGCCCGAGAGCTTCGGCACGCCGTGGACGATCGCGGTGCGGCCGGACGTCTCGATATGCGCGCCCATCCGGTTCAGTTCGGGAACGTGCATATAGCGGTTCTCGAAGATCGTCTCTGTCAGCACGCTCGACCCTTCGGCAAGGGCCAGCAGGGCCATCAGTTGCGCCTGCATGTCCGTCGCGAAGCCGGGATAAGGGGCGGTCGAAAGCGTGACGGCGCGCAGCTTGCCGTCCGCCGCGATATGCAGCCCGCCGGCGCGCGGCTCCACAGTCACGCCCGCGTCGCGCAACGCCTGCACAGTCGCTTCCATTTCCTCGATCACGGCGCCTTTCAGTGTGACTTCGCCGCCGGTGATCGCCGCCGCGCAGGCATAGCTGCCCGCCTCGATCCGGTCCGACATCACGCGATAGGTGGCGCCGTGCAGCCGCTCCACTCCGTGGACGACAAGGTCGGACGTACCGATGCCTTCGATCTCGGCGCCCATCGCCACCAGCAGGCGGCACAGGTCGACGATTTCCGGCTCGCGCGCCGCGTTGTGCAAGGTGGACTTGCCGCGCGCGGTGGCCGCCGCCATCAGCGCGTTCTCCGTTGCGCCGACCGACACGACCGGGAAGCTGTAACGCCCGCCCGGCAATCCGCCGTCAGGCGCGATGGCGCGAACATAGCCCGCCGCCAGTTCGATATGCGCGCCCAGCGCCTCCAGCGCCTTCAGGTGCAGGTCGATCGGCCGGTTGCCGATGGCGCAGCCGCCGGGCAGCGA
>CAZUOV010000056.1:0-17330 GCA_964621355.1 uncultured Novosphingobium sp. | reverse complement strand
ATCGGTTCCTGCACGGGCGGCGGCGTCCCGCCGTGCAGCCAGCGATGCACATGATGGATCGCGGCATCCGAAGTCGGCTGCCATTCCACATCGCTCGCCGTATCAAAGGCATGCCAGCGGCTCGCAACGCCGTCGCGGTCCTCTCTGGCATGGATCATTTTCAACATCTCGGCCGGACCGTGCGAGGCTCCGGCGATTTCCCAGCTGCGATAGCGCGGCGTGTCGGGCTGGCGCAGAGTGCGAAAGAAAGGCGCCTCGAACTCGGTGTTGACCTGCATCGCGGGCACGGCAAGATCATCCCGCACATGCGTGAACACGGGCCGCGAGCGGGCCGCCGTGACTCCCGCCGCCGCGCCGCCGTCGAAACCGGTCGCCGCCCCGGCGCAGAGCATCGGCATCACCGCGTCATAGGCATGCGCGCGGGGCTGCACGCCGTTGGCATAGGCAAGCACCCGGCTGCCGGATTGCGAAATACCCGCGCCGATCAGCCGCTTCACCGCATAGCCCCTGAGCGGATGGACGCGTGACTTGTTGGCACGCAAGGCCCGGGCGGCCTGCGTGAAGATGTCATAGGACCAGTCGTCTCCGGGGTGAACGAGCATTCCGTAGCGATCGGCATCCCAGCTTTTCAGCCCCAATGGTTTCACCCCCTCGCCGACGACGCCGCCGAGCTGGGCCGTCAGTCCGACATAGGCAAAGCCGTCATAAACCCCCGGGCCGTCGAGAAAGCCGACATCAAAGCCGAGGCTGACGTTGAGCCATTCCACAACGATCGTGCCGTTGAACCTTGCCGGATCTTTCGGACGGCGCACGAACAGGCGCGTCACGAAGGGGCGGCGCTCTCCGGCGTCCAGTGTCCATTTGCCGTCGGGGGTCTGCGAACCGATGATAGCGTAACGCTCCGCCTCACCCGACAGCAGATATTCGTCCTCGACATAGCCACGCGCGCCGAGGTCATCGCGCGTGGTGCCGAACACGCATCCTCGCCCGGCGACAGGCATCGGGCGCAACCTGGTCACCGGCGATGCCGCGAGGAGTGGCGTCCCGATGCCTGCCATCGCCGCACCGGCGAGAGTCGCCGTGGTGAAATTCCGCCTGCTCATTCGCACAGGGCAACTCTCCTTCAATAAAAGGGCACCGGCCCTCCAGCCGACTTTTCGATATAGCGGTCGCGGTGGCGCGGCAGGATCAGCCCGGCGGCATCGGCCCATTGCGCCGCCGCCTTGATACGCGCGGCATAGTCCGCATCATCCTTGTAGATCGCCTGCAGGGTCTCCGCGTCGAAGGGTTCGAACCGTCCCGCTGGGCAAACGCACTCCGCCCCTTGCATTGCCGAACGCATCCCCCGAACCGAATTGCCGTCAATTCAGCATGATCCTTCCACTCCCCGCTGTCCCTCTAATGTCGCCAGAATAGAATATACTAGTCTGTCGTCAAGCAAGTATGTTCTATTCTGGCGGTACGTGCCGCGCATCATGAACGGGGCCTTCCGCGAGGAAGCCATCGCCTGCGATCCGAAACTGGCCGAGGCCGCGCCCGAGCTGCTCACGGTCTATCGCGACGGGATGACCGCGCTGCTCGAAGGCATGTGCAACACTCCGATCCTCACGCCCGACGGCGTGCACCAGGGGCTGGAACAGGTGCGCCGGCTCGACAAGGGCAGGCTGGTGATGGCATGCCGCTTCGACCCGCATGGGCGGTTTGCGGATTAGCGCCGATCGGCTTTCCGATGATGACGTGACGGAATCGTTCGCTTACCGTCGTTCCGTCGGAGACAACGCTTGCAGGCGTCCGGTTCGACGGGAAAGGAAAGCACTGGCAGCATGAACGATACCAAGGCGGCGCTTGCGGCGGAATGGCGCAAATTCGTGCAAACCGTGGACGGTTTCGGCCAGCGCATCCTCAGCCTGGCGGGCGACGACGCGATCGACCAGGGCGAGGGACTGCGCTACCTCACGCGCTTCCTGCGCTATGCCTTTTTCCTGCAACTCGAATCCGCCGATCCGGATTTCCCGCGCGTGTTTTCCGCCTCGAGCGAAACGCAGAAGTTCATCGGCGACAGCCCCGACTATCTCTATGAGATGATGGCGATCAGCGACCATCGCCAGTATCGCATTCGCGGCACTCGCGGCGCGGCGCCCCGGCTTCACTTCTCGACCTATTCGCTAACCCCGGCGGGCGTGGTCTGCACCGGGAGCGTCTGCACTCCCGACTTTCATATCGGTGAGGACGGAACCTATGAAATCATTGCTTCCATCACGCCAGTGGACGGCAACTGGCTGCCGATGGCGGAAGGGGCATTGTTTCTTCAGGTTCGCAACTTCTTCGAAAGCCACCACCGGAAAAATCCGGCGCAAGTGACGGTCGAGGCCATCGACGGTCCGGCCCATCCCGAACCCTATGACGCGGCCAGGGCGCTCGCCGGACTGGGCAAGGTGATCGGCCAGATGGAGCGCACGATTCCACTGGCGATCGGCTTCATGGACAAGGTGCTGGAGCGGGCCGGCCCCAACGCTTTCGATGCCGACCAGTCGATGTGGCACGCGGTGGGCGGCAACACCGCGACCTGGTATGTCCAGGGCGTCTACGACCTCGCGCCGGACGAGGGCCTGATTGTCGAGACCGATGTGCCGGAGTGCAGCTATTTCAGCTTCCAGCTCAACAATCGCTGGTTCGAATCGCTGGATTACGTGAACCGGCGAATCTACTACAGCAGCTATACGTCGAAACCCGATGCGGATGGGCGCATCCGTTATCTCGTCTCCGCCGAGAACCGGGGGTTCGCCCACTGGCTCGACACTTCCGAACATCGCCGGGGGATCATGCACTGGAAGTGGAACGACGTCGTTCGTCCACCCGAAATCACCGTGCGCAAGGTCAAGCTCAGCGAGATAAGGATGGGATCATAGCTTGCCATGCGGGCATGAACCGCGCCCGCGACGGCCAATCCGCTCCCGGTCACAAATGAACCGCGTCACGCAAACCGGGATTTGCGTTGCCACTCCAGGTTCCACTGAATGACGCCTTCGGGCGTTTGTCTCTTCGGCATCGACAGAGTGAGGCGCTCTCCCTCCAGGCGGGCGTGACGCAAATAGTCCCGGCCCTTGTCATTCTCGTAAAGGCAGAAGTCCAGGTGATGGACGACATCATCGCCATGGATCGTGAAAGTGCCCGCGTAGGCCGTGAATGTCCGGGCGGATTCGGCGGTTTCCGCTTCGCCGGATGTGTAACGGCCCTTGCTGATCGGCTGGCGGCCGCCATTCGCCATGAGCACGGCGACGCGATCGTCGGGCAGATAGTGGATCACGCCGCTTGCGCCCTCTCCGATCGGGTGCACTCCGGTATCGACGCCATCCAGCGTTTCATAGGTGCGGACAAGCGCCCATGTGCCGAGAAGATCGGCCTTGGTAATCGTCATTTGCGTTTACTCCTGAAGGTGCGAAAGGATCCGGCCCGCATCGGGCCCGCTTTCGGTGTCGAGAATTTCCGTGGACAGCGTGCGGGCGACTTCTTCACCGGCGACGGGGCCGACCAGTGCCGCGAACTTGGCGCCAAGCCGCTCCCCTAGAACCACGGGGTCGCGCTCGAACTGTTCCAGCGAGCCTTCGGCGCGCTCGGTCGAACCGTCGGCGAAGCGCAAGGTGACGCGCGTCTGCCCCAGGGCCAGCGCGGGATCGAGCCGGACATCGGTATTCGCTATCAGCCGCCGCACCTGCCCGTCGGCCAGCGCCGCCTCACCGAAGCTGCCGGGACTGGCCGTATCCAGACCGGCAAGAGCCATCGCCGTGACGCCGCGCAGGCTGAACTTGAGTTCCAGGCCGCTGGACGGTGCGGGAATATTGCAGATATTGTCAGCCGCCTCCGCCACTTCCAGCACAACGCTTTCAACGGCATCGCCGCCCGTTTGCCTGCGTCCCCGGACCGCGAGAACCCCGTCGATAGCGGGATGCGTAATGGCACAGGCCGCGTGATACTTGAAATTGACGGTCTGGACGAGCGGCGCCGGCAGCGGCGCCAGGCCCCGTTCCGCATCGAAGTCATCCGCCAGCGCGGACAGGCCTTGCGCGTGCCCCACGATATCGGCCGCTCCGCTCATGCCCTTTTCGGCCCAAAGCGCCGCCGTATGCGCGATCAGCGCCGCCCAGGCCGCGTGAAGCGGCTTGCCGTCGGTGCCGAACGATGCCTTGAGACCGGCGGCCCGCGTGGCAGCAAGGCCGAGCGCGACGGACGAACGGCCGGCATCGAGATCAAGCAGATAGGCCGCCGCCAGTGCGCCGCCCATGGCGCCTACCGTGCCGGTTCCATGGAAGCCGCGAAAATAGTGTTCCTGCCCCAGCATCAGGCCGATCCGCCCCGCCGCCTCCATCCCCGCGACGACGGCGCGCGACAGGCGTTCCCCGGCGATGCCCCGACCGGCGGCAAGAAGGATCAGGGAGGGCAGGATCGCGACCGAAGGGTGCCCCATCATCGCGCCCATGCCGTCGTCATAGTCCAGCGCATGACCGGCAGCGCCGTTTATCAGCACCGCGTCGCGCAGGGACGCGGTTTCGCGGCGGCCGATCAGCCTGTGGCCCGCCCCGATCGTCTCGCAATCCGCGACCAGCACATCGACCACGGGTTCGCCAGCGCCCGCGACAGTCACGCCCAGCCAGTCGAGCAGGCAAAGCCGGGCATAACCGAGCGCGGCAGGCCCGGCGATGTCGGCCGTATGCCATGCCTGTTCGATGAGGCGAAAGGTTCCAGTGGTCATGCCGTCATGCCCCCGCCTGCAATCGAGCCCACGGACGATCCGCCAGGTAGCTCTCCCCAAACGCCCGAATCCCCTCCATCGAGGAGAGCGTCAGTCCGATCGCATCCAGTCCTTCGAGCAGGCTTTTCCTCGCCCGCGGCTCGATAGTGAAAGGAATGCGCTCATCGCCCGCGACGACCAGACAGCGTTCGAGATCGACTGTCATCGTCGCGCTGTCTGGATTTTGAGCAAGGATCATCAACCGGTCCGTGATCGCCCTGTCCAGCCGGACCGGCAGCAAGCCGTTCAGACAACAGTTGTTATAGAAGATGTCTCCGAAGCGAGGTGCGATCACGCAGCGCAGCCCCCATTCATAGAGCGCCCAGACCGCCATTTCGCGCGAGGAGCCGCAACCGAAGTTGTCTCCGGCGATCAGGATTTTCGCATGCCGCCACGGTTCGCGGTTCAGGACGAACTCCGGTCGTTCCCCGCCTTCAGGCGTGAAGCGCAGACGGTTGAAGGCGATCCGCGCCTGATCCCCCCGCTTCAGGGTTGCGCCCGGCACGGCGGGCCAGATCATATCCGTGTCGACGTTTTCCAGCGGCAGCGGCGCCGCGATCCCGGTCACGTGTCTCAGGGGGTCAGGCATGGATCGGTTCCTCCCGGATGTCGACGAAATGCCCGGCGATTCCGGCTGCCGCGACCATGGCGGGACTGGCGAGATGCGTGCGGACATCGCGGCCCTGCCGATGCTCGAAATTGCGGTTGGACGTGGCGGCGACACGCGATCCCGGCAGCGGGGCATCACGCCCACAACACATGGAACAGGCGGAATCCCGCCATTCGAAACCGGCGTCGAGGAACAGCCGGTCCAGCCCTTCCGCCTCGGCCATCTGCTTGACGCGAGTCGAACCGGGAGAAATGAACCCGCTGACGCCCTCGGCCAGCCGCCCGCCCCGGATCACGCGCGCCGCGTCCCGCAGATCCGACAAGCGGGAATTGGTGCATGACCCGATGAACACGTGGTCGATACGGATATCGGTGAGTTTCATGCCGGGCGTCAGCCCCTGATAGGCCAGCGCCCGCTCGGCGGCGGCGCGGCGGCTCTCGTCGGCGAAGCCGCGCGGGTCGGGAACCGTCCCGTCCACCGGAGACACGTCCTGCGGGCTCGTGCCCCATGAGACTTGCGGGGCGATCACGGAAGCGTCGATCCGTACGATGCGATCAAAATGCGCGCCGGGATCGGTGGGAAGCGTGCGCCAGAACGCCTCGGCGCGATCCCACCCGTCACCGCCCGGCACGAAGGCCCGGCCCTTGAGATAGGCATATGTCTTGTCGTCGGGCGCCACCAGACCGCTTCGCGCGCCTGCCTCAATCGCCATGTTGCACAGCGTGAGCCTGCCCTCGATTTCCAGATCGTGAACGGCACTGCCCCTGAACTCGATGGCGCAGCCGGTGCCGCCCGCGGTGCCGATTTCGCCGATCACCGCAAGGATGAGATCCTTCGCCGTCACGCCGGTCCCCACCGCACCATCCAGTTCGACCGCCATCATCGCCGGAAGTTTCGACACCAGCGTTCCCGTCGCCAGCACATGGGCCAGTTCCGACGTGCCGATGCCAAAGGCCACCGCGCCCAGTCCGCCCAGAGTCGAGGTATGACTGTCGCCGCAGACCGCGATCATGCCGGGCTGGATAAAGCCGGTTTCCGGCCCGATCACATGGCAGATGCCCTGCCCGTCGCTTCTGAACGGAATGTAGGGCACGCCCGTTTCCGAGGCGTTGCGCTCCAGTTCCTCGATCATGGTTTGCGCCATGCCGGGTTGCAGCGGCTGCCCGCGCCCCAGCGTCGGCACGACATGGTCGGCAACGGCAAGGTTCATTTCGGGGCGCGCGACGGGAATCCCGCGCTCCTTCAGTTCCGCGAAGGCCTGCATACTGGTGCCTTCGTTTACGAGGTGGCGATCTATCCACAGGAGATCGCTGCCGTCATCGTAGCGCTCGACAACGTGCGCCGACCAGACTTTCTCGAAAAGCGTAAGCGGCCGTTGCACTTCAGTCTTCTCCCAATACATCGGCAAGCCGTCTGAGAAGGCCAATCAGGCTCTGCCATTCGCTTGCCGTGAACGCTTGCTCGATCCGTTTATTACGCGGCACGTTTCGGGCTAACGGCTCTTTGATCGTTTCACGGCCGAAGTCCGTCAGCCGGACCAGCCAGGCGCGGCCATCGTCCGGGTCCGGCAAACGCTCTACCAGCCCCCTTGCGCTCATGCTGTCCAGCCGCCGCGTCACGCCGCCCGGCGTAAAGCCGAGCGCCCGCTGAAGTTCGGTCGCCTTCAGCACATGGTCCGGGCTGCCCAGTTCAAGCAGGAGCATGACCTGAAGATCAGTCGCATGAAGGTCGTTCTCACCCGCGCGGTCCGCCGCGATCTGGTGGAACCGCGCGGAAATCTCCTCGACCAGACCAGACGCCATACGCCGGTGGCCCGCCGCCATGTCCGTGCCGGCGGTCAGCCGCCCGAGCGCGCCATAATAGCGGCCAAAAGGCACGTCACTCCCCGCGGCGCCCTGCTTCTTCCTGTCCTTGTCCTGCTTCATCGAGCCTCCTTAATCGCTGGAGGCCAGCTTAACCCCCTTGGGCTCGATTCCCAGCATGCCCGATGCATTGTTGATGATCCGCATGTCCTGGGGAATGGGACGCACCGGCCGACCCTGAAGCCACATCCGCAACAGCAGCCGCTTCTCGAACGGGCCGTCGCCATCCTCGAAAGCGGCACGGCTGTGGACCAGTTCCATATTGTTGATGAACACCGCGTCTCCCGGCTCCAGCGTCTGGTGAAGCTGGAGTTCCGGGCGCGCGACCACATCGGCGAGGTAAGCGAGCGCCTCGCGATCCGCGTCCGTCAGGATTTCGGCGAAAGCCTGCTCCTGATGGACCAGCATGGCATTGCCGCCGTAGTAGGCGCTGCGCAGCCCTTCGGCCTCGCCGAACACGGGAACGCGATAGGGCGTGACCGAGGCGCACCCTTCGGGCTGCTCGTGATTGCGATGCTGCGGATAGCCGCGCTTCAGCAAGGCCAGAATATCCGGGCGCTCGGCCTCGATCAGTTCCCAGACCTTGAGCATCGAGGCGAACACGTTCTCCCCGCCGGACTTTGCCTTGTTGATGCAAAGCAAAGTGAGGATGTCGATGCGGTCGGAGTGCAGCGGCGCCATCGCCGACGTGCCGTAGACCCGCGCGCCGACAAGGCCCGGCTGCACGGCGACCGTGCCCTGCAACTGGCCATGCGTATTCTGCGACACGCCAATGCCGAAGTGCGCCCCGATGCCCCAATACATCCGCCAGATGTCCTCGACCGGGCGCTCCCGCACCGGAAACCCCCGGAACTGGAGCAGCCCCTGCCCCTCCTTGAAGGCGCGCACCCACCGGGCGAAGGCATCGTGAAGTTCCGCATGGTCGAAGGTTTCGCGCGTTATGTCCGTAACCGCCACCCCCTGTTCCCGCGTCTTGTCGACCAGAGACAACAGCAGTTCGACCTGACGGGGCGTGAACTCGACCAGAGCCGCATCGGCGTCATATTCAGCGGCCGACCATCCCTTTTTGGTGAAATCGGGCCAGCCGTCCTCGCTGGAATAATCGAAGGCCATGGCATCCTCCTCTAATGAATCGATCCGCCCCGGCGGACGAGCCGGCCGGGCAACGCCTCGGTGGGTCTGTCATCGCGGTGGACGATTTCCCCGCTGACGACAGTCGCGGCATAGCCCGTCGCATCCTGCACCAGCCGGGTTCCGCCCGCGGGAAGGTCATGCGTCGCCCTGGGGGCATGGAGTTTCAGCCTGTCGTAGTCGATGACGTTGATATCCGCCTTGAGGCCGGGCGCGATCCGGCCTCGATCGGCCAGACCAAGCACGCGCGCGCAGTCCGCAGTCAGCCACTTGACGACGCCGGGCAGGTCCAGGCGATCGCCGCGCGTCCTGTCCCGGGTCCAGTGCGACAGCATATAGGTCGAGATGCTGGCGTCGCAGATGATTCCGGCATGGGCCCCCGCGTCGCCGAGGCCCGGAACGCTGTGCGGATTGCGGATCATTTCCAGCGAGGGATCGAGGCTGAATTCCGCATAGTTGCCCCCGGCCATCAGCAGAAGTTGCTCTCCTTCCTTCCGCAGCAGGAGGTCATAGACAAACTCCGCCGATGGCATCCCGCGCGCGCGCGCCATGGCCTCCACGCTGTCCGCTTCGGCGGGCTCGTAGTCCGGCGCGTCGTCCAGCGGAAAGACGAGCGAGAACCCGCGAATCCGTTCGGGCAGCTTCTGCTGCGCGATATCCAGTTCCTCGATAAGCTTCGCGCGCAATTCGGGCGAGCGCATGGCCGCAACCTTTTCGGCCAGCGGCAGGGCCCGCAGCGGCTCGTAGCTCGGGCAGCGCGAAAAAGGATGCAACGTGGTCTGGAGGCCGAGAATGGCGCCTGTCGGCCTGCCCAGCACTTGCGGATGCATGGCGACGCCGCGCGCGTTGACGCGGTCGCTTATGGCCAGCAGCTCGCGCCATCCCTGCGGCGTCCGGTTGGTCTGCTTGCACGAGAACATGATCGGGCGGCCGCTCGCTTCGCCGACCCGGCCGAACATCTCCAGTTCCTCGCAGGCGAGCGGGAACTGGTTGAACTCGATCGCCACCTGGAAAACGCCACCGCCACCCGCGCCCATGCCCCGGGCGATAGCCGTGAACTCATGCTCGTCGGCCAGAACGCTGGGAATGTGACGGCCGTCCCTGGTGCGCTGGTCCCGCAGGGTCGACGTGCCGAAGCCGAGCGCGCCCGCCGCCGCCGCGTCGCGCGCGATATCAGCCAGGGCGGCAAGGTCCGCTTCGCCGGCTTTCTCCTCCAGGGAGCGCTCGCCCATCACATAGGCACGCACGGTCGAGTGCGGCAGCAGCGTGCCGACATCCATGTTGTAGCGGCGCGCGGCCAGGGCATCGAGATACTGGGGGAACGTTTCCCAGTTCCAGGGCAGACCCTTGGAAAGATCGTCGAACGCGATGTCCTCGACCGTCTCCATCAGGTGGATCAACGTATCGTGATCCTGCGGCCTGCACGGGGCGAAACCCACGCCGCAATTGCCGATGAGCGCCGTCGTCACTCCGTGCCCGGTCGCGGGGTAAAGCCGCGATTCCCACGTAACATGACCATCCAGATGCGTATGGAGATCAATGAACCCGGGTGTGACGATATGCCCGCCGGCGTCGATTTCCTCGCGGCCCGAACCGGCAACTTCGCCGACCTGTTCGATGACGCCTCCCTTTATCGCAACGTCCGCCGCGAACGGATCGCCTCCCGAGCCGTCGACCACGAGCCCGCCCCGGATCACCAGATCATAATCGCTTGTCATTCTGAACACATCCGTCGCTGCAACAACAATATAGCCGCCTTCGATAATGGTTGACCGATCAATTACGTTCCCGAGCCTGAAAGGCCCGATGCTGGAACGGAGGAAAAAGGGAAAGCCGGAAATCCGGCTTTCCCCTTCCCGTCACTCGCCGCCGAACCTGTAGGTCAGGCGAACGCCATACATCCGGGGCTGGCCGGGCGAATAGCCCGTGACCCCCAGAGTATTTTCAACCACGAGCAAGCGAGTATAATACTTCTTTTTGGTGATGTTCTGGGCATAAAGACCCAGTTCAAGATCAGGATCGTTGAAACGGTAGGACACCTGCCCGTTCAAGAGTCCGTATCCCGGAATCCGGGCTTTATCCTTGTATTGTTCCTGATAGCCCGGCCCGACCAGCGGACCGGTCGTAAAGTAGCTGCTGCGATAGGCATAGTCGGCGCGCAGGTTCAACTCGCCGCTGCCCACTGGCACGGTGTAGTCGGCATAGAGCGAAACCGACCGCTTCGAGACCCAGGAAAAAGGCGTGTCGCTTACGTCCTGGAACGTGGTCAGGCTCAACGGAATCGTGAAGTCCTTGAACTTGGGATCGAGGAACGTGGCGGAAACGCCGAGTTGCAGTTCCCGCGTCGGCTGCACCGTGATTTCGGTTTCCAGACCGCGAATCCGTGCGGTCGCCGCGTTGATGATCGTGTTCGAGAGGACACCGCCGATAATGACCGGCACCGTGCGCTGAATCCCGTTATAGTCGGTATGGAACAGAGCCGTATTGATACGCAGGCGGCGATCGAGCAGATCGAGCTTGAAGCCGAACTCATAGTCCTTGACGGTTTCGGGATTGAATATGAGCGGCGTCGTTCCCGTCGCGCGCGGATTGAACCCGCCCGCGCGGCTGGCCTTGTTCATCTTGATATAGAGGAAGGTGCTGTTCGTCGGCCGCCAGTCGAAACCGGCGGTGTAGGACCAGTAGTCGAAGCTGGCCTTGGTGAAAACTTCGCATGGATCGCCCGCCGCCACAACGAGGCTGCAAACGAACGTGCCGTCGGGCAGGCCTGTCACCGGATCGGTATTTTCCCCCCTATTGCGCCGCAGGATCGAGCGTTCATCCTTGGTGTAGCGCAAACCGCCCGTGGCGCGCAGCGTATCCGTCAGGCTATAGTTGAGCTGTCCGAACCCGGCATAGCTCTTGTTGTGGATGTCGGTGTCGTTGTAGCCGAGCCGCCGGGCTCCGAGCGGGAAAGCCGAATAGCTTTTCGACAGATCCCTGCCCCGCTCGTTGAAATAATAGCCGCCGAGGATCAATTGCAGCCGGTCGTCGAACGCCTTGGTGGAAAGCTGGACTTCCTGCGAGAACTGGTCCTGCGTGATGATGTTGCCGTCACCTTCCCGCAAACCGCCGGTCAGCACGTAGGGCGTGCCGTCGTTATCGGAGAGCGAATCAGTGTCGACACTGCGCCAGGCGGTAATCAGCTTGAGGGCCGTGGCGTCGCTGAGGTCATATTCCGTGGTGATTCCGATACCCCACGCCTCGGCGCGGCTGTGCGGAATCATGCTGAGATATGGATTGTAGAAGTTGTTCTTGAACATGCCGTTTCCCGGGGTGGTCACGGCATAGTTTGCATAGGAATCGCCGGCCGGACGCACGACCGGGCACAACGCATTGGCGGTCGCGCCCGAACACGCGGCAAGGACGCCGCTGGCCGTGGCGTTGGGCGAGAAACTCTTGAGGCCGACGATCTGCCCTTCGCTATCGCGCTTGCTGTAGTCACCCACGATAGTGATTGTCAGCGGCATCGCCTCTGGCGCGAAGCGCAGAGTGCCGCGCAGGAAGTCCACCTTATCGCCGCCAAGGCCCGTGTTGAACGACAGGTTGCGGCCATACGAACCGTTTTCCTGATGCTGATAGGCAATGCGCGCCGCAACCTGCTCACCGGCGATCGGCAGGTTGAGCACGCCCGTCGCCTCGAACTGATCGTAATTGCCGTAACGCAGCTTGACGCTGCCGCCGAACTCGCCGGTCGGCTTCCTGCTGATGATGCTGACCGCGCCACCCGTTGTGTTGCGGCCGAACAGCGTTCCCTGCGCGCCGCGCAGCACTTCCACCCGCTCCACATCGACGAAATTGAACAAGGCCCCCGATGAACGGGCGACATAGACGCCGTCGAAATACTGGCCGACCGCCTGGTCGATGGCGAGCAGCGCGTCTGACGCCGCCTGGCCGCGAATGCCGATGAACGCCGACGCGGGCTGCCCGGTCGACGGCTGGATGACGATACCGGGAACGACGCGAGTCAATTGATCGAGGCTGCTGACCTGCGCCTTTTCCAGCGTTTCCCCGGTCGGCACCGTCACGGCGACCGGAACGGTCTGGAGATTTTCCGCTGTCTTGCGCGCCTCAACGATAATCTCGTCGATCCCGCCGGAATAGGCTTCCTGAGCAAGCGCGGGCGATGCGAGCGTGCTTGCGGCAATCGCAAGCGCGGAAGTGACGTGAAATTTCATTGATCGTTCCTCCCCCCATTGGATTTCGAACTTTGATTTTCTGCGCCGACGCACCTTTCGATGCGTGGGGCGACGGCGATAATGCTGATTATACTTGATGAGTCAACCAAATTTTGGAATATCGCCTCAACACAACAAGATATTGATAAACTAGGTTTTCATCTGATTTTCAGAGACTTGGCCATCGTAAAGCAGACGAATCGGGCGCCGCGAAGCCTTGCCCGGAACCACCGGGCCGGTGTCGGAAAATCCTGAAATACAAAACAAAACGGGAGACTGGATTTGGACGTTTCGCCCCCTCCGCACGCAAAGGATCGCGAACGCCCCGAATGGGTCATCCTGTCGGCCCTCATCGTCGCCGAACTCGTCAGCAGCTTCGAAGGCAGCATGATCTATGCCGCGCTCGCCTCTTTCTACCGCCTCTATGGCGATCCGATCGCCATAGGGTGGCTGGTGACGGGCTACATGCTGCTGGCCATGGCCGCCGCCGCCATCTGCGCACGCCTTGGCGATATCTACGGGCGCAAGAAAGTCCTCATCATCTGCCTCGCGCTGGCGTTGTGCGGTTCCCTCGTCAGCGCGGCGACGGACGATCTGCGCTGGATCATCGCCGGCCGCACCGTTCAAGGGTTCGCCGGCGCGATCCTGCCCTTGTGCTACGGCATGGTGCGCGAATATTTCGCGCCGGACCGCGTGGCCATTAACATTGGCTGGGTTTCCGCCACGGCCTCGGCGGGCGCCGGGATAGGCATCCTGTTCGGCGGCGTGCTGGTGGACCACGGCTCCTGGCGGGCCATCTTTCTCTGTTCGGCCGCGCTCGCGGCGGTGGCTGTCCTCGCCGTATGGTTTCTGGTTCCCGGCAGCCGCCAGTTCAATCGCTCGCGCATCGACTGGCTGGGCGGAATCCTGTTCGTGCCGGGGTTGACGTTGCTGCTTTATGCGCTCGGACTGGGGGAAGAGCATGGCTGGGGCAGCGTCGCGCAGCTTTCATGCCTGGGCATCTCGCTGGCGCTGATCGCGATATGGATCATCCACGAACTGCGGACCGATGACCCCATGATCGACGTGCGCATGCTCATCAACCGCCAGATCGGCCTGACCGCCGTTTCCTTCGTCCTGCTCGCCATCGGCACGATGAACATCGCCCAGATCGTGCTGGTCATGTTGCAGCAGCCGCAGGCCACCGGGATCGGCCTGGGCCTCTCGGCCACCGTCACCGGAATGATCCATACGCCCGGCGCGGTGATCGGTTTCGTGGCCGGACCCGTCTGCGGATGGTATGCCGCGCGCAAGGGCAGCCGCAACGCCATGATCCTCGCCTGCGCCTGCGCGGTGGCTGCCTGGCTGGGCCTTGCCGTCGCCCATTCTTCGGTCTGGCTGGTGGCGTTCTGGATGTTCCTCAACAGCTTTGCCGTGGGCGCGGCCATGGCGGCGGCCCCCAACCTCATCGTGGAAGCCGCGCCCGATGGCCGGACGAGCGAAGCCACGGGACTGGGACAGATCGCGCGGAAGATCGGCATGGCGGTTGGCGCGCAACTGGTCGCGATCCTCCTGGCGACGACAACGGTTCAGGTGGATGGCGGCACTTACCCGGCGCCCGAGGCCTATCTGCTGTCGTTCGTTTTCATGACATTGACGTGCGGCGGCGCCCTGGCGGCATGCCTGTTCCTGCCGTCGCGAAAACGGACCGCGCAAGACGGTTCATATCCGGCATCCCAAACCCGCGAGGGACGGAAGATCGGCTCTCCCTCGTGAGCCGCGGCAACGCAACGGGGCCTATGCCTGACGCCGTTCCCGCGCCCTGTCCGCGGTTCCTCGCCTCAGCTTGCGAAGTCCTCCGCCGCGATGCCGTATAGGACGTCCGCGCTGGCCAGCGCGGATGCCTTGAGGCCCATGGCTTCGGGAAGGATCCGTTCCAGATAGAAGCGCGCCGCCGCGCGCTTCATGCGCAGGAAAGCCGTAGCGGGACCGGCTTCGGGACGTTCGGCGATCCTCGCCTGCCGCTCCATCAGCCAGCCGCAGACCGCGGCCGACAGCATCGTCAGGAAAGGGTAGCTGGATGCGAGCCGGTCATCGACCGGGGCTTGCAGAAGATGGCGGCCAACGGTTTCGCAGGCATCGACCAGTTGCAGCAGGTTGCGGTCCCCCGCCTCGGCCCGGATATCGCCAAGCAGCCGTTCGAACTCGACGCCGCCGTCACCGGCCAGCTTGCGGCCGACCAGATCGGCGGCCTGGATGCCGTTGGTGCCCTCATAGATCGGCGTGATGCGCGCATCGCGGAAGTGCTGGGCCGCGCCGGTTTCCTCGATATAGCCCATGCCGCCATGCACCTGCACACCGAGGCTGGCCACTTCGTTGCCGAGATCGGTGCCGTGCGCCTTGGCGAGTGGAGTCAACAGTTCAAGCCGCGCTTTCGCACTCGCATCGCCGGCATTGGCGCGGTCGAGCAGGCCGAAGGCATAGTAGACCAATGCGCGCGCGGCCATTGTCTGCGCCTTCATCCGCAGCAGCATGCGGCGCACGTCGGGATGCTCGATGATCGCCACGCTTGCCCGATCCGGCGATCCGGCGCGCGCCGACTGTATACGTGTCCGGGCATAGGCGACGGCGCGCTGGGTCGCGCGTTCGGCGATCTGCACGCCCTGCAGTCCGATATTGAGGCGCGCATTGTTCATCATCGTGAACATCGCGCGCATCCCGCCATGCTCCGGCCCGATCAGTTCGCCGACGCAATCGCCGTTGTCGCCGAAGCTGAGCACGCAGGTGGGCGAGGCATGCAGGCCCATCTTGTGCTCGATGGAGACCACGCGCACGTCGTTGAACGCGCCGGGCGCGCCCGCTTCGTTCAGCCGGTATTTGGGAACGAGGAACAGCGAGATGCCCTTCGTGCCCGGCGGCGCATCCGGCGTGCGGGCAAGGACGAGATGGACGATGTTCCCGGCCATGTCGTGATCGCCGAACGAAATGAAGATCTTGGTGCCGGTGATCGACCATGTGCCGTCCCCGCGCGGCGCGGCGCGGGCCTTGAGCGCGCCGACGTCGCTGCCCGCCTGCGGTTCGGTCAGGTTCATCGTGCCGGTCCACTCGCCGGTGGCGAGACGCGGGAGCCAAGCCGCCTGCTGTCGCGGCGTGCCATGATGCATCAGCGCCTCGACCGCGCCGACGGTCAGCGTCGGGCACAGCGCAAAGCCCATGTTGGCGCTGCCCAGCGTTTCCAGCACCGCCGTGGCGAGCGTGACGGGCAGTCCTTGCCCGCCGAACGCCCGGGGCGAGCCGATCGTGCCCCAGCCGCCCTCCACATAGCCCCGATAGGCCGCGGCGAACCCGTCCGGCATGACCACCCCTTGCGGGGTCCATTTCGCGCCAACCGTATCGCCGATGCGGTCGAGCGGTGCCCATTCGCCCGCCGCGAACGCGCCCGCGCCTTCCAATACCGCGTCCACGATATCGCCGTCCACGCCGAGATCGGCGATCCCGGCAATGTGATCGAGCACGAAACGCTGCTCGATCGCGGCGGGGGTAAACGTCATTCCAAATATCCTTTGCCGCCGGCCACCTGCTCCCCGGGCGAATCAAGCACCGCGCCGCCATAATGCACAATACCCGCAATGCGCCGCAAATTCACAACACAACACACCGCGGCGGCATCAGAACTTCACTCCGACACCAACTGGCGCCTAGTTCCGGCATGGGGCGCGGTGCTTTCTGGGACAATCGCGCCGCCGTTCACTATGCGGTGCGCAACTATGGCGAATACCCGCGCGTGCTGGAGCGCATATTGATCTCGGACGAACGGCTCTACGCCGATCTCTGATCCTCGCCGGACGTTCCACGCAAACGGCGCGGTCTTTCCCAGCCGCGCCGTTTCCGCGCGCGCGGGAGCCTTCGAGGATGCCTTAAAACCAGGTGCGGAAGCTCAAGGCGCCGGATATCGCTTTCGTGCGAACCCGGCTTCGACCGTTCCCCTCAATAACATTTGTCGGCCGGCTTCGGGCATTTGGATCTGGCGATCGTCCATGCCTCCGAAAGACGCGGCAGGTGCGAAGTCCATACGCCGATCATATGGGACATGCGCGCCTTGGCTTCCTCGCGCGGCAGCCGGTCGATCCCCGCGTAAGGGATCTGGCTGGACGTAAGCTTCAAGTGAAACTGCCTGGGCAGGCTCGCCACCGTATAGCAATAGGGCCTGCCTTCCATCCGGTTCGGATCGCGCACGACAGCGTGGTTCCAGGCACTGCACACGTTGGCTTCGTTCGTCACGTTCCAAAGCGTATAGAATTCCATCGTGGAACACCGGTTGGCTTCGGTGCAACCGCTGAAATTGACGCTCCATCCCGTCTTGCCGTCAGTCACACCCAGAACGGCCGTCGCCGCCGCAGGGTTGGGCCGATAAGTGACCTTGTAGTTCGCTTCCACGACGGCTTCGCGCATCAGTTCCGGGTCGATGCCGACAGGCGCGGGCGGCGGAGGCGGCTCCTCCGCCGCAGGAGCGACGGGTCTGGGCCGCGAAACGCGGCGCTGCGGCGCCGGCGCTTTCCTGGGCGGCTGCTCCACCTTCCTTTGCAGGCGAATATCCGCAAGCACCGGCGCCGGCATTCCCAGAGCCAGAACCGCAACCGCCGCAATCCAGTTAGCCAGTGCCTTGCTCACATTACGTATCCGCCCTGCCTAGGGTCAGGACTCGTTGATCACAGCCAGAAGATGATGGTTGCGGCGAGCAC
>CAZUOV010000055.1:0-17583 GCA_964621355.1 uncultured Novosphingobium sp. | reverse complement strand
GAGGAACTGCCCGGCGAAGGCGCGTTCTATGCCCCCAAGCTGGAATGGCACCTGAAGGACGCCATCGGGCGGACGTGGCAGGTGGGCACCATCCAGTCCGACCGCGTGCTGCCCGAACGGCTGGACGCGGGCTACATTGCGGAAGACGGCGAAAAGCACCGCCCGGTCATGCTGCACCGCGCGATCTTCGGCTCCTACGAACGTTTCATCGGCATCCTGATCGAGCATTACGCGGGCAAACTGCCGGTCTGGCTCGCCCCGGTGCAGGCCGTGGTGGCAACGATCGTCTCCGACGCGGACGGCTATGCGCTGGAAGCGGTCGATAAGCTGAAAGCAGCGGGCATCCGGGTGGAAAGCGACCTGCGCAACGAAAAGATCAACTACAAGGTGCGCGAACACTCGCTGGCCAAGGTGCCGCACCTGCTGGTCGTCGGCAAGCGCGAGGCGGAGGAAGGCACCGTCGCCGTCCGCACGCTGGGCGAGCAGCAGCAGAAAGTCATGCCGCTGGCCGAGGCCATCGCTATGTTCAAGGCGGAAGCGACACCGCCCGATTTGCGTTGACGGGGCTGTTGAAAGGGCGGGGGCCGGAATGATCCCGCGCGAACTGCTCGGCACCGCGCAAGTGCCGGGGGGCGAGGAACTGCGCCTCTATCGCCATGGCCGCGATTTCATGATCGTGCTCGATCGCAACGAACTGATGAGCACCCGCCGCAGCGGTTCGGAAGAAGCGCTGGCAACGATGGCGTGGGAACGTATCCACGGCGCGAAGCGGCCGCATCTGCTGATCGGCGGCTACGGCATGGGCTTCACGCTGCGCGCCGCGCTCAAAGCACTACCCGCCGACGGCAGAGCGACTGTGGTCGAACTGGTGCCCGAGATCATCGAATGGGCGCGCGGGCCGATGGCGGGCGTGGCCGCCGGCTGCCTTGAGGATCCGCGCGTGCTGCTGGTGCAGGCGGATGTCGCGCAGTTCATTTCGGGCGCCGAAGGCGAATACGATGCGATCCTGCTGGATGTGGACAACGGCCCCGACGGCCTCGTGCGCGCGGACAACGACGTGCTCTATTCCGGCACGGGCCTGCGCGAAGCGAAACGCGCCCTTGCCCCCGGCGGCGTCCTCGCGATCTGGTCCGCCGAACCCGATCCCGCCTTCACGCGCCGCTTGCAGAAGACCGGATTCGCAGTGGACGAAGTCCGCGTTGCCGCGCGCGCCAACGGCAAGGGCGCCAAGCATACGATCTGGTTCGCAAAAGCGCGATAAAAGGAAGATCGGGGGCCAGCGGCCGCGAAATCAGAACGGCAGCGCGTGGCCTGCCGCGATCAGCGCGGCGGCGCAGAACAGCACGATGGCCGAACGCGCGGTTTCCAGCGCCCAGTCCGGGCTATAAGTGTGAGCGAGAGCGATGACTCGTGCCATGCGCGCGACGATGCGCGCAAAGAGGTTGCCAAAGGGTTAAAGGGCTGCTGGCATCTGCTGGCTGGCGCAATGGAACCCGCCGCCGCCCGCCAGCACGGCATCGGCGCGCAGGCCCACGGTGTCGCGATCGGGGAACAGCGCGGCGATGGCGGCCACGCCTTCCGCATCGTATGGGGAACCGAACGTCGGCACCACGACAAGCCGGGTCGTCACGGTGAAGTTCATGTAGCTGGCGGGTTCTATCCTGCCGTCGCGCTCGATCCGCCCCGGCGACGGCACATCCCGCACGATCACGCCGAAGGCTTCGGCGCGCGCCCTGGCATCGGCATAGATCGCGGCGTTCGGATCGTCCGCCCCCGTGGCGCGCGGCAGCGCCAGAACACCCGGCGCGACGAAGCGGGCGAGGTTGTCGACATGGCCGTCGGTGTGATCGTTCACAAGTCCGTCGCCCAGCCACAGCACCCGGTCGAACCCCAGTTCTTCGGCCAACCGCGCTTCCATTTCGCCGCGCGACAGGCGCGGGTTACGGTTGGGGTTGAGCAGGCATTGCTCCGTCGTCACGGCAAGGCCGGTGCCGTCCGCATCGAGCGCGCCGCCTTCCAGCACCCAGTCGGGCGTTGTGAGCGCCAACCCCGCGTCGCGCGCCAGTTCCGCGCCGATCTGCCGGTCGCCGTCCATCAGATATTTGCCGCCCCAACCGTTGAAATCCGGCCGCCGCGCCATGCGTCCCCCCGCACCGTCCGTCACGACCATGGGCCCGGTATCGCGCAGCCAGATGTCACCATAGCGCCGCCGTTCCAGCCGCACTTCCGCACTGACGAGAGACCGCGCGCGCGCCGCGTTGGCCTCGTCGCGCACCAGCAGGCGGACCTGTTGCCCGCTTTCGGCAACGGCACTGGCGAAAGCCGCGATCTGTTCCTGCGCGGCTTCCAGAAAGCCCGGCCATTCTTCCCTGTCGTGGGGAAAGCCGATCCACAGCCAGTCCTGCGGATGCCATTCGGGCGGCATCCGCCATGGCGCCGTCTTGCCCGTCATTGCCCTTGCGCCCGGCTCTGGTCGCGGATCGCGCGGAATTCATCGCCCTCATGCCAGTTGGGCCAGTCTCCCGTTACCGAGAGCGCGCGGCCCAGCCGGTAGAACAGTTCCACGTCCGCCGCGATGCCGGACCAGTCCCAGCTTTCATCGTATTCGTCGCCGGGGGCGTGGTAGCGGTTGTCGGTGTAATCCTTCGCCGCCGCGTCACCCGCCGCCGTGCCGCCCTCGAACAGATCCCGCCCGCGCGCGATGTGGAAGCCCGGCACGCCCCGGCGCGCGAAGCTGAAATGGTCCGAACGGTAATACATGCCGCGTTCCGGCCCCGGCTCCGGGCTTTCGCGCAGACCCATGTCCGCCACGGCCCGCCGGAAGATCGCCGTCAGGTCCGACTTGTCGCCGCCGTTCATGGCATAATCGCGCGCGCGGCCCGTGGGATGAAGCGCGTCCATGTTCACTACGCCCGCCGTCTTCGCCAGCGGCCAGACGGGGTGGCGCGCATACCATTCGGAGCCGAGCAGGCCCGATTCCTCCAGCGTCACGGCCAGATAGACCTGGCTGCGCGGCGTCGGCCCGGCGACCCGATTCATTTCGGCGAGCGCGACCAGTGCCGCCACGCCCGTCGCATTGTCCACCGCGCCATTGCAGATATCGTCGCCCGTCGCGTCGGGCGCGCAACGGCCAAGGTGATCCCAATGCGCGGTGTGGAGCACCACTTCGTCCTTACGCGCGGTGCCCGGCCGCACGCCGATGACATTGTGCGAGGTGGCCCGGCGAATCGTGTTGTCGAATGAAAAGCCCACTGTCAGCCCCAGCGGAACCGGCCTGAATCCCTTACGTCCCGCCGCCGCAATCACGGCCGCCGGATCCTGCCCCGCCGCCTTGAGGATCGTTTCAGCCACCGGCGTCTGTATCCAGCCGTTCGCGGCGGTCTGGTCCGCGCCGTCATCGGCGGACTGCACGTAATATTGCGCGCCGGACCAGCTCGAATGGACGACGTTCCAGCCATAGGCCGCCGGGAACGTGTCGTGCACGATCAGCGCGGCGGCGGCGCCCTGCCGGGCCGCTTCCTCGAACTTGTAGGTCCAGCGGCCGTAATAGGTCATCCGCCGTCCCTTGAAGAGGCCGTCCTCCCCTTCCAGCGCATAGTCGGGATCGTTGACGAGGATAACCGCCGTCTTTCCCTTCATGTCGATCCCGGCATAGTCGTTCCAGCCCAGTTCCGGCGCGACGATGCCATAACCGACGAACACCAGTTCGCTGTCCGCGATCCGCGTATGCGGCACCACGCGATAGCTGGCGGCGACGTAATCCTCGCCATATGGGAAGCTGAGCGCCGCGCTTTTGCCGCTGACGGTCAGCGCGCTGAAATTCCCCGCCGTCACTTCCACGGTCGGCACGGGCTGAAGCCATGACCCGTTGTTGCCCGGCTCCAGCCCCGCCGCCTTGAAGCGCGCCACGATGGCATCCAGCACTTTCGGTTCGGTCGCGGTGCCGGGCGCGCGGCCCTCCATCTCGTCGGCGGAGAGGACGCGGACCATCTGCTTCATCCCCTCGACAGGCACGGGCGGCACGGCCTGGGCGGCGCTGGCTGGCGCCTCGCGCGCCGCAGGCCCGGCGCAGCCGGCAAGCAGAACGCCCAGGGCGAGCGGAAGCAACAGTTTCACGAATCATTCCTCCTGACCGGCGGCCAACAGGACGCAACTGGTGCCCGAGCGCGTGCGGGGAAACAAGCGGGACGCCATATGGGCATACCACTCGCCCCTTGCCCTCGCTCGCCGGGGCAGGCAGGGAAACGGCCATGACGCCCGACTGGTCCGGCGCGCTGGCGCGCGCGCATGAACATGCCCCGTTCCTGTCCAGAGCCATGGACCGGCTACCCGATCTCGTCGCCCTGCTCGAAGGGGGAGACTATGCCGCCGCGCAAGCCTGGGCCACGGCGGCGGGCGCGGGAATCGACGACGCGGGGGCGGCCCTGCGGCGGGAACGCACGGCCCTGTCGCTGGCGCTGGCCATCGCCGATCTGGCGGGCGCGCTGCCGCTGCTGACCGTCACCGGCACCTTGTCCGACTTCGCCGACCGCGCGCTGGACACGGCCATCACCGCCGCCATCCGCAAGCGCACGCCGGACGCGGAACCGGCGGGTTTCCTGGCGCTGGCGCTCGGCAAGCACGGCGCCTGCGAACTGAACTACAGCTCCGACATAGACCCCATCCTGCTCTACGATCCGGCCCTGCTGCCGCGCCGTGGCCGCGACGACCCCGGCGAAGCCGCGCAGCGCGTGGCGCGCGGCGTGGTCGAGACATTGAGCGCGGTGACGGACGAAGGCTATGTCTTTCGCGTCGACCTGCGGTTGCGCCCGGCATCCGAAGTCAGCCCGCTCGCCATTTCGATCGACGCGGCGCTGACGCACTACGAATCCTCCGCGCTGGCGTGGGAGCGTGCCGCGTTCATCCGGGCGCGCGCCTGCGCGGGCGACGTGGCGGCGGGTCAGGCGTTCCTCGCCGCGATCCGGCCCTTCGTCTGGCGCAAGAGCCTGGACTTCGGGGCTATCGCGGAAATCGGCAGGCTGACGGCGCGCATCCGCTCCAGCGCGAAGAGCGCGGGCTGCGTCGGCCCCGGCTTCGACCTCAAGAAAGGGCGGGGCGGCATCCGCGAAATCGAGTTCTATGCCCAGACGCACCAGTTGATCCACGGCGGCCGCAATCCGGCCCTGCGCCTGCGCGGCACACGCGAAACGCTGGACGCGCTGGCGCAAGCGGGGCTGATCGACCCGGCGGACGCCGCCTTGCTGGGCGAAAGCTATGACCGGCTGCGCGTGATCGAGCACCGCCTGCAAATGGTGGCGGACCAGCAGACCCACAGCCTGCCGCTGGATCCGCAGGCGCTGGACGGCGTGGCCCGGCTGGACGGGCAGCCCGATGGCGCGGCGCTGGTGGCGGAAGTGCGCGCGATCACTGATGCGGTCGGCGCGCGCTATGACAGGCTGATCGCGGCCAGCGGCGCGGAGCCCGCGCGTCCGCTCGCGCTGGCGGGGCCGCAAAGCGACGCGGACGGCGCGCTGGCGGGCGAACTGGCGGCACTGGGCTTTTCCGATCCCGGCAAGCTGGCAGAACGTATCGCGGGATGGAGTTCGGGCAAGCTGCGCGCGCTGCGCAGCGAAGCGGCGCGTTCCGCGTTCGAGGCGATCCAGCCGCAATTGCTGACGGCGCTGGCCGCCTCGCCCGAACCGGATCGCGCCATGCTGCGCTGGGAACGACTGCTCGCCAACCTGCCCAGCGCCATCAACCTGTTCAACCTGCTGGAAGCCCGCCCCGGCCTGCTGGAACTGCTGGGCCGCATCCTCAGCCTGGCGCCGCCGCTGGCCGACGAGCTGGCGCGCCGCTCCGACCTGCTCGATCCGCTGATCGACGCCAGCGCCTTCGCCCTGCCGGGCGGCGTGGAGGAACTGATCGCGGAATTCGCGCGCGGCGAAACGGACGACGATTACGAACGCACGCTCGACCGGGTGCGGCGCCGGGTCAGCGAGCGGCGCTTCACACTGGGCGTCCAGCTTATCCAGGGTGCGACTGATCCGCTGGACGTTTCCGCCGCGCTGGCCCGCGTCGCCGAAGCGGCGCTTGTCGTGCTGGCGGATGCCGCCGTGGCCGAGTTCCGCCGCGTCCATGGCGGCATCGCGGGCAGCGAACTGGTCGTGCTGGGGCTGGGGCGGATGGGCGGCGGGGCTCTGACTCATGCGTCGGACCTCGATCTGGTGTTCCTGTTCACGGGCGATCCCGCGCATCAGTCGGACGGCGAACGGCCGCTGGGGGGCACGCTGTTCTACAACCGGCTGTGCCAGCGAGTCGTCGCGGCGCTGAGCGTGCCGACCGCCGAAGGCGCGCTCTATGAAGTGGACACCCGGCTGCGCCCGTCGGGCGAACAGGGGCCGCTCGCCGTCAGCTTCGACAGCTTCGCCCGCTATCAGAACGAACAGGCCTGGACGTGGGAGCACATGGCGCTGTGCCGGGGCCGCGCGCTCTATGGATCACCCGCCGCGAAAGGCGAATTGCGCGCGATCATCGAAAGCGTGCTGGCCACCCGGCGCGATCCCGCGAAACTGAAAGCGGACGTGCTGGAAATGCGCGTCCGCATGGCGGGGCACAAGCAACCGCAAGGCCCGCTGGACTGCAAGCTGGCGCGCGGCGGCCTCGTCGATCTGGAGTTCGTGGTCCATTACCTTCAATTGCGCGAAGGCCGCGCGCTGGTGCCGCAACTGGGCCTCGCCGTGCGGGAACTGGCGGAACAGGGACTGCTTTCGCCGGACATGGCAGCGGCGCACGATACGCTGACACGCATCCTCGTGACCGTGCGCATGCTGGCGCCCGACGCGCAGGAACCGCCCCCGGCGGCGCGCGAAGTCATGGCGACGGCCTGCGGCTTCACGACATGGGACGAATTGCTGGCAAGCCTTGACGATGCGCGCCGGATGGTCAGGCAGGCGTGGAAAGACATTTTCGGCGAATCACTGGAGGCATGACGATGACCGACAAACTCTGGCCCCGCCCCGGCGACGCGATGCCCGACATTGCGCTGGAAACGCCCGACGGCGGCACCGTCCGCCCGTCCGGCTTCAAGGGCGGAAAGCTCGTCCTGTTCTTCTATCCCAAGGACGACACGCCCGGCTGCACCACTGAAAACAAGGACTTTTCCGAACTGGCGGACGAGTTCGCCAGGGCCGGAACCGCGCTGCTCGGCGTAAGCAAGGACCCGCCCGCGAAGCACGCGAAATTCATCGCGAAGCACGGGCTTTCGGTTCCGCTCGCCACGGACGCGCCCGAAAACGGTCTGTCCGACGCGCTCGGCATCTGGACCGAGAAGCAGAACTACGGCCGCACCTACATGGGCATGGTCCGCACGACCTATCTCGTCGCGCCTGACGGCACCATCGCGCGCGTCTGGAACAAGGTGAAGGTCAAGGGCCACGCCGCGCAAGTGCTTGAGGCGGCAAAAGCACTCTGAGCCGTGCGAAGCGTCGCCCGCGCCATCCGCGAAGTCCTGCTGACGCGCGACGCCCGCGCCAAGGCCATGGCGGCGCGCGCGGTGGCCCGCGACTGGCAGGGCGGACGGCTCGCCTTCGCGTTCGACGTGGCCATGCCGGACACACCGGGACGGCCCGATGCGCCCGAACTGCTGCCGCCGGGCCGGATGCCCAAGCGCGGACGCGGCCAATCGCTCAGAGGGCGCATCGCCCTCATTCACGCGCTGGCGCATATCGAATTCGTGGCCATCGACCTTGCGCTCGACATGGCGGGGCGGTTCGGCGGCGAGATGGGCAACGACGAGACAGGCAAGGGCTTCGTCGGTGATTTCCTGTCGGTCGCGGCGGACGAGGCCATGCATTTCGCGCTGCTCGACCGGCGGCTGCGCACGCTCGGCAGCCATTACGGCGCGCTGCCCGCGCATGACGGATTGTGGGAAACCGCCCATGCCACCCGTCACGACGCGGCGGCGCGGCTGGCGGTGGTGCCCATGGTGCTGGAAGCGCGCGGCCTCGACGTCACGCCGATGACAATCGAGCGACTGCGGCAGGCGGGCGACGAGCGGACCGCCCGCGTCCTCGAACGAATCCTTGACGACGAAATCGACCACGTCCGCAAGGGCGCAAGCCATTTCGCCGCGCTCTGCGCGCGGCGCGGCGAATGCCCCGAAAAGTTATGGAAATCTTGCGTTCAGAGCCATTTCCGGGGCGGCGTTCATGGGCCGTTCAACGACTCAGCGCGTGCGGCTGCCGGTTTATCGCGGTCTCTCTATGCAAGCCTTGCCACCTGACAAAGAGGGTGGTTAGTCCCAACGCACAGAGACGGCGGGGGGTTCCGACCATCTCGAAAAAGGTTTTCCGCAAGGCGTTCTTGCGCCCGATCGGATCGAATTTCCGCGTCTGGCGGCCTTGGCTGCGAGACGAAATAAAAAGGTGTTTTGAGTGGTCGCTTTCAGCTTTTTCGCAAAGGCCCGCGTTCTGGGCGGAGCCGTTGCAGCAGCAGCCACCCTCTTCGGCGCCAGTCCCGTCCTCGCCAACAGCAGCGCCAATGCCGACATCGCCGCGCCTCTGCGCGCCGCGCAGGCGTCGAAGCAATCGTCGCTCGGCAACGGCGATGAACAGTTCAAGCAGCTTTTCGCGAACTGGCAAACGCTTGAGCGCACGGGCGTGCCCGCACTCGCAGCCGTCGCCAATGCCTCGGACATGGCCGCCGCCACCGGCGCGAAATCGCTGACCGGCTCGCCCAGCGCCACGCCGGCGACGATTCCCGCGTTCATGCCGTCGCGCGCCTCGATCCCTTCGCGCATGCCGGTGGAAGGCGTGCGCCTTTCCAGTGATTTCGGCATGCGCTGGCATCCGGTTGTCGGCGGCCGCCGCGCCCACAAGGGCGTCGATCTGGCCGGCCCCGTCGGCACGCCGATCCACGCCACGGCCGATGGCGTCGTCAGCAAGGCCGAATGGTTCAGCAGCTATGGCCTTTACGTCGCGGTCGAGCACGGCGGCGCGATCCAGACCCGCTATGGCCATATGTCGCGCCTCAACGTCGCCGCCGGGCAACGCGTCCGCAAGGGCGACGTGATCGGCTTCATCGGCAGCACCGGCCGGTCGACCGGCCCGCACCTGCACTATGAAGTGCGCGTCGCGGGTGAGGCGGTCAATCCGATCCCCTACATGCAGGCCGACGAACTGCGCCTCGCCGTCAATGAGCGGGCGGCCGGAAAAGGCGGACCGGAATAGGAATCACGAATTTGGAAAGGCCGATAGCACCAGCGTCGGCCTTTTTGCTGTTTGGAGAGGAGACGCCAGAAGGCGCGCAATTCAAAGAGGCGGCGGTGAAAACCCGCCGCCTTCTTTTTTGTCCGCTCCGTGTGATTGTCCGTCTTGCGCGCGAGCAAGCCGGGCGGGGTTCGCAGCTTCACAGCCTGCGCCATTCGGCATTCAACATTCAGCGGCATCGTTCATGACAAGCGCGGGCATCGACCCCACGCCATGGGCAGGATTCCCGGTCACGCGGGCCATCGAGCGACCATGCGCCAGGGCCATCCTGCGACAGCAGGCTGCGTGCGCGCCACCCCGAAGCGGGCGCGGCCAGGCTAACGGCCCGCTATGCCCGTGCTGGAGCAGGGGCACGGCCTCTATCGGTTCGTCGCACGATGCGCCCGAACTGCCCGCACACCCCATAATGCCGCCAGGCCCGTTCATCTGCCAGCAAGGTTCCGGTGAACAACGCAGCCATCCAGATGCAGCACTGTGCGGCAGGTTCCGGTGAAGATCGATGGAGAGGATTCCGGCAGGCGGACGACGAGCGGACCGCCGGTCCGAGTTTGCCGGTCCGAGTTTGAAGGAGTAGCGCAATGAGTGTCATTTCCCAAAGTCCCAAAGTCCTCCTGTCGCTTGCCATGCTTGCGGGGCCGGCGTCGATCAGCCTCGCCGCGCAGCCGCATGACCCGTCCGAGGCCGAACTCACGGGGACTGTAACCGATACGTCGCCCGAAGCGGCCGAGATGGCGAAGGGCCCCGAGATCGAGGGCATCATCTCCGCGCGCAGCGGCGACAGGATGCAAGTCACGGCCGCGGACGGCACCAGGACGGTTATCGCCATCAACGATGCTACCCGGATCAAGGGCAGCGGCGGGTTCCTGGGCCTCGCCCGCAACAGGCTCGCATCGGATTCGCTGCTCAACGGCCTGCCAGTCACCGTCAAGACATTGCAATGGGGCGGCGGCCTGCTGGCAAGCCAGATCGACCTCAAGAACAAGGATCTCAAAACCGCGTCGATGATCCGCAACGGCACTGCCCAGGGCTTTGCCGAACAGACCGCGGCAACGGAAGCGTTGCGCGGCCGCATGGCCGATATCGGCCAGTATAATATCAAAAGCACGACGAACGTGAACTTCGCCACCGGCAAGGCAGCGCTGTCCGCTCAGGCGAAAAACGATCTCTGCGCCACGGCGGCCGCGGCCGAGGGAATGAACAACGCCCTGCTGCTCGTCGTAGGTTACACCGACTCCACGGGAAGCCTTGAATTCAACCAGCAGCTTAGCGAAAAGCGGGCCGGTCGCGTCGTCAATCATCTTCAGCAGGTCTGCGGCTGGAAACCATACCGCATGCTGACTCCCGCCGGGATGGCCGAAGCGGACCCGCTGGCGAGCAATGACACCGTCGATGGCAAGGCCCAGAACCGCCGCGTCGCGGTGAATGTTCTGGTCAGCAAGGGCCTTGACGGTCTGTGAGACGCACGGGGTGGGCTTCTCCACCCCGGGTTCTCGGCGGAATCACCTGTCCGCCCGTGATGGAAATTCAACCTGGCAATAGCGGCGGCGGACCGGGCCTCACGGATTCGCGTGTCAGTAAGTGCCACCCCTGTCGCGGGGGGGGGGCATCTTCTGGGGTGGGGCATTTCAAAATGCCCCCACTTCAGAGGAACACTATGGAAGCGAGAAAATGGTGCCGCTTAGGTGACTCGAACACCTGACCCCATCATTACGAATGATGTGCTCTACCAACTGAGCTAAAGCGGCATGTCCTGAGGCGCATGGCCATGACAGGGGGCGGCATTTACTCATCCAGGCGCATGGGCGCAAGAGGCCAATGACGCGCTCATGCGATTTGCGACAGGCGCCCATTCGCCCTCCAGCCCGCCAATCGCAAACATTGCCCTAGCGCACGGTGCGCGGCTTCGTTAGTGCGCCCCCATTATCCCGCGCGCTTGCAGTCAAAGCGCCGGACAGACCCAGCATGACGGAGCGCAACCGAACATGACGTCCATCCAGTTCATCGACAAGGCCGACCTTCAGGTCGCCGCCGATCTCGCCGCATTCATCGAGGACAGGGCCCTGCCCGGCACCGGCATCGCGCCCGACGCGTTCTGGAGCGGCACGGCCGCGATCTTCGCCCGCCTCGCGCCGCGCAACCGCGAACTGCTGGCCATGCGCGACGACCTTCAGGCCAGGATCGACGCGTGGCACAAGGCACGCGCGGGGCAGGCGATCGAGCAGGCCGAATATCAAGGTTTCCTGCGCGAGATCGGCTATCTGCGCCCCGAACCCGCGCCTTTCGCCATCGCGCCCCGCAACGTCGATGCGGAAATCGCCATGACCGCCGGGCCGCAGCTCGTCGTGCCGATCCTCAACGCGCGCTTCCTGCTGAACGCGGCGAATGCGCGCTGGGGCAGCCTCTATGACGCGCTTTACGGCACGGACGCGATCCCCGGCGCGGCGGCAGGCAAGGGATACGATCCGGTGCGCGGCGCGCAAGTGATCGCCTGGGTGCGCGGCTTTCTCGACAGGGCGCTGCCGCTGGCATCCGGCTCGTGGACCGATCTCGACAACCCCGGCGACGGAGCGATTCCGCTTGCCGATCCCACGCAATACGCCGGCAGGACGGAACGCTCGCGCCTGTTCCAGCATAACGGGCTGCATATCGAAGTGGTGTTCGATCCCGAACATTCCATCGGCAAGGACGACAGGGCGGGCATTGCGGACGTCATCCTCGAATCGGCGATCACTACTATCGCCGACCTTGAGGATTCCGTCGCGGCCGTCGATGCCGCAGACAAGGTTGCCGCCTATGCCAACTGGCTGGGCCTGATGCGCGGCGATCTGGAAGATACCTTCGAGAAGAACGGCGCGACGATGACGCGCCGCCTCAACCCGGATCGCGTCTATACCGCCCCCGATGGCGGCACACTCACGCTGCCGGGCCGCAGCCTGATGTTCATCCGCAACGTCGGCCACCTGATGACGACCCCCGCCGTCCGCCTGGCCGATGGATCGGAAGCGCCCGAAGGCATCCTCGACGCCGTGGTCACCAGCCTGATCGCGATGCACGACCTCAAGGGGCTGGGCCCAGTTGGCAACAGCGTCCGCAACAGCCGCGAGGGTTCGATCTATATCGTCAAGCCCAAGATGCACGGGCCGGACGAAGCCGCGTTCACCAACGACCTGTTCGACGCGGTGGAAGACCTGCTGGGGCTGGAGCGCCACACCGTAAAAGTAGGTGTGATGGACGAGGAACGCCGCACTTCGGCCAACCTCGCCGCCTGTATAGAGGCCGTGAAGAACCGCGTCGTGTTCATCAACACCGGCTTCCTCGACCGCACCGGCGACGAGATGCACACGTCGATGCAGGCCGGGCCGATGATCCGCAAGGGCGACATGAAGAACGCCGACTGGATCAGGGCCTATGAGGACCGCAACGTGCAGATCGGCCTCGCCTGCGGCTTTTCGGGCAAGGCGCAGATCGGCAAGGGCATGTGGGCCGCGCCCGATCGCATGGCCGACATGCTCGAACAGAAGATCGGCCACCCGAAGACCGGCGCCAACACCGCCTGGGTACCGTCGCCCACGGCGGCGACGCTGCACGCCACGCACTATCACGAAGTGGACGTCTTTGGCCGGCAGGCGGAACGGACGTCCGAGGCCGTCGCCCCGCTCGACAGGCTGCTGTCCGTGCCGCTGGCGGCGGGCCGGAACTGGTCGGCGGACGAGATCCGCGACGAGCTGGACAACAACGCGCAAGGGATTCTCGGATACGTGGTGCGCTGGATCGACCAGGGGGTGGGCTGCTCCAAGGTGCCGGATATCCACGATATCGGCCTGATGGAAGATCGCGCCACGCTGCGCATTTCCTCGCAGCACATGGCCAACTGGCTGCTGCACGGCGTCTGCACGCAAGAGGAAGCGCGCGCCGCGCTTTCCCGCATGGCCGCCAAGGTCGACGCGCAGAACGCGGGCGATCCGCTCTACAAGCCGATGGCGGGCCGCGAGGCGGAAAGCCTGGCCTTTCAGGCCGCCAGCGCGCTGGTGTTCGAGGGCGTGGAACAGCCCAACGGCTATACCGAGCCACTGCTGCACGCCTATCGCCGCCGCGAGAAGGGCGAGGCGCTTTAGGAAGCGCTGCTCCCGCGCGGCTATTGCCGCACGGGCGCGGCCAGCCTCGCCATGATCGAGACGACGTAGTTCTGCGTCTCGCGGATGCGGGGAATGCCGCGCGCCGCGATCACCCGGCCCGGCCCGGCGTTATAGGCGGCGAGCGCTTTTTCGATATCGCCCTCGAACCTGTCGAGCTGCTGGCGCAAGTATCGGGCCCCACCTTCGAGGTTGGCGTCCGGCACATGGGGGTCGACGCCCAGTTCGCGCGCGGTGCCCGGCATGAGCTGTGCCAGCCCCCGCGCGCCCACCGGGGAAACGGCATCGGGACGCCAGCGGCTTTCCTGCCACACGAGCGCTTCGATCAGGCGGGGGCTGAGATCGTATTTCGCCGCCAGTTCCGCCACGCGCGCCTGCCATTGCGCCGGTCCGGCGCTATGCAGCGCCAGGGTTTCCGGCAAAGTCCCCGGCGGGGTTCCGCGAGAGGGCGCGCCGTCAGGAGAAGGAACTTCGGCGGGAACGGGAACGGCAGGCCCGCCCGCCGTCCACACCGCGCCGCGCGCGCCGATCTCCAGCACGTCGGCCCGCGAGGCGGATGCGCCGCCCAGCAGCGCCGCGAGCGCCGCCGCCAGACCGATCCCCCTCCTCACGGCTTGTCCAGAATATAGCCGAGCGAGCGCACCGTGCGCAGGATATCCGGCGCCCCTGCGGCGCGCAGCGCCCGGCGCAACCGGCCGATCCAGACATCCACCGTGCGTTCGTCGATCGGCGTATCGTGCTTGCCCAGCGCGGTGATGAGCTGCGAGCGGGTATAGATGCGGCCCGCATGTTCCACGAAGAAACGCAGCAGGCGGAACTCGTTGGGCATGAGGGCGATCGGCTTGTTGGCCCAGCGCGCCTGAAAGGCGAGAATATCCATGGACAGATCGCCATGGCGCAGCACGACGGTTTCCCGGTCGTCGTCGAGGCTCAGCGTATCGGTCAGAACGCGGTCCAGCACCGCACGGCGCGTCATTGCTCCCACCATGATATCGTCGACTCCCGCTCGCAACGCCCGGCCCCGCGCTTCCGCATCTTCCACGTCGAGCAGCAGCGTGATGCGCGCTTGCGCGGTTCGCGGATGGCAGCGCAGCCTCCGGCATATCTCAAGGCCCTCGCTTCCCGCCCCCTCCGGTCCGATGCCCGGACCGATAAAGGCCCAAAGCCCCCCTTCCAGCAGCGGCAGGTCGCCCGGTTCGGCCAGCCGGTGAAAGCGGATGTCCAGATCGCCGTGCACGAAAGGCGCCATGCCGCCTTCGATCTCGCCCGGCAGCAGAATCTCGATCCGTTTCATCCTTTCACCCTGGCCCGTGACGGGAATGGCGCGGCGATATGACGCGCGTATGACGGTTTGGAGACAGTTCCGCGAAAGCCGCCGCGCCTGAGCAACCCCACGGCAAAGCGGACCCGGCCCCCTTGCGGGAAGCCGGGTCTGGAGGTTCACGAAAGACCGCGAGGCAGGTCGCACGGGTCTTTCGCACAGGGCCCGTCAAAGCTTGTCAGAACTTGAACGAAGCGGACGCCGCGAACGTGGTGCCGACATCGTAGGTGTTGATCTCTATGCCGTTGCCGCCCACCTGCTGGTATTCGCGGTGGCGCACGCCGGTGATATTGCGGAACTCCACTTTCAGCTCCATTTCCTGGCCCGCCACGTTCACGCCTTCGCGGGCGACGAGATCGAGGCGCAGGCCCGGCTTCTCCATCACGTCAGGCTGGCCAAGGTTGGCGATACCCCGGCTGACCACGCGCTTGCTGGCATAGGTCAGCATGATCGTCTGCTGCGAAAGCCGGTCCGTCGATTCCAGCCCCAGTTGCAGGTTGGCGATATGATCCGACTGGCCGGTCAGCGGCGCGCCGTCGCGGAAATAGTCGGTCGCGCGCGTGGACGATGCGGCGAACACCGCTACGGTATCGCTGTCCCGCACTTTCAGTTCGGATTGCGTGTAAGTGTAGTTGCCGATGGCTACGAGGCGGCGGCCCGCAAGCCACCCGCCGAAGTTCGACAGGTCGAAGTATTTCTGCACTTCCAGTTCCGCGCCGTAAAGCGTGGCGCTGGGCGCATTGGCATAGCTGGTAACGAAATCCGCGCCGGAGATGAACGCCTCGATCGGCTTGTCCAGCTTCTTGTGGAACCCGGAAACCGACAGACGCTGATCGGTATCGAAATACCATTCGAGCCGCGCTTCGGCGTTGGTCAGCCTGCTGTCGGTCAGCAGCGGGTTGCCCTGATACTGGCGGTTGGAATCGGGATCGAAATAGAACTGGTAGATCAGTTCGCGGAACTGCGGCCGCGCGATGGTCTTGGAGCCGCTCAGCCGGATCTGGAGGTCGGGCCGCAACTGCCAGGTGATCGTGCCCGCGGGCAGCCAGTAGTCGTTGTTCAGACGGGTTTCCGCCTGGGAGGCGCCGGGCGTGGCGAAGACCTGCACCGGCGCCACCATTTCCCTGGCCTTTTCATAGCGCACGCCCGCGTCGATGCTGATCGAAGGCGTGACCTGCCAGTTGGCCTTGCCGTATCCGGCCCATGTCTTCAGCCTGGCCTTGAAAGCGGGGTTGCCTTCGTTGGTTTCGGTGAACGCGATGTTGTAATAGTCGATGATGCCGGGCGCGAGCAGCAGGTCCGGCCGGAACATGCCGACCGCCGACGGAAAGTCCGAATTGGCGGTGAACTGGAAATCGCGCCGCGAACTGATGCGCCTGGTGTCCGACCATGCGCCGCCCACGGTGAGGTTGATGTCCGGCGTCGCCAGCCAGGAAACGTCCGCGCCCACCGACCACAGATCCTCGTTGAGATCGGAATAGCTGATCGTCGCGTCGCCGCCGTTGCCGTTGTTCAGCCGGTTGACGAAATACTGGCCATAGGGATCGGCGGAAACGTTGGTGCGGACATATTCGAGGCTCAGTTCGCCGGGCGCCTCGCGCTGCGAATTGGCGTAGCTGCCCCGCAGGTCGAGCGACAGGCCGGGCGCGAGAGTGAACTCGCCGACGAACTGCGTATCGATCAACTGGCGCTCATACCACGCCGTATCCTGCTGCATGAAATCGGTGGTCGTGCCCTGGCGCCGGCCCAGCCCCAGCCGCGTGTGCTTGATCGTGTCGCGGATATAGAGGTTGGTCCAGCGCAGCTTCTGGTCGCCGAATTCCAGCCCCAGCCCCAGCAGGCCGTTGACGACGATGCGGTTGTCGCTCGTCACGCGCCGGAAATCGGATTCGAGCGAGGACAGGTCCGTCGCCAGCGAGGACTGCTGCGCGGCATCGCGCGTGGTCCACTTGTTGCTGAACCCGGCAGCCGCGATCACGCCCAGTTCCGCGCCGCCCAGATCGAACGCCCGGCCCGCCGAAAGGCTGGCGGAGAAGTTGGGCGGCAGATTGGGAATGCGCTGCGCCACGCCGTTGCGGAAGCGCACCAGTTCGGACGCGATCGCCTGGGTATCGACCGTGCCCGATGAAATGCGCACGCCGCTCTTGAAAAAGGCCGCCAGCGCGGGCGGAATATCGCGGCTGCCGTTGTCGAACCCCGTCCAGTCCGACTTGCTGCCGTAATGGGAATAGCCGTGGTGGCCGGTGGTTTCGCTGTCGCCCGACAGGCCGCCGCCGATAGTGAGGAAGCCTTCGTTCGGCACCGCCTTGGTGGTGAGATTGATGACGCCGCCGCCGAACTCGCCCGGATAGTTTACCGAGTAGCTCTTCTGGACGAGCGATGACGCGATCACGCCGGAAGGGAACAGGTCCAGCGGCACCACGCGCTTCAAAGGCTCGGGGCTGGGCAGCGGCGAGCCGTTGAGCAGCGCCAGCGAATAGCGGTCGCCCAGGCCGCGCACATAGACATAGCCCGAGCCTACGACAGAAAGGCCCGTGACCCGGCCCAGCGCGCCAGCGATATTGCCTTCGCCGGTTCGCGCGATCTGCGCGGAAGACAGGACGGAAACGACCTGATCCGACGATTTCTCGATGTTGCGGCTGCGCCGTCCGGTTACGACGATATCGCCGCCGGGTATCGAGACTTCGACTTCCTCTTCCTGCGGCGGGGCAGGCGGGGGATCGCTCTGCGCGAACGCAAGCGAAGGCGAAACGGGCGCGGTCGAAAGAAGCGACCCGCTGATAATCGCGATCTTGCGCTGGATCGACGACCCGGATGACGGCCAGCGGCGCGCCGCCGGCGATGCCGCGCAAGCCGTGACGAAAGCGACGGCGGCGCAACTTCT
>CAZUOV010000054.1:0-17629 GCA_964621355.1 uncultured Novosphingobium sp. | reverse complement strand
CAATGCGATCATTCTCTATCAATGGGTGCCGGGGGATGACGCCTGCGGGTTGATCGGGGAACTGCATTCGCGCCGTCCCGCCATTCCCATCCTCATGCTGACGACCAGCGCCTCACCGCTGCTGGCCGTCGAAGCCATGCGCGCGGGCGCGACCGACTATCTCATCAAGCCCGTCGCGCCGGATCGGCTGATGCAGGCGCTGCGGGCGGCGACGACACGCGAAACGCCGCGCAGCGAACTGGCTCCGCTTACCGAAAAGATGCCCTCCAGCCCCGATTTCGACGCGATGATCGGCGCCGCGCCCACGTTCCGCGCGGCGCTGGCCGTCGCGGCCAAGGCAGCGCGAGGACACGGCCCAGTGCTGATCGAAGGCGAGAGCGGCACGGGCAAGGAAATGCTGATCCGCGCCATGCACGCGGCGAGTCCCAGGGCGAAATCGCCGCTGCGGATCGTCAACATCGGCGCGACACCGGCAAACAGCATCGAATCCGCGCTGTTCGGGCACGAAAAAGGCGCCTTTCCCGGCGCGTTCGAGCGGCAGATCGGCGCGCTCCAGCATTGCGATGGCGGCACTCTGGCCATCGACGAGATCGACCGGCTTCCCCTCTCCGTGCAGGAGCGGCTGGTCGAATCTCTGGCACGCGGCGACGTGCGGCCGATCGGCGCGCGCCATTCGTTCCGCATCGACGTGCGGCTGCTGGCAGCAAGCAACCTGCCGCTGCGCGACATGGTGGAAGGCGGGCACTTCCTTCCCGAACTGCTCCAGGCCATTGCCCCCGTGACCGTGAGCCTGCCGTCCCTGCGCGAGCGCCCCGGCGATATCCCCGCCCTCGCCCGCCATTTCCTCACGCGCATCGGCGAGCAGCCCGGCCTGCGCGAGCTTGGCATCACGGACGGCGCATTGGCTCTGCTGGCCGCGTTCGACTGGCCGGGCAACGTCCGGCAGTTGCAGGCCGTGCTGTTCCGCGCGGCGGTGTTCTGCGACGGAGACGCGCTGACAGCGGACGATTTCCCGCAACTGTCCAACCTGATCGGTAGTGGCCCTGTCGGCCCGCACGCACCGGGTCTCCAGGAAAGCATCGGCGTGATGCTTTATACCCCGGACGGCAACTTGCGCCCGCTGGAAGAAATCGAGGCGGATGTGATTCGCCTCGCCATCGGACACTATCGCGGACGCATGACCGAAGTGGCGCGCAGGCTGGGCATCGGCCGGTCCACGCTCTATCGCAAGCTGAGCGAACTGGGCATCGACAACGCCGCCTGATACCATCGGTATATCGGCCGGCATATCGGCTGTGGATGGCCGTTGAGTCCGGCATGCGATCCGCCATCGTTTCTGCACCGATGCGGAAGCCAGCCATTTGCCGAAGGGGAGCAAGGCGGCGCGGAAATGCGCGCGGTCAACCTGCGGTGCGTGCCGGAAATCGACTTCGACGCATTGACGATCCAAAAGATCGACGGCGTCAGCTTCTAGGCAAGCAGTTGCGCGAAATCGGTCAGCGCCGCGTCGCGCAGGCCGCGCCATACATGCACTGCCTGCACCGTTTCCCCGACATCGTGAACGCGCAGCAATTGCACGCCCGCGTCCATGGCCTTGACGGCAAGCGCGATGGAACCGCCGAGCCGCCGGTGTGCGGGCGCCTCATTGGAAAGCGCCCCGATCATCCGCTTGCGGCTCACGCCTACCAGCAACGGCTGGCCAAGCGCGTGGAATAGCGCCAGCGCGTTCAGCAGGGCGAGGTTTTCCGCCACGGTCTTGCCGAAACCGATGCCGGGATCGAGCACGATATGCTCTCGCGCCACGCCCGCCGCCAGCGCTGCGTCGCGCCGCGCCGCCAGCCAGTCGAACACGTCCAGCACGACATCGCCATAGCCACCGTTCGTGTGCAGATCCTCGCCGTCGCCCGGCGCGTGCATCAGCACCACGGGAACGCCGGCGCCCGCCGCGAACTCCAGGCTGCGCGGATCATGGCGCAGGGCCGACACGTCATTGATGATATGCGCGCCCTTTGCCAGCGCGGCTTCCATCACGCCGGGCCGCCGGGTGTCGATACTGATCGCGGCGTCGAGCGCGGCGAGGCGTTCGACGGCGGGCAGCACGCGCTTCATTTCATCGCCTTCCCACACCGCCGCGCCGCCGGGCCGGGTCGATTCCCCGCCTATGTCAATGATCGCCGCGCCCGCTTCCAGCATGGCACAGGCATGGGAATGCGCCACTTCGGGATCGTCGAGGAACTCCCCGCCATCGGAAAAGCTGTCCGGCGTCATGTTGAGGATGCCCATGACCTGCGGCTGATCGAGCCGGATCACGCGCGATCCGCATTGCAGCGGGGCATGGCTTTTCTGCAAGTTTTCCCATTGTTTCACAATGCTATCGGGGAAATTTTCGAGATTGTCTCTCAACTCGGCGACGGACAGTCGCTCCCGCGAGACGACGCGCCCGTCCTCGCGGGCGATCAGCGCGAAGCGGCTGGCCCAGGCCAGCCCTCCGCCAAGACGCACGGCTTCGCCATGTTCGGACTGGGGGCTGTCGGCCAGCGCGATGGGCCGCAGATAATGGCGAAGGCTCAAGGTTCGGTCGCCAGAATGTAGAGCTGCCGGATCGCGTCCAGCGGCTTCACTTCCCCCTGATGCGCAATATGCCAGAACGTCCAGCCGTTGCACGAAGGCGCGCCTTGCAGTTTCGCGCCGAGCCCATGGATCGAACCGGTCTCGTTGCCGCTAGCCAGCGAACCGTCGGCCCGCACGACGGCCTTCAACCGCCCCTTGCGGTCCACCAGTTCCGCGCCGGGCTGGACCCAGCCGGTCTCCACCAGCGTGCCGAACGCCACGCGCGGCGCGGCCTTGGGGCTTTGCATCGTCTGCAACGCGCTTTCATCTAGCGGCAGCGCCAACTTGATGCGCGTCTCGGCAACCTGCCGGTAAGCGGCCTCGCGCTCGCAGCCGATCCAGTCACGGCCCAGCCGCCGGGCGACGGCGCCCGTGGTCCCGGTGCCGAAGAACGGATCGAGCACAATGTCACCCTTGCGGGTCGTGGCGAGCATGACGCGATAGAGCAGCGCTTCCGGCTTTTGCGTCGGATGCGCTTTCGCGCCGTTCTCGCGGATGCGCTCCTGCCCGCCGCAAATCGGCAGCACCCAGTCCGACCGCATCTGCAATTCGTCGTTCAGCGTCTTCATCGCGCGGTAGTTGAAGGTGTATTTCGCCTTCTCGCTGCGCGAGGCCCAGATCAGCGTTTCATGAGCATTGGTAAACCGCGTCCCCTTGAAGTTCGGCATCGGGTTCGCCTTGCGCCAGATGATGTCGTTCAGGATCCAGAAACCCAGATCCTGAAGGATCGCGCCGACGCGGAAGATATTGTGATAGCTGCCGATCACCCACAGCGAGCCGTCGGGTTTCAGCACCCGACGCGCCTCCGCGAGCCAGGCGCGCGTGAAGGCGTCATAGGCGGCGAAACTGTCGAACTTGTCCCATTCGTCCGTCACCGCATCGACATGGCTGCCGTCCGGCCGGGCGAGATCGCCGCCCAGTTGCAGGTTATAGGGCGGATCGGCGAACACCATATCGACGCAGGCATCGGGCAGCCCGCGCATGGCCTCCACGCAATCGCCCGCCAGGATACGGCCAAGCGGGAGCACGGGCGAGGCTTCGCGCGCCTTCGCCCGTTCGATCTTCACAAGTTGTCCCATTCCACCCCTGACTTTTGCCCCTGTTATCCACAAGTTTCAGGGTGAGTCTTTCGCGACTCGCCGTCAAGTCACGCCGCGACCGGACGGACGCGACGCGCCACATGGCGAAAGCGGAACACAACGAGTCCGACACAATACCTTGAGGCCGGGCAGGCGGCGGGGACTCGATATGTGGTGGTGTGGCCTGCCGGACTCTCCGGCGAAATATTTTCTTGCCGCCCGTCTCAGAGGCACATTTCCAATTGCGCGACAGGCGCGAAGCTGCGCCGGTGGTGTGGCGTCGGGCCATGGGCACGCAAGGCGGCGAGATGTTCGGGCGTGCCATAGCCTGCGTTGCGTTCCCAGCCGTAGTGCGGATGCTCCCGCGCCAGCGCATGCATCATGCGGTCGCGATGCTCCTTGGCGATGATCGAGGCGGCGGAGATGCACGGCTCGATCGCATCGCCGCCGACGATGGCCCGCGCGTTCCAGCACCATTCGGGCCGCCTGCCCATCGGCGTCAGGTTGCCGTCCACCAGCACTTCGCGGGGGCCTTCCGGCAACTGCTCGCACAGCGACCGGACGGCCAGTGTCATCGCCAGCATCGTCGCGCCGAAGATGTTGAGCCGGTCGATCTCGTCCACATCGACCACCCCCACGGCCCAGAGGCACCGCCGCCTGATCGTGGTTTCCAGCACGGCCCGGCGCTGGCGGCTGAGCTTCTTGGAATCGTCCAGTCCCGCCGGGCGCGGCTTGCACAGCACCACCGCCGCCGCGACGACCGGCCCGGCAAGCGGCCCGCGTCCCGCCTCGTCGACGCCGATAGTTACAGGTCTGGCACTGGCGGCGACTTCGTGCATTATCCCGTCCATGCGAACACTGATGAACTCCGCCACCCTATCGTCACTCGCGCTTCTGCTGGCAAGCTGCGGCAGCGCCGCGACGGGGGAAAGCCCCGCCGTCACCGCGACTCTCGCGGAAGGACACGCGGTCGAGGAACTGGCCCGCTTCGATTCCCCCTGGGCCATCGCCTTGCTGCCCGGCGATACGGAAGCGCTCGTCACCGAACGCACGGGCAAGCTGAAGTTGTGGCGCGAGGGCGGGGAAATCCGCGACGTGACGGGCGTTCCGCAAGTGGATGCCGGCGGCCAGGGCGGGCTTGGCGACGTAGTGCTGGCCCCCGATTTCGCGACGAGCGGGATGGTTTACCTGACCTGGGCGGAAGCGGGCGAAGGCGACACGCGCGGCGCGGCGATGGGCCGCGCCAGGCTGGTGCGGGAGGGAAAACCGCGCTTGGAGGGGCTGCAAGTGATCTGGCGGCAGGTTCCGAAAGTGACGGGCCGCGGCCATTTCGCGCACCGCATCGCCTTTTCGTCCGATGGCCGTTACCTGTTCCTCTCTTCCGGCGACCGGCAGAAGATGGCGCCCGCGCAGGATCTCTCCAACACGCTGGGCAAAGTGCTGCGCCTCCTGCCGGACGGCTCGCCCGCGCCGGGCAATCCTTTCGCGGATCGCACAGGACCGTCAGCGGAAATCTGGAGCTACGGCCATCGCAATGTGCTGGGCCTGCAATTCGACGCGGCGGGCAGGCTCTGGGCGCTGGAACATGGGCCGAAGGGCGGGGACGAACTGAATCTGGTGCGGGCGGGCGGGAATTACGGCTGGCCGCTGGTTTCGGACAGCGATCACTATGACGGCAGGCCCATCCCCCGCAACACCACCCGGCCCGACCTCGCCGCGCCCGCGATAAGCTGGAACCCGGTGATCGCGCCGGGCGATTTCCTGTTCTATTCGGGCAAGGCCGAAGCCGCATGGCGCGGACAGGCGATCATCGCCGGGCTCGTCAGCCAGGGTCTCGTTCGCGTGGCCATCGACGGCGGCCAGGCGCGCGAGGTGGCGCGTATCCCGCTGGACGCCCGCGTGAGGGACGTGGCCGAGGACGCGAACGGCAACCTCTGGATACTGACTGACCGGGAGGACGGCCGCCTGTTGCGCCTGACGCCCCGGAAGAAGTAAAATCCGTCGACAAGGCGGTGCGCGGGCCTTATCGGCCCCCGCCCATGACCGGCCCCACTCTCATTCCGCTGGACAGCGTGGACCCCACGCTCGTGGAAGCCCTGCTCGATCGTGCCTTCGAGCCGGAGCGCCGTGGGCGCACGGCCTACAAGGTGCGCGGCGATGCGGAATGGCTTCCGGCGTTGAGCTTCGCCGCGCTGGACGAGGAGGATCTGCTGGCGGGCACCATCCAGTGCTGGCCCGTGGCGCTGGTCGATCCGCGTGGGGCACGGCACCCGATGATAATGGTCGGTCCCGTCGCGGTGCTGCCCGAACACCAGGGCCACGGCTTCGGCAAGGCGCTGATGAGCGCCAGCCTTGCCTCCGTCGATCCACGGGCACCGCTGCCGCTGGTGATGATCGGCGACCCGGAATACTACGGCCGCTTCTGGGGCTTCGACGCCGCGCCGACGCAAGGCTGGACGCTGCCCGGCCCTTACGACCCGCGCCGTCTGCTGGTCCGCTGCGAAAATCCCGCCGTGCTGCCGCGCGAAGGGATGCTGGGGCCTTGGCGCGCCTGATCCGATCTGGCATCGCTCCGGCCATGCCCTATGATCCGCCACCGGAACTCGCTTCGCTTTCGCTGGAGGATGTCGCGCGACTGGTGGAAGAGCGCCGCCTGCCGCCCGTCGGCGAATGGTCGCCCGCCGAATCGGGCGACAGCGAAATGCGGATCGCGCGCGACGGACGATGGTTCCATCAGGGCGGGGAGATCACGCGGCCCGCCATGGTGCGCGCCTTTTCCGCCTTGCTGATACGGGACGGCGAAGGACGGCACTGGCTGGTCACGCCACGCCAGAAGCTGTCGATCGAGGTGGAGGACGCCGCTTTCATCGCCACTGACATGCGGCGGGAACAGGGCGCGCTGGTCTTTCGGCTGAATACCGACGACCTCGTGATCGCGGGGCCGGACCATCCGGTCACGGCGCGGGGCGACACGGAAACGCCCGCGCTCTACCTTGCCGTCCGCAACGGCACGCAGGCCCGTCTCAACCGCTCCACATATGCCCAGCTTGCGGAACTCGCTCTGGCGGAGCCTGATCTCAGTGTCGAAAGCCTCGGCGCCCGATTTTCGCTGGTGCCCGCATGAGCGCGCTGTTCGACCGCCTCAAGCGCCGCTTCGACCAGGGGCATGCCGGCCCGCTGGACGATCTGCTGAGGGATTCCCGCCTTGTCGGCGAAATCGCCTTCAAGCCCGCCGCCGTCCTGATGGCCGTGACCGAGCGGGACGAACGGCCCGGGATTCTCCTGCTGCACCGCCCCTCCAACATGCGCGCGCATCCGGGACAGGTTGCGTTGCCGGGTGGACGGATCGACCCGGGCGAGACGCCCGTGGAAGCGGCCCTGCGCGAAGCGTGGGAAGAACTCGGCATCAGGCCGGGTTCCGTCAGTGTGATCGGCACGAGCGATATCTACCGCACCGCCACCGGCTACGAGATCACGCCGGTCATCGGCGTCGTGCCACCCGATATCGAGATCACGCCCAACCCGGCGGAAGTGGCGCAATGGTTCGAGGCACCAGCGGATTTCGTGCTCGATCCTGCCAACCAGGAGCGCAGGGAAGCAATATTCAACGGTAACTTGCATCAATATATTGAGATCATGTGGCAGGATCACCGGATATGGGGCGTGACCGGCGCGATCATCGCCAATATCACCCGGCGCCTGAACTGGCAGGGACCGGTATCGGCATGACCGGGCTTCCGCCTGCCGCCTGGACGCAGCGTGCCGACCTCGCCGCCATGGTAGCGGCGCTGGGCAAGGATCAGGCGCGCTATGTCGGCGGCGCGGTGCGGGACACGCTGCTCGGCATCGCGGTGAAGGATGTGGATGTCGCCACGCCGCTCGTGCCTTCCGATGTCATGGCCCGCCTCAGGAAAGCGGGTATCCGCACAGTGCCGACCGGCATCGACCATGGCACGATAACAGCGCTGCTTGCCGAAGGCCCGGTGGAAATCACCACGCTGCGCCATGATGTCAGCACCGACGGGCGCCGCGCCACCGTGGCCTATGCCAGCGACTGGCGCGACGATGCCGCGCGGCGGGACTTCACCATCAACGCACTTTACGCCGATCCGCGAACGCATGAGATTTTCGACTGGTTCGGCGGATTAGACGATCTGGCGGCGCGGCGCGTGCGCTTCATCGGCGATGCCCGCCAACGCATTCGCGAGGATCATCTGCGCATCCTGCGCTACTTCCGGTTTCAGGCACGGTTCGGCTCGCAACCCGCTGACATGGCATCGGAAAATGCCTGCGCCGAACTGGCTCCCACGCTCAAAGGTCTGTCGCGCGAACGCGTGGGCATGGAAACGATGAACCTGCTCGGCCTCGCCGATCCGGCGCCGACCGTGGCGCGCATGGCGCACCTCGGCGTATTGGCGCAGATCCTGCCCGATGCCGATACGGACGCGCTGGCGCGGCTGGTCGAGGAAGAGGACCGGCAAGGCATTGCACCCGATCCGCTGCGGCGGCTGGCGGCGCTGCTGCCCCCCGACCCGGCGCTGGCGGAACAGGCCGCCTCGCGTTTCCGGCTGTCGGGCGCGCAGAAGAAGCGGCTGGTGCTGGCAGCCGGACGGGTGGCGGACAATGCCGGCGACCCGCGCGCGCTGGCCTATCGCATCGGGCGTGACGGAGCACTGGACAGGCTGCTGCTGACGGCAAGCGACACGTCCGTGCTGCGCGGCTGGCCTATCCCGGCCCTGCCCGTCAAGGGCGCGGACGTGATCGCGGCGGGCGTGACGGCCGGACCGCAAGTGGCCCGCGTGCTGAAGGCGGTGGAGGCGCAATGGATCGCGGAAGGCTTTCCCGGCGAAGGACGCGTGCGGGAACTCCTGACGCAAGCCGTCGCTTCGTGATGGCGAGTCACTCTTCCGCTAGTCAGCCTCCAGAAAGCCGCGGCATGGCAGAATGCAGCCGATGAGCTTTCCCGAACTGCTCGAATATCTTGCCAAACAGCCGCTTCTGGCGCTGGCGGCCGCCGCGATCTTCGTGACGGCGCTGGGAGGCATGCTGAAGCGCGGCGGCGTGCCCCGGCTGGGCGGTTTCGTGCGGGGGCTCGGCAATCTCGGCCTTGTCGCCGCGCTACTGCTCACCATCGTGCAATTCACGCGCTTCACCACGGGCAACGATCTGGCACTGCCACAGATCGGGGGGATGCCCGCGCAGCAAGTGTCGGGCGGTGAAACGCGCATACCGTTGAGCCGCGACGGCCATTTCTGGCTGACCGGCACGCTCAACGGCGAACCACGCCGCTTCCTTGTCGACACGGGCGCCACGGTCACGGCGATTTCGCAAGACACCGCCATCGCCGCGCAAGTGCCGCAGCGCGCCTTGCCGCAAGCGGTGCGGCTGCGGACCGCGAACGGCGAGGTTCAGGCCGAACTGGTCAGCCTCGGTGAGTTGCGCTTCGGCAATATCGTGGCGCGCGATCTCGACGCCGTTGTCGCGCCGGGCCTTGGCGAAACCAACGTCATCGGCATGAACTTCCTTTCCCGGCTCAAAAGCTGGCGAGTGGAAGGACAGACGCTGGTGCTGGTGCCGAGCCCGGTGCAGAACGTGGACGATACCCCTTAAAACCTGTTGTCCCTCGGGAAGCCATTGGGCGGCATCCGCCCGGCGGCACCGCGCGCCACTTTCCACAGGCGCACGTCAGGTTCGGTGCGTGTGCGGCCGCTTTCCCCGCCCATCTTCCAGCTCAGTCCATCGTCCAGCTTCAGCGTAACGGCATCGGCGAGCCCGCCGTCGCGATAGCGTTGCAGGGTCACGCCCTGCCCCTTGGCCAGCACCGGCAGCTCGGACAAAGCGAAGATGACGAGCTTGCGATTGTCGCCGACCACGGCAACGTGATCGTGTTCGGCCGGAATTTCACGCACTATGGCCAGCTTTATACCGGGTTTGGTAGTCATCACCGCCCTGCCCTTGCGGGTTTCGGCCAGCAGTTCGTCCGCCTCGGCGGCAAAGCCACGCCCCGCGCTTGACGCCAGCAGAAGCTGCGCCTTGGGCCGGTAGGGCAGCATGGCGACGATCTGCGCGCTGGCGTCGATATCGAGCATGGTGCGGATCGGCTCGCCGAAACCGCGCGCCGAGGGCAACTTGTCCGCGCCCAGAGTATAGAACCGCCCGTTGTCGCAGGCGATCAGCAGCTTGTCGGTGGTCTGCGCGTGGAACGCGAAAGCGGGGCCGTCGCCTTCCTTGAACTTGAAATCCTTGTCGAGCGGTTCATGCCCCCTGGCACCGCGAATCCAGCCGCGCGCCGAGACGATGACGGTCACCGGCTCCTTCTCGATCATCGCGTCCATGCTGAATTCACGCGTCGGCGCGGCTTCGGCAATCAGGGTGCGCCGCCGCCCCAGTTCGGTATCTTCGGCATAATCCTTACGCAGCGCATTGAGATCACGTTTCAATCGCGTCCGCTGCCGCGCCGGGCTTTCCAGCAGCTTGTGCAATTCCTCCTGCTCGGCCAGCAGCTTCTCGCGCTCCTGCCGAAGCTCCATTTCCTCCAGCTTGCGCAAGGAGCGCAGCCGCATGTTGAGGATGGCTTCCGCCTGCCGATCCGTCAGGCGGAACTCGGCCATCATCACGGGCTTGGGCTCGTCCTCGGCGCGGATGATCTCGATGATGCGGTCGAGATTGAGGTAGGCGACGATATAGCCTTCGACCAGTTCGAGGCGCGCCGCGATCCTGTCCAGCCGGTGCCGCGAACGCCGCAACAGGATGTCGATCTGCGCGATGATCCATTGCTGCAACAGCAGCTTCAAGCCCAGCACGCCGGGCGTACGATGCGCGTCCAGCACATTGAGGTTGAGGCTGAACCGGCTTTCCAGGTCCGTCAGCTTGTAGAGCGATTCCTTGAGCAGTTCAGGATCGACGTTGCGCGATTTCGGCACCAGCACGAGGCGGACCGTCTCATCCGATTCGTCGCGCACGTCCTCAAGGATCGGCAGCTTCTTGTCGGCGATCAGGGCGGCGATCTGCTCGATCAGCTTGCCCTTCTGCACCATGTAGGGGATTTCGGAAACGACAAGCTGCCACTGGCCGTTGCCCAACCGCTCGACACCTGCGCCCCTGTCCTCCGGCGAAGCGGCTTCCGCCGCATGGAACCGGCCGCGCACCCGGAACGCACCCTTGCCGGTTGCATAGGCCGCCGAAATCGCTTCGGGGCTGTCGACCACGACGCCGCCCGTCGCGAAGTCCGGCCCCTTGAACACTCGCATCAGTTCGGCGTGTTCGGCGGCGGGGTTATCGATCAGCAGCAGCGTCGCGTCGATCACTTCGGCGGCGTTGTGACTGGGGATGGACGTCGCCATGCCCACCGCGATGCCCGTCGCCCCGTTCGCCAGCAGGTTGGGGAACAGGCCGGGGAATATCTCCGGTTCTTCCTCCTCGCCGTTGTAGGTCGGCACGAAATCAACCGTGCCTTCGTCCAACCCCGCCATGAGCTGGATCGCCGTCTTCGTCAGCCGCGCCTCTGTATAGCGGTAGGCAGCGGCGTTATCGCCGTCGATATTGCCGAAGTTCCCCTGCCCTTCGACGAGCGGATAGCGCAGGGAAAAATCCTGTGCCAGACGCACCATCGCGTCATAGACGGAAGCATCGCCGTGCGGGTGATACTTGCCGATCACGTCGCCCACCACGCGAGCCGATTTCTTGAAGGCACTGGCGGGATCGAGCTTCAACTGCCGCATGGCCCAGAGCAGGCGGCGGTGAACCGGCTTCAGCCCGTCGCGCAGGTCCGGCAGGGAACGCGCCGTGATCGTGGACAGCGCATAGACGAGATAGCGTTCGGAAAGCGCGCTGTCGAACGGCGCATCGACGATGGCGTCGAAGGGATCGGGGGCGTCGTCAGCGGAATTGTCGGTCGTCACGGCCATGGCTCGCCCTAGCAAGCGCGCGCATGGTTGGCCAAGCGGCTGCGCCGGGTTTTACGCAACTCGCGTCAGAGTTTCTGCATGTCGCGCGAAACGCCGGGGATCCGCACTTCCAGCCCGTCGAGGTCGTCCGTCAGCACGATCTGGCAGGACAGGCGGCTGGTCCCCGTCACGCCGGCGGCGAGATCGAGCATGTCTTCCTCGTCGCAGGACGCTTCGGGCAGTTTGGCGAACCATTGCGATGACACGATGACATGGCAGGTCGAACAGGCCATCTGCCCTTCGCACGTGCCTTCCAGCGGCTGCCCCGCCGTTTGCGCGACGTCGAGAAGAACAGCACCTTCCTCGGCGTCGGAGGAAAGGCGTTCTCCTTCGGCAGTGATGAAATTGACCCGAACCACGCGAATTCAAACTCCCTGCGCCGCCGCGGCGGCGTTCAATCGAGCGCAGGCATCCGCAATCTCCCCAAGCGTTGTATAGCGCCCAAATCCCAGACGAACAGACGATTTCGTCTCGGCGTCGCTTAATCCCATGGCTTTCAGCACATGGCTGGGCCGCCCGGAGCCGCTGGCGCAGGCTGAACCGGCGGAAAAAGCCACACCGCGCAGATCCGACATCAGGCGGGCCACATCGAGACCGTCGCGCCGGACGTTGAGGTTGCCGTGCCACCGCACCGTTTCAGCACCATTCAAATCCCATTTTTCCAGTATGTTATATGCCGTTTCCCATAGTGATTCGATATGTTGTGCATCGTCCTCCCGCCGCTGAACCGCCAGCGCGGCGGCAACGCCAAAGCCCGCGCAGAGCGCCGGGCTGAGTGTGCCGGAGCGCAACCCCTGCTCCTGCCCGCCCCCGAGAATCAGCGGCGCCAGTTCCACGCCGTCGCGTACCCACAGAGCGCCGATTCCCTTGGGCCCGTAAAGCTTGTGCGCCGAAAGGGCGATCATGTCCGCCCCCTCTGGCGGCGCCAGCTTGCCCGCGCCTTGCACGGCATCGCAGAGGAACAGCGCACCCACCGCGTGAGCATGGCTGGCCAGGGTATCGACCGGCTGGATCGTGCCGACTTCGTTGTTCACTTGCATCACCGCAACAAGCCCCGTGCTTGCGGGAATGGCGGCATCCTCCGGCACAAGGCCATCCTCGCCCACCGGCAGCACCGTCGTTTCGGCAACGCATGCTCGCGCGGTATCGAGCACGGCGGCGTGCTCTATCGCCGACATCGCGACATGGCGCGTGCCGCACCCCCGGATCGCCATATTGAGCGCTTCGGTCGCGCTACCTGTAAAGATCACGCGTCCGCCGGGCGGCAACAGCTCGGCCACTTGCTCCCGCGCCGCTTCGATCGCGGCGGCGGCGGCGCGGCCCGGCGCATGGGGGCTATGCGGATTGGCGAACGACAGGTCATCCGGTCCGCTCAGCCAGCGCAGCATCGCCTCGCGCGCTTCGGGCGCCAGCGGCGTCGTCGCCTGATAGTCGAGATAGATCGTGTTCTTTCTCATGTCTGCCCGGCAATGTCTTTCCATGCAGTGATAAATTGTTCGATATCCGCTTCGTCCGTCTCTCGCCCGATAGAAACGCGGATCACTTCGCTGGCTCCTTCCACACCCATCGCGGTCAGCACATGACTGGCCTTGAGCGAGCCGGATGAACAGGCGCTGCCCGCCGAAACCGCGATTCCCATGGCGTCGAACCGGATAAGCTGCGCGGCGGCGGACCGGCCCGGCATCCGGTAGGACGAAATCGTCGCGATCCGGTCCGCCAGGCAGGCCACCACTTTGCCGCCAGCGCCCGCGATCGCATCGTCCAGCATCCGGCGCAGCCGCGCGGCCTCGCTCATCCATGCCTCGCCCGCTTCCAGCGCGGCGGCCATGGCCATGGCGCCGGGCAGGTTTTCCGTGCCGGGCCGATAGCCGCGCTCCTGCCCGCCGGTGGGCGCAAGCATGGCCCAGTCGCGCATCAGCAGCGCGCCGATCCCGATGGGGCCGCCGAACTTGTGCGCGGAAAGAGCGATCAGATCCGCATCCGGCAGCGCGATCTTGCCGGCGCTCTGCGCGCAATCGGCAAGAAGCAGTCCACCCGCCTCGCGCACGGCTGCCGCAAGCGCGGAAACGGGCTGGATCACGCCGGTTTCGTTGTTGACGTGCTGAACCGCCACCAGCCCCGGCAGCGCCGCATCGTCGGCCCGCACCAGCCCCTCGCGAACCGGCAACCGCGCGGCATTTCCGGCCAGCCGCAGCACGGCCTCATGTTCCACTGCCGAAACCGCCGCCAGCGGCAGGCGGCAGCGCGTGAGGGCGATGGCCAGCGCCTCGCTGGCGCCTGACGTGAACACCAGTTCCCCCTGCCAGCCGAGCGCGGCCTTCACGCGCATCCGCGCCTCTTCCAGCGCGGCGCGGGCCGCGCGTCCTTCCGCGTGTGGACTGGAAGGATTGGCCCAGATGACAAAGGCCCGCGCCATCGCCTCGCGCGCCTGCGGCAAGAGCGGAGTGGTCGCGGCATGATCGAGATAGAGTCGCGCAGCCATGCAAACGTTGCTTTCAGGGAACCAATTTCTATATAGCCCGCGTTCTCCCTTCACTCACAAGGCTTTCCTGGCAAGCATCGAAGCCGGAACGCCGACAAGTCCGTCAGGTAAAGCACACCATGCCCGCAGTCATCTTTCCCGGTCCCGAAGGTCGACTGGAAGGCCGCTTCCAGCCCAGCGCGCGCGAACGCGCGCCCGTCGCCATGATCCTGCACCCGCATCCGCAGGCAGGCGGGACGATGAACGACCGGATCACGCAATCGCTTTACAAGACGTTCGTGAACCGGGGCTTCGCCACGCTCCGCTTCAATTTCCGGGGCGTGGGCCGCAGCCAGGGCAGCTTCGACAACGGCATCGGCGAACTGTCCGACGCCGCCGCCGCGCTGGATTGGGTGCAGTCGATCCATCCCGAAGCCTCGACCACGTGGATCGCGGGTTACAGCTTCGGCGCGCTGATCGGCATGCAATTGCTGATGCGGCGGCCGGAAATCCGGGGTTTCATCTCCGTGGCTCCACCCGCCAACATGTATGACTTCAGCTTCCTTGCCCCTTGCCCGGCCTCCGGCATCATCGTGCAGGGCAACGCGGACACGGTTGTCACGCCTTCCGCCGTGCAGAAGCTGGTCGACAAGCTGCGCACGCAAAAGCACATCACGATCCATCATGACGAGATTCCGCGCGCCAACCATTTCTTCGAAAACGAGATGGACGACATGATGAAGGCCGTGGACAACTATCTGGACATGCGCCTCGCGCCCGATTGCCCGATCAAATAAGGATCAGCGCGGCGCCTCCAGCAAAGGCGAGGCGCCGCGCGAATCCGGCCAGACCATGATCGCGACATTCATGGCCACGACTCCCGCCAGCACCAGCATCAGCACGACCTGACGGCGCGATCCGCCGCGCCTGTTAAGCAGCCAGGCACCGCCGGTCAGCGCGAAAATGGTGAGCACCATCAACGATAACGCCACATCCGTCATTCCCAAGCCCCTTCCCCATCGTCATGCCGCATCCTGGCCACTGACCTAGTGCGATGCGTGCCATGCCTCAAGGACGCATCGGCTTTGACAAGGCCGGGAATGCACGGCAGCTTCCCGTCGCATGGGCGCTTTCCTCACCGCTGACCGCCGCACCGTCCTCGCCGGGCTGGGCGCGACCGCGCTTGCCGCCTGCGCCCGAACCGCCGCCATGCCCACGCAATCCGTCGACGCGGCCGCGCTGCTGGATCGAATCGCGAACGATCTGCTGGCGCTGCAACCGGAAACCGCGACATGGCTGGGCCTCGACACGGGCGATCGGGCGCCGTTGCGCGCCAGGCTGACCGACCGTTCGCGCGCGGGGCAGGACCGGATCGCGGCGTTCCTGCGCGAAAGCCTTGCCGCCATTGATTCCATGGATCGCACCGCCGTTCCGCCCGAACGCGCGCTCGACCTCGACGTGGCGCGAACCGCCTTCCGCAATGCCCTCGACGGCTTTGCCCAGCCTTATGGCGACGTCGCGGTCGGCGGCTATCGCAACTCGCCTTATGTCGTGATCCAGAACGTAGGCGCCTATATCGACATTCCGCGCCTGCTGGATGCGGACCAGCCCGTCCGCAACGCCGACGATGCCGAAGCCTGGCTTGCCCGGCTGGAAAGCATGGCGCCGCAACTCGACGGCGAAACCGCACGGGTTCGCGGCGACGCGGAAACCGCTCTCGTTCCGCCGGATTTCCTTCTGGTGCAGACGCTTGCGCAACTGGGTAACGCTCTTGCCGAAACGCGGGCGGATAACGGGCCGCTGGTCGCCGCGCTGGCCCGGCGCACCGCCGGCATCCCCGGCAACTGGACGGACCACGCGCAAGCGATCCTGCGCAAAAGGGTCGCCCCGGCACTGGAACGTCAGGCAGCGGCATTGCGCGCGCTTCAGCCCCGCGCACGGCCCGAACCGGGCATGTCGGCGCGCCCGCATGGCGATGAATACTATCGCTGGGCGCTGCGCGCGGGCACAACCACGAACCTGTCGCCGGAGGAAGTCCATGCGCTCGGGCTGGAAGAGTTGCAGGCGCTGCATGCCCGGATGGAACCGCTGCTGGCCGCACTCGGCTATACGAAAGGCAGCGTCGGCGCACGAATGAAGGCCCTGGGCGACGATCCGCGCTACGCCTTTTCCCCCGGCGACCAGGGCCGGGCGGAAATCATGACGGCGATTCAGGGCCAGCTTGTCTGGATCAAGGCCCGGATGCCGCGCGCGTTCCGCACGCTCGCTTCGGGGAACGTCGAAGTGCGGCGCTTGCCGCTGTCCGAGGAGCCGGGCGCGCCCGCCGCCTATGGCGGAGCGGGTTCCATCGACGGCAGCATTCCCGGCAAGTTCTGGATCAATTTGCGGACGCCCGCGCTCCACAACAGGTTCTCGCTGCCGACGCTGACTCATCATGAAGCGATCCCCGGCCACGCCTGGCAAGGCGAATACGCCAATCGCCTGCCGCTGATTCGCGCGCTCTTGTCGTTCAACGCCTATTCGGAAGGCTGGGCGCTCTATGCCCAGCAACTCGCGGATGAACTCGGCGCCTATGAAGGCGATCCGGCGGGCAAGCTGGGCTATCTCCAGTCGCTGGCCTTCCGGGCCTGCCGCATGGTGGTGGATACCGGACTGCACGCCAAGGGCTGGTCGCGGGAACAGGCCGTCGCCTTCTTCGTGGACGTCAACGGTTCCAACCCGCAAGACGTGCGCAGCGAGGTCGACCGCTATTGCAGTTGGCCGGGGCAAGCCTGCGGCTACAAGATCGGGCACAGCGAGATCGTGCGGCAACGCGCCCGCATGCAAGAGGCACTGGGCCCGCGCTACGATTTTCGTGCGTTCAACGATGCCGTCGTGACGGGCGGCAACGTGCCCCTCGACGTGCTGGCGCGCGTGATAGACCGCACCATCGCGGCGGCGTGACGCCCGATCCCTCCGGTTTCCACCCAACCGGGCGCCTGCACGCGCCCGGCCCGTGGCTCGGCAATATGGTCCCTATGCCGCGACGGGGGTGGCGACAGGCGCGGCGTTACGAACGCCTTCGTCGACATGATCGGCGAACTCGGCGAAGTTGTCGATGAACTGGCGCACGAGAGTCTGCGCCGTTTCGTCATAGGCGGCAGGGTCGGCCCAGGCGCCGCGCGGATCGAGCAGCTTCGAGTCCACGCCCGACACCGCGACCGGAACCTCGAAGCCGAAGTTCGGATCCTTGCGGAACTCCACGCCGTTCAGGCTGCCGTCCAGCGCCGCGTTGAGCAGCGCGCGCGTTGCCTTGATCGGCATGCGGCTGATGCCCGGCATCGTCGCCTTGCCACCCGTCCAGCCCGTGTTCACCAGCCAGCACTTCACGCCGCCTTTCGCGATCCGTTCTTTCAGGAGGTTGCCGTAGACGGAAGGGTGACGCGGCATGAACGGCGCGCCGAAGCACGTCGAGAACGTCGCTTCCGGCTCCGTCACACCGATTTCGGTTCCCGCGACGCGCGCGGTGTAGCCTGAGAGGAAGTGATACATCG
>CAZUOV010000053.1:0-18141 GCA_964621355.1 uncultured Novosphingobium sp. | reverse complement strand
CCGGCAACGCGGGCGGTGTAACCCGACAGAAAGTGATACATCGCCTGATCCGGCGTCAGCCGCGCGATCGGCGGCAGCACGCCATAGGCATCTGCCGTCAGCATGATGATGTTCTGCGGAACCGGCCCCAGGTTGTCCTCGCTCGCATTGGGGATGAAGTCGATCGGGTAGGAACCGCGGCTGTTCTCCGCCAGCGTGTTGTCGTCGAGGTCAAGCTCCCTCGTCGCCGGGTCGATCACCACGTTTTCCAGGACCGTGCCGAAGCGCTTTGTCGTCGCGAAGATTTCCGGCTCCGCCTCCGCCGAAAGACGGATCATCTTGGCATAGCAGCCGCCCTCGAAGTTGAAGACCGCCGTGTCCGACCAGCCATGCTCGTCGTCGCCGATCAGTGTGCGGCTCGCATCGGCCGAAAGCGTCGTCTTGCCCGTGCCGGAAAGCCCGAAGAACACCGCCGTGTCCCCGTTCGGGCCGATGTTGGCCGAACAGTGCATCGGCATCACGCCCTTGGCGGGCAGCAGGTAGTTCAGGATGCCGAACACGCTCTTCTTCATTTCGCCCGCATAGGCCGTGCCGCCGATCAGGACGAGCTTTTCGGTGAAGTTCACCGCGATCACCGTTTCGCTGCGGCAGCCGTGGCGCGCCGGGTCCGCCCGGAAGCTGGGCAGGTCAATGATCGTGTATTCCGGCACGAAGCCTGCAAGTTCCTGCTCCGTCGGACGCACCAGCAGCGTGCGGATGAACAGGTTGTGCCAGGCCAGTTCGTTGATGACGCGCACATTGACGCGGTGCTCGGACTGGGAGCCGCCGAACAGATCCGCCACATAGAGCGTGTCCTTTTCGGCTACGACCTTGAGGAAATCCTCCTTCAGCGCCGCGAAGTGCTCCGGCGTCATCGCCACGTTCGTCTTGCCCCACCACACCGTGTTTTCCGTTTCGGCGTCGCGCACGATGTACTTGTCCTTCGCCGACCGGCCGGTGTGCTTGCCCGTCGCCACCACGAGCGGACCATCCTTTGCCAGCAATCCCTCTCCATTGCGGACCGCGTGCTCCACCAGCGGCGCGGTGCCGAGATTCGCGTGAACGACGGCGTTGGTCTTGATACCTTGTTTGTCGAGCGGAGTGTTGAGCGTGGCGGATGTCAAAAGACGTCTCCCAAAGGATGCACGAGCCAATGGCGGACATCGCCATATGGGACGCTGAACGAGTGGACGAGAATCGGGGCGCGGATAGTCCAGCAACCGCCTTTCGTCAAATTACGGGGCATCGCAGGGGAGACACGCAGGGTTCTCCGCCGGCTCTTGCCGCTGCCGCGATCCGCGCGCGCATTGCCTTCCATGCGGCGAACCGCTACCGCATCGGGCGGTCCGGCACTCTCGGGCCGCGCGCAGGATGTCCGACCGGGTCAAGATGACCGAGCCTGAAAAATCCCCGCCTGCTGCCGGCCGTCAGTGCATCGCGCTCGTGGACGACGACCGCAATATCCTGACCACCGTTTCCATCGCGCTTCAGGCCGAAGGCTTCGCCACCCGCGTCTATGCCGATGGCGAGACGGCGTTGAAGGCCCTGCTCGACAATCCGCCCGATCTCGCCATTTTCGATATCAAGATGCCGCGCATGGACGGGCTGGAGCTGCTCCAGAAACTGCGCGACAAGAGCCGGCTTCCGGTGATCTTCCTGACATCGAAGGACGAGGAACCCGACGAGGCGCTGGGGCTGGCGATGGGGGCCGACGATTACATCGCCAAGCCGTTCAGCCAGCGCCTGCTCATCGCCCGTATCCGCGCGATCCTGCGCCGCACCGAACTGGTCCGCAGCGAGGCTGAGGAACCCGCGCGGGCGGAAGAGAGCGAAACGATTTGCCGGGGCAAGCTGGTCATGGACCCGGCCCGCCATCGCGTCACATGGGACGGCAACCCTGTGTCTCTGACAGTCACGGAGTTCCTGATCCTGGAGGCTATGGCGCTGCGGCCCGGAGTCGTCAAAAGCCGCAACCAGTTGATGGATGCGGCCTATAGCGAGGACGTCTATGTCGACGACCGGACGATAGACAGCCACATCAAGCGGTTGCGGCGCAAGTTCCGCGCCGCCGATCCGCAGTTCGCGGCCATCGATACGCTCTATGGCGCGGGCTATTCCTTCACCGATGGTTGAAGGTGCAAATGGCTGAGGGCGGCACGACATGGTTTGGACGGTTCTGGGCGCCCCGCTCGTCGCTCACCAACCGCATCATGGCCGTGAACGTCATCGCACTCGGCCTGCTGGCGGGGAGCCTGTTCTACATCGACAGCTACCGCAACCAGTTGCTCGGACAGCGCTTCATCCTGGCGAGCCACGAGGCGCAGATCACGGCGCAGGCTCTCGCGCCCGCCTCGAACTCGCGCCGCCGCAAGCTCATGGCCGCGATCGGGGCGGAACAGCAATTGCGGCTGCGCTATTTCAGCCCGAACGGAAAGCTGATCGTCGACAGCTTCGAACTGGACGATCCTTCGTTCGCATTCGTCACGCCGGACGACCTGAAATGGTATGAACGCGCGGGGCAAAGTATCGACCGGATCACCGATACGCTTATCGGCGCGCCGGAAATCGAAGCCTACGTCGAACCGGAAGACAAGACCGCCGCCGCCTGGCCGGAACTCAAGGAAGCGCGCGACGGCGGGGCGGTCGTCGTGCGGCAAAGGCTGGCGCCGGACGGCACGCCGGTCATCAACGCGGCGATTCCCGTGGGGGAAAAGGGAGAGACGCTGCTCACCACCCGCAATGCGCGCGACGTGACCCAGACGATCCGTGACGCGCGGCAGACCCTGGCGATCATCGTCGGCACCGCCCTTGCCGTCTCGATCCTGCTCTCCCTGTTCCTCGCCCGCACCATCATCGTGCCCCTGCGGCAACTGGTCCGCGCGGCCGTACGCGTCAGGCTGGGGCGGGACCGCGAAGTCGTCGTCCCTCGCCTGCCGGAGCGCCGCGACGAGATCGGCCACCTCGCCCGCGCGGTCTCGGACATGACGGCAGCCTTGCGCGCCCGCATCGACGCGGTGGAAAGCTTCGCGGCCGACGTGGCGCACGAAATCAAGAATCCGCTGGCCAGCCTGCGCAGCGCCATCGAATCGCTGGAAAAGGTGGAAGACCCGGCCCTGCGCGAGCAACTGACCGCGATCGCCGCCTTCGATGTGAAGCGGATCGACCGCCTGGTGACGGAAATCTCGGACGCCAGCCGGATCGACGCGGAACTGAGCCGCACCACGTTCGAGCCCGTGGACATGCACCGCCTCGTGAGCGCGCTCGTCGCCGAACGCGACAGCCGCTCGGCCAATGCGGCATGCGAGGTCATCGTCACACGGGAAGGCTGGGGCGACAGCTATGTGCCCGGCGACCCGGCCCGGCTGGAACGCGTGATCGAGAACCTGCTGGACAACGCGGTCTCGTTCTCGCCGTCCGAAGGGCGCATCGAGATCGAAATCCGGCGCGCGGACGACAGGGTTCTCGTCTCGATCCGTGATGAAGGCCCCGGCATTCCCGAAGATACGCGCGAAAAGGTGTTCGAGCGGTTCCATTCGCTGCGTCCGGCGGGCGAGGCGTTCGGCGGCCACAGCGGCTTGGGCCTCGCCATCGCGCGCACGATCGTGGAAGCGCACGATGGTGCGCTGAGCGCGCATGGGCGCGAGGACGGACAGGGCGGCGCCCGGCTGGTGATCGACCTTCCGGCGTGGGGGGCAGGATGACGGCACAGGCACGACAATCCACATGCGTTGCGGTGGACGGCCGGGGGCTGCTCATCGAAGGCCCGGCGGGCGTGGGTAAATCCAGCCTCGCGCTGGCGTTGGTGGATCGCGGCGCGAGGCTGGTGGGCGATGACTCCGTCATGCTCGAAGCAGTGGAGGGCGCGCTGATTGCCCGCCCGCACCCGAATACGCGAGGCCTGATGGAAGTGCGCAACCTCGGCCTTTTCGCGTTTCCCGTGCTGGAGGAAGCGCGTGTCGCGCTTGTCCTGCGGCTGGACGGCAATGCGCCGCGCCATATCGAGCAAGCGGACAGGCTGGAAATTCAGGGTGTCCCGCTGCCTTGCCTGGCGCTGTGGCCGGATGGCGCCGTGCTGGCGCTCAAGGCGGAACTGGCATTGGCCCGATACGGCCTGAACTGCTGACTTCGCGGCCGATACCGCTCCCCTTTGGCACATTCATAGAGCCGGGCATCAAGCCGGGCTTCCCTTTGCCTCGCGGCAGGGCGATAGCTGCCATATGTCCGTGCCAAGCGATTCTCCATCCACCCGCCAGCGCATCCTGCTCGTTACCGGGCTGCTGGGCGCCGGCAAGACGACGGCCATGCGCGTGCTGGAGGATCTGGGATGGGAAATCATCGACAACTTCCCGATCCGCTTTCTGGAACGCCTGATCGACAGTCCGTCCGGGCGCGACGGCGACATTCGCGCGCCTCTCGCCATCGGTTTCGATTCGCGCACGCGCGGCTTCAATCCCCATGCGATCATCGAACAGGTGAAGACGCTGGTCACGCGCAACGACCTTGAACTGACGACCCTGTTCCTCGACTGTTCGAGCCAGGAACTGGAGCGGCGCTATAACGAAACCCGCCGACGGCACCCCCAGGCCGCCGACATGCCGGTGTCCTCCGGCATCCGGGCCGAACGCGAGCGGCTCGAACCCCTGCGCCGCTGGGCCGACATGCTCATCGACACGACGCAATATTCCGCGAACGAATTGCAACAGGTAATTCGGGAACGCTTCGCGGGAAGCGCGCATCATTCGCTCACTGTCACGGTGACCAGCTTCGGCTTCGCGCGCGGCATGCCGCCGGTGGCCGACCTCGTCTTCGACATGCGGTTCCTGGCCAATCCGCACTGGGAAGAGGATTTGCGTCCGATGACCGGCCGCGATGCCCCCGTCGGCGACTATATCCGCCGCGATCCCGCCTTCGATGAGGCGTTCGAGCAGATACGCGATCTGCTGCTGCTGCTGCTGCCGCGCTACGAGGCGCAGGGCAAACCCTACGTCCACATCGCCTTCGGCTGCACCGGCGGCAGGCATCGTTCGGTCTTTACGGCGGAACAGATTTGCGCGGCCTTGCGGAGTTCAGGGTTTTCCCCCACATTGCTGCACCGCAACCTGGGGTCGCGCGCGGCGGATCTTCTCGAAAGAAGCACGCCGTGATGACGAACAGAAGACAGAACCGGGTGCGATCGCAGGATATTCGGAGCACCCATTCCGCATGATCGGGCTGATTCTTGTAACGCATGGCAATCTCGCAGCAGAGTTCGTCAATGCGATGGAGCATGTCGTGGGCCGGCAGGAGCATATCGCCATCGTCTGCATCGGCCCCAGCGACGACATGGAATTGCGCCGCCGCGAAATCGCGAATGCGATCCGCCACGTGGATTCGGGTGCCGGTGCCATCATCCTGACGGACCTGTTCGGCGGAACGCCGTCCAACCTCGCGATCTCGCTGATGCAGCCGGATCGTGTCGAAGTGATCGCGGGCATCAACCTGCCCATGCTGATCCGGCTGGCCAAGGCGCGATCCTGCATGAGCCTGCGCGATGCCGTCGTCGCCGGCCGGGACGCGGGCCGCAACTACATCACCATCGCATCGGAGTATCTGGGGCAGACCGCATGACGGCCGTGACCCAGCGCGTGACTATCGTCAACGAACGCGGACTGCATGCGCGCGCCAGCGCCAAGTTCGTCAATATGGTGGCGCTTCTGCCCGAAGGCGTGGACGTCAAGGTCGCCAAGGACGGGGCCGAAGCCGCAGGGGGATCGATTCTGGGCCTGATGATGCTCGGCGCGGCCAAGGGCGACGCCATCGACATTCACGTCGCCGGACAAGGCGCGGAAACCGCGCTCGGTCAACTCGCCGAACTCGTCCGGGACGGCTTCGGCGAAAACTGAACTTTCGCCAGAGGACTGCGCCGTGCGCCGGACCATCACCGGATTTTCCAACCCGACCGTCAAGTTCCTGCGTTCGTTGCGGGACAAGAAGCACCGCAGGCGGGAACGGCGCTTTCTGGCCGAAGGGTTGCGCCTGCTGACCGACGCACGCGAATCGGGCCGCCTGCCGGAAATGCTGGTGATGGCGGCCGGACGGGACGCGCATCCCCTGCTCTCGCAACTCGAAGCCGACGTCATGGCGGCCGGAGGCGAAGTGATCGAGATGGACGAGGCCGTGCTCGCCAAAGTGACGGGCAAGGACAACCCGCAATCCGTCGCGGGCGTGTTCGAGGAGTTCGATACGTCGTTGCGGACGATTGACCGGCACCGCGCGAAGATCTGGCTGGTAGCCCAGGCGCTGCGCGATCCCGGCAACCTCGGCACCATGCTGCGCACGGGCGACGCCGTCGGCGCGGGCGGGCTGATCCTGATCGACGATTGCGCCGATCCGTTTTCCGTCGAGGCCGTGCGGGCCAGCATGGGCGCGATCTTCACGCAGCAGGTGGCGCAGGCCCGCTGGGACGATTTCGTGGAATGGCTACGCGCGGGCGCCGGGCAACTTGTCGCGGCCTCGCTGCGCGATGCGCAAGATTATCGCCGCGCGCCCTATCAGACGCCATGTTTCCTGATGGTCGGCAACGAATCGCGCGGTCTGCCCGAAGCGTATGAGAAGGCATGCGACTTGCGCGTGACCATGCCCATGCGCGGCCGGGCCGACAGCCTGAACGCGGCGGTGGCGGCCGCCGTTCTGGCTTATGAAGCGCTGGCGCATCTGGAAGGCGCATAGGCATGGTTCAGGATGCGATCAGGTGTGCGGCGCCATGGCTCGCCGATGAAAACCATCCTGGCACCATTCGCGCTCCTGGTTCTCGGCGCCTGCGCAACGCCTCCTCCATCCACAGCGCCGGCGCTGGCCGGTTCGCAGTGGACTTTCACGACAATCGACGGCGCAACTCCGGCATCCGGTAAGGCGCATCTTGCGTTCGAGGCGGACCGGTTCAGCGCGAATGTCGGCTGCAACGGTATGGGCGGGCCATGGAAGATCGAGAACGGGCGGCTGACGGCGGGGCCGGTGATCCGCACCAGGATGTATTGCCAGGGACCGGTCTGGGGGCAGGAAGAAGCCGTTGCCGCGCTGCTCGACAAGGGAGCGGATATCACGGTCGAAGGGAACCGGATGACGCTGCGTTCCGGCCAGCACTCGGCGGAACTGATCCGCGACGAATGACATGCCGCGCGGGCGATTCCCTGAAGCGCGGGACTTCGAGACGCGGCAAGGAGCGGCGCTCAGTCGCCCGCAAGGAAGGCGCTGATCTTCCACTCCCCCCTGTCGCGCGTGGCCAGCAGCCGGTAATCGAGCAGGCTGCGCAACGCCGTGCCGGCAACCCATCCCGCTGCGCCGTCACTGGCCTTCACGCGCTGATAGGGTTTGTCCGCCTGCAGATCGCCATCGAGAGAAACGACCTCCCATGACATCACGCGAACCATTTTTGCTCCGGCCTTGCCTTCCGCCAGCAAGGGCACATCCGCGCCTGTGACCAGCATCGCGGAATACATATCGATATCGCCCGGATCGCGCGCGAAATAAGCGGGCATGACGAGGTTGCCGCTCCTGTCGGGCGCGCACCCGAGCGACAGGACTTCGCGCAATTCCCCGAGCAGCTTGCCGTCAGGCGCGGCCAGCGCCTCGCGAAAACGATCGCGGCCGTCATCTCCACCGAAACCCAGCCGCACGCCAGGTAGGGCCATGGCGGCAATCGCATCGGCATCGAGGGCCAGCACCGCGTGCGCCAGCGCGAGACGGAACGGATTCGCGCCAGGCACGCCGCCACATTCGTCGGAAGGCGCCCAAGGCCCGGCTTGCCGGGGCTCGAGCTTTCCGGTCAGCAATTGGCGCGGGCCATCATCAAGCGGCGCAACCGCCATGCCGGGACTTGCGCCGGTGTTTTCCGGCCGAGCCGACGCCTCGCGTGCCGCATCGTTCCCGGAATTGTCCTGCGAACAAGCGGCAACCGGTAATGCCGCTATCAGCGCTCCCGCCAGAACGACGTGCCTCATCCGCTTTCTCCGATTGCGATGCTCGTCCCCTACGCAACCGCATTCATCGCGTCAGGTTCCCTCTTCCGCGGCATCATGCGCGGCAAGAGCGGCGATCCCGGACGATGGTGACGACGGAGCGGGTGACGGCGAGGATAACGGCGGCGGGGTCTGATCGCCATGGCGTGGAGCGCTCTCGACCAGCGGAACGTCTTCCGTGATTTCCCGCTTTCCGGTCTTGATGTGCTTTTCGGTCAATCGCCGCGCCCGGCTGAGCACATTGCCTTCATAGGTCCGGGCGAAATCATTGAAGCTGTTGACGGCCCGACCGAGGTGAACCCCTGTCTTCATGAGATCGTCCTGCGTCTTGGCAAGGCTGTCGTAGAGGTCGCTGGCCAGCTTGCCGATTTCCCGCGCTTCCTTCGCCAGCCCTTCCTGCTGCCAGACCTGGGCGATCGTGCGGGCGATGGCGACCAGGTTGGTGGGGCTGGCCAGCAGCACGCGGCGTTCGAACGCGAAATCCCACAGCGCCGGATCATGCTCCAGCGCCGCCGCGATGAAATGCTCGCCCGGCACGAACATGACCACATAGTCCGGCGCGTTCTCGAACTGGCTGTGATAGCTTTTCGCGCCCAGTTGCTGAACATGATTGCGCATGGACGCGGCATGCAAGGCCAGTGCCTGTTCCCGCGCGGCTTCTTCCTGCGCCTCGAAAGCGTCCTGATAGGCATTCAGCGAAACCTTGGCGTCGATCACGAGTTGCTTGCGCCCCGGAATGAACACGATCGCATCCGGCCTCAGCCGGCCATCGTCGGTATTGACGGAATGCTCCGTCACGAAATCGGTATGTTCGGCAAGGCCGCACTGTTCCAGCACGTTCTTCAACTGCTGCTCGCCCCAGCGGCCCCGCGCCTTGGGCGCGTTGCGCAGCGAATTGCCGAGCCGCATGGCCTCGGCGCGCACCCGCTCCTGCCCCTCGCGCATCTCGCGGATCACGCCGTGCAACTGGCCGAACGCATCCACGCGCTGCTTTTCCAGCACGGACACCTGCTGCTCGTAGCTCTTGAGCCGCTCGTCCACCGGCGCCAGCAATGTCCGTAAGCGTTCGGCGCTCGCCTTCTCACTTTCCTCGAAACGGGCATTCGCGCGGCTGAGGAACGCGTCCTGCGCGCCTTGCAGCACTTTCGCCCCGGCGTTCTCGAATTCCTTCCTCAATGCCTCCTGCGCTTCCAGCAGCAGCCGTTTCTGCTCGTCGAAATTGGCGGCCTTTTCCCGCAACGCAGCCAGTTCGGCCAAAGCTCCGGCATGATCGCCCCGAACCTTGTCCAGCGCGCGAGTCAGCCCGTCCGCCTGCTCCGCCCGCGCGCTTGCCGTAGCCAGATCGCGAATAGCGGCCTTGAACCGTTCGTCGAGTTCGCGCGCCTCGCCATCGCGAACCAGAAACCGCTGCTTCCAGTCCGCGACAGGTCGCGCGCCGAGAAACCAGCCAAGGCCGATCCCGACCGCAAGACCGATGACCAGTGCCAGAAGTGAGAGGGAAGTGGCGTCCATCCCGCTACTTTACGCGGAACGTATCAGGAACGCCAGCCCGGAGCGGAAAATTATCCCCGAATCGGACGAATCACGCCGCCTTGCGCAGCTTTTCCAGCTTCTTGAGCGCCATGTTGCGTTTCAGGCGCGACAGGTGGTCGATGAACAGCACGCCTTCCAGATGGTCCATCTCATGCTGGAGGCACGTGGCCATCAGGCCCTCCATGTCCTCTTCATGCGCATTGCCGTCGATATCCTGCCAGCGCGCGCGGATGCGGGCGGGGCGCTCCACTTCGGCATAGACTTCGGGAACGGACAGGCAGCCTTCGGAATAGACGGAGAAATCCTCCGACGGATCGAGGATTTCCGGGTTGATGAACACGCGCGGCTCCTGCTTCGAGGGCCGGTGGTAATGTTCATGGTCGCCGTGCGAATGGCACAATTCCGGCTCCGCGTCCGGGTCTTCCGGCTGAAGGTCGATCACCAGCACGCGCAGCGGCACGCCAACCTGGATCGCGGCGAGGCCGATGCCCGGCGCGTCATACATCGTCTCGAACATATCGGCGACGAGCGTTTTCAGATCGTCGTCGAACGCCGTGACGGACGCGGACACCTGCTTGAGGCGGGGATCGGGAACTTCGAGGATTTCGCGGATAGCCATAGGCCGCAGATAGTGCCGTTCCGGCCGACTATCAAGCGACAGGACGCCGCGCGCGCAGGGCCTGCGCCAGAGTGCCTTCGTCGAGGTAATCGAGTTCGCCCCCCACCGGCAGGCCGTGGGCCAGTTGAGTCAACCGGATCGGGAACGATTCCAGCCGTTCCGCGATGTAATGCGCCGTTGTCTGCCCTTCCAGCGTGGCGTTCATCGCCAGAACCACTTCGTCGATACCGCCCGCCACCACGCGGTCTATCAGCTTGCCGATGGCGAGGTCTTCCGGCCGCACACCGTCGAGCGCGGAAAGCCTGCCGCCCAGCACGTGATAGCGGCCGGTGAACAAGTGCGCGCGGTCCAGCGCCCAGAGGTCGGCCACGTCCTCCACCACGCAGAGCGCGCGGGCATCGCGGCGAGGATCGGCGCAGATGGCGCAAGGGTCTGTCGTATCGACATTGCCGCAGACATGGCATTCCGACAGCGCACCGCGCACTTGCGCCAGCGCCTCAAGCAACTGCACCAGCGAGGTTTCGCGCCGCTTGATGAGCCACAGCACCGCCCGGCGCGCCGAGCGCGGCCCCAGCCCCGGCAGCCGCGAAAGCACTTTCGCCAGATTCTCGATCTCTTGCGATGCCATGGCGCGGGAGATAGGGCCTTCCCGCTCGTCACGAAAGGCCGTCGGTTCCGCTTATGCGCATCATCTTCATGGGCACGCCCCAATTCGCGGTTCCGGCGCTCGCCTCGCTGATCGAGGCGGGGCATGAGGTTTGCACGGTCTATACGCAGCCGCCCCGGCCGGGCGGGCGGCGCGGGCGGGAACTGACACCCTCGCCCGTCCATCGCGAGGCGCAGGCGCGCGGCATCGAGGTGCGCCACCCCGTTTCGTTGAAAGGCGCCGATGAACAGGCGGCATTTGCCGCGCTGGATGCCGACATCGCGGTTGTCGCGGCCTATGGCCGGATCCTGCCGCAGGCGGTGCTGGATGCGCCGAAGCACGGCTGCCTCAACATCCACGCCTCGCTGCTGCCCCGCTGGCGCGGCGCGGCCCCGATCCAGCGGGCGATCCTGGCGGGCGATGAGGATACCGGCGTCTGCATCATGCAAATGGAGGCAGGGCTGGATACCGGGGCGGTGCTGGCCGAAGCGCGCACGCCGGTCGATGGCAAGACGGCAGGCGAACTGACGGACGAACTCGCCGAGATGGGTGCGCGGGAAATCGCGCGAGTGCTGGCCAACCTTGCCGCCTTTCCCGAAACGCCGCAGCCGGACGACGGCGTGACTTATGCGAGGAAGATCGACAAGGCCGAGGCAAAACTGGATTTCTCACAGGACGCGGCGGAAGTGGGGCGCCATATCCGCGCCTTTGCCCCAACCCCCGGCGCATGGTTCGAACTGGACGGCGAACGCTGCAAGGTTCTGGCCGCCGAGCCAGTCGAAGGCACTGGCGCTCCCGGCACGGTGCTGGACGACCGCCTGACCATTACCTGCGGCATGGGCGCGATCCGGCCCACGCTGGTCCAGCGCGCGGGCAAGCCGGTGATGGAGACGGAGACTATGCTGCGCGGCAGGCCGATACCGGCAGGGACGCGGCTGGGCTGATGACGCGCTTCGCGCTCACTCTCGAATATGACGGCGGCCCGTTCATGGGCCTGCAACGGCAGGCGCACGGCCCTTCAGTGCAGCAGGCCGTGGAGGACGCGGCCTTCGCCGTGACGGGCGAGCGCGTCACGATGCACGCGGCGGGACGCACCGATACAGGCGTTCACGCCCTTGCCATGCGGGCGCACATGGACATCGCGAAAGACATTGCGCCGTTCCGCCTGATGGAAGCGCTGAACGCGCGGCTGCGCCCCGCGCCTGTGGCGGTGCTGGCTTGCGAAGCCGTCAGCGAGGATTGGCACGCGCGGTTTTCCTGCATCGGGCGCAGCTATCTCTATCGCATCGTCAATCGCCGCGCCCCGCTGACGCTGGAAAAGGCGCGCGCGTGGCAGGTGGCGCCGCCGCTGGATGCGGATGCCATGCACCGGGCCGCGCAGGCGCTGACCGGCCTTCACGATTTCACGACATTCCGTTCGGCCCATTGCCAGGCGCAAAGCCCGGTCAAGACGCTTGACCGTCTGGACGTGCGGCGTGAAGGCCAGCATGTGCTGATCGAGGCGGAAGCGCGCAGCTTCCTGCACCATCAGGTGCGCTCGATGGTGGGCTGCCTGGCGCTGGTCGGGCTGGGCCGCTGGCGGGAGGAGCAAGTGGCCGAAGCTCTGGCGGCGCGGAGCCGGCAGGCGCTGGGCCTCAATGCGCCGCCGGACGGGCTGTATTTCGTGGCGGCGAAATATCCGGGCGACAGTTGACTCGGTCGGGCCTCACGCCTTCGCCACCACGCTTTCCGGCAGGTCCGTGCCGAACACGCGCTGATAGTATTCGGCCACCAGCATCCGCTCCGTCTCGTCGCACTTGTTGAGGAACGAGAGGCGGAAGGCGAAGCCGGGATCCTTGAAGATCGCGGTGTTCTGCGCCCAGGTGATGACCGTGCGCGGGCTCATCACTGTGGAGATATCGCCATTGATGAAGCCCTGACGCGTGAGGTCGGCGACTTTCACCATGTCGGCGATGGTCTTGTCGTCCACGCCCGTCGCCTTCTGGCCGACGATCTGCGTTTCCACGTCGCCGGGCAGATAGTTCAGCCCGACGACGATGTTCCAGCGGTCCATCTGCCCCTGGTTGATCGCCTGCGTGCCATGGTAGAGACCTGACGTGTCGCCCAGCCCCACGGTGTTCGCCGTGGCGAAGAGGCGGAAATACGGGTTCGGCCGAATCACCCGGTTCTGATCGAGCAGCGTCAGCTTGCCCTCGGTTTCCAGCACGCGCTGGATCACGAACATCACGTCCGGCCGCCCGGCGTCGTATTCGTCGAACACCAGCGCCACGGGATGCTGAAGCGCCCAGGGCAACAGCCCTTCGCGGAATTCCGTCACCTGCAAGCCGTCGCGCAGCACGATGGCATCGCGCCCGATCAGGTCGATACGGCTGATGTGCGCGTCGAGGTTGATGCGGATGCACGGCCATTTCAGGCGCGCCGCCACTTGCTCGATATGCGTGGACTTGCCGGTGCCGTGATAACCCTGCACCATGACGCGCCGGTTGAAGGCGAAACCCGCGAGGATCGCCAGCGTGGTGTCGGGATCGAACACATAGCTGGTATCTAGGTCCGGCACGCGCTCGTCCGCCTGGGAAAAAGCGGGAACCTTCATGTCGATATCGATGCCGAACGTCTCGCGCACGTCGACTTCGCTGTCGGGCGCGGCAAGAACGGTGGCGTCGCGGCTTTCGCCCTGGATACTGGTGATTTCTGTCATGGCAGGCATCGCCTATACGCGCGCGCGTTGCTCCGCAACCGGCATTGCGCGGCGGTGCGGGCGCTATCGCGCTTTTTCCGGCAAGTGGAACAGATCGACGAAAGCGGCAATGGCCGGCGGAGCGCCAGTCGCCTCCAGCCCTGCCTCCGCCAGTTCCGCGAGCGGCGCCTTGCCGTAGACCAGCGCCGCAAGAACAGAGGCCGAAGGCGCCGCCAGGGAGAAGTCCGGGTTCTCGACCGCTCCGCGTTCCGCCCGGAAGCCTTTCTTGCCCAGCTTCACGAAAAACCGTTCCGCTCCGATGGCGATCGCGCCGGAGAACCGTGCGCCTTTCGCGCGGGCCGGATCGAACATCGTGCGCAGCGAAAGCATGAACGAGGCCGCCGAAAGCGGCAACGTGGGGTCATGATCCGGCGATTGCGCCGCCCAGTATCCCAAAGCCTTGATCGGCTCTTCCGCGCCGTAGCCCCATGGCGTTAGTTCATAGAGCCGCACGGCCGGCGGACCGGCAAGTTCCACACGGCTGAGGATTCCGGCGCGTTCCATCCCCTCCAGCCGTTCGGTCAGCACCTTGGCGCTGATTCCGGGCAAGGCGCCGCGCAAATCGCTGAATCGCCGCCCTCCGAACATCAGTTCGCGAACAATCAGCAGCGACCAGCGTTCTCCCACCAGTTCCATGGCGAAAGCCGTGCCGCAGGCATCGTCATACCATTTTCCGTGTTCAGCCCGGCTTACTTTAGTTTCTTTTTGTAACTTCATAGTTGATTTTTGTAACTCATACGCCAGAAGTCGCGCAAGGGCGATTCGCCGAACGGGAGAGGAACCGAAACCCGGACCGGCGTTTACGAGCGGCCCTGACAGACATACCGGACCAAGGAGAGACGGCATGACCTACATTCAAGGTTTCGTGATCGCGGTGCCGACCGTGAACAAGGACAAGTTCACCGTCCATGCCAACTCTGGCGACGCGGTCTTCATGGATCATGGCGCCACCCGCATTCTGGAATGCTGGCAGGACAACATCGAGAAAGGCCACACCACCGATTTCTTCGGCGCGGTTGATTGCAAGGACGACGAGTCCGTCGTGTTCTCGTGGATCGAATGGTCTGACAAGGCAACGTGCAAGGCCATGGAAGAGAACATGGACGAAATCATGAGGACCGACGATCGGTTCAGCCCGGAGAAGAACCCGATGCCGTTCGACGGCGCGCGCATGATCTACGGCGGATTCGAGCCGGTCGTCGAGGAAGGCGAACCCATTGCCGGCGGCTATGTCCAGGGGTTCATTGTGCCTGTGCCGGAAGGCAACAAGGAAGCCTATCGCGAAGCCGCCCTCGCCATGTGGAACATCATGAAGGATTATGGCGCAAGGCGAGTGATCGAAGCCTGGCAGGACGACGTGCCCGAAGGCAAGCGCACCGACTTCTTCCGCTCCGTAAAGGCGGAACCCGGCGAGATCGTGGTGTTCTCGTTCATCGAATGGGAATCGCGCGAAGTCTGCGACGCCGCGCACGAAAAGATGATGCGGGACGACCGCATGAAATCCCTCATGGATCAGGATCCGGGCGTAGCATGTCCCTTCGACGGCAAGCGCATGGTCTATGGCGGTTTCCGGCCTGTGGTCGAGCTGGGAGAAGGCGCATGAGCAGCCGGGATGGCGGCTTCATCTGGTATGAACTGATGACGCCGGACGCGGACCGCGCGGCACGGTTCTATTGCGCAGTCGTCGGCTGGAAGGTCGCCGCGCATTCCGATCCGGCGAGCGGCATGGATTATCGCATGATCCAGCGCGCCGATGGCGGCAACGCGGGCGGCGTGCTCGGCCTGACGAAAGAGATGTGCGAAGGCGGGGCACGGCCCTGCTGGCTGGGCTATATCCATGCCGCCGATGTCGACGCCACGGTCGCGGCGATCATCACTGATGGCGGAACGGTGCAGATGCCCGCAACAGACCTTCCGGTCGGCCGCATCGCCATGGTGACGGACCCGCAGGGCGCACCGTTCTACGTGATGGCGCCCGTTCCGCCGCCCGGCGTCGAAGTGGTGAAAAGCGACGTGTTTTCGGTGGATCAGCCGCAGCATGTCCGCTGGAACGAGCTTTCCACTTCCGACCCGGATGCGGCAATTGCTTTCTATGCCCGCCACTTCGGCTGGGCGCAGGATGGCGCGATGGACATGGGGCCGCTCGGCCAATACCGCTTCATCCAGCATGGCGGCATGACCATCGGCGCGGTCATGCCGATGATGGAGCCAATGCCCGCGCCGATATGGGTCCATTACATCGGCGTCGACGACATAGACCGCGCGGCGGAAGCCGTGACGGCCCATGGCGGCCGGATCGTGGAGGGGCCGAACGAGATTCCCGGCGGCGAATTCGCATTGACAGGGACCGATTGTTGCGGCGCCCTGTTCGGACTGGTGGGACCACGCAAGGGATGACGTCATGGCGGACTATACATTCTACACCAACCCCATGTCGCGCGGACAGATCGCGCGCTGGGCCTTGCACGAGGCGGACGCCGATTACGCACAGCAGCTTGTCGACCTGACGCAACCCCACCCTGCCCTCGATGCCTTGAACCCCATGGGCAAGGTGCCGACGCTGGTCCACCATGCGCCTGGCGGGGACCGCATAATCACGGAATGCGCGGCGATCTGCGCCTATCTGGCGGAAGAGAATCCCGGCGCGGACCTGACTCCGCGCGAAGACGAGCGCGCGGATTATCTCCGCTGGATGTTCTTCGCGGCAGGCCCGGTGGAACAGGCGATCACCGCGCGCGCCATGGGCTGGGATGTGCCCGATGACCGCGAAGGCATGGCGGGCTTCGGCAGCTATCAACGGACCATCGCCGCGCTGGCCGCTTTTCTCGACGGACGGAAATGGGTCTGCGACGCACGCTTCACCATGGCCGACGTCTATCTGGGCAGCCAGGTCGACTGGGGGCTGACGTTCGGCTCCATCCCGCCCGAACCGGCGTTCGTCGCCTATGCCGAACGCTGTCAGGCGCGCGAGGGCTACAAGGCCGCGAAAGCCATCGACAACGCTCTTATCGCGGAGATGAAGAAATGACGTCCCACGATATCCCGCGCAATCAGGTGTGCCTGTGGTATCGGGACGGCGCGCTGGAAGCGGCGGAGTTCTATGCCGCGACGTTCCCGGACACCGCCGTGACGTCCGTCCAGCATGCGCCGTCCGACTATCCCGACGGGAAGAAGGGCGACGTGCTTGTCGTGACTTTCACCGTGATGGGCATCCCGGTGATCGGCCTGAACGGCGGACCCGCCTTCCCGCAGAGCGAGGCGTTCTCGTTCCAGATCGCCACCGCAGATCAGGAAGAGACCGACCGCTACTGGAACGCCATCGTCGGCAACGGCGGGCAGGAAAGCCAGTGCGGCTGGTGCAAGGACAAGTGGGGCATTTCCTGGCAGATCACGCCGCGAACCCTGCTCGAAGCCATGGCCGGCCCGGACCGTGAGCAAGCGAACCGGGCCTTCACCGCGATGATGGGCATGAAGAAGATCGACGTTGCCGCTATCGACGCGGCAAGGCGCGGGTGATGCCGCTTCGCCACCACCGACGCCGTAGCGGGCGATCTGGAACCGTCCGGTCCCTTCATGATCGGCATCTGGGAAATCGCGCCCGAAGCAGAAGGCACGCGCTATTCTGCCCGCGCCCGCCATTGGACGGAGGAAACCATGCGCCAGCACAGCGAGATGGGCTTCGAGGAGGGCTGGGGCGCCTGTGCCGATCAGCTCGTGGCGCTCTGCGAAGCCTCACCACTCAGGCGAAAGCCGGGGCGCGGCGCAACAACTGATAAGCTTCGACGACCTGTTGCAGCCGGTTCTCGTGGCTGCGGTCGCCGCCGTTGCGATCCGGGTGATAGCGCCGCACCAGCTCGGAATAACGCGTGCGCAGCGCCTTGCGGTCCGCATCGAGCGGCAGGCCCAGCATGTCGAGCGCGCGGCGTTCGTCCGGCGTCACCGAACGGCCATCGGCGCGCTGCCGGGGCTGGCGGGAATGCACATGCGCCTTGGCCCGCGCGCTGATCGCGTCCAGCGGATCGGCGAAGTCCGCCCAGCGCGGCGGTTCGTCCACACCGGCGATCGGCCGGAAGGCGCGGCTATGCGTATCCCAGCCCGATAGCGGCGACTGCGCGCGCAGGATCTCCTCGCTGTTCATGCCTTCGAAGAAATCATAGCCCGCGTTGAACCGGCGCACATGATCGAGGCAGAACCAGCGATAATCCCCCGGCCCGTCGAACCCGGAAGGATGCGCGCCCGGCGCGCGGAATTCCCCCGCATCGCCGCACTCCGGCCATTCGCACTGCCTGCCCGTATGATGGCGCCCATGGAACCTGTCGTGTCTCACCGGCTTTCACATGGCGAGCAATCGGCTAGAAGAAAAGCCCAAGGAGAACACATGACAGGTCCGCTCGCCCGGGAAATTCGGCAAATCCTCGAATCCGCCTTCGCGCCGACGCAGCTTACGGTGGTGAACGACAGCGCCCGCCACCATGGCCATGCCGGAGACGACGGCAGCGGCGAATCGCATTTCACCGTGGAAATCGAAAGCGCGGCTTTCGCGAGCGTCTCGCGGCTGGAACGGCAGCGCATGGTCAACCGCGCGCTGGGC
>CAZUOV010000052.1:0-18685 GCA_964621355.1 uncultured Novosphingobium sp. | reverse complement strand
TCCTTCATCGCCTTCTCGACCTTGCGGATGTTCGATCCGTATTCCATGTCGATGAAGTCTATGACGACAAGGCCCGCCATGTCGCGCAGGCGCAACTGCCGGGCGATTTCGCGCGCGGCCTCGATATTGGTGTTGAGCGCGGTCGCCTCGATGCCGTGCTCCTTGGTGGAGCGGCCCGAGTTGATGTCGATGGAGACCAGCGCCTCGGTCGGGTTGATGACGATATAGCCGCCCGACTTGAGCTGGACGACTGGATCGTACATTGCGGTCAACTGGTCTTCCGCGCCATAGCGCTGGAACAGCGGCACGGGATCGGAGTAGGCTTTCACCCGGCGCGCGTGGCTGGGCATCAGCAGCTTCATGAAGTCGCGCGCGGCGCGGTAACCCGCTTCGCCCTCGACGACGACTTCCTCGATCTCGCGATTGTAGATGTCGCGGATGGCGCGCTTGATAAGGTCGCTGTCCGAATGGATCAGCGCGGGCGCGGTGGATTTCAGCGTGTTTTCGCGGATTTCGTCCCACAGCCGCGCGAGATAGTCGAAATCGCGCTTGATCTCGGTCTTGGTGCGCGAAAGCCCCGCTGTGCGCACGATGCAGCCCATGGTGCGGGGCAGCGCCAGTTCGGCGATGATCGCTTTCAGGCGCTTGCGGTCCGTCGCCGAATTGATCTTGCGGCTGATGCCGCCGCCGTGGCTCGAATTGGGCATGAGCACGCAATAGCGGCCCGCGAGGCTGAGATAGGTCGTCAGCGCGGCGCCCTTGTTGCCGCGTTCTTCCTTCACGACCTGGACGAGCAGCACCTGGCGCCGGTGGATGACGTCCTGGATCTTGTAGCGGCGGCGCAGCGCCATGCGCTTGGCGCGCACGTCGTCCATGGCCTTGGAACGGGCGCGTCCCTGACGGCGGCCGGGGCGGCGGCGGTCGTTGCGATCCTCGTCGCCGGCGCTTTCGCCCATGCCTTCGGCAGTATCGTCGTCACTGCCGTCGTCGCTATCGTCGCCGAAGCCGTTCTCGACGTGGCCGCCTTCGATCGTGGCGACCTGGTCGCTGTCCGAGGTATCGACTTCGAGCACGGTGCCGAGACCGCCGATGTCATCGTCGTCCAGACGGTCCATGGCGCTTTCGCCATAGTCGTCATCGGAATCGTCCGCTGCCCGCAGCGCCGCCTCTTCCTCGGCATGGGCGGCTTCCTCCGCTAGCAGGGCTTCGCGATCCTCCTTGGGGATCTGATAGTAGTCGGGGTGGATTTCGCTGAAGGCGAGGAAGCCGTGCCTGTTACCCCCGAAATCGACGAAAGCCGCCTGAAGCGATGGTTCGACTCGCGTAACCTTGGCGAGATAGATGTTTCCCTTGATCTGCTTGCGATCAGCGGATTCGAAATCAAATTCCTCGATGCGGTTGCCCTTGAGCACCGCCACCCGGGTTTCTTCCGGGTGGCGCGCATCGATCAACATGCGCGTTGTCATTGTGAATTCTCCACGCGCGCCGCGGCAGTGAATCTACCGGCATGGCCGCGCTGTCATGGGTTGAGGCACCGCCGCTCGACGCAAGGGCGCGAGCCCCGCGGGAACGGGCGGTGAAAGGAATGGAGCCTTTAAGGGAGCGCGGCTGCGCACCGTCGAGGCTCCGGCTGTCGAAAAGCGTGTCTGCGATAGGCCGAGTGCGCGGCGACAACCAACGCGCAACGCCCGCCATCCGATCCGCCCGCGCCTTGCGGCGCAGCGGCGGACAGATCGACGGGCTATTTCTCATGTATCGCTTCAACCTGTCTGGTCCGGCAAGTGTCTTGCGGAATATGGGTGCGGGGAGAGCCTGTGCCAACTCCGTGCCTGAAAACCTTGCGGTAGGGCCGGTTACTATTTTGTATACTGGCGGACGTTCCCTGCATTTGCGTGACTAGCACTCAAGGCGCCGGTGGGCAAGTCCCCGGAACATGCCCTGAAATCAGGGAATTGACGCAGGAACCGCCAGCAAGTTGTGCGTTTCGGGGGGCAGGGGCGTTGCGGATCGGGGCTTCTGCGCCTAGCCATGGCGCCGATGCCGCGCCGCTTGCAGATCATCGCTGTCGTGTTGCTGCCCGTCGCGGTGGTCGCCGCTCTCCTTGCGGTGGACAGGTGGTTCGGGCCCGCAAGCCGCGGGCGGGATTATGTGGTGCGGATCGCGCTTCCTCCGGCCGGGGGCATGATCGGGCTGCCGCGAGTGGAGGGCCCGCCCGACGCCAGCCGGCCGCTTGTCGTCATAGATGCGGGGCACGGGGGACGCGATCCGGGCGCGTCCAACGGCCCGGTGGTGGAAAAGACTGTGACTCTGGCGCTGGCGCGCGCCGTGCGGGACGAGCTTCTGAAGGACGGCGGCGTTCGCGTCGCCCTGACGCGGAGCGACGACCGCTTCATGGTCTTGCAGGAGCGTTCCGGCATCGCCCGCAGGCTGGGGGCCGACCTGTTCCTGTCGATCCATGCGGACAGCGTGGACAACGACACGGCGCGCGGCGCGAGCGTCTATACGCTTTCCGGGAAGGGATCGAATGAAGCGGCCGCCCGCATCGCGGCCAAGGAAAATCGGGCCGATATCGTCAACGGCGTGGCGCTGGACAGCGAGAACGATAGCGTGACGGCGATCCTCGTGGACTTGTCGCAAGACGACACGCATCGCCGGTCCCGGCAGTTCGCGCAGCTTATCCTGCGCGAGTTTCCCGCCAACGTCAGGCTGCACGACCGCGATGTCCAGTCGGCCGCCTTCGTCGTGCTGAAATCGCCGGACCTGCCTTCGGTCCTGTTCGAATCCGGGTTTGTCAGCAACGCCGACGACGCGGTTTTCCTGACGTCGGACGAGGGACGGCGCGCGCTGTCATCGGCACTGGCCCGCGCCATCCGCATCTATTTCGCGCGGCAATCGCGCGCGGCGGGCTGAGGCGCGGGCTGAGGGCGGGCTGATCCCGTTTGCGCTGGAACTTGCCGGAGACAGCATGCTAGAGGCGCGAAGGCATGGTAAGTGACGCATCATCCGACGACGGTTCGTCCGCTGGCGGCGATCTGCATTATCGCATCCGGCGCGACGCGCGCGGCCTGCTGGGCTGGGCGCGCGGCAACTGGCGGGAAAGACGCTGGTTCCGGGTGCTGGCATGGGGCGCGTTGGGACTGATCGTCCTTTACGGCCTGCTTTGGGCGACGGTGATCCGCACTCTGCCGTCCGCCGAAAAGCTGCTCCATTATCAGCCGCCCTTGCCCGGCATGGTGCGCGGCGGCGATGGCGAGATCGTCTACAGCTATGCGCGCGAACGGCGTGTGCAGTTGCGCTTCGCCGATTTCCCGACGCCGCTGATCAACGCTTTCCTTTCGGCCGAGGACAAGACGTTCTGGACTCATGGCGGCGTCGATTACACCGGGCTTGCCGGCGCGGCGATGGATTATGTGGCCAAGATCGGATCGGGCAGGCGGGCAAGAGGCGGTTCCACGATCACCCAGCAGGTCGCCAAGAACATCCTCATCGGCGATGAATATTCGATTACCCGCAAGCTCAAGGAAATGATCGTCGCGCGCAAGATCGAAGGGACGTTGAGCAAGGAGCAGATCCTCGAACTCTACCTCAACGAGATTCCCCTGGGGCGGCAGAGCTTCGGTGTCCAGGCCGCTGCGCGCGCCTATTTCGGCAAGGACGTGGGCGAACTCAACCTCCAGGAAGCGGCGTTTCTGGCGGTTCTGCCCAAGGCGCCGGAACGGTATGGGCGGGCGCAGAACGCGCCGCTGGCGATCGAGCGGCGCAACTGGGTTCTCGATTCGATGGTTCGCAACGGCTGGGCGACGCAGGCGCAGGCCGATGCGGCCAAGGCGGCGCCGCTGGGCATCATTGCGCGCCGCGTCGACTCCTATGACCCTGCCGTCGGTTATTTTGTCGAGGAAGTGCGCCGCACTCTTATCAAGCAATATGGCGAAAAGGCCGATGACGGGCCGAACAGCGTCTATGCGGGCGGCCTCTGGGTGCGCACGTCGCTCGATCCGCAGTTCCAGAAGGCGACACAGGACGCGCTGCGCGCGGGCCTGTTGCGCTATGCCGCCGGCAGGCCGTGGCATGGGCCGATCGCGCATATCGACCTGGACCGGGATCGCTGGCGCTCGCAGCTTGTGCTGGAAAACAAGACGATCAGCTACAAGAACTGGCGCGTCGGCCTGTTGCTGGACCGCTCGGGGAGCACCGGCACGATCGGTTTTCCCGATGGCGAAACCGCGCGGTTGACGGGCATTCCCGAAAAGGCGCGCGCGGGCGACGTGCTGGCGGCGGAGCCGGTCTCGCCGTCCAGTTGGGCGGTGCGGAACATTCCCGAGGTTTCCGGCGGCATGGTGTTCCAGCAGCCCGGCACGGGCCGGGTGATCGCCATGCAGGGCGGATTCGATTCGGGGCTGGAATCGTTCAACCGCGCCACGCAGGCGATGCGCCAGCCGGGATCGACCATCAAACCCTTCGTCTACGCGACCGGGCTGGACAGCGGCATGACTCCGGCAAGCATGGTGCTCGACGGCACGTTCTGCGTCTATCAGGGCGCGCGCCTGGGGCAGAAGTGCTTCCGCAACTTCGGCGGGGGCGGGGGCGGCACGCACACGATGCGCTGGGGGCTTGAGCAGTCGCGCAACCTGATGACGGTCCGCATCGCCAACGATTCCGGCATGGACCGCGTGACCAGGACGTTCGCCAATGTCGGTATCGGCAACTACAAGAATTTCCTCAGCTATGCGCTGGGCGCGGGTGACACCACGGTGTTGCAGATGGTGAATGCCTATGCCGCGCTGGCCAACAACGGCGTGCAATATTCGCCATCGCTGATCGACTATGTGCAGGACCGCAACGGCAAGGTGATCTGGCGCGCGGACAACCGGCCCTGCACGGGTTGCGACATGGCGAAGTGGGACGGCAAGCCGATGCCGCGCCTCGCGCCGCGCGGCAAGCAGGTGATGGACCCGGGCACCGCCTATCAGGTGGTGCACATGCTGGAAGGCGTGGTGACGCGCGGCACCGCGACCTCGCTGCGCGATCTCGATCTGCCGCTGTTCGGCAAGACGGGCACGACGACAGGCCCGACCAACGTGTGGTTCTGCGGCGGATCGCAGGACTATGTGGCGGGCGTCTATCTGGGCTATGACCAGCCGCGATCGCTGGGGGGCTATGCGCAAGGCGGCCGTATCGCCGCGCCGATCTTCAAGCAGGTCGTGCAGGAAACCTATCCGCGCTGGTCGAAGCAGCCTTTCGTCGCGCCGGAAGGCATCCGCATGGTCAGGGTCGATCGCGTCACGGGCAAGCGCGTCTACGGCGTCGATCCGGGGCGCGATCCCAAGGCGTCCGTCATCTGGGAAGCGTTCAGGCCCGATACGGAGCCGCCGCGGGCCACCAAGGCGGACGAACTGATCGCGCAGCGCGACGCGCTCATCGCCGAGATCCGGCAGGGGCAGGCAGCGCGCAAGCAGCGGCAGGAAGCCGCGCGGCAAGCTACCGAAGTGCGCAATTTCGCAGAGGAGCGGGGCGGGGTCTACTGACCTACCGCTGCCGCATCGGCGATCTGGCGCGCGACCGCGATCAGCCGCCGGGCCTGCTCCAGATGCAGCAGTTCCGCCATACGGCCTTCTACCCGGATCGCGCCCTTGCCCCGGTTTTCCGGCATTGCGAAAGCGTCGACCACGGCTTGCGCCCAGGCCAGTTCGGCCTCGCTCGGTGAAAAAACCTCATTGCACGGTGCGACCTGGTCCGGGTGGATCAGCGACTTGCCGTCGAAGCCGAACGTCAGCCCCTGCCGCGCTTCGGCGGTGAACACCGAAAGATCGCGAAACTCGTTGCACACGCCGTCGAGGACGGCGACGCCGCGCGCGCGCGCCGCGACTACGGTCTGCGACAGCAGCGGCAGGAACGGCGTGCGGTCCGGCGTCAGGTGCGCGCGCATTTCCTTGGCGAGATCGTTGGTGCCCATCACGAACAGTGACAACCGGGTGTCGCGCGCTTTCGCTGCGATGGCGTGAAGCTCGCCGAAGCAGGCGCAGGTCTCGATCATGGCCCAGAGCTGCATGTCGACGGGAGCCGCCGCCAGCGCGGCCTGATAGCGATCGACATCGGCCGCCGAATCGACCTTGGGCACCAGCACGGCATGGGCGCCCGATCGCGCGATCGCTTCCAGATCGGCCGCGCCCCATGGCGTGCCGATGCCGTTGGCGCGGATGGCGACCTCGCGATTGCCGAAGCCGCCTTCGCGGACGGCGGCGACGGCTGCCGCCCGTGCGCCTTCCTTCGCATCCGGCGCAACGGCGTCCTCCAGATCGAGGATCACCACGTCGGCGGGCAGCGTGTGCGCCTTGGCGATGGCCTTGGCGTTGGAGGCGGGCAGATAGAGCGCGCTGCGGCGCGGACGTTCGGGAGGAATCATGGTTTGCCTGACCTTGCGGGTAGAGGTGCGAACATTGTCGTCCGGGGACAAGCCGCCTATGCCTTTCCCGACGGGGCGGTCAAGCAGAGGGAGAGGAATGCGGACATCGCGGTATTCGCGCCATATGGCGCCGGGGCTGGCGGCCCTGATGCTGATCGGTTGCGCGGCCCATGCCGGGAGCGGATCGGGCAGCGCGGCGGGGGATGGGGCGGCCACGGCCGAAAACAGGCGCGCGAACGATGACGCCTATGCCAAGTGGACCAGTTTGCGCGGTTATCTCGCCCCGGCGGACAGGCCCGATGGGTTGCTGATCGTGCCGCCGCCGCCGGCTCCGGGCAGCGTTGCCCAGAAGCGGGACGACGAAGCGTCCGCCGCCGGGCTGGCGCAGGTGGGCGCGCCGCGTTTCGGGCAGGCGGCGCTGGACGCCGACCTCGCTTCGGCCCGCGCGACATCGGCATTTTCCTGCGCGGCGGGGTTCCGTCTCGGACCGGACACCACGCCGAGACTCGATTCCCTGCTGCGCCGGACGCTTCGCGATTTCGGCATGGGCACCAAGTCCGCCAAGGACCGCTATTCCCGTCCGCGCCCCTTCATGGTCAATGAACGGCCGACCTGTTCGCCGGGAGACGAGGCGTTGCTGCGCAAGGACGGCTCCTATCCGTCCGGCCACAGCGCCGGAGGGTTCGGCTGGGGATTGCTGCTGGCCGAACTGGTGCCGGAGCGCAGCGCGCAACTCGTGGCGCGGGGCATCGCTTTCGGCGACAGCCGCAGGGTCTGCAACGTCCACTGGCAAAGCGATATCGAGGCCGGACGGACCGTGGCGGCGGCGGTGTTCGCGCGGCTCCATGCCGATCCGGCCTTCGTGGCCGATATGGCGGCGGCAAGGGCCGAAATCGCCGCCCTTCCTGCATCGGCGCGCGAAGTGGATTGCACGCGGGAAGCGGAGGCACTCGGTTCGTAAGGGCACAAGGCTGGACAGAAAGGCCGAGTCGAGTCACCATGGTCCCATGATGTCCTTCTTTCGCCTCGTGATGCTGTTTGCCGTCTTGGCGTTGCCTTCCGCGCTCCACGCGGAACTGGCCGTGGGCACCCGCGCGCCGCAGTTCACCACGCAGGGCGCGCTGGCGGGGAAGGAAATTCCGGTCGATCTGCGCGCGGCGCTGCGGCGCGGGCCGGTCGTGCTTTATTTCTATCCGAAGGCGTTCACACAGGGCTGCACGCTGGAAACCCGGGCCTTCGCCGAAGCGCATGATCAGTTCGCGGCCGCCGGGGCGACGGTAATCGGCATGTCCGCCGACGATCTGCCCACCTTGCGGCGATTCTCGACGGAAGCCTGCCGCGACAAGTTCGCGGTGGCGGTCGCCACGCCGGATATCATTTCGGCCTATGACGTTCACCTTCGGCGCGAAGGCATGCCCGCCGGGATGGCGAGCCGCACCAGCTATGTCATCGCGCCCAACGGCCATATCGCTTTCGTCCACAGCGATCTCGATTATCGCGATCACGTCCGGCTGACGCTCACCGCCGTCGAATCGTTCAAACGCGCCCGCAAATAGCGGCGCTCCCGCCAGACGACGCGCGCCCCGCTTTACAATCGCCGGACTTGCGCTAAGCGGGCCTGCGAAAATCGCGGGCGTCAGGCCGCGTAACGGAGATGACGGGAATGCGTGCCGAAGGGCAGGCCCATATTGACAGGATAGAAGCCGCGCTGGCGCTGGTTCGCAAGTTTCTGGACTGGGACCGGGCGCTGCGCCGTCTCGATGAACTGAACGCGCGAGTCGAGGATCCGAAGCTTTGGGACAATCCCAAGGAAGCGGAAGCCGTGATGCGCGAACGGCGGAGGCTGGACGCCGCCGTGGGGGCCGTGCGCCAGATCGGGCAGGAAATGGCCGACGCGGTGGAGTTCGTCGAACTGGGCGAGGCCGAAGGGGATGACGCAACCGTGGCCGAGGGGCTGGAAACCCTGGCCGCGCTGGCCGACCGGGCGGACCGGGACAAGGTGCAGGCCCTGCTGGCCGGAGAGGCGGACGCCAACGACGCCTATCTGGAAGTCCACGCGGGCGCGGGCGGCACCGAAAGCCAGGACTGGGCCGAAATGCTCCAGCGCATGTATACGCGCTGGGCCGAACGCCGCGGCTACAAGGTGGAACTGGTCGACTATCACGCGGGCGAGCAGGCCGGGATCAAAAGCTGCACGCTGCTCATCAAGGGCGAGAACGCCTATGGCTATGCCAAGACGGAAAGCGGCGTTCACCGTCTTGTCCGCATCAGCCCCTATGACAGTTCGGCGCGGCGGCACACCTCGTTCAGTTCGATCTGGGTCTATCCGGTGATCGACGACAATATCGACATCGAAGTGAATCCCGCCGACCTCAAGATCGACACCTATCGCGCGTCGGGCGCGGGCGGGCAGCATGTCAACACCACCGATTCGGCGGTGCGCATCACGCACGTCCCCTCGGGCATCATTGTCGCCAGCCAGATAGACCGCTCGCAGCACAAGAACCGCGACATCGCGATGAACATGCTCAAGGCGCGGCTGTTCGAGGAGGAAATGCGCAAGCGCGAGGAAGCTGCGAGCGCGGAACACGCCTCCAAGACCGATATCGGCTGGGGTCACCAGATCCGCTCCTATGTGCTTCAGCCCTATCAGCTCGTGAAGGACTTGCGCACGGGCGTGACGTCCACCGCGCCCTCGGACGTGCTCGACGGCGCGCTCGATCCCTTCATGGCGGCGGCGCTGTCGCAGCGCGTTTCGGGCGAGAAGGTGGAAGTGGAGGACGTCGATTGAGCCGCGCGGCGGCGCTGCTGGCCCCCCTGATGCTGGGCACGGCGCTGCTTGCCGGGTGCGAGGCGCGGGACGATTCGTCCGACCGGCCCGCGACCGCGCGGGAGTTTCCGCGCCCCTACCGCCCGGTTTCCGAAGGCGGGTCCAACACCTTCTCCACCGAAGTCCAGCGCGACAGCGTGAACGAGGCAAGGACCGTCATGGACCTGGCCGCGATCCGGGCCGGCATGACCGTGGCCGATATCGGCGCGGGCGAGGGCTATTACACTGTTCGTCTTGCCGAACGGGTCGGCGAGAAAGGCCGCGTGCTGGCGCAGGATATCGACAAGGCGGCGCTGGAACGGCTTGGCGCGCGCGTGGAACGCGAACGGCTGGACAACGTGTCGATCAAGCAGGGCGAGGTCGACGACCCGCACCTCCCGGTGGGCAGCTTCGATCGCGTCTTTCTCGTTCATATGTATCATGAAGTCGGCGAACCTTATGCCTTCCTGTGGCGGCTGTGGCCCGCGTTGCGCCCGAACGGCAAGGTGATCGTCGTCGATCTCGACCGGCGGACCGATCAGCACGGCATTCCGCCGACGCTTCTGTTCTGCGAAATGGGGGCAGTGGGCTTTCGTTTGACCCAATTTGTCCGTAAGCCGGAATTGCAGGGTTATTTCGCGGAGTTCGAGGCCACGGGGGAACGGCCGGAACCTGGAGCGATCAAGCCCTGCGGCAAGACTGACAAGCCGTCCGTCAGCGGGCAGGGCGGCACCTGAGGAACGGCATAAAGGCAATGGCATTCAAGGGGCTTTCACCGATTACTTATGGCGGCCGCGAGGTCTGGCCGCTGGTCGAGGGTGGCAAGGGCGTGTCCGCCACGAACCATGCCAGTTCGGGTGCCTGGGCGGCGGCGGGCGGTATCGGCACGGTGAGCGCGGTCAATGCCGACAGCTACGACGCCGAAGGGCGCATCGTCCCGCAGGTCTATGAACAACTCACCCGGCGCGAACGGCACGAACAGCTTATAACCTACGCCATCGACGGCGCGGTGGAGCAGGTGCGCCGCGCCTATGACATCGCATCGGGCAAAGGTGCGATCAACATCAACGTCCTGTGGGAAATGGGCGGCGCGCAGGCCGTGCTGGAAGGCGTGCTGGAAAAGACGCGCGGACTGGTGACGGGCGTGACCTGCGGCGCGGGCATGCCTTACCGGCTGAGCGAGATCGCGGCGCGCTTCAATGTGCATTACCTGCCGATCGTCAGTTCGGGCCGGGCCTTCCGCGCGCTGTGGAAGCGGGCCTATCACAAGGTTTCGGAACTGATGGCGGCGGTCGTCTATGAAGACCCGTGGCTGGCGGGCGGGCACAACGGCCTGTCCAACGCCGAGGATCCGCTGAAGCCGGAAGACCCCTATCCCCGCGTCAAGGCGCTGCGCGACACGATGCGGGCCGAAGGCGTGAGCGACGGCGTGCCCATCGTCATGGCGGGCGGCGTCTGGTTCCTGCGCGAGTGGGAGAACTGGATCGACAACCCGGAACTGGGCAGCATCGCCTTCCAGTTCGGCACGCGCCCGCTGCTGACGCGCGAAAGCCCGATTCCGCAGCAGTGGAAGGATGCCCTGCGCGAACTGGAGCCGGGCGACGTGCTGCTGCACCGCTTTTCGCCCACCGGGTTCTATTCCTCCGCCGTGCGCAATCCCTTCCTGCGCAATCTGGAGGCTCGCAGCGAGCGGCAGGTACCCTATTCGCGGGTCGAAGCCGGCGAACATACCGTGCAGCTTGATGTCGGCGTGCGCGGCAAGAACTTCTGGGTCGCGCCGCGCGATCGCGAGCGGGCGCGGGGCTGGGCCGGGGCCGGGTTTACCGAAGGGCTGCGGACGCCGGACGACACCATCGTGTTCGTGACGCCCGAAGAGCGCGAGATGATCCGCAAGGATCAGGCCGATTGCATGGGCTGCCTGTCTCACTGCGGGTTCTCGTCCTGGAAGGACCATGACGATTACACCACCGGGCGCCTCGCCGATCCGCGCAGCTTCTGCATCCAGAAGACGTTGCAGGATATCGCCCATGACGGGCCCATCGACGAAAACCTGATGTTCGCGGGCCACGCGGCCTATCGCTTCAAGCAGGATCCGTTCTATTCCAACAACTATACGCCCAGCGTGAAGGAACTGGTGGATCGCATCCTGACGGGGGATTGATGGCGCACGGCGATGCTGGCCGGAGTTCGGGCCGGAATTTCACGGGCCGGAATTTTACGGGCGCGTGCCATTGCGGCGCGGTGCGCTTCGCAGCGGAAATAGACCTCGCCAGCGCGCGGCGCTGCAACTGTTCGTTCTGCCGCATGCGCGGGGCCGTGGCGGTGACTGCCGGACTGGAGGACTTCGCCATCGTGAAAGGCGAGGAGGCACTGGCGCTATACACCTTCGGGACAGGCACCGCGAAGCACTATTTCTGCCGTCACTGCGGCATCTATACGCACCACCAGCGGCGTTCCGATCCGCGCGAGCTGGGCATCAACGCGGCCTGCCTGGATGGGGTGAGTCCGTTCGATTTCGCCGAAGTGCCTGTTACGGACGGAGTCGCGCATCGGAGCGACACCGGCATATACCGCATCTTCGGTGTGCTGCGCTTCGAAAGAGGGCCGGATTGACGCCGGCCCGGTTCAATCCGTCTCCCCGGCGCTTGCGCCATGGCAGGAAAGGTCCAGCCCCTCGCGTTCCTCGTCCTCGCTGACTCGCATCGGAAAAGCCAGAGACACGAGGATAGCCAGGATCGCGCTGGCCACCGCCGACCATAGCGCCACGACGCCCAGAGCCACGGCCTGCGCCATGAATTGCGAGGCCATGCCCATGCCTTCGGCGTAACCCGTCCCGCCGAACGCGGGCGACAGGAACACAGCGAGCAACAGCGCGCCGATCGTGCCGCCGATGCCGTAAATCCCGAAAACATTGAGCGAATCGTCGATTTCGAGCCTGTTTCGCACCACCTGGATCATCCCGAAACAGGCTGTCGCGGCCGCGATCCCCAGGATCATCGCCGCGCCAGGCGAGATGAAGCCCGATGCGGGCGCCACGGCCGCCAGCCCGGCGATGGCGCCTGTCGCGAAGCCGATGGCCGTGGATCTGCCTTGCCTGAAGCGCTCGATGGCCAGCCAGACGAGCGCCGCCGTGCTGGCCGCGACATGCGTATTGATGATCGCGGCGCTCGCGTCGTCGTTCGCGGCGAAAGCCGATCCGCCATTGAGGCCGAGCCAGCCCAGCCAGATCAGGGCCGCGCCCGCCATGGCCAGTTGGGGGCTGGACGGCGGCGCGATCGCTCCCGGAAAGCCCTGCCGGCGGCCCAGCAGCAAAGCGATGACCAGCGCGGAAACGCCCGCCGCCGTATTGACGACGAGTCCGCCCGCGAAATCGAGCGCGCCCAGCCGCGCCGCCAGCCAGCCGCCGCCCCGCAGCCAGTGGGCAACGGGCGCATAGACGGCAAGGCTCCACAATGCGCAGAAGCCCACGACCCAGCCGAACCGGGCGCGGCCTGCCCACGCACCGGCCATGAGCACCGGGGCGAGGATCGCGAAGGCCATCTGGAACAGGACAAAGACGCTTTCGGGTGCGACGGTTCCGGCGCGCACATTGCCGATCTCTATCAGCATCCAGGCGTTGCCCGCGCCGATCCAGCCGCCGGACACGTCGCCGAATGCGAGAGTGTAGCCTGCCAGAATCCACAGCAGCGAGACGGCAGCCGCGATTCCCCCGCATTGCAGCATGGCGGACAGGACGTTTCCCGTTCGCGCCAGCCCGCCGTGGAGCAGCGCAAGACCCGGCAGCGTCGCCATCAGCGCCAGCACGGCGGCTGTCAGCAGCCACGCCGTGTCGCCGGTGTCGGCTACGTCGATCAGGGCGTCCTGCGCCAGCAGCGGGGCGGGAAGGGTGAGCAGGAGCGAACCCGTAACTGCCGCCGGAATCGTGCGCATCGGTGATTCTCCCGTTTGCGGCTGAACATGGCCTCCGCACCGCCGGTCCGTCCGGGGTAGAGCCCATTAACCGTCATGGGCTTAACAAGACCTAACCTTGAAACAGCCGCAACGGCAATTCAGGGGGCAACGCGGGGGGGCAATTCAGGCCCAGCCTTCCAGAACCTGATCCGGCGGGCGGTGGCCATCGGCCCAGAAGCGGATGTTGGCGATCACTTTCTGGCCCATTTCCTCGCGCCCCTCGAACGTCGCGCTGCCGACATGGGGCAGGGCGACGACTCCGGGATGTGCGAGGAGACGCGGGTCGACGGCCGGTTCGTGGGAAAAGACATCCAGCCCCGCGCCCGCCAGCCGCCCTGCCTCCAATGCCGCGACCAGCGCCTGCTCGTCGATCAGTTCGCCGCGCGCGGTGTTGATGATGCAGGCGCCGGGTTTCATCAAGGCGATGCGCGCGGCGCTTATGATGCCGTGCGTTTCGGGCGTGGCGGGGCAATGCAGCGAAAGGATGTCGGCTTCCGCCACCATGCGGTCGAGGTCAGGCTCGAACCGGGCGGCCAGCATGGTTTCGATCGCGCCGGGCAGGCGCGCGCGGTTGTGATAGACGGTCTCCAGCCCGAAGGCGCGGGCGCGATGCGCCACGGCCTGTCCGATCCTGCCCATGCCGAGCAGGGCCAGCCGCTTGCCGCCGATGCGGTGGCCGAGCAGAGTCGAGGGCGCCCAGCCTTTCCATTGCCCCGATTCGAGCAGGTGGATGGCGGGAACCAGCCGCCGCGCCACCGAGATGATAAGCGCCATAACCATGTCGGCGGTATCGTCGGTCAGCGCCCCGGCTGTATTAGTGACGATGATCCTGCGCGCCCGCGCGGCGGCAAGGTCGATATGTTCGATTCCCGCTCCGAAATTGGCGATCAGGCCGAGCCGGTCCCCCGCCTGGGCGATGATCTCCGCGCCGATCCTGTCCGTGATCGTGGGCACCAGCACGTCGCAATCGCGCATCGCGGCGGCGAGTTCGGCCTCACTCATCGGCGTATCGGTGGAATTGAACACGGTATCGAACAGTTCCGCCATCCGCGCCTCGGTCTGGGGCAGCATCCGGCGAGTCACGATGACGCGGGGCCGCGTCTTGCCGGGGGCGGACGGAGAGGGCTGTGCGGTATCTGGCATCGTGTTCCTGCATCGCTGTCCATCGGCGGCTGGTCAAGCACGCTTGAAGCATGGCTTTGCGCGGGGCTATGAAATTGCGATGAAACTGAGTCTGCGCATCCTTTTGCCCGCGTTCGTGTTTTCACTGGCGCCCGCCGCGTCCGCGTCCGGGGCGGACGTGCCCTATTGGGCATCGCTGCGCGTCGATGAAGTGAACATGCGAGTCGGTCCGGGCGAGGATTACCGGATTCTCTGGGTCTATCGCCGTCCCAGCCTGCCCGTCAAAGTCATCCGCCTCAAGGAAGGCTGGCGGCTTGTCCGTGATCCCGATGGCACGGAAGGGTGGATGCTGGCCCGGTTCCTTTCGCGCGCGCGCGGCGGCATCGTGACCGGCAAGGGGGTCGCCGAGATGCGGGAAAAGGCCGATGCCGATTCGCGCCTGCTGTGGCGGCTGGAGCCGGGCGTGACGGGCCGTCTGGGCGATTGCGGCGGTGGCTGGTGCCGGTTCGACGCGGCGGGACACGCCGGGTTCGTGCCCGAAGAGAGGCTGTTCGGCGCGGGCAAGCCCTGAAGCCCGCCTCGCGCCTGCTTCTCAGGCCAGTTCGATCGCCACGGCGGTGGCTTCGCCGCCGCCGATGCACAGGCTCGCCACGCCGCGCGTCTTGCCGCGACGCTTCAGCGCGTTGATGAGAGTCACGATGATGCGCGTGCCCGATGCGCCGATGGGATGGCCCAGCGCCGTCGCGCCGCCGTTCACGTTCACCTTGTCGTGGGGGATGCCGAGGTCGTGCATCGCGAACATGGCGACGCAGGCGAAGGCTTCGTTGATCTCGAACAGGTCGACGTCCTCGATCCGCCATCCGGCCTTCTTCACCACGTTCTCGATGGCGCCGACGGGGGCGGTGGTGAACAGCGCGGGAGTCTGCGCATGGCCCGCCACGGCGACCACGCGCGCGACGGGCGCCAGGCCCTTGTCCTTCGCCACGCTTTCGCGCGTCAGCACTATCGCTGCCGCGCCGTCGGAGATGGAACTGGAGCTTGCCGCCGTGATCGTCCCGTCCTTGGCGAAAGCGGGTTTCAGCGTGGGGATCTTGTCCGGGCGGCCCTTGCCGGGCGCCTCGTCGGTATCGACGACGGATTCGCCCGCGCGGGACTTCACGGTGACGGGCACCACTTCGTCCGCGAACGCGCCCGTGCCGATCGCTTCCTGCGCGCGGCGCAGCGATTCGATCGAGTAGGCATCCTGCGCCTCGCGCGTGAGCTGGTATTCGTCGGCGGTGTCCTGCGCGAAGGTGCCCATCGAGCGGCCCACGTCATAGGCGTCTTCCAGGCCGTCGAGGAACATGTGGTCATAGGCCGTATCGTGGCCCGCGCGGGCGCCGGAACGGTGCTTCTTGAGCAGGTAGGGCGCGTTCGTCATGCTTTCCATGCCGCCCGCCACGACCACGTCGATGGAGCCGCTGGCGAGCGCCTCGGCGCCCATGATGACGGTCTGCATGCCGGAGCCGCAGACCTTGTTGACGGTCGTCGCCTGGACCGAGGGCGGCAGGCCCGCCTTGATCGCCGCCTGCCGGGCCGGGGCCTGGCCAAGCCCGGCCGGAAGGACGCAGCCCATGTAGATGCGCTCGATATCCTCGCCCTTGACGCCCGCGCGCTCGACCGCGGCCCTGACCGCCGTCGCGCCCAGCTCGGTTGCCGGAACGTCGGCCAGCGCGCCCTGAAGGCCGCCCATCGGCGTGCGGGCGAAGGACAGGACGACAACGGGATCGTCGGCGGATATCCGGCTCATGGCATTCCCTTTCATCATTCGCATCGGCGCCGTGTGGGCGGCCTTTCCTCGGTCGCGGTAATGTTGCGGCGCGGTAAAGGCAATCTTTCTCCCGTCCCGGCCCCTCTTGCGCCATGGGACGGGGGGGACTAGGGCCCGCGGGCAACATGCCGGTTCACACCGATTCATGTGCCAAGAGGAACCCCAGGGGGAAACATGGTCGATCTTTCGGAATATCTTCCGATCCTGATTTTCCTTGCGGTCGCGCTGGCGCTGTCGGCGGCGTTCGTGTTCCTGCCGATGGGCGTTTCGCGCCTGACGGGAACCCACAACCCCACGCCCGACAAGCTGACCGAATACGAATGCGGCTTTCCCGCGTTCGAGGATCCGCGCAGCCAGTTCGACGTGCGGTTCTACCTCGTGGCCATCCTGTTCATCATCTTCGATCTGGAAGCGGCGTTCCTGTTTCCCTGGGCGGTCTCGCTCGACCTCACGGGCTGGCCGGGCTGGATCACGATGATGGTGTTCCTGGGCGAACTGGCCGTCGGCCTCGCCTATGCCTGGAAGAAGGGAGCTCTGGACTGGGAATGAGCAACCTCGTGACACATCCGCAGGCCCCCGGCGCCATGGTTGCGCCCGATCAGGCTTTCTTCAACGATCTCAACGCCGAGGTCAGCAACAAAGGCTTCCTCGTCACGTCGACGGAGGAACTGTTCCAGTGGGCGCGCACCGGCTCGCTGTGGTGGATGACGTTCGGCCTTGCCTGCTGCGCGGTGGAGATGATCCACGTCAACATGCCGCGTTACGACATGGAGCGCTTCGGCGCCGCGCCGCGCGCTTCCCCGCGCCAGTCGGACGTGATGATCGTGGCCGGAACGCTGTGCAACAAGATGGCCCCCGCGCTCCGCAAGGTCTATGACCAGATGTCGGAGCCGAAATACGTCATCTCGATGGGAAGCTGCGCCAACGGCGGTGGCTATTACCATTACAGCTATTCCGTGGTGCGCGGCTGCGACCGCATCGTGCCGGTGGACATCTACGTGCCCGGCTGCCCGCCCACGGCGGAAGCCTTGCTTTACGGCGTGATGCAGTTGCAGCGGAAAATCCGCCGCGCCGGGACGCTGGAACGGTGAGGGGACGGCGATGACTGTTCTTCACTCCGCTCCGAAGTTTGCTTCCCACGAAGGCGTCCTCGACGTGCTGACCGGCGCGCTGGGCGAGATGGCCCTGGCCGGGCATGAGCACGCGGGCGAACTGGTAATCACTGTCGCGCGGGACCGGATTGAGGACGCGCTGCGCCTGTTGCGGGACGAACACGAATACCAGCAACTCATGGAAATCGCGGGCGTCGACTATCCTTCGCGGGCAGAACGCTTCGAAGTGGTCTACATGCTGCTTTCGCTCACGAAGAACCACCGTATCATGGTGAAAGTGACGGCGGCGGAAGACACGCCGGTTCCCACGGTCACGACTCTCTGGCCGGTGGCGGGCTGGCTCGAACGCGAAGTGTTCGACCTTTACGGCGTGATCTTCGCGGGCAACCCGGATCTGCGCCGTATCCTTACCGACTATGGCTTCGAGGGCCATCCGTTCCGCAAGGACTTCCCGCTGACCGGCTATGTCGAACTGCGCTATTCCGAGGAAGACAAGCGCGTCGTCTATGAACCCGTGCAACTGGCGCAGGATTTGCGCAGCTTTGACTTCATGAGCCCGTGGGAAGGCGCGGAATATGTGCTGCCCGGTGACGAGAAGGCAGAAGGAGGCAAAGCATGAGCCTCACCATCGAACAGTCGCCCACCACCGGCGACGAAGTCATCACCAACTACACGATCAACTTCGGCCCCCAGCATCCGGCCGCGCATGGCGTGCTGCGCATGGTGATGGAACTCGACGGCGAGATCGTGGAGCGGGTCGATCCGCATGTCGGCCTGCTCCATCGCGGCACCGAAAAGCTGATCGAGCACAAGACCTATCTTCAGGCGCTCCCCTATTTTGACCGGCTGGATTACTGCTCGCCGCTGGGCATGGAACACTCCTATGTGCTCGCCATCGAAAAGCTGCTGAACCTCGAAGTGCCGCTGCGCGCGCAATATCTGCGCGTGCTGTTCGCGGAACTGACGCGCATCTGCAACCACATGCTCAACATCGGCGCGCATGTGATGGACGTGGGCGCGATGACGCCGAACCTCTGGGTGTTCGAGGTTCGCGAGGACTGCCTCAATTTCTTCGAGCGCGCATCGGGTGCGCGGATGCACAGCGCATGGTTCCGCCCCGGCGGCGTGCATCAGGACGTGCCCTTGAAGCTGCTGGCCGACATCGGCGACTGGCTCGACACGCGCCTGCCGCGCCTGTTCGAGGACGCGATGAGCCTTGTCATCGACAATCGCATCTTCAAGCAGCGCAACGTCGATATCGCGGTGGTCAGCAAGGAGGACGCGATCCGCTGGGGCTTCTCCGGCCCGATGATCCGCGGTTCCGGCATCGCGTGGGACTTGCGGAAAAGCCAACCCTACGACGTTTACGACCGCATGGACTTCGAGGTGCCGGTCGGCACGCGGGGCGACTGCTACGACCGCTTCATGGTCCGCGTCGAGGAAGTGCGCCAGTCCGCGAAGATCATGAAGCAGTGCCT
>CAZUOV010000051.1:0-18765 GCA_964621355.1 uncultured Novosphingobium sp. | reverse complement strand
ACGTCCAGCCACCCCCGCGCCGCGCCGGGGCCGTCCGCGACAGGCGCGTAGCCGACGGTCGCCGCGATTTCGACGTCCACCGCATGCAGGCGGGCTAGCGCGCCGGCGAACCCTTTGGTCAGCGCATCGCGCCGCTGCGGGTCCGTCACGGCGTCGAACGCGCTGTCGCCGCGCGCGCGAACCGTGAGGATCGCGTCCTCTCGCGGGGAAACCCCGACAAGTTCGGGCGCGATCTCCGCCGCGGACGTGCGGGCCAGCGCATCGAACAGCCTTCCTTCGCGGGAAAGGCTGGTAATGCCCGTCCCGTCGTAGGGGCCGCCGCCCGAGGCGACCTGCAGCACCAGTTCGGGGCCGCCGGCAAGTTCGATAAAGTAAGTCTTGCGCTGCCCACCGCCCGGGATCGGGCGCAGGGCCGCGACGGGAGCGGGGGCCGCTTCGCGCAGCCAGGTATCGAGATGTTCCGGGAGAATAGTCGTCATTGCCGCTCCGTTCTCGGGCGCGCTCACAGGCGCAAGGGCCGCCGCCCGAGGCCATGGCGCGGCAGATCGCCGCGCGCGATCAGCGTGCAGTCCCCCATGCCGTGATGCCGTTTTCCGGCGGGATCGGTGATGGTCACGCGGGCCACCTGCTCGCGTTGGTTATGGTCCAGCGTCCCGCCGTTTTCGAGCACTGCGGTATGCGGGTCGGGCCCGTGGCGATAGATATCGTGTTCGATCCGCTCGCCGCGATGGAAGCCGAGGCCGCGTTCGTCGCGCCAGCCTCCTTCATAGCCGCCGCCCCGGCACAGCGCGGCGACGGGTAGGGCCTGGGCGAGCAATTTCCATTCGCCGCCGTCCGCCGTCGTGAAGCGGACCCGCGTTTCGCGATAGTATCGGGAAGCTTCCTCGAATGTGCAGTCGAAGGCGGCGGAAACGATCTCAAGACCGGGTTTTCCGCTGCCTTCCGGGAAAGCCAGCCGTCCCGTCAGTCCGCGCTGACGCCCCTCGTCGTCCTCGGTCCGCGCGATCACGCCGCAGAACGCGCCGCAATCGAACAGGAACCAGGCAAGCAGCATCCCCCGGCCGTCGATCAGCCTGCCGCCGTTGTCCGGTTCGTATCCGCCCACGCCGCCGCGCACGCCCCATGAATGGTCGCGCGCGCCGAACCAGTCCTTCACGTCGATCCGGCGACCTTCCGCCTCGATCCAGCCGTTGACCCGGCCGACCTGCTCATAGCGGCGGACGTCGATCGCGACACGTTCGTTGACGGTGTTGCGCGTGCCCCACCACGCATCTTCCTCGATCGCGGGGAAGGTGGCGGTCCAGGCAAGGTCGTATGTCAGCGGATGATCGCCAGTGAGCGCAAGGCGGATTTCGCCGAAGGGCCGGATCACGTCATAGCGCAATCCGCCGGCTTCCCCTTCCAGCCGTCCCGCCAGCGGGCGGGAGACCCGCACGTTGATCTGCCGGCCGGGCAATGCCAGCACGCCGAAGCCGTCCACGACGTTCATGTTCTTGTAGACGCCCATGCCCATCGCCAGCGCGGCCGAGCCAAGGGGATCGGTGACGGTGAGGAACACGCGGTCATAGAAGCGATGATCGCTGGTGGCCGCTGCCGCCATCGACAAGGGCGCCTGGTGCCAGAGCAGTTCGTCAAGACTTGCGGCACGCACCTGCGCCACTCCCACTCTTGTCATGGATATCGCCAAGGACGCTAACTAAGCTAGCGAAGTATGTCCAGTGGGATCAGCTACTCGCGTTCGCGGCATCCGGGGGGCGGGCTGCAAATCGCCGCGGATGACCAACCCCGACAAACTCTAGGCAGTCTCGGCAAGCTGTGCCATGCTGCGGTATGAACAGTTTAGGCGGCAAGACGGTAAGAATTCCGAAGATTGCGGAAGTCATCGCGGGGCACATTCGCCGCTCTATTTTACGCGGAGACATTCAGCCGGGCAACTTCCTGCCGCCTGAAGCGCAACTCATTGCCGATTTCGAAGTCTCGCGCCCGACCGTGCGGGAGGCGTTCCGCATTCTGGAGGCCGAGGATCTGATCCGGATCTCGCGCGGCGCGCGCAAAGGTGCGCAGGTGCTGCGACCGTCGTCCGATATGATCGCGCGGGGCATGGGCATCGCCTTGCAGACGCGCGGGGCGAGCATCGCCGACGTCTATAACGCCCGTGCCGCGATCGAGCCGATCGCCGCGCGCTTCGCCGCCGAGCACAACCCGGCCGAGGCGTCGCGCCGACTTTTCCAGCAGGTCGAACTGGAACGCCGCTTCATCGCGGCGCGTGACGTCGAGAACCTCTGGAGCGCGACCAGCCAGTATCATCGCCTGCTGATGGAAGGATCGGGCAACATCACGCTGTCGCTTCTGGGCCTGGCGCTCGACAACCTGGTGAACCGGCATCTCCAGTTGCTCTATCGCGAAAGCGCGGACCACCGCAACGAATGGTGGAGCCGGATGGATGTCGGCATCCGTTCGCGCCAGAAGCTCGCGCGGCTGATCGAGGCGGGCGACGGACCCGGGGCATCGGCGCACTGGGCGCGTCACATGGAATCGACGAGCCGGTTCTGGCTGGCGCGTATCGCCGACACGACGCTGGTCGACATCCTTTCCTGAACCGGACGCATGCCTGAACCGGACATGCGGGCGAGAGCCGCGCCGTGGCGGCGCCCGCCCCGTCTCGTCAGAATGCGTAGGAAAGGTCGACGCCCCACATGCGCGGCGGGCTCGGGACGACCGAACAGATTCCCGCCAGGCAGGTGCCGCCGGTGCTGTAGAAGTCCTTGGTCAGATTGGTGACCCAGACCGCCGCCGACACGGGGCTGTCCATGACCCTGTTCCACTCGGCCCGCAGGTTGACGATGGTATAGGCCGGTTGCGGCCAGTCACCCTTGGCGTTGGGGAAGATGTTGTTGGTGACCTGCTTGCTGGTCCAGGTCACATCGCCCCGCAAGTCGAGCGTGCTCTCACCCTGGAGCGGGATGGTATAGTTGGCCGATCCGCCGATCACCCAGTGACTGATCGGGTTGGGCGCGGTCTGATACGACAGATCGGTAGTGCCGTCGAAATATTGGAGATACTTGAAATCGGTATAGGACGCGAAGCCGTTGAGCGTGAATGCGTCCGTCGGGCGGATGGTGAACTCGAACTCGCCGCCCTGATAGCGCGCCTTGCCCGCGTTGTTGATGAAACCCGACAGCGGCACCGTGGTCACGTCCTGCACCTGGACCTGCATGTCGTTCATATCGGCGCGATAGATCGCCAGGTTGGTGCGGACCGGCACCATGCCCATGTCCCAGTCCGCCTTGAAGCCGGCCTCGTAGCTGGTGACGTATTCGGGATCGTAATCGAGCAGCGTGGCGCGGATCGCGCGCGGGAAGAAGCTGCCTGCGCGATAGCCGCGCGAGACCGAGGCATAGACCATGGTCCGGTCGAACACCTTGTAATCCGCCGACGCGGTCCAGGTGACGGCATCCCAGCTCTTGTCGCCGACGATGACGCACTGGTCCACGTTGTTCGGCAGGCGGTCCGCGCCTTCGAACAGCGAGCAGGTGATCGCTCCGGTCGCATTGTTACGCAGGTAGTTGCGGTTCTCCGTCTTTTTCTTGTCCTTGTTGTAGCGGACGCCGCCGGTCAGGTTGAAGCGGTCGGTCACGGCGAAAGTCGCCTGGCCATAGAGACCGAAAGCCTGGGTCTTGATCCAGGTCGGAGCGATCGATTCGTTCACCGTCGCGGCGCCGCCGGTGCCGATCACCTGGAACGAGCGGTTGGCTTCCGTGCCGCGGTCGTCCATGAAGAAGGCGCCCACCGAATAGTCGAGCCGCCCGTTGGCCGTCTTTCCGGTCAGGTTGATTTCCTCGGTGAAGACCTTGACCCAGTCGTCGCTGCCGGTGAGCGACTGGTTGCCCGCGCCCGATGCGCCGATGAGCGTGCCGGCATTCCACGAGCCTTGATACGTGATCCGCTTGTGCGCGCGATAGGCCACGATGTTCTTGAGCGTGGCGTTGTCGCCCAGATCGATCTCGGTGCGGTTGTTGATGCCCCACACGGTCATCCTGAACGCGTCGCTCAACTTGCCGACGCATTCGGTCTGGAACGGCGTGGCCCCGCTCGCGGAGCAGCGCGAGGGGCGATAGAGGTCGAGGTCCGAGCCGGTCCCGAACTCGGACACCATCTTCCATGGCCCGCGCGCGCGCTGTTCGGCCAGCAGCTTGCGGGTATTGTCCGGTCCGCCCAGCAGGGAACCCGCGCCGCCCGGCAGGAAATCGACGAGGATGATCGCAGCGGGCGTGGTCGACTGATGGAAGTAGTCGCCCGACAGGTAGTTGCGCACATTGCCGCTGTCGAACGTCAGCGAGGCGCGGAAGGAATCGTTGTTGGTTCCATTCCACTTCGAGCCGTTCTTGATGTTGGTGACGTAGCCCTCGCGTTCGCGATGCTCACCGGCGATGCGGAAGGCGAGCCGTTCGCCGAGCGGCACGTTGAGGACGGCGGTCAGCCGCCGCAGGTCATGGCTGCCGAGCGAGCCCGAAACGCTGCCGCTCAGGCCGTCTTCGACGCTTGCCAGGCGCGGCGTCACGACCAGCGCGCCAGCAGTGGAATTGCGGCCGAACAGCGTGCCCTGCGGCCCCTTCAGGATCTGGACGTCAGCCAGGTCGTAGAGCATCTCGCCCACGCCGTAGGGGTGCGCCAGGACCGTCTGGTTGTAGACGATCGAGGCCGAATTCTCGAACGCGATATGCCCTTCCTTCTGGCGAATGCCGCGAATGCCGATCGTCAGGAGCTGCGGGTTGGTGGAAGCGCCGGCGATGATGACGTTGGGCGTCTGGCGTGAGAGCTGGACGAAATCGGTGATGCCCTTCTTGGCGATCGTGTCGCCGCTGAGCGCGCTGACCGCGATCGGCACGCTTTGCTGGCTTTCCGCGCGGCGGCGGGCCGTGACGACGATATCCGCGATACCCGACGTTGCCTCTATATCCGGCGATTGCGAGGGGGCTTCCTGCGCATGGACCGTAGTCGCAGGGATCAGGCTGGAACATGCCAGCAGGCATTGCATGACGCGCTTCATATACATTTCCTCTCCTGTCACGCGACCGGTCCAGATCGTCGTTCAACTAATATCACTTATAAATACAAGTTGCGCAAGAGGCTCCCATCGATTCCCGCCGGAGGCGATCCCCGCACGTCGGATCAGCGGTGCCGCGTGACGGCCAAAAACCTGGCGCAAAGGAAAATTCGCCGAGCCCGGCGTTTCTTCGGCGATGTCCGTGTGAACGACTGGAAAATCTATATCAGCGGGTCGAAAGCCGCGCTGGAGAAGGGCTACAAGGCCGCCTCGACCGAATACATCAAGGAATTCACGAAAGAGATTGTATGGCACCGCCGTATTCGGGCGGCCGTCACGGGCGCTTGCGGTGTCCTCATCGTGTTCTTTGCCATCGTGCTCGTTTGCGGCCTGAACAATAGCGATACACTCTTCACCGCCGAACAATCACACGCGCTGACTGCCCTGATCGTGGGCTGCATTACCGGATGCGTCATCGTAACCATCGCGCTCGTGAAGGGCGCGTTCTCCAACCTTGCTGATCGCAACGCAGGCCTGCCCATGCCCGACCACATCAAGGAGATCGTGGACGCGGCGAAGAACATCGTCGGCGGCCCCGGGGGCAACTGACGGGCAAAATGGCCCGCCCCACCGGACATCTGCGCCCGGTCCTTTCACTGTCCTAGTTCGTCATGCGGTTAGCCGTAATGCCACTTAGCCGAATGTGCTACTTCATAGGACACTTGTGACCGGAGCTACCGGACACTGGCGACTTGTGCCATAGGTCGCAAGTGTCCACTCGCTTCGCTTGCAATCGCAGACGAATCAGGCATATTTGGCTCATCGAAGGATAGAGCCATGACCACTGAAACGACAGATACTGAGAACAAGGTCCTGAACCTCGCTGACCTATTGGCGATGTCGGGCAAGCAGGACACCCGCAAGGCGTCCGAAAAGAAGTTCGGCAAGCCGGTGATGGACGTGGGCTTCTGCATCACTCCCTCGCTATTGATGAAGGCGCAGGCGCGGATTGGGCTCAACCCGGTCCAGTTCAACATCGTCATGCACCTCCTCGACCAGTGGTGGTCAGCCGACCGGCGGCCGTGGCCCTCCAAGGCGACATTGGCGGAGCGAATGGGCATGAGCGACCGCCAAATTCAGCGGCACATTGCGGAGATGGAGGGTGCGGGCCTGATTCAGCGGATCGGCCGGACCAGTCCGGGCAAAGGCAAGACCAGCAACGAGTATGACCTCACGGGGCTCGTCAAGAAGATGAAGGAGCTTGAGCCCGAGTTCACGAAGGCGAAGGAGGAGGCGAGGGCAAAGAGCAAAGCGCTCTCCCGGCCCAAGCACAAGCAATCGGCTTAGGTCCCGGCGCGGCGTTCTTCGCCAGTCGAAGCCTTGCACTTAGAGACAGCCCCGCTCCGGCGAGGAGAGGTATCCAAGGCTAAGGACCGAAGGAAGCGGCTCGCAGAGGCCTCTGCGGGTCGCTTCTTTCATATCAGCCGTGAATCGGAACAGGCCTCGATAGTTCCCTAGCCGTTTCCCCGGAGATCGTGCGGCTGAAGAAACTCTCTCCTAAGTGATTGAAAAGTCTGGCGCACCCGAGAGGATTCGAACCTCTGGCCTCTGCCTTCGGAGGGCGATGCTGACGAATATTCCCGGCATCGCCCGATAACTCGTTCCTATGATAACCCTAGGATTTTCAGGGGGTTGATGCCTTCCTGGCTTTTCTCCGGTTAACCTCTGCCTTCCCCAGTTTCCGATTTTGTGGTGACTCTATGGTGACACTAAACGAATCGCAGGGCGGGAAGCGTGCCAAAGCTCACGAAGAAAATAGTCGATAACGCGGAGCTGAGAGCCAGCCCCTATTTCATTTGGTGCAGTGATCTGCCGGGGTTCGGCGTCCGCGTATTCCCGTCGGGCAAGCGCGTCTATTATGCCGACTATCGCAACCGGGCCGGGGCGCGGAAGCGGATGTCGCTCGGCCCTCACGGCAAGCTGACGACCGAGGAAGCGCGCAAGCTGGCCGTCGTCACCCTGGCAGACGTGCTGAAGGGCGAAGACCCTGCCGAGGAACGGGCAACCCGCCGAAACTCCCTCACCGTCCGCGAGCTATGCGACAACTATCTCAAGGCGGCCGAAAAGGGCCTGATCATGGGCAAGGGTGGCAGGCCGAAGAAAGCTTCCACACTCTACACCGATCGTGGCCGGATCGAGCGGCATATCAAGCCGCTACTCGGCACGAAGCTGGTGCGCGACGTGGCGCAAGCGGACGTGAACCGCTTCATCCGCGATGTCGCCAGCGGCAAGACCGCCGTGGTGGAGAAGACCGAGAAGAAGCGCGGCAAGGCCGTCGTGGAAGGCGGCGCGGGCACCGCCGCTCGCACGGCCGGCTTGCTCGGCGGCATCCTGTCTTTCGCCGTGAGCGAAGGCGTGATCCAGTTCAACCCTGCCCAAGGGGTGAAGCGCCCCGCCGATAAGAGGCGGGATCGTCGTCTGACTGCCGCCGAATTCAAAGCCCTTGGCGAAGCCCTCGATGCCGCCGAGCGCGATTGCGAAACATGGCAAGGCATCGCCGCCGTCCGCTTGATGGCGCTGACGGGCTTTCGGAAGGATGAGATCATAAGCCTACGATGGGCGGAGGTTGACGAAGAGGGGAAATGCTTCCGGCTGGCCGAGACGAAGGAAGGCACATCGGTTCGCCCGCTGACCAACCCGGTCATGGCCGTGCTGCGCAATATCGAACGGAAGGAGAATTGCCCCTTCGTGCTGCCGGCTGTTCGCAGCAAAGGAGCATTCGGTGGCTGGGCACACGCATGGGGGCGGATTGCCGCCCGCGCCAAGCTGGGGGACGTGACCGCTCACACCTTCAGGCATAGCTTCGGCAGCGTTGCCGGCGACCTCGGTTTCAGCGAACTGACCATCGGCGCAATGCTCGGCCATGCCGCCGGATCAGTCACAAGCCGCTATGTCCACCATCTCGATAGCGTGCTGGTCGCCGCCGCCGACAAGGTGGCACGATCGATCCACGCGCAGATGACGGGCGTGAAAGGTACGGTGGTGCAGATGCCGAAGCGGGCTCGCTCAAAAAACGCAAAATGAGATGCCACCCTGCTAAAGTTGCTAATCTGCTAATCCAGCGTGCGATCACCTTTTTTGCGGTGTTCCCGGTGTTCCGGGTGTTCCGCCGCAGAAATCTGCCGTTTCTGAGTGGTGTTCCGGTGTTCCGGGAGGTGTTCCCGGTGTTCCGGGAGCAACCTTCGTACCGGCAAAAACTTGACATGATTCGGCTGTTCGATTCAGGCGTTCAGTCTGCGCGAGCACCGTGAGGGATTCCCAAGCCCTCGGATTTGTGATTCTATACCGTACGTAGGCAAAAAGTGAGCGATGCTATGACCGCTGCATTCATAGTGGACAGTCAGTTCGAAGCTCTTCACGAAGCCGGGTCTAGTGTCGTCCGGCCTTTTGACGAATCAGCCGTGCAACCGGCTTCGATCGATTTGCGGCTTGGCAACACCGAGACAGTCTACGAGATCAAAGAATATGTTCTCGGTCAGGACATTCCAGAGGATCAGATTTCCCAACGTCAATTCCAAATACGAAAGGTTGCGCCTGGCGAAACTGTGTTCGTCACCCTCAAAGAGACTATTCGGATACCAGCGGACTGCCTTGGCTTTGTATTCCCCCGAAGCAGCATTACGCGCTTGGGCATTGCGATACCGCCGGTGTTTATGAATCCTGGCTATGAGGGCCAACTGTTGCTGACCATCAAAAATACGACCGGCATTGAAATGACCATCATGCCCGATGTGCGTGTGGCGCAACTCATCTGCGCAAACTTGGCAGCCTTTCCCTCTGCCGGATACGCGGAGCGTGGTGGAAAATACGCTGGTGAAGCTGGGTCTGCATCCCTAATTGCCTCTGATGCGGACATTCAAGAGGCGGTCCGGCGCATTCTCGAGTCATCAGTTCCCGACAGCTTGCGTGGGAAAATTTAGGAGATGGCCGAAGCTGATCGGCAGGCCATCAAAGCGCTGATAACTGACACGCTCGCGGTCCGACTAGCGCACGATGTCGAAAAGCACCAACTTCCCGATGCGGCCGTGATGGAAAAGTTTCGGGGGTACGTTGCTGACAGTGCTGAAATAGTCCTGGCAAATTATGAGAGGCAACTCGCCGTTAATAGTTTGTGCGATGCTGTAATCGAGCGTCTGCGCGATGATTTGGTTCGGAGAAGCCGCGTTTCCGCTCTAATCGAAGTCGCCATTAACGCTGGTGCTGTTATCCTCGGTCTAATTGGAGGCGCGATCGTCGTCTTTCTCGACCCCGCCGCAAATGCGATGGAGATAAAGGTTCTAGCACTTGCCATTTTCGCGATTGTGCTCGTGCAATTCTTTGGAAATTTGTACCTCAAGCACTTTGATCATAAGCGATGAGATTGACCGGTAACAGAGCTTAAGAAAGCTGGTCTTCGCTCATTTCGACCTCCTCATAGCCACCAGCCGCAATATCCGCCGCAAGGCTTCGGGGCGGCTGAGATCGGCACCGTTCGCCTCGATCCATAGGTCCAGCAATTCGAGATCGTCGGGTTGAAGGCGGACGCCGACGAGCGTGCCTATGCCGGTGCGAGGACGCCCACCTAGGTTTTTGTTATCAGCCGTTGACCGTGCCATAGGGTTTTTGATAACAGGGGAGCGAGCCGAACGGAAGCGCCAACTTCCGCCCGGCTCTGACCTCAACCGTCTTTACTGGAGACGATCATGGCTACTTCCCCTTTACGGGCGGATTCCGCCCATGCCAATTCGCCGTCCGCCATCACTACTATGTGGTCTGCGGCGATGACGAACATCGAGCGTTATTCCGCCATCGTGGCGAGCCGCCCGAACTATCAGCCGGAGCGCGATGAGCAACTGACTCTCAATCGCCCTGCCTGCGAATGGCAGTGCGCCAAGTGCTATATGACCTGCGCTATTGCGCCCAAGCGGGTGGAGTGGTGGCAGAACGAGCTGGCGAAGACCTGCGGTTCCTCTGCGATAGGGAGGGCGTAATCATGGGCAAGATGGACTTTGCATCCGCGTTCGCTTCGTTCGATCGCGGGACGATCGCCAGTGCCGTCGAGGTGCTGGTGGCGGTGCTCGACACGATGGACGGCGATCCCGACCTTGAGGACGCCACCGACGTGGAGGACGACTTCGCGCTGTCGCCGAACGCCCTAAACTTCGAGACCGGTCCGGGCTGCAACGTGTCAGATACCGGCGATATCGCATGGCTCGAGGATAATCGGCGGCAGCGTGACATCATGCGCACCTTCGGCCGCGAGGACGACGAGGAAGACGACGACTCCGGTCAGTGCACCGAGGACGAGATCAGCTTTGGCGTCCCGACATTCGGTTATGGTGGCCCGAGCGGGCCGGGCTGTCCGATCAGTGATCCCGGCGGTTGCGAGCACGATGGTACGGAAGACGATGCCGAGCACGGACATCTCGATTACAGCGTTGACCAGAGCACTGGCCCCCTGCCCCCGCAGGACAGCGAGGATCGCGGCCTGATGGTGCCACACCTCCGGCGCGTCCGTGCAACGGCTTGCGACAAGATCACTCGCTTCGGCCGAACGGAATATCGGCTTCGCTGACCGAGTTACCCCGGCTGGTGGCGCGGCCGGGGAAATCTCCGGGATGTTCGCAAAGTTTTTGGTTGCCATTTCCGGCTCACGCAGTATCTGTGGAGATAACTCGGGGATGATCCCGAGTATTTTGCCGGAGATTGGATATGAAGCTGAACACGCTCTGCGGGCATCTGGTCCCGCTCTTTGACCTACCGATGAGCGAATTCACGGAGTTGCAGCGCGCCTTGAAAGAACAGTCGCCCCACTTCGATCCCGACAACGAACTGAACGCCATGACGCGGCAGCAAGCCGAGGATGCGGGCGTCGCCTTCGATCCGGCGATGTTCCGTGGAAAGGCTGGTCCGGGCGGTGGCATCGATGTCGATCCCTTTCGGGCGGCATTTTTCGTTCTCGCTGTCGTGCTGAACGGGCCGCGCAAGGAAAGCGCCAACTCCACTTGGCTGACGTGGCACCTGAATCAGGAAGGATCGGAATTGAGCGGCTGGGGAGAGAATTGGAAGCCCACGTTCACCGTCTGCCCGATGACCGGCCGTCACCTGTTCGGTGACGCGCTGAAGAGCATCATCGAAGATCAGGACTTGGCCGCTCGCGTGGATCAAGTTCGGGTATCGTCGGATCTGTATGCCGAAATCCATTACGACGGCAGCAAGGTCTCGCGGTTTGAGAAGCCCTATCGAGATCAGGAGCCGATCCTTCGCCGCGACGCAGTGCTCCAGGGCATCGCCCTGCAAGCCATCAGCCAGTTGATCCGGCGGGAGGGCTGACCATGAACGACGCAATTGCAGCCCGTTTCCGCAAAGGTCGGCTCAACCCGCCCGAGGCAGCCGAATACCTCACCGAAGTTCACGGGACGCCCATCGCCCACGCGACGCTGAACAAGCTGCGCTCCGTCGGCGGCGGCCCTGAATTCCAGAAGTTCGGCCGCGCCGTCCTGTACCCGCGCACTGCCCTCGATGAGTGGGCGCTGGCAAGGCTGGGTGAACCGCGCGCCAGCACGGCCGGACAGTAGGAGATCGTCATGGCCGCGCAACTTGCCTGCTACGGTCGGCTTGGTGCCGATCCCGTTCGCCGGACCTCGCAGTCGGGCAAGGACTGGGCAACGGCGAGCCTCGCCGTGGACCTCGGCAACGAGGAAGGCGCACCGCCGCAGTGGTTCAACGTCGTTGCTTTTGGCCGCGTCGCTGAAACCCTGTGTCGCCACAACAAAGGCGATCTGGTGAGCGTCAGTGGGCGACTTCAGCTTAACCGCTGGCAGGACCGCGACGGCAAGGATCACGAACGGATGCAGGTCATCGCCGATGCGGTGATCAGCGCGCGCAGCGTGCGGCCCGGTGGCCGACGCGCCTCGGATGCAGGGCAGCGCCATGGCTGATCCCGTGATCGCCTTCCTCGACGCTATGGGCGCGGCCGGCATCAGCCCGGCCGACAGCATCGCTGGCGAACTCGTCTCGGGCAAGCCGATCTACTTCGACTGCATCGGCGACAAGCCCAAGAGCCGGAAAGGATGGGCCGTCCTGCATCTGGACGGATACCCCGCCGGGGCGTTCGGCCATTTCAAGTCCGGCATCAATCAGAAGTGGCGCTTCAAGGACAATCGCACTCTCTCACCGCAAGAGCGCCGCGAAATCGCGCGCCAGTCTCGCGAAGCCGCCGCACTCCGCGAAGCCGAGCAACAGGCACAATGGGAAGAGATCGCCGAAGTCTGCCGGCACGATTGGGAACGGGCCGAATTTTCGGCCGATCCGGCGCACCCCTACCTCGTCGCCAAAGGCATACCCGGCGAGGACGCGCGGCAACTTGGCAACCGGCTGGTAATCCCGATGTTCGATGAACACGGCAAGCTCTGGAACCTGCAACGAATCGCGCCGGACGGGTTCAAGCTCTACACCAAGAACGCCCGCACCAAGGGCCTCTTCATGACGGTCGGCGAGCCGGGCGACAAGATAGTCGTCGCCGAAGGATACGGCACTGGTGCCGTGATCCGCCGCGCAACCAGCTTGTCGGTGGTTGTCGCCTTCACCTGGACGAACCTGAAGCCGGTGGCGCTGCAAATTCGCAACCGCTTCCCCGACGCCGAAATCATCATCGCCGCCGACGATGACGCGCATCTGATCGAACATCCCAACATCCAACGAAACATCGGACTCGAAGCCGCCCGTGCCGCTGCCGAGGCAGTAGGCGGTCGGCTGGCAGTGCCGCCAAGGAAAGAAGCAAGATAATGGACGGAGCGACAGCCCGAGACTTTGCCGACGCCGGCAACGATATGGGCGACGAAGCGGTCGCCGACAGCATCGGCAAGGCGCGCAGGATCAACGGCGAAGGTCCGCGTCCGCTTTATCGCGAATTGCCGCCAGCGCCGCCGTTTCCCGATCAGGCACTCGGCCCGGTGCTGGGCAAGGCGGCAAGGGCCATCGAAACGGTGATCCAGTGCCCGCTGCCCTGCGCAGCTAACTCGGTGCTCGCCGTCGCCGCACTGGCAGCGCAAGGACAGGCGAACGCTGTTCTGCCGATCGGCCAAGGGAAGATAACTCCGCTTAGCCTCTTTCTGCTGACGGTACTGGAATCCGGCGAGCGCAAGTCGAGTGCCGACAGCATGGCTCTGAAGCCGGTGCGCGATTTCGAGCGCGAGATCGCCGAAGCCGAGGCTGGCGAAAGGGCCACTTATCAGGTGAAAGTCGCCGCCTATGAAGCGAACGCCAAGCATCTGACCAATAAGCTCAAGAGCGACCGAGCGGCGCTCGAAGCCGCGCTGCATGACCTCGGGTCCGCACCGCAGCCGCCGCTCCTGTCCGTGCTGGCCCCGTCCGGTGATCAGACAATGGAAGGTCTGTTCCGCATCTACCAGCACGGCCGGCCTTCGCTGGCGATGCTCTGCGACGATGCTGCCACCTTCCTCGGCGGCCATAGCCTGAAGGCGGAACAGAAGGCCGGGACCACGGCCAACCTCTGCCGTGCATGGGATGGATCGAAGCTTGAGCGCATTCGCGGCGGCGACGGCGTAATCGTGCTTTATGATCGGCGGCTGGCCTGTCACCTGATGGTGCAGCCTGGCGTTGCGTCGGGTTTCCTCAGTGACGCGCAGCTCGCTGATCAAGGCTTGCTCGCCCGATTCCTCCTGTCCGCGCCCGCCGGCCGCGCAGGAACCCGGTTCCGCGATGACACCGAATATCAGTCGCTTGCTCGGCAGGCGGCGGCGGACCTCGAAGACTATAACAATGCGGTGCATACGCTGCTGCGGCAGCCGGTGCGGTGGAAGAACGACAGCGACCGCACACTCGGCGTTGAACTCGACCAACTCCACTTCACCGCCGACGCCCGCGCGCTCTACGTCAGCTTCGCCAATGCGATCGAAGCCGAACTCGGTCCGGCAGCGTCGCTGGGAACCGTCAAGGCGTTCGCCTCGAAGCTGCCCGAGAATGCAGCCCGGATTGCTGGTATCCTGACGCTGATGGCTGATCCGAACGCCACGTGGATCGAAGACGTTACGCTCGCTGACGCGATCGAACTGGCGAAGTATTATCTCGCCGAAGCCATCCGGCTTGTTGCGGCGGGTGCCGTCGAACCTGATCTGCGACAAGCCGAGAACCTGCGCGAATGGCTGATCGGCCGAGCCGATAACGTGATCGGACTCAGCACGATCTATCAGCGCGGGCCGGCATCGATCCGACAAGCCGACAAAGCCCGCAGCGCCATGAAAGTGCTGGTCGAACACGGCTGGGCGCGTCCGCTGCCCGATGGTGCCGAAATCGAAGGTAAGCAGCACAAGGAAGCCTGGAGGATTATCCGGTGCTGAACTTCGACCCTCATCGCTGGCTTGCCGAGCGTGGCACCGATGCCGCCCCGGAGATTAGCAGATTAGCAGCTTTAGCAGGGGCGCACCCTAAAAACGAAAATTCATCATCGGCCATTTCGGCTGCTAATCCTGCTAAAGCTGCTAACGCCAACGTCCGATTGGCACCGACCGCGACCCTCCGCCAATGGCATCGGCATCTGTCCGCCCTCGATGATCTTGATCCCCCGGCCGGATACGAATTGAACTGGTGGGCGCAGGCGGTTCGCGATGCCTGGTGGATCTATGAGAACTTCGCCAGCCGCGCCGTGCGGGACGGCTGGAGCGCGCATGATCTGTTCGGCGTCCTGCCGTGGCATCATGGCTGGGGCGGCCTGTGCGATCGGCTTCGCGGTGCGCGCAATCTCAAGATGGAAGGGCCGAAGGCGATCTGGTCGAGCTGGGGTGTGCGGGATTGGACCTGTGCCGGCGCTGGTGACAACCTGAAAACGTCCGGCGCAACGCTAATTTGGGAACTTGAACCCAAGCGCCCGTAAAGAGCACGAATATCGCCGAATTACCGTGCTATTTCCTGCCAAGTTAACTTCAGCCGTCTCGGTGTTTTTACTTTCCTAAGTCGCGCCATAACCGGAACATTGCCGCACAACGCGCAAGGCGGCAAATGATCAATCGGCTAAGAAACATCTTTGGATTTGAACGCAAGTCTCTGGCGAACCCTTCGCCGGAGCTTTTGTCGTTGTTCGGCGCGGTACCCACTGCTGCCGGCATTTCTGTTTCCGCCGATACCGCGTTGCGCAGCCCGACCACGCTGGCATCATGCCGCGCCATCTCCGAAAGCATCGGCAGCCTTCCATTCCATCTCTACCGCCGCAGCGACGATGGCACGCGCGAGCGCGATAACACGCACTCGGCCGCCGCGATCCTTGCTGGCGACTGGTGCCCATGGGCCGGCGGCGTCGAGACGCGCACCGGGATGCAGCTCGATGCGCTTCTGCATGGTGCTGCCTATGGCCTGATCATCCGCGCCAACGGGCAAGCCCGCGAAATCCACCGCCTCGATCCGCGTTGCGTCACCCGCGACACGACCGGACCCGAACCGCGATTCAAGGTGCAGGAGAACGGCGTCGAGCGCGTGCTCGACTGGCGCGACGTGCTCTATATCCCGACGCCCGGCTCGATCGGCAATCGTCTCGTCTGCCTGGTCAATCTCTGCCGCGAAGCCATCGCGATCGACATGGCGATGAGCGAACATCAGGGCCGGCTCTTCGGCAATGGCGCTCGCCCGAGCGGCGTCCTGAAATACGGCAAGATGGTCGGCCCCGATCTGGCAAAGCGCCTGCGCGAGAGCTTCAACAGCACCCATGCCGGCGCGGCCAACGGCGGCCGGACAATGATTTTGGAAGATGGAATGTCGTTCGAGCCGATGCAATTCAGCTCGGTCGATCTGCAATTCATCGATCTGCGCCGGTTCGTTATTCAGGAGATCGCCCGGGCCTTCAAGGTGCCCGGCACGCTGATCGGCGATCTCGATCGCGCCACCTGGCGCAACGTCGAAGAGCTGATGCGCCAGTTCGTCCAGACGTGCCTGATGCCGTGGGCGGAAGTCTGGCAGTCGGCGCTTGAGCGCGTACTTCTCAGCCCGGAAGAGCGCCGCGAATACTTCATCGAAGCGGTCTTCGACGACATGGTGCGCGGCGACATCACCGCCCGCTTCACCGCCTATCGTCAGGCCGCCGGTGGTGCCTGGCTGACCCGTAACGAAATCCGCCAACTCGACAATCGCCCGCCGGTCGAAGGCGGCGACGAGCTTATCCTTCAGGCCGGACAAGGCGATGCGGCTCCGGTTCCCCAGCAACAGGAGCCTGCACCCGAATGAAACGAGAAACCCTCACCCTTGCCGCTGATGAAGTCCGGTTCGACGCTGACGAGACCGGCACCTTCACCGGCTACGCCAGCATCTTCGGCGAGCCGGATTCCTATGGCGACACGGTGAAGTCCGGTGCTTTCGGCCGCACCATCCGCGAGCGCAAGGCCAGCGGCGGCCCGGCGATGTTCTGGAATCACAATTCCGATCAGCCGATCGGCGTCTGGCATGAAATTGTCGAAGATGCGCGCGGCCTGAAGGTCACGGGCAAGCTGGTGGTCGAAACCGCCAAGGGCGCTGAAGCCCTCGCCTTGCTCAAGGCCGGGGCCGTCAATGGCCTCTCGATCGGCTTTCGCGCTCGGAAGAGCGAACGCGGCCCGAACGGCGGGCGCGTGCTCACCGATATCGATCTTGTCGAAATCTCCCTCGTCTCGCTGCCGGCGGCATCGAAGGCGAGGATCACGAGTGTGAAGGGCGCGGCCAGTTCGGCCAGCGTCGCGGCATTTGTTGATGCGGCCCGCCGCGCCGCGCTCTCCATCAAAGGAACCCAAGCATGAAGCATATTCCACCCCTTGAACTCCGCTCGGCCGAGCCGGTCGAAACCCGCGAGGAAGGCAGCGACGATATCGCATCGGCCGTGCAGGCAGTTACCGAGCTGCGCAGCGCCGTCGATCAGCACCGCACCGCCCTTGACGAGCGCGTGACGACCGAGCTGCGCTCGCTCACCGACCGGCTGGATGCGATCGACATTCGCACGCAGCGCCCCGGCAATGGCAATGGTGCCGATACCGATACCACGCCGATCGAAGCCAAGGCGTTCGGCAGCTTCCTGCGCTTTGGTCGTGAAGCCCTGCCGGCCGACGAAGTGAAGGCGCTGCGCGTCGCCGATGATACGGCTGGCGGCTATCTGGCCCCGGCCGACTTCGTGGCGGAAGTGGTGAAGGGCATCGTGGAGCGCTCGCCGATCCGCGAAGCCGCACGCGTCGGCACCACGTCTTCAGGCGAAGTGATCCTGCCGAAGCGCACCGGCACGCCGACCGGCCATTGGGTCGGCGAAACCGAGGATCGCCCTGAAACCGGCTCGACTTATGGGCAGGTGGAAATCCCGGTTCACGAAATGGCCTGCTATGTGGACGTGTCGCAACGCCTGCTGGAAGATGCCGCCGTGAATGTGGAAGGCGAAGTCGCCTTCGACCTCGCGGAAGAATTCGGCCGGCTGGAAGCCCTCGCATTCATGCAGGGCGATGGCGTCAAGAAGCCGCTGGGTGTGATGGAAGCCGCTGGCGTGGCCTACACCCACACCGGCAACGCTTCGACGCTGGGCAGCGCGCCGGCTGATACGCTGATCGATGCCTTCTATGCCCTGCCGGCCTTCTACCGCAATCGCGCGGTGTGGATGATGAACGGCAGCACGCTGGCGACGCTCCGCAAGGTGAAGGACGGTTCCGGCCTCTACCTGTGGCAGCCCGCGCTTACCGCCGGCCAGCCCGAAACCATCCTCGGCCGTCCGGTGATCGAAGATACGACGATGGACGATATTGGCGCGGCTGCCGAACCGATCGTGCTGGGCGACTTCGCCAGCGCCTATCGGATCTATGACCGGGTGGCGCTGTCGGTGATGCGCGATCCCTACAGCGTCGCAACCAAGGGGCTTGTCCGCTTCCATGCTCGCCGCCGCGTCGGTGGCAGCGTCGTGCTGACCGAAGCCCTGCGCAAAATCCGCTGCGCCACTTCCTAAGGAGCAATGACAATGCGTGACCTCGCAAACAATCTTGGAGCCGTGCAGGCCGTTGCGCCTGCCGTGCTTACCGCCACGAACACATCGGCGGCCATCGACCTCGCCGGCTTTGAAAGCGCGGCCGTCGTCATCAATACCGGCGCGATTGCCGGCGATGGTGACTTCACTGCCAAGCTTCAGGAAAGCGCCACGACCACGAGCGGCGACTTTGCCGACGTGGGTGCCGCCGATCTTGTCGGGACGTTCCCGGCCAGCCTTGAAGCCGATGCCGTGGTGAAAGTCGGGTACATCGGCAACAAGCGCTACCTGCGCACCGTGATCACGAAGAACAGCGGCACGTCGATTGCTGCCGGCGCGGTGGTGATCAAGGGCAACGCCCATAGCCGTCCTGTGGCGGCCTAAGGAGATCGGGCGATGAAGGACCGCTTCTCCAATCATTCGCCCGGCCTCGAAGCGCCCGGCAGCTCGCTCTTCGCAATCACCCCTGCGGATAGTGACCTGCCGGCGCTGGTGCGCGCCCTCTATGTCGGGACCGGCGGCGATCTGGTGCTGCTCGCTAAGGATGACAGCGATCCGGTGACGCTGGCCGACGTGCCGAGCGGTTCGTTCATTCCGGTGCGGGCCAAGCGCGTGATGGCCGCCACGACCGCATCGGGCATCGTCGGGATTGTGTGATGCTGACCCTCGACACCGCACCGGCAAACGATCCCGTCACGCT
>CAZUOV010000050.1:0-19127 GCA_964621355.1 uncultured Novosphingobium sp. | reverse complement strand
CGCGGCTGGAACGGCAGCGCATGGTCAACCGCGCGCTGGGCGACATACCGGGCCAGCGGGTTCACGCTCTCGCAATAAAGGCCAAGGCGCCGGGAGAATGACATGAGCATTGTTCAGACAATCGAACCAGTCACGCACAAGCTCGGCGGATTTCAGGTTCGCCGCGTGCTGCCTTCGCGCCGGCGCACCATGGTCGGCCCATTCATCTTCGTGGACGAGATAGGCCCCGCCCATCTGGAGCCGGGCACGGGCATGGACGTGCGGCCGCACCCGCACATCAACCTCGCCACCGTGACATGGCTGTTTGAAGGCGCGATCGACCACCGCGACAGTCTGGGCACGTTCGCCACGATCCGGCCCGGCCAGGTCAACCTGATGACAGCGGGCAGTGGCATCGTCCATTCCGAACGCAGCCCGGCGGACGACAGGGTGGACGGCCCGCACCTCTACGGAATGCAGACGTGGCTCGCCCTGCCGGACGGGCAAGAGGAAATCGCGCCCGCGTTCGAGGCGCGGACGGACCTTCCGCTGCTGGACGACGGCAAGGCGCGGGCGCACGTCATCATGGGCGAGTTGTGGGGCGCGCGCGCTTCCACCACGACTTACGCCCAGACGATCTACGCGGAGATCGTGCTGGAACCGGGCGGCTCCATTCCCATAGATGCCGAAGCCGACGAACGCGCGGTAATGCTCGTGGGCGGCGAAGCGCGGATCGGGGATGCCGATCTGGTGCCCTATGTCCTGTCCGTCCTCGCGCCCGGCGACAGGATGACGCTGACGTCTCATGGCGGCGGGCGCGTCATGCTGCTGGGCGGAGAGGCGTTCAGGACACCGCGCCATGCCTGGTGGAACTTCGTCAGCAGTTCGCGAGACCGGATCGAGCAGGCGAAGGACGACTGGAACGCGGGACGCTTCCCCAAAGTGCCGGGAGACGAGAAGGAGTTCATCCCCATCCCCGGCCAACCCAACACCGTCAGCTATCCGTGAGCGTTCCGGTTGCCCTTTGCGCCCGCTCGCCCTAAGGCGCGGCGCGATGCAGAAGCCGCTTACCTTCGCCGTTCCCAAGGGCCGCATTCTCGACGAGGCGCTGCCGCTCATGGCGCGCGCCGGGATCACGCCCGAAGCGGAGTTCCATGACAAGAACTCGCGCGCGCTGTCGTTTGCCTGTGAGCAATCCGACATGCGGGTCATCCGCGTGCGCGCCTTCGACGTGGCGACGTTCGTGGCCCACGGCGCGGCACAGGCGGGGATCGTCGGGTCGGACGTGGTGGAGGAATTCGCCTATTCCGATCTTTACGCGCCGGTGGATCTCGATATCGGGCATTGCCGCCTGTCGGTTGCCGAACCCGCCGGGCAGGACGCGGTAGCCGCCGCCAGCCACCTGCGTGTCGCCAGCAAATATCCCAACCTCACTCGAAAGCACTTCGAAAGGCTGGGCATCCAGGCCGAAGTCGTGAAGCTGAACGGCGCGATGGAACTGGCGCCCGTGCTCGGTCTTGCCGGCCGCATCGTCGATCTTGTCTCCACGGGACGAACGCTCAAGGACAACGGGCTGGTGGAATCCGGCGTTATTCTCCAGATTTCGGCGCGCCTCATCGTCAATCGCGCCGCGCTCAAGACCGATGAGCGCGTGGCGGCCCTGGTCGAACGCTTTCGCGCGCTGGTTGCCGAACGAGAGGCGCCAGAAGGAATTGACGCGTGATGCTGCGGCTCAATTCCCGGACCCCGGATTTCGCCAGGGCGTTCGCCCGGCTGGTGCGCGACCGTCGCGAAAGCGACGACGATGTTTCGCGCGATGTGGCCCTGATCCTCGACGATGTTCGCAACCGGGGCGACGAGGCGCTGGCCGAACTGACGCAGCGGTTCGACGGGCACTCGCTGAGCAGAGACGAAGCATGGCGCATCTCGCCCGAAGAGTGCCGCGAGGCTTATGATAATCTGCTGCCCGATCTGCGCGCCGCGCTGGAACTCGCCGCCCAGCGCATCCGCGCCTATCACGAAGCGCAGAAACCGGAAGATCGCGACTATACCGACGATAGCGGCGTGCGCCTTGGCGCGATCTGGCGGCCGGTGGACGCCGCAGGTCTGTATATTCCGGGCGGGAGGGCCGCCTACCCCTCCTCGCTGCTGATGAACGCCATTCCCGCCAAGGTCGCGGGCGTGGGGCGCCTGGCCGTGGTTACGCCGACGCCGAAGGGCGTGGCCAATCCGCTGGTGCTCGCCGCCGCGCACATCGCGGGCGTGGACGAGATCTGGCGCATCGGGGGGGCGCAGGCCGTTGCGGCATTGGCCTATGGCACCCGGCGCATCCGGCCCGTCGACGTCATTACCGGTCCCGGCAACGCCTGGGTGGCCGAAGCCAAACGCCGGCTTTACGGTGTGGTCGGTATCGACATGGTGGCCGGGCCAAGCGAAATCCTGGTCATCGCGGATGGCCGGAACGATCCCGAATGGACGGCTGCCGACCTGCTCAGCCAGGCCGAGCATGATCCCATGGCGCAGTCCATCCTCATCACCGACGATCCGGTCTTCGCCGATAGCGTCGCCGATCGCGTCGGCGTGGAACTTGCCATGCTGCCCACCGCCCGCACGGCCAGCGAAAGCTGGAACCGGCACGGCGTCATCATCGAAGTGGCGAACCTTGACGAAGCGCCCGCGCTCGCCAATCAGCTTGCCGCCGAACACGTCCAGCTCGCCGTGGACGATCCTGAACCGCTGTTGCACGCGATCCGCCACGCGGGCTCGGTGTTCATGGGCAGGCTGACGCCGGAAGCGGCGGGCGATTATGTCGCCGGGCCGAACCATGTCCTGCCCACCGGGCGGCGCGCGCGGTTTTCGTCCGGCCTTTCGGTGCTCGATTTCATGAAACGGACCAGTTTTATCCAGTTGGACGAGGACGGCCTGCGCGCCATCGGCCCCGCCGCCGTCGCTCTGGCCGAAGCCGAAGGGTTGCCCGCGCATGCCCGCTCCATCGAAGTGAGGCTGGGCATATGAAACCGGCCAATGCCAAGGGAGGCGCCAATGCCAAGGGAGGCAGGGCGCGCTCCGCCGCCCGCCTCGCCGCCGTGCAGGCGCTCTACCAGCACGAGATGGAAGGGACAGCGGTCCCGCACCTGCTCGACGAGTTCCACATGCACCGGCTGGGCGGAGAGATCGACCCCGATCTGGACGACGCGCAATACGTCAGCGCCGAGACCGCGTTCTTCGACGACGTGGTGAAAGGCGTCCTCGCCCGGCGCGACGAAATTGACACCGCCGTCTCGGCAAGGCTGGCGGAAGGCTGGAAGCTGGAGCGGCTGGACCGCACCATGGTCCAGATCCTGCGGGCCGGAGCCTATGAACTCATGGCGCGGGCCGATGTGCCGGTCGGCACGGTCATCAACGAATATCTCGATGTGGCCCATGCCTTCTTCGATTCGCGCGAAACGAAGTTCGTGAACGGCGTGCTGGATGCCGTTGCAAAGGCCGTGCGCTCCTGAGCGGAGAAGCCGCCTTTATCCAAATGCTGCGCGGAATCGCCGCCGACCCCGCCGCCCGCGCCCTGAACGACGATTGCGCCGTGCTGGAAATTGGCGGGAAAACGTTGGTCCTGACGCACGACATGATGGCACAGGGCACGCATTTCCTGCCCGATGCCGACCCCGCCGACTTAGCGTGGAAACTGGTGGCGGCGAACGTGTCCGATCTCGCCGCCAAGGGCGCGCGGCCCGTCGGCGCGCTGCTGGGCTATATGCTGGGCCCTGACGACGCCCGCTTCCTGGAAGGACTGACAGAGGCGCTTTCGCACTACGGCATGCCATTGCTGGGTGGAGACACCATATCGGGCAACGGGCCCCAGGTCGTGGGGCTGACAGCCATCGGTGAAGCAACTGCCCTGCCCGTCCCTTCCCGTTCCGGCGCACGAGCAGGCGACGAACTGTGGATCACCGGGCCGGTCGGCGCGGCCATGATGGGGCTGGAAGCGCTACAGGCAGATTGCGGCGACAGTCTCGCCTATCGCCGCCCTCAGGCCCGCCTTGCCGAAGGCATCGTCCTCGCGCCGCTCGTCACCGCGATGATGGACGTTTCGGACGGCTTGCTTCTCGACGGGCGGCGGATGGCGGAGGCCAGCGGCGTCACTCTCACTCTCGACACGCACGCAGTTCCGCTCGCCGCCCCTGAAAACCGCCGCGACGATGCCCTGCGCTGGGGCGACGATTACGAGCTGCTGTTCACGACCCCGCCCGGAACCAAACCGCCCGTTCCCGCCTGCTGCATCGGCGTTGCGATATCCCCGGCAGGCGTCCCTCTCTTGATCGACGGCTCGGGCCCCGCTCCCGACGACAGGCTCGGTTTCGAGCATAGTTGAGAAAGATTCGCAAAAAGGCGTCTATAGGCTTGCTAAGCGCCTGACTTGCCCGCATACCTCCACCATCGCGCGGCGTTCGCTAAGGCGGGGCCGGGCGGTTTTCTTTAACAGGAGAGGGGGCGTTCCGTGAATCCAGTCACGATCGCGATTGTTCTGGGCCTGGTGGCCGTCCTGTATGGGTTCATCACCAGCCGTCAGGTTCTGGGGTCGCCGGCTGGCAATGCCCGGATGCAGGAAATAGCCGGAGCAATCCAGGAAGGCGCGCAGGCTTATCTGCGCAGGCAGTATTCCACCATCGCCATTGTCGGCGTCGTTGTCGCCGTCATCATCGGCGCGACGCTGGGCGTCATATCGGCGGTGGGCTTCATCATCGGCGCGATCCTTTCGGGCGTCGCCGGTTTCATCGGCATGAACATTTCCGTGCGATCCAACGTGCGGACCGCGGCCGCGGCGCAGCAGGGCCTGCAAGCGGGCCTGACGCTGGCGTTCCGCGCGGGCGCCATCACCGGCATGCTGGTGGCGGGCCTCGCGCTGCTCGCCATCGCCGTGTTCTACTGGTATCTGATCGGCCCCGGCGGCCACACCGTGGGCGGCGACGACCGCACGGTGGTCGAGGCGCTGACCGCGCTAGCCTTCGGCGCATCGTTGATCTCCATCTTCGCGCGTCTGGGCGGCGGCATCTTCACCAAGGCAGCCGACGTGGGCGCGGACCTTGTCGGCAAAGTGGAAGCGGGCATCCCGGAAGACGATCCGCGCAACCCCGCCGTCATCGCCGACAACGTGGGCGACAACGTGGGCGACTGCGCGGGCATGGCCGCTGACCTGTTCGAAACCTATGTCGTCACTGTCGGCGCCACCATGGTGCTGACAGCGCTTCTGCTGAAAGGCGCGGGCGATCTGCTCATGCCGCTCATGGCGCTGCCACTGCTGATCGGCGGTGTCTGCATCGTGACGTCGATCGTCGGCACCTATTTCGTCCGCCTCGGAGGCGGCAAGAACATCATGGGCGCCATGTACAAGGGCTTCCTGGTGACGGCGGTGCTGTCGATCCCGGCGATCTGGTGGGCCATCAGCTACGCGCTGGGCGGCATGGAAACACCGATCTCGCTGGGCGAAACCGTGTTCACCGGGCGCATCCTGTTCTATTGCTCGCTGCTCGGACTGGTCATCACCGGACTCATCATCTGGATCACCGAGTATTACACCGGCACGAACTATCGTCCGGTGAAGTCCATCGCCAAGGCATCGGAAACGGGCCACGGCACCAACGTGATCCAGGGCCTCGCCATCAGCCTTGAGGCGACGGCCCTGCCCACCCTTGTGATCGTGGCGGGTATCATCATCGCCCATCAGTTCGCCGGTCTGATCGGCATTGCCTATGCGGCCACCGCCATGCTGGCGCTGGCGGGCATGGTCGTGGCGCTCGATGCCTATGGGCCGGTGACGGACAACGCGGGCGGCATCGCCGAAATGGCGGGGCTGGACGATTCGGTCCGGGAAAAGACCGACGCGCTCGACGCCGTGGGCAACACCACCAAGGCCGTGACCAAGGGCTATGCCATCGGTTCGGCGGGTCTTGCCGCGCTGGTGCTCTTCGCTGCCTATACGGCCGACCTTGACGAGTTCTTCCCGAACATCGAAGTCGATTTCAGCTTGGAGAACCCCTACGTCATCGTCGGTTTGCTGCTCGGCGCGCTGCTGCCCTATCTGTTCGGAGCCATGGGCATGACCGCCGTGGGTCGCGCGGCAGGCGACGTGGTGCTGGATGTGCGCAACCAGTTCCGCGACAATCCGGGTATCATGGAAGGCACGTCCAAGCCCGACTATGCCCGCACGGTGGACCTCGTCACCAAGGCCGCGATCAAGGAAATGATCGTGCCTTCGCTGCTGCCGGTGCTGACGCCCATCGTGGTCTATTTCGTCATCACGGCGGTTGCCGGCCCGGCCAACGGCTTCGCGGCGCTGGGCGCCCTGTTGCTCGGCGTGATCGTGGGCGGCCTGTTCGTCGCCCTGTCGATGACGTCAGGCGGCGGCGCGTGGGACAACGCCAAGAAATACATCGAGGACGGCAACCACGGCGGCAAGGGCAGTGAAGCCCACAAGGCGGCCGTGACGGGCGATACGGTCGGCGATCCCTACAAGGACACCGCAGGCCCCGCCGTCAATCCGATGATAAAGATCACCAACATCGTCGCGCTGCTGCTGCTGTCGGCACTGGCGCACGGGGCGATGGGCTGAACCCGGCCCTTCCAACCCGATACGTTTCTGCACCCCGCCGGTTCGCGCCGGCGGGGTATTTTTTTGGCGATCGTACCTTTGCAAACTGATATCCGTTCAGCCTGAGCTTGTCGAAGGCCCTATGATCCGCGTCATCCCGGCGCCCTTCGACAAGTTCAGGTTGAGCGGAGGAGACAGCATGGTGACCGCTTGTTTGCACAAGGCATAACCGCCAAAGGTTTTCGGCCGGGGTTCCGGCAATGAACAGGCCTTGCTGAAGGAGCACGGCGTTCCTTGCCCTGCATTAGCAATTCCTTGGGGTTCACCGGGGTATGGCGATGCTTCTTGCAACGCGCGGGCAGAACTGTGTCCTTTCATTCCCCCCTCCTTCCCCGTCAGGCCGTGTGCCGCGTCGCCGGGCTGGCGGAATGCCTTGACGCGTGGGACATGCTGGCCCGCCAGTGCGCCGAACCGAACCCGTTCTATGAAAGCTGGTATCTGCGGCCGTCGCTGGAGTGCCTGGGCGCAGGCCGCTCCGTCCGTCTGCTTTGCGTGGAAGCGGGAGGGCGCCTGATCGGCCTGCTGCCCCTCGTCCACCAGCGACGCTATTACGGGCGGCCGATCCCCAACCTGTCCAACTGGGTTCACGACAATTGCTTCCTGGGTGTGCCGATGATCGCCGCCGGAATGGAACGGCTGTTCTGGCGCGCTCTGCTGGACTGGGCAGACGCGCATTGCGGCGCGGCGGTATTCCTGCATTTGCGCGCCATGCCGCTGGCCAGTCCCGTCACCGACGCGCTGATCGAAGCTTGCGGCGAGCAAGACCGCGAAATCGCGCTGGTCCATCGCGAGGAGCGCGCGCTCCTACGATCCGACCTTTCTCCCGGCGCTTATTTCGACGCTGCGCTATCCGGCAAGAAACGCAAGGAACTGCGCCGTCAGGCCGCGCGTCTCGGCGAATTGGGAGACCTGCGTTTCATCCGGCAGCGCGACGCCGAAGGGATCAGCCCGTGGTGCGAGGCGTTCCTCGGGCTGGAACAATCGGGCTGGAAGGGCCGCGCGGGATCGGCCCTGCTCTGCGCCACCGAAACGGCCGCGCTGTTCCGCCGCACCGTGGCCGGAGCCGCGCGGAGGGACAAACTCGAACGGCTGACGCTCACGCTCAACGGCCACCCCATCGCCATGCTGGCAAGCTTTCTGGCACCGCCCGGCGCATTCTCCTTCAAGACCGCCTATGATGAAGACTATGCACGGTTTTCGCCGGGCGTTCTGCTTCAGCGGGAAAACCTCGCCATGCTGGAAGACCCGGATATCGCCTGGACCGATAGCTGCGCCGCCGCCGATCATCCGATGATCGACCACATCTGGCGCGAGCGCCGCGCGATCGGACGATTTTCCGTGGCCATCGGCGGATCCATACGGCAACGCCTGTTCCACATGCTCGCCGCTCGCGAACGGAAAGCCGATCCCGGCGGTTACATTTCCTGATATTTCCCCCCGATCCCGACGAAATCCACGAGAATCCGCAGCACATCTGCCGTCGATCGCAACGGCGCAACATGCACCGGCTCATCCATGCAGGCCGACAGCACCACCCGCCATTCCCCGGGAAGCCCGGCATCGCAAAGGAAGGCCCGTTCCACACGGTCGACAGGCAGACCGGTTGAACGCAAGTATCCCGCTGCCGTCAAAATGACCGCATGTGCGACTGACCGGTGCCGCAGCATGGCCCTGACACCTGACGCCCGCTTGTCGCGCAACGCCATGCCGCCCAGAAACCCCTCATCCTGCGAAGCGGGCTGGAACATCACGCGCCCCCGCGAACCCCAGCCATATTGCCAATGATGCTGGCGGCCGCGCGGCCCTCAAGCGGAAGCGCCACGGACAATTCGGCGATGAGCACCGGATCGGGCACGAAAGGGTTCGGTCCGTGAAACACCGCTTTCCGCTTCAGTTCGATCACGCCCACCCCCGCTATCCCTGGCGGGATTTCAGCCGCCCGGATGATAAAAATCGTAAACGGTTTGCGCAACAGCCTGTGAAACGCCGGGTGCCCGCTGCAAATCCTCCAGTGATGCCGCGCGCACTTTGCCCGCAGTGCCGAAGTGCAGCAGCAAGGCCCGCTTGCGCGCCGGGCCGATACCGGGGATTTCATCCAGCGGCGAAGCCGAAATCGCCCGGCTGCGCTTCTGCCGGTGTGCGCCGATGGCAAAACGGTGCGCCTCATCGCGCAGGCGCTGGAGATGAAACAGCACCGGCGAATTGAGCGGCAGCATCTTTTCGCGTCCATCGGGAAAATGGAACACTTCGCGCCCCGCGTTCCGGTCGGGCCCCTTGGACACCGCGATCAGCGGCAAATCCTCAATACCCAGTTCCTCGACAACATCCTTGACAGCGCTCATCTGTCCCTTGCCGCCATCAATCAGGACGAGATCGGGCCACGTGCCCTGATCGCGTTCCGGGTCTTGTGCGATCGCCGAATCCTCTTTGATCAATCTGGCGAAACGCCGCGCCATGACTTCGCGCATCATCGCGAAATCGTCGCCCGGCGCGGTTTCGGCCCGCTTGATGTTGAACTTGCGGTATTGTCCCTTCACGAAGCCTTCCGGCCCGGAAACGACCATTGCGCCTAATGCATTGGTGCCCTGGATATGGCTGTTATCGTAAATTTCGATGCGGTTCGGGGGTTCCGGGAGTTCGAGAAACTCCGCCAGTTCACGCAGGATCTTCGCCATGGTGCCGCTTTCCGCCAACCGCCGGTCCAACGCTTCTTCCGCGTTGCGCGCCGCCTGCTCTATCAACCTGCGCCGGTCGCCCCGCTGCGGCACGGATATCTCCACTTTTCCGCCCGCCGCCGCGCGAAACGCTTCGGCGAGCAGGCTGGCTTCCGGCAAGGCGCGGTCGACGAGAATGCAACGGGCGGGCGGCACTTCCTCATAGAACTGGGCGAGAAACGCCGTGAACACTTCTTCCTCGCTCAACCCGTCCGTGTGGCTGGGGAAGAAGGCTCGATGCCCCCAGTTCTGTCCGCCGCGAATGAAGAAGGCCTGTATGCCGACCTGCCCGCCCTTCATGGCCATCGCGAAAACATCGGCATCGCCCAGCCCATCGGCATTGATTGCCTGGCTGCCCTGAATGAACGTCGCGGCGCGCAGCCGGTCGCGCAACATGGCGGCCCGCTCGAAGTCCAGCGCATCGGCGGCCTTTGCCATCTGCGCTTCGATCTTGCGCTGCACGGCGGAGGAGCGCCCGCCGAGGAAATCCTTCGCTTCACCCACCAGTTCGGCATAATCGGCCTCGTCGATCCGCCCGACGCAAGGCGCGGAACACCGCTTGATCTGGTAGAGCAGGCAGGGCCGGTCCCGCCGCGCGAAGAAGCTGTCGGTGCAACTCCTCAGCAGGAACAGCTTCTGCAGAGCGTTGATCGTGGTGTTGACCGAACCGGCGCTGGCGAAAGGGCCGTAGTAATTGCCTTTCGCCCGCCGCGCGCCCCGGTGCTTCATGATGCGCGGGAATGCGTGATCGGAGCGCAGCAGGATGAACGGGAAGCTCTTGTCGTCGCGCAGAAGCACGTTGTAGGCTGGCCGGTATCGCTTGATAAGCTGCGCTTCCAGCAGCAGCGCCTCTGCCTCTGAATTGGTGGTCACGATCGTCATCGAGCGCGTCTGGCTGACCATGCGGCGCAGACGATTCGGCAGGCGGTCGACTTGCGTATAATTGGCGACCCGGTTCTTCAGCGCCCGCGCCTTGCCAACATAGAGCACATCGCCCCGCGCATCCTGCATCCGGTAAACGCCGGGCTTCGGCTTCAGCGTGCGGACCACTTCGCGGATCGCCGCGATTCCGGCGGCGATATCCGGCTGATCCGACCCGCGCACGGCATATGTCGCGCGTTCCTCGTGAAAGCGTTCCGCGCCTTTCGGATTATGCGGCGTGCCTGCGGGAGTCCGGTCCATGGGTGCGAGATAGGCGCTTTCCCCGCCCGCGTCATCCCGAGCAAACAGGCCCAAATGCGTGAACCCTTTCCTTTTTCAGCTTGCGAAGCTATGGGCCGCGCCTTGAGCGTCTTTCAAACCACTATCAACAGAACTGGAAACTGATCGCCTATGGCGAAAGAAGAACTCCTCGAAATGCGGGGCACCGTCGTGGAACTGCTGCCCAACGCCATGTTTCGCGTGCGCCTCGAAAACGATCACGAGATTCTGGGGCATACGGCGGGCAAGATGCGCAAGAACCGCATTCGTGTCCTCGTCGGCGACGAAGTCCTTGTCGAACTCACGCCTTACGATCTCACCAAGGGCCGCATCACTTACCGCTTCATGCCCGGCCGTGGCGGTCCCGGCTCCTATTGACGGACGCCGCGTTGGCTGAGGAGGCCCTGCAGGGCGAAACCGCGCGCCCTCGCCTCGTCCTCGCGTCCGCAAGCCCGCGCCGCCTCGATCTTCTGGCGCGGCTCGGCATCGCCCCCGCTGAAATCGCGGCTCCCGATATCGACGAAACCCCGCTGAAAGGCGAACTGCCGCGCGATTACGCCCGCCGCATGGCCCGCGAAAAGGCGCAAGTCATAATCGGCACCGGCGCCTTCGTGCTCGCGGGCGACACTGTCGTCGCGGCAGGCCGTCGCATCTTGCCCAAAACGGACGACGAAGCGACCGCACGCCGCTGCCTCGAACTGTTGAGCGGCAGGCGGCATCAGGTGCTTTCCGCCGTCGCGCTGCGCCACCCTGACGGCACACTGCGCGAACGGCTTTCGCAAACCGTGGTGCGGTTCAAGCCGCTGTCGCAGGCCGAAATCGGCGCCTACCTCGCAAGTGGCGAATGGCGCGGCAAGGCGGGCGGCTATGCCATTCAGGGTAGCGCCGAAGCCCTGATCGCGTGGATCGGCGGCAGCCATTCGGGTGTCGTCGGCCTGCCGCTGTTCGAGGCGCGCGCCCTGCTGAAAGCGGCGGGTTTTCCTCTTGCCTGAGTGGCTGGTCGAGGAAGGGATCGGCGAATACCGCGCGATCCTCGTCGAAAACGCCAAAAACGAAAAGGAAGTGCTCGCCGCGAAAATATGGTGGCCGGGTCCGCTGGCGCCGGGGCAGGTGGAGGATGCAACGCTCATCGCGCGCGCGGCCGGCTCCCGGCGCGGAACGCTACGCTTCGCGAGCGGCGCGGAAGCGCTGGTGGACGGGCTTCCCCCCGACGCCAGCGAAGGGCGGCAAGTGCGCGCTGTCGTCACTCGCGCGGCCATCACCGAGACCGGGCGACACAAGCTGGCGCAAGCCCGCCTGACCGCCGTCGATCCCTGTCCCGCGCCCATGCTGGCGGCGGCCCTCCATCAAACCGGCATGAGCGCAACCGTGGTGCGCCGCTTTCCCTGCAACGAGTGGGACGAACTGATTGGCGAAGCCGTCGAAGGCCGGGTGGACTTCGCGGGCGGTTCGCTGAGCATCTCCCCCACGCCCGCCATGACGCTGATCGACGTTGATGGCACCCTTTCCGGCCGCTCGCTGGCACTGGCAGCCGTTCCAGCCGTCGCCGCTGCGATCCGGCGCTTCGATCTGGCCGGTTCCATCGGGGTCGACTTCCCGACCCTTTCCGAAAAAGCCGACAGGCGGGCAGTCGACACGGCCTTGGCCGAGGCGCTGGCCGACTGGCCGCATGAGCGCACGGCTATGAACGGTTTCGGCTTCGTGCAGATCGTCGCACGGCTGGAACGGCCCTCTCTGGTCCAGCGTATCGCAAGCGATCCGGCTGGCGCGGCGGCGCGCCTGCTACTGCGCCGGGCGGAGCGCGTGGAGGGGCCCGGCGTGCTGCTCCTGACCTGCCCTCGCGCCGTTCACGAAGCCATGCGGACCGACTGGATCGAGGAACTGACGCGCCGCACCGGCCGCGCGATCCGCTGGCAAGCGAACGATGCCCTTGCCCCATGGGGCAGCTTCGCGCAGACAGTCGCGCCATGACCGGACACACCCGAAAATGCCCCATCTGCGGCAAGCCACGCAGCGAAGACCATTCACCGTTCTGTTCGGCCCGTTGCCGCGACAGGGATCTGCTCAAATGGCTGGATGACGGCTATGCCCTGCCCGGCCCGCCCGCCAGTCCCGAGAAATCTCCCGAAGACTGATTCCGGGTCTTGCCAAGGCGCGCGGCCTTCGCCATAGGCCCCACTCCAACCGCTCGCCGGTCTGCCCAGCAGGCCGCCGCCGCAGCGATGCCCGGGTAGCTCAGTTGGTAGAGCACATGACTGAAAATCATGGTGTCGGCGGTTCGATTCCGTCCCCGGGCACCACTAAAATCAAGCACTTAGCCTGAAAACAGCCCCGCCTAATCAGCGGGGTTTTTCGTTGGGGTAACGTTTGGGGTAACAGGCTGACATTCAGTTTTCGCCGCAGCTACTAGCCATCTGATTGAGAGCGCCTTAAGCGAGCATAGGCTAACTCGGGGGGGTGTGATGGTGAAGACGAAAATAGAAGAGTTCCCATGTTCAAACTGCAAGAAGCCGACCCCCATCGCCGCTGATCGGTGTCCAAGTTGTCTTCATAAGTTCACCGAAGTCGAGCTAGCTATGCGAAAAGCGGTGAATGGCAGCAACACCAGCCTTCTGGGCGGTTGCGCTCTCCTCATCGCAGCAGTCGCCCTTTTAGGCTATTGCATAGCAGGCGGAGGTAATGATTCACTTCCAAGTGAAGTGGCCATGTCTAAAAAGGACCCGTGTAAAGCAAATGACACGATGCCTTCAATCATGGCGGCGAACTTCGTAAAACGGGAGTTGCGCGCTCCGTCCACAGCCAAATTTGGTGCTCATCACAGGGCGACCATCACATATCTTGGTGACTGCACCTGGAGAGTTTCCAATCATTTTGACGCCCAGAACGGTTTTGGCGCAATGATCCGTCAGAATTTCTCCGCTACGATGGCCTATAATCCTAACACCAAGATGTGGTCCGCCCGTAGCCTGCAAATTTTCTAATTTGCACACCGTATCTCGTCAATCGGCCCAGTCGATGAACGACAGGGCATCCTCCACTTCTTGCGGATCAAGCCCGGCCTCCTTGGCTTGCGTCATTGCCTGCACCATCGCGCCGAACGCTCGCGCACGGCCACCAGCATCGAAAGCCTGCGCAGGTCGCACCACGTCGATTGTCACCGGGCTTGCCAGTTTGGCGGTGCATTCCTCTGCCATCACCTGCGCCATGGGCTGCAATATCCACTGCGCCAGATGCCGCTGCGCTTCCCGCACAAGCGGTCCCTGCGCGTTATTGGCAAACATGGCAGGCAAGATACCGAAGGCTGCGAAAATCGCGCTCCGGGTATCCTGGAGCGATTGCACGGCCATCGAGCCTTGCAGGTCCGGCGTAACGTCCTGCGGCCTCCAATCCTGCGCCGGAGCCGGTCCACCGGCCGCCGTCACATTGACAGATTCGCGCAGCATCACGCGACCACGGCGGCCCCGGAAGCCGTGGCCCAACGTTTCCAGATCAACGTCCGGGCTTTCCGGGAACGGGACAACCTGCGAACCGAGCGGGGCATTCTCGTAAACCTCGGCAAGTGCGGCTTCCAAGGTATGCAGCAGGCCAGCGGTCAATTGCGCCCGCCGCAGCGGTGCCTGTCCAGCCCAAGGCGCACCGGGATCAGGGGCAAGCCGGAAATGCAGCACCTCGGCCGCAAGTGCGGTTTCGGAACGTCCGCCGCCAATATCGGGCACTGACAGGCGATAGGCACGCGGGATGCCGTCACGGGTCGAAAGGTCATAATCAATGATCGGGATAAGCTTGTCCCGGATCAGGAACACCGCTTCGCCCCGCAAGGCCAGCGCACGGGCCGCTATGGCCATGCTATGCCGCGACAGCAAATCGGTGCCATCGACATCGGCCAGCGCCATGCCGCTTTCCCACAGGCTCACACAGGTTTGCACCGTGGCGGTCAGTTCGCCCAGCCCGGTCCTGCCTGCGATATATGCCTGCCGTGCCGCCATAATCTGGCTTGTGTATCCGGTGCCGGAAGCGGAGCGGGTTTCGCCCTTGGGGCTGAAAATACGTTGTAGCAGGCCCATTAGACGGCCCTCCTATATGGGCGCAGCAGATCAGCCGCGCCGGAATTTTGCATGGCCTTCGCCACCGCTGCCGGATCAATCGAGATGGATTCGCTAAGCTGGCCGACGTTGGCACTGTAGGACCGCGCACCAGCGGGCACGGGCTGTTCGGCGGTATAATAGGCCGCAAGCCGCTTCACCGCTTCCCGGACAGCCGCAGGGATTGCGGCAGACAACGTTCCGACAGAGGCGCTAATCTGCACATGTCCAGCGGGAAGGCAGAACCCATAGGGACCCTTGCGCGTAGGGTAGGCCGTCCATTCGCCATCAATCCAGCGGAAGCTATCAACCGATTCGCTCAGCACTGGCCCCAAAGGCGCAACCCATTCCCCGCCAGAGGTGGATATGGTCCACACGACATCACGCGCTGCCCATCGGCGGGCAACATAATGCTCGATACGCTGCCAGCAGATTGCCAGCATGTCGCCAGTTACGCCCTCCACGGCAGGCCAGCTTTCAGGCGTGCCTTCCCATTGCGTGATTGCGGTAATCTCGGCCTTCACCGCCACCTCCCCGAATGATGGATAAGGCGCGCGCGGGGCATGATGACGCCGCCCGCGCTACGCTCTTCCTCGGCTTCCGCGTCTTCGCCGTCCTCGTCCTCGTCCTCGTCAGCCAGCAGCGCCGACAACAAGGCCACGGTTTCGAGATATGCAGGCCGCGTCACCATCGAGAGTTCAAACAGAACCGCGTGATGGATCGTCCGAATAAGGGCGTTGCCGAGGTGCGGCGGCTCAACTGCCGTCGTTTCGGGCGGCGTTGGCACAACATGACGCGGGGCAACACGAAAGCCGGGGCTGACACCGCCAATCAGACCGGCATCATAGCTGGCCACAAAGTCTTTGCCCCATGACGTGGAGAGAACCGGCTTTGTCAGGACCGCCTCAAATTCCAGCGCCTCGGGCGTATCTTTGAGAACCAGTGTGCCCGCCTTCTTGCTGGCAAGCGGCTTGTCGAAGCTATGGCCGGAAAGCAGGTGGATTTCCCGCTCCGGCTCCTTCTCAACCGCGAAAGAGAACGCCTTTGGGGCAAACTCTTCCTTTTTCGGACGCCGACCATCGCCGCCAGCATCCAGCACCGCGCGTTTCTTGTATGGAAATTTGCCCTTGAGACGCCGGGAACCATCCCGACGCCTCGCCCGCAGTTCCAACTGGCCGTCATAGATGCCAGCGTCCATTATTCGGTGCCCAGTTCCAGCCCGGTCACAAGCTGCAACTGACTGCCACGCGCAACCTGCACGTCCGCAGTCGTCAGGGCCGTAACGCGAAGTCCGCCCGATGCTGCATCGCTATAGGGATCGCGGATCAGGTCCATCGCGCCCCAGAGGCCGACAAAGATCGGCGAGACGCCGCCCGCATTCGTGGACAGCAGCACCGACGTTTCCAGCGGGGGACCGCCAGCGGGAGCCGCAAGGGCATTCGTGGTCTGAACCACGCTGCCGACCTGCGAAGTAAACCGCTGCCATTCGGTGATGCCGGTTCCCGCAAAGGCTTCCTCGTCATCCATGAAGGCCCACAGTTCAGGCCGCACAAGCGCCTTGACGGCACCCGGCCCACTTGCAGCATTGGCGGTCATAAACCGCACCACAGCGGCTCGCAGAGCCGCCCACGACGCCACTGCGCCCGCATCCGTCGAAGTAATGCCATAGGTTGCAACGCCCGGAATGACGCCGAGCGGCTGCCCCGATGCACCGGTGCCAAGGAAAATCGCCTTGTCCAGTTCCGTGCCCATCGTCGCGGCCATGTCCCGGCGGATCGCAGCTTCCAGCCCATCGCCCGACTGCAACAGGGCCTTGCGGGAAATGTGCATGGTAATGCCGAGATTATGTTCCGGCTTGAGCGCCTTATCCGCCGTGGCGAACGTAGTAGGTCCGGCAACATTGCCGAGTTCCGTAGCGGCCCAGCCCGCAGTCACCGCAGAGGTCACAACCGGCCATTCAACCGCCCCGCTGCCAATGCTAATCATCTGGGCACCCATCTGGGCAGCCACCGAATTAGGCATCAGGCGGTCAATAATCGGGCGCGTCTGGAGCGGATCGGGCGTGCCGCTGGCGATAGTTTCGCCCGCACGTTGTTCCAGCGCCATAATGGGAACCGGAATGCCGCGATAACCGCCCTGCGAGCGCAGTTCTTCCACGACTTCGGCGGTCTGGCCCGAAAGCGGCTTGCCGTGCTGCATGGCCTCAACCACCTGCCGCATTTCAAAAGCCGCGATCAGGCTGGAATATTCGCGGTCGCTACGAGTTTCCAGTTCCGCGCCAGCTTCCCGGCGCTCGCCATCCTCGGCAATCAACGCGGCCCGATAGCGAACCTCATTGCTGCGATATTCCGCATCGAGACTTTCCATCGAGCGGGTTTCGTCTTCGGTGGCGTCGGGCTTGCCGACAAGATCAGCGAGCGACTGACGGATTTCCGACTGCCGACGCTGGATTTTAACAGATTCAAGCATTCTCATGCTCCTTGGAAATTAAAGGATTGAGGGGACTTGTGGTCAGTTCCCGAGCGAAAACTTTCCACGCCAGCCGCTCAGGGCCGGTTTCGGTGCGGCGCAGGATTTCCCGCGACGTTTTTTCGGAATGACAGGTGATGCAAAGGGTCTGGAGATTGCTCAGATCGAACGCCAATTCGGGATGCGTGCGGATCGCCCGGATATGGTCCACGTCCAGCCGTTTGCCGCTTACGCCGCAGTGAACACAGGCCCAGCCATCACGGCGCTTTGCCGCCTGCCGCAGAGCCTTCCAGCGTTGCGTCTTGTAAATGTGAGCACCGGCCCGGCCAGTTTCGCGCTTTATGCCCATACGGGTGCCCGCGAGATTTTGACGGGCTTCGACATGAAGCGCCGCCCCTCAGCCACAGCCAGAATGCTAGCCGCAATGGCGTCAATCCGACCCGCAGAACGCGACTTGGTAAGTTTGGCGTTTAGGGCGTCATCCATGACCACAAGGGCATCCGCCGCCGCAGATCGCAGCAGCAGGCTGGGCACGGTCCGCACGACGCCATCAAAGACAGCCTTGCGGAAGCCTTCCACGTCCTGCCCGCCATCACGATAGCCTTGGCCCCGGAATATCACCGGAACCCGGATGCCAGCCGCCGCCAGAGCGTCCTGCAATTCAGCCTGCCGGAATCTATCGCAGACCAGCCCGCGCACCTCGGCGTCACCGACAAGCTGTTCCCAGACCTGCCGCAGCCAAGGGCCAACCTGCACAGTGCTTTCGCCGGAAACCGACAATTCGCCGCGCTTGTGCATGTCGATATAGCGGTCTTTCACGCCATCAGCTTCGCCGCGCTCGGCAAGGCCGGGTTTTGTCGGGAACGTGCCCAGCACTGACAGCAGGCCAGTTTCGGGGAAATAAAGCGCCGCTGCCGACATGCTACGCGAGCCGCCCAGATCGACACCCAGGAATGCAGGGCCTTCACGTTCCGGCAATTCATCGGGGCCGACTTCGCAGGCCGCATATTCGTCAACGGTCAAAAGCTGGGCTTTGCCAACATCAGAAACGCGCTGATTGAGCGAATAGAGCCGGAAGCCGGTTAGGGCCTGCCCACCGCGAGCAATCGCCACGCGGGCCTGTTGCTGCAACCATTCCAGCGAAGGGCCGATGCCATATTCACTACCCGGATTAGCGGCCTTGATGCCGTCCATGTCGTCGGCTGGCTGGCCCAGCGGCGCGCGATGCTCGATTATGAAGCTATGCGGCGGCGGGTTATCCAGCATCTGCGAAAACGGGTGCGTATCATCGCTGGCAGAGGTGGAGATAATGACGGTTTTTGCCCGGCGCTTTCCGGCTGCCGTCTCTAGCGCGGCATGTAGCTGCATTCCCTTTTCGGCAGACCAGTGCCCAAACTCATCTTCCACGATAAGCGTTGGCGACAATCCCAGCAGATTTTTAGCATCAGCAGCAACCGCGCGGACCATGCCGCCGCCATTGCCATCATAGGATATTTCAAGACGCGGAGCCTGCCGGAACGTAAAACGCGCCTGTTCTTCCGGGGGCATCAGGCCAACAATCGCCTGCACATACTCCCAAGCGATGCGCGCCTGTTCCTTGGTGCGGGCGGCGATAATGACCTGCCGACGCGGTTGCGGGTCCGAAACGCCCATCAGGTGCGCGAGCGTAATCGCCGCCGACAACATGGACTTGCCTTGCCCACGCGCGACCGACAAAATGGCAGTCATCACGTCGTCGCCTAGGAGGCCCCCTACAAAGGCTTCCTGAAACGGGGCAAGTTTGAAACACTGGCCGTGGAGAGGCCCCTCAGGGACCCTTAAATCGCCAATAAAGGCCAATGTAGCCCCTACAGCCCCAGAACGCGCGTGAAAGGTAGCCCCCCCTCCGTGGGGCTGTCGGGGTTCCCCCCGCCCCCGGCATTGGGACCTTTTTCGTTTATTATCAGCCAGTTGTGCCGCCATCACGCTCTTGCCTGAATGGCATGTCCGCCGTCAGCACCAATGGCACAGATTTGAGGTTGTGATTTAAGGAGGATT
>CAZUOV010000049.1:0-20023 GCA_964621355.1 uncultured Novosphingobium sp. | reverse complement strand
TTCGCCCGCAAGTCGAACCTGCTGGTGCTGGACGAGCCGACCAATGACCTCGACCTCGAAACGCTCGATCTCCTGCAGGAAGTAATCGCGGATTACGAAGGGACAGTGCTGATCGTCAGCCACGACCGCGACTTTCTGGACCGCACCGTCACGGTCACGCTCGGTCTCGACGGATCGGGCAAAGTGGACATCGTGGCGGGCGGCTATGCCGATTGGGAAGCGAAGCGCACCAAACGCACCGCGCCCGTCAAACAGCCGAAACAGGCCGGCAAGGGACCGGCGCCGTCTGCGCCGCCGCCGCGCAAGGCCAAGCTCTCCTATAAGGATCAGCGGGACTATGATCTGCTGCCGGCGCGGATCGAGGAACTGGAAGCGACGATCGTCCGGCATGAGCAGGCGCTGGCCGACGCCGATCTCTACGCGCGCGATCCCGCGCGGTTCGCGGCGCTCACCGGCGCGCTCGACACGGCGCGCGCGGAGAAAGACGCGGCGGAGGAACGCTGGCTCGAACTGGCGGAGATGGCGGAAGGCTGAGGCCATTGCGAAACAAGGCATTGCCGCCTAAAGCCCCCGAGACGCCAGACCGGGCCGCCGGCCCGCCCAACAAACCGGACAGGCCAACCGCCGATGCTTCAGTTCTTCCGCAACTTCTTCAAATCCAGATTCGGCATGCTGGTCGCGATCGCCTTTCTGGGGCTGATCGCGCTTGCCTTCGCCAGTGCCGATGTTTCCAATACGGGAAGTTTCGGCGGCGTCGCGGGCGGAGACAGGGCGGCCACGGTCGGCAAGGAAGTGATTTCCACCAGCGAATTGAGCCAGGGCATCACCAGCGCACTGGAAAATCTCAAGCAGGAAAATCCGCGGCTTTCGATGGAATCCTTCCTGGCTTCGGACGGCATGGAAAGCGTGCTCGACGGCATGATCGCGCGGACCGCCCTCGCCGAGTTCGGCCGCCAGAACGGCGTGATCGCGGGAAATCGCCTGATCGACAGCGAGATCGCGCAGATTCCCGCGTTTCACGGACCGGATGGCAAGTTCAGCGAAGCGGCCTACAAGCAGCTTATCCAGCAGCGCGGGCTGAGCGACGCGCAAGTGCGGCAGGATCTCGCGCAGGGGCTGGTTGCCCGGCAGATTCTCGTCCCCGCCGGATTCGGCGCCGTGGTCCCGGCGGAAATGGCGCGCCGCTATTCCGCGTTGCTGCGCGAAACACGCAAAGGCGCGGTCGCGCTCCTGCCCTCGCTGGCGTTCGGCCCGGACCAGCCGCCGAGCGACGCGGAATTGCAGACGTTCTATGGCGCCAACAAATCCCGCTTCATCCGGCCCGAGCGCCGGGTGATCCGCTATGCCACTTTCAGCGACACCGCCGTCAGGAACGTGCCCGCGCCCACAGAGGCGGAAATCGCCGCGCGCTACAATGCCGACAAGGCGCAATATGAAGCCGTTGAACTGCGGCGGCTGACGCAGCTTGTCGTGCCGACCGAAGCGGCGGCGAAAGCCATTGTCGCGGAAGCCGGGAAAGGAACCCCGCTCGCGGCCGCCGCCCGCGCCAAGGGCCTGGCGACGTCCGCCGTCGGGCCGATCGCCAGGGCCGAACTCGCCAACCGGACCTCCGCCGCCGTGGCGGATGCCGCGTTCACGGCAAGCAAGGGCACGCTGGCGGTGCCCGCGCGCGGAGCGCTGGGCTGGACGATCACGCATGTCGATGCGATCGAGACGAAACCCGGCCGCTCGCTGGAACAGGTGCGTGGCGAAATCGCCGCAGTGCTCGCCGAACAGAAGCACCGCGCCGCCGTCGCCGACCTTTCCGCGCACATCGAAGAGCAGTTCGACAAGGGCGGCAATCTCAGCGAAGCGGTGGCCGATCTGGGGGTGAAACTGGAAACCACGCCCGCGCTCACTGCCGACGGCCGTGTCTATGGCAAGCCCGCCGAAACCGCGCCGCCGGTGCTGGCGCGCGTGATCCAGACCGCGTTTTCGATGGAACGGGAGAACCAGCCGCAAGTCGCGGAAGTGGAGCCGGGCAAGACGTTCGTGATTTTCGACGTCGCCGACATAGAGCCGTCGGCCGCCGCCCCGCTGGCGGAAATCCGCGACGACGTGCTGGCGGCCTATGTGCTCGACAAGGGGTCGGCGGCGGCGCGCAAGGCGGCGGAACAGGTGCAGGCGGCGGTCAACAAGGGTTCGACGCTGCAAGCGGCGATGGCCGCGCTCAAGAAGCCTCTGCCGCCCGTTCAACCCGTCGACATGAACCGCGCGCAATTGACCGCGGGCGGCCAGCAGGTTCCTCCCTCGCTGATGCTGCTGTTCAGCATGGCCAGGGGCACCGTCAAGCTCCTGCCGGGGCCGGAAAAGCGAGGCTGGTTCGTCGTCGCGCTGGACGATATCCAGACGCCGGACGTGAAGGCGGACGACCCCGTCATCGCGGCGGCGCAGCGCGAACTCGCCCCGGTGAGCGCGCAGGAATATGCCGAACAGCTTCGCAACGCCATTCGCGGCGAAGTGGGCGTGAAACGCAATGAAGCGGCCATCAAGGCCGTTGCCCGCCAGTTGACGGGCAGCGGCGCGAACTGATCGCGGGCACGGCTTCGATGACAACCGCGACAACGCTTGAAAACCGCGCCAGCGCAGTCACTCTCCTCGCGGATGGCAAGCCCGCCCTCGTCTGGCGCAAGCTTATCGCTGATACGGAAACGCCGGTCGGCGCGGCGCTCAAACTGATCGAGCCGGAACGCGGCGATTTCCTGCTGGAATCCGTGGAAGGCGGCGAAGTGCGCGGCCGCTACAGCCTGCTCGGGCTGGACCCGGATCTGGTGTTCCGCGCGCAGGGCCATGCTTGCGAGATCAACCGGACGTGGCGGGCGGAGCGCGACGCGTTCGCGCCCCTGCCCGGTGATTCGCTGGCCGAGTTGCGAGCGCTGGTCGCAAGCTGCCGGATGGACGTGCCGGAGGAACTGCCTTCGGTGCTGGCCTGCCTCGTCGGCTATTTCGGCTATGAGACCATCGGCCTTGTCGAAAAGCTGCCGCGCGCGCCGCAAAGCGCGCTGGATCTGCCCGACATGCTGTTCGTGCGCCCCTCGCTCATCCTCGTGTTCGACCGTCTGGGCGACGAGATGTTCTGCGTTGCTCCGCTCTGGCCGGACGCCGGTTCGGTGGAACAGGCCATCGCGGCGGCGGAAGACCGGATCGACGAGGCCCTGCGCCGCCTGAGCCAGCCCATCCCCGCGCATCGCCCGTCTGCTCCCGCCGCCGAACCGCGCCTGACGCCAACGATGACGGCCGACGATTACCGCGCCATGGTGCTGCGCGCGAAGGACTATATCGAGGCAGGCGACGTGTTTCAGGTGGTGCTGGCCCAACGCTTCACCTGCCCTTTTCCGCTGCCGCCCATGGCGCTTTACCGCGCGTTGCGGCGTGTGAACCCGTCACCGTTCCTCTATTTCCTCGATCTGCCAGGCTTCGCCCTGATCGGTTCCAGCCCGGAAATCCTGGTGCGCGTGCGCGACGGGAAAGTCACCATCCGGCCCATCGCCGGAACCCGGCCGCGCGGCGGGACGGTGGAGGAGGACAAGGCCAACGAAGCCAGCCTGCTCGCCGATCCCAAGGAACGCGCCGAACACCTCATGCTGCTGGACCTCGGCCGCAACGACGTGGGCCGCGTGGCGCGGGCGGGCACCGTGCATGTGACGGAAAGCTATACCGTGGAACGCTACAGTCACGTCATGCACATCGTTTCCAATGTCGAAGGGCGGCTGGACGATGCCCGGCACGATGGTGTGGACGCCGTGTTCGCGGGCTTTCCCGCGGGCACCGTCAGCGGCGCGCCCAAGGTGCGGGCCTGCGAGATCATCGCGGAGCTGGAGCCGGAAACGCGCGGCGCCTATGCGGGCGGCGTCGGCTATTTCTCGCCGGACGGCAATCTGGACAGTTGCATCGTGCTGCGCACCGCCGTGGTCAAGGACGGCACGATGCATGTGCAGGCAGGCGCGGGCATCGTCGCGGATTCCGATCCCGCCTCCGAACAGCGGGAATGCGAGCACAAGGCAGGCGCCCTGTTCGCCGCCGCCCGCGAAGCGGTGCGGGTGGCCAGCGAAGCCGGTTTCGGGCAATAGCGCGCCATGATCCTCGTCCTCGACAATTACGACAGCTTCACCTGGAACCTCGTCCATTACCTGATGGAACTGGGCGCCGCAGTGGAAGTCATCCGCAACGACGCGGTTACGGCGGCACAGGCACTGGCGTCCGGTGCGCGGGGCTTCCTTATTTCGCCCGGCCCCTGCACCCCGAACGAAGCCGGAATCAGCCTCGACCTCGTGGGCGCCTGCGCCGATGCGGGCAAGCCGCTGCTGGGGGTATGCCTGGGCCACCAGTCCATCGGCCAGTATTTCGGCGGCACGGTGCGGCGCGGCGGACTGATGCACGGCAAGGTCTCACCCGTGGCGCATGACGGCACGGGGCTGTTCGCGGGTCTGCCTTCGCCGTTCATGGCCACGCGCTATCACTCGCTGATCGTGGACGATATTCCCGATTGCCTGCTGGTCAACGCCACATCGGATGACGAGCACGTCATGGGCTTCCGCCACCGCGACTTGCCCATCCACGGCGTGCAGTTCCACCCGGAAAGCATCGCGACAGAACACGGCCACGCCATGCTGGCGAACTTCCTGCGCATCTGCGGCATGGAGCCGCGCAATATCAGAGACGCGGCATGAGCACGCTTCCCCCCGTCGATACGCCGCTGGACGAAGCGGAAGCGCACGCCGCCTTCAGCGCCATTCTGGATGCCGCCGTGGCGGATGAGGACATCGCGCGGTTCCTGTCCAACCTTTCGGACCGGGGCGAGACTGCCTCCGAAATCGCAGGGGCCGCCCGCGCCATGCGCGAGCGCATGATCGCCATTTCCGCGCCCGCCAACGCCATCGACGTCTGCGGCACGGGCGGCGACGGGCATCACACGCTCAACGTCTCCACAGCCGTGGCGCTGGTCGTGGCGGCCTGCGGTGTGCCTGTCGCCAAGCACGGCAACCGCGCGGCCTCTTCCAAGGCAGGCGCGGCCGACACGCTGGAAGCCCTCGGCCTCGATCTGGACCGCGCCGCCGAAACCGCCGAAGCGACGCTGAACGACATGGGCATCTGCTTCCTGTTCGCCGCGCGCCATCATCCGGCGATGCGGCACATCATGCCCATCCGCAAGGCGCTGGGCCGGCGCACCATCTTCAACCTGATGGGGCCGCTGGCCAATCCGGCGCAAGTGTCTCGCCAGTTGGTCGGCATCGCGCGGCCCGCCTACGTGCCGATCTATGCTGAGGCACTGGCAAGGCTGGGAACGGCACACAGCTTCGTCATTTCCGGCGACGAAGGACTGGACGAACTGAGCCTTGCGGGCGGTAACGAAGTGGCGGAAGTCACCGGCGATTCCGTCCTGATGCACCGGATCAGCGCCGCGGATGCAGGGCTGCCCGCCGCGTCCATCGAGGCGATCCGGGGTGGCGAGGCGGCGCATAACGCGCAAGCCTTGCGCCGCCTGCTGCAAGGCGAGCATGGGCCCTATCGCGACAGCGTGCTGTTCAACGCGGCGGGCGCGCTGCTGGTCGCGGGCGAAGCGGAAGACTGGCGCGAAGGCGTGGAGGAAGCCGCCGAAGCGATCGACAAGGGGCTGGCGAACGCCCTGCTCGATTGCTGGATCGCCGCCACGAAGGCATGACAGGCCAATGACAGACAAGCTCACCGAAATCTGCGCCGCCAAACGCGAGGAAGTGACGGCGCGCAAGGCGCTGGCGACCGTGACGGACCTCGATACCATTGCGCGGGAACAGAGCGCCCCGCGCGGCTTCGAACGCGCCTTGCGGGAAAAGGCCGCGTCCGGCTTCGCCCTGATCGCCGAGATCAAGAAAGCCAGCCCCTCCAAGGGCCTGATCCGGCCCGATTTCCGGCCTGCCGAACATGCACTCGCCTATCAGCAGGGCGGCGCGGCCTGTCTTTCCGTGCTGACGGACGCGCCATATTTCCAAGGGCATGAGGATTATCTGATGGATGCGCGCGCGGCCTGCGCGCTGCCGGTGCTGCGCAAGGATTTCATGGTCGATCCATGGCAGGTCGCCGAAGCCCGCGCCATCGGGGCCGACGCCGTGCTCATCATCGTCGCGGCGCTGGACGACGCAAGGATGGCGGAAATCGAGGCGGCGGCGCTGGAACGCGACATGGACGTGCTGGTGGAAGTCCACAACGAGGCGGAGATGGAGCGCGCCGCGCGCCTGCGTTCCCGGCTGATCGGCATCAACAACCGCAACCTGAAACGCTTTGTCACGGACATCGGCGTGACGGAGCGGCTCGCCCCGCTGGCCCCGGAAGGCACGCTGCTGGTCAGCGAAAGCGGCATCAACTCACACGACGATCTGGTGCGGCTTTCAGCCTGCGGCGCACGCACGTTCCTTGTCGGCGAAAGCCTGATGCGGCAGGCGGACGTGGCGGCGGCGACCCAAGCCCTGCTGCAAGGCGCGCACGGCTGATTCCGCCCGCCATGCGCGCCGATCCGCCCGCCCCCGATCGTGCCAACCTCGCAAAGCTGGGCGAACAGGTGCGCCGGCGCCTGGCGGCCGATCCGTCCGTTTACAAAATCCCTGTCGAGGGCGCCGATCTCTATGCGGTCGGCGGATTTCTCGACGACGGCGAATGCGCGAAGCTGATCGGCATGATCGACGCCGTGGCCCGCCCCTCGCAGACGTTCGACTATCAGGGCGGCGCTTACCGCACGAGCTATTCCGGCGACGTCGACACGCACGACAGCTTCGTCCGCATGATCGAGCGGCGGCTGAGCGACCTGCTCGGCATCCCGCCCGCGTGGGGCGAAACCTTTCAGGGCCAGCGTTATCTGCCGGAGCAGGAATTCAGGGAGCACCACGACTGGTTCGATACCACCGCATTCTACTGGCCCGCCGAGAAAAAGCGCGGCGGCCAGCGGAGTTGGACGGCCATGGCCTGGCTCAACGCGGTGGAGGAAGGCGGCGAGACCGCGTTTCCCAGGCTGGGCATCAGCATCCCGCCCCAGCCCGGCGCATTGCTGATATGGAACAACGTCTGCCCTGACGGGAGCGTCAATCCGCAAACCCTGCACGCCGCGCTGCCCGTGAAACGCGGCGTGAAACATGTCGTCACCAAGTGGTTTCGGACACGCCCATGGACATGAGGCGCGTCCTGCGCACGGCCGCGCCCGCGCTCATGCTGGCTGCCGGGGCCGCGCCGTCGCTGGCGTCCGCCCCGGCCCCCGCCGAAACCGCGTCGCTCACACTCGCCCGCATGTTCGAGCAGGACGCCGCGCGGGAACTGGCGCTCGATCCCGTCGAACAACTGTTCCGGGGCGATGCCGTCGATCCGAAGCTGCTGTCACGCCTCTACACCGATTCGCTGGACGCGGAACGGCTGGCGTCCGCGCAGAGCGCCCTGGCGGATCTCGCGACAGTCGATCTCCGGGCGCTCGATGCCGATCAGCGCATTTCCTATGACGTTTTCCGCTACGGGAAGGAGCGGCAGGCGGCATGGCGTGCGCCCGATGTCATGGCGTTGACCGCGCCGCGTCCGTTCAATCACTTCGGCGCGCCGCACGTCGAATTTCCGGCGCTCATGGCCAGCGACGGAACCGCGCCTTACGAAACCGTGGCGGACTATCGCCGGGCGATTGCCCTCAACGGCGCGTTCGCGACAGTTCTCGACAATGCGATCGCGCGGTTCCGGCGGGGCATGGCCTCGGGCGTGGTAGAGCCGAAGCTGACTGTCTCGCTGATGATCGGCCAGCTTGACGCCGTTCTTGCCGAGCCGGTCGAGCAATCTCTGTTCTATTCCTCCGCCCGCGATTTTCCTCCGAATATCCCAACCCGTGAGAAACAGCGCCTGCGCCGCCAGTTGGCGAGTGTGATCGGCGGCGCGGTCTATCCCGCCTACCGGCGGCTGCGCACGTTCCTGGCCGACGAATACCTGCCCGCCGCGCGCGATTCCATCGGCCTTTCCGGCATGACCGGCGGCGCCGGCCTCTATCGCCGCCTGATCGAGCGGGAGACAACCTTGCCGCTCGATCCCGATGCGATCCACCGGCTCGGCCTGTCGGAAGTGGCGCGCATCCAGCGTGAGATGGACGGCGTAAAGGAGAAGCTGGGGTTTGCCGGTCCGCTGCCCGCATTCTTCGAGCACGTCCGCACCGACCCCCGTTTTCATCCGCGCAGCGCCGATGAATTGCGGGACGGGTTCAACGCCATCGCCGATGCGGTTGCCCTGCAAATCCCGCGCTACTTCTCGAAAGTGCCCAAAACGCCGCTCGTGATCCGGCCCTATCCGCCTTATCGCAACAAGTATGAAGCAGGGGGCAGCTACAGCGAAGGCTCCGCCGACGGCACCCGGCCCGGCGTGTTCTACTACAACACCTATGACCTGCCGGGCCGGTTCCTGACCGGCATGACCACGCTCTACCTGCACGAAGGCAGCCCCGGCCATCATTTCCAGATCAGTCTGGCGCAGGAGAACGAGAGCCTGCCGGCGTTCCAGCGCTTCGGCGGCAACAGCGCGTTTACGGAAGGCTGGGCGCTCTATGCCGAAACGCTGGGCTATGAGATGGGATTCTACAACGATCCGCGCCAGCATTGGGGCACGCTGGACGACGAGATGCTGCGCGCCATGCGGCTGGTCGTCGATACCGGCATCCATGCCAGGGGCTGGTCGCGCGAGCAGGCCATCGCCTACATGCTCGCCAACTCCGGCATGGGCCGCACCGACGCGGCGGCGGAAGTAGACCGCTATGCCGCCAATCCGGCACAGGCCCTGTCCTACAAGATCGGCGGCCTCGCGATCCAGCGCCTGCGCCGCAAGGCGGAAGCGGAACTGGGCAAGAACTTCGACATCCGCGCCTTCCACGGGCAAGTGCTGGGATCGGGCGCGCTGCCCCTCCCCGTGCTGGAGGCGAAGATAGACCGCTGGATCGCGGCCCGGCGGGAAGTCACTCCTCGCTGAGTGCCTCCGCGATCAGCTTGCGCGTATTGGCGATGCCGTAGAGCGAGATGAAGCTGCCCATGCGCGGCCCCTGGCTGGAACCCAGCAGCGTCTCGTAAAGCGCCTTGAACCAGTCGCGAAGCTGCTCGAACCCATAGTGCGGATCCTTGCCGAGCTCATAGACGATGTTCTGCAATTCCTCCGCCGTGGCGTCGTCGGACGTCGCGGCCAATTCCTCGTCCAGCGCGGCGAGAGCCATCGCCTCGTTCGCCTCCGGCTTACGGCGGTTCAGCGTCGGCGCGATGAAATCGCGGTTGTAGGCCAGCGCGCATGTGACGAGCGCATCCAGCTCGGGATAGGCACGGGCATCCGCGCCCGGCACATAGTTCGCAAGGTAGGACCACACCTGCTCCCGCGTCGCGCCCGCTCCGAGCACGCCGACAAGGTTCAGCAACAGGCCATACGTGACGGGCAGCTTGTGGCCCGCACCTTCGCCCGGCCCCGTGGCGCGCAGCAAGTGCCACACGGGGTTGCCCAACTGCTGGTCGAGAGGCTGGCTCGCCAGCTTTTCGCGGAACTGCCAGTATTCATCCACCGCGCGCGGCACTATGCCGACATGCAGTTGCTTGGCGCTCTTCGGCTCGCGGAACAGGTAGAATCCGAGGCTTTCCTCGGTACCGTAAGTCAGCCATTCCTCGATCGTCAGGCCATTGCCCCGCGACTTGGAAATCTTCTCGCCCCGTTCATCGAGGAACAGTTCGTAGATCAGTCCCTCCGGCCGCCTACCGCCCAGCACGCGCGCGATCTTGCCCGATTGCGTGACACTATCGGTCAAGTCCTTGCCGCACATCTCATAGTCGACACCCAGCGCCACCCAGCGCATCGCCCAATCGACTTTCCATTGCAGCTTGGCCTGCCCGCCCAGGATGCAGTGCTCCACGTCCTCGCCCATGTCGTGGAAGCGCACCATGCCCGCGTCGGCGTCCACCACCGTAACCGGCACCTGAAGCACGTGACCAGTGGTCGGCGACACGGGAAGCACTGGCGAATAGGTCTTGCGGCGCTCTTCCCGCAAAGTCGGCAGCATGATGTCCATGATCGCGTCGAAATGGCGCAGCACGTTCTTCAGCGGCTCGTCGAACGCGCCGGAATTGTAACGCTCCGACGCGGAGACGAACTCGTAGTCGAAACCGAAGCGATCCAGAAACTCTCGCAACATGGCGTTGTTGTGATGCGCGAAGCTCTCATACCGCTCGAACGGGTCGGGAATGCGGGTCAGTGGCTGGCCGATATGCGCGGCGAGTAGGCCCTGATTGGGCACGTTGTCCGGCACCTTGCGCAGCCCGTCCATGTCATCGGAAAAGGCGACCAGCCGGGTCGGCGCACCGCCGGTCAGCACTTCCCAGGCGCGGCGCACCAGCGTCGTGCGCAGCACTTCCTGGAACGTGCCGATATGCGGCAGGCCCGAGGGGCCGTAGCCGGTCTCGAACAGCATCGGCTCTCCGCCCGGCTTGCCATCGGGATAGCGCTTGAGCAGTTTGCGCGCTTCCTCGAACGGCCATGCCTTGGACACCTGGGCGGCTTCGCGGATCTGTTCGTCGGTCATGGCGATGGCCTTTCGCCACTTTACGCGATTTCCGCAAGTGCGAAGCAAGCGGCCCATCCACCCCTTGCCCCGGCGTTCCTTTTCCGTTCTAAGCTGGGTCGATGCCGGATTCCCCATCCCTTGCCCTGCCCGCGCTTCATGCCAGTCATGGCGGATGCTGGCTCTGCGATAGTGGCGGCGGCGTGCGGGCGGCAGGAAAAGGCGAAGCCATCACGGCAATCGCGGATACGCCGATGCTGCTGCTCAACGCGCCGCTGGTGGCCACGCGGCTGGGATACCCCGACCTTTCGGGGCTGGACCTGCTGGAACTGTTCGCGTTCGTTCATCCGGCGCGGTTCGTGGTGCCGACGCCCAAGGGGCTGGCCCATGCGCTGGACCTGACCGCGCCGGAAAGCGACGATGCCGTGCCTGTATTCCTCCAGCGCGCCGCGGGCGTGCTGCTGGCGACATGCGAAACGGCGGACTGGCCGGAGCGCGAAGGCGCATGGAGCGCGCTGCATTCGCTGACCCGGCTGCGCTGGCCATGGGCGACTCTGCTCGGTCCGCGCATCGCTCCGCCGGAACGGGCCGAACGCTGGCTGTTTTCCCGCCTGCCCGAATGGGAGGAAGCGCCTGACCGGCCCCAGCCCGCACAAGTTTTACTCGACGACGACGCGGTTCAAGCCAGACTTGGCGAACTGACCGGCAGCGAAGCGGAAGGCCGCCCCGGCCAACGGTCCTATGCCGTCGAGGCTGCGCGCGTCTTTGCCCCGCGCTCGCGCGACGGCCAGCCCAGCGTCGTTCTCGCGCAGGCCGGAACCGGCATCGGCAAGACTCTCGGCTATCTCGCACCCATCTCGCTCTGGACAGGGCAGGCGCAAGGCACGGCATGGGTTTCCACCTACACCAAAGCCCTGCAACGCCAGTTGCGGCGGGAGACGCGCCGGGCGTGGCCGATGCGGCGCCCGGACGGGTCGCAGCCAGTCGTCGTGCGCAAGGGGCGGGAGAATTACCTCTGCCTGCTCAATCTGGAGGACGCGCTGCAAGGCGGCTTCGGCGGACGCGCGGCGATCCTCGCCCAGCTTGTCGCGCGCTGGGCGGCCTACACACAGGACGGCGACATGATCGGCGGCGATCTGCCGGGCTGGCTCGGAACGCTGTTTCGCCAGCGCGGCATCGCGGCGCTGACAGACCGGCGCGGCGAATGCGTCTATGCCGGGTGTCCGCACTACCGCAAATGCTTCATAGAACGCGCGACCCGTGCGTCGGCCCAGGCCGATCTGGTGATCGCCAATCACGCGCTGGTCATGGTGAACGCCGCGCGCGGGCGGGATGCGGCGCAGCGCCCCTCACGTATCGTGTTCGACGAAGGACATCATGTGTTCGAGGCCGCCGATTCCACCTTCGCGGCGGCGCTGACCGGCACGGAAGCGATCGAACTGCGCCGCTGGGTCATCGGGCCGGAGCGCGGATCGCGCGGGCGGCGGCGCGGGCTTTCCGCTCGCCTGGCGGACGTTGCCAGCTATGATGAAATCGCCGGGCAGGCCGTCGCCGCCGCGCGCGAGGCAGCAGAGGCCCTGCCCGCCGACGGCTGGCTGCAACGCCTGCACGAAGGCGCGCCATCCGGTCCGCTGGAGGATCTGCTCGGCGCGGTGCGCGCGCTGGTCCATGCCCGCGACGAAAGCGCCAACGGCAGGCAGGGACAGGAAGCCGGCTATGGGCTGGAAACCGAAGCGGCCCAACTGGACGGCGCGTTCGTGGAAATCGCGCAAGCCGCGCGCGCCGCGCTTACCGCCTTACGCCAGCCGTTGATCTGCATCGGCATCCGGCTCGAAGCCCTGACGCAAGATCCACCGGACTGGCTCGACGGGCAGGGACGGGCACGGATCGAAGGCGCGCGCCATTCGCTCGGCTGGCGAATAGACCTGCTGGCCGCATGGGAAGCCCTGCTCGACCGGCTGGGCGGTCCCGCCGATCCCGAGTTCGTGGACTGGCTGGCGGTCGACCGTTCCGACGCGCGGGAATACGACATCGGGCTGCACCGCCACTGGCTCGATCCGATGAAACCGTTCGCGCGCGTGGTGCTGGAACCCGCGCACGGCATCATGCTGACGTCCGCGACCCTGACGGACGGCCATGCCGGACCGGACTCCCCGGCATGGGACTCCGCCGTGGCCCGCAGCGGGGCTGGACACATCGGCGTCATGCCCCGGCTGGCCGCCTTCGAAAGCCCGTTCGCCTATGACGAACAGGCCGAAGTGCTGATCGTGACCGATGTGCCGAAAGGCGATCTGGCCGCGCTGGCCGGCGCCTATGGCCGCCTGATCGAAGCGTCGGGCGGCGGCGCGCTGGGCCTGTTCACCGCAATCCGCCGCCTGCGCGCCGTGCACGGCCGCATCGCCGACCGGCTCGCGCGCGACGGGTTGCCGCTCTACGCCCAACACGTCGATCCCATCGACACCGGCACGCTGGTCGATATCTTCCGCGACGATCCGCGCGCCTCGCTGCTGGGAACGGACGCCTTGCGCGACGGCGTGGACGTGCCGGGCCATTCGTTGCGCCTCGTCGTCATGGAACAGGTGCCCTGGCCCAAACCTTCGATCCTGCACCGCGCCCGGCGAGCAGCGGGAGGCGGATCGGCCTATGACGACCGCATCATCCGCGCCCGGCTCGCCCAGGCGTTCGGACGCCTGATCCGCAGCCGCGAGGACCGGGGCCATTTCGTCGTCCTGTCGGCCGCATTCCCATCTCGGCTCCTCAATGCCTTTCCGCGCGGCGCGCCGGTCCACAGGCTACCGCTCGAAGAGGCTTTACAGCGCGTGGCGGCCGGTGTTTCAGGAACGCTCGCAACAAGCCGGACTCCTGCCTGAAATATGAAACTTTCCCCATCATGAAACGTCTCGGCCTCTACCGCCACGCCAAGTCCGACTGGCACGATGCCCGCGCCCGCGATTTCGATCGCCCGCTGAACGAGCGTGGCCGCAAGGGCGCGGCCGCGATGAGCTGGCATATGCGCGACTACGGCCACCAATGGGAACGCGTGATCGCCTCGCCCGCCGTCCGCGTCGCCGAAACCATAGAAATCGGCAGCGCCGCGCTCGGCGTGACGATTCCCGTCAACTGGGACCGGCGGATATATCTTGCCAGTTCCGCCACGTTGCTGGACCTGATCCGCGAAATCGAGGGCGATCCGGCCTCCGTCCTCATGGTCGGCCACAATCCCGGTCTTGAAGACCTGATCTTCGATCTGGTGCCCGACGACGGGCACAACCCGCTGCGCCAGATCGTGGAGGACAAATTCCCGACAGCCGCGCTTGCGGTGATCGAACTGGATATAGACCGCTGGGCGGACGTGGAGGAAGGAAAGGCGCGGCTGGTCCACCTGATGCGGCCGCGCGACCTCGATCCCGAACTCGGGCCGCAACCGGTCGATGACTGATCTGCAGGGCTGATCGGCGCGCGGGACGGCAGCCCGGCATCAAGTGCCGGCGAGCGCGTCCGCCAGCGTCGAGCGAATGGAACGCAAACGGGCAACCAACGCCTCATGATCGGCAGATGGCGCCGCGGCGGTTTGCGGCTGCGGCGAGTGTTGCGGCGCCGCTTCGCCCATCCGCTGGCCGCTCTCGCCCGATTCCAGCGCCAGGCGGGCGCCGCGCAGCGTATAGCCCTCGACATGCACCAGCCGGTGAATCGCGGCGACAAGCTCAACATGCTCCGGCCGGTAATACCGGCGTCCACCGCTGCGCTTGATGGGGCGGAGCATGGGGAACTGTTCTTCCCAATAGCGCAGGACATGCTGGCGAATATCGAGCGCCGCCGCCACTTCCCCGATGGTGCGCAGCGCCTCGGGCTCCTTGCCGTCGGCAAATGCCGGAAAGGTCGGCTGCCCCGCCATCAGCCCGCGATGCGTTCTTTCAGAAGCTGGCTGGCACGGAACGTCATCACCCGGCGAGGCGTGATCGGCACCTCGACCCCGGTTTTGGGATTACGGCCGATCCGTTCGGTCTTGTCGCGCAGCAGGAATGTTCCGAAGCCGGAAATCTTGACGTTTTCGCCCTTGGCGAGCGCTTCGCACATATGGCGCAGGATGGCTTCGACCATGCCCAGAGATTCGGCCCTCGACAGTCCGAGCTTGCGGTTCATCGCTTCGGCAATGGCGGCACGCGTGAGAGTTTCCATCGAGCGCATGTTGCCCCCTGATCGTTTGTGGTGTGACCCCACGGATCGCAACTATAGGGAAAACCCGGGTGAAAGCAACGCCGTAGGCCAAACTGTCTGGAAACCGGACGAATTTCGCCCGTTCACACGCGCAGGAGGCTCGCCCCCCAGGTGAATCCGCCGCCCATCGCTTCCAGCATGACGAGGTCACCCGGCTTGATCCGCCCGTCCCGCACGGCAACGTCGAGAGCCAGCGGAACGGAGGCTGCCGAGGTATTGGCATGCCGGTCCACCGTGACGATCACTTTCTCCGGCGGCAGGTCGAGCTTGCGCGCCGTGGCGTCGAGAATGCGGGCATTGGCCTGATGCGGCACGACCCAGTCGATATCCGCCACTCCCAGCTTCGCATCATCGAGCACTTCGCGCAGGACGTCCGCCAGATTGGTGACGGCGTGCCGGAAAACCTCGCGCCCCTTCATCCGCACCTGGCCGACCGTGCCCGTGGTGGAAACCCCGCCATCGACATAGAGCAACTGGTTGTGCTCGCCATCGGCATGAAGCCGGGTGGCAAGGATGCCGCGCGGCTCATCGTCGGGGAGGTCGCGGGCTTCCAGCACCACGGCACCCGCTCCGTCACCGAACAGCACGCACGTGGTGCGGTCCTCCCAGTCAAGAATGCGGCTGAATGTCTCCGAACCGATCACCAGCGCCCGGTTAGCCATGCCGGTGCGGAGCATGGAGTCCGCGACGCCCAGCGCGTAGAGAAAGCCCGAGCAGACAGCCGCCACGTCGAACGCGATGCCGCCCCGGCAGCCCAGCGCCTGCTGGACTTTGGTGGCGGTGGCGGGGAACGTCTGGTCCGGCGTCGCCGTCGCCAGCACGATCAGGTCTATCGCCGCCGGCTCTATGCCCGCCGCTTCCACGGCCCGGCGCGCGGCGTCGATCGCCAGCGTTCCGGTGGTTTCGTCGTCAGCGGCGATGTAGCGGTTGCGGATACCGGTGCGCTCGACGATCCATTCGTCGCTGGTGTCGACCATGCGCGCCATTTCATCGTTGCCGACGGCCCGGCGCGGCAGGGCGGACCCCGTGCCGATGAGAACGGAACGGCGCATCAGGCGCCCTCGCCTATCGCCGCGCGCCTGCCGTTAAGCCCATCGGCGCCGACGCGGGCAAGGTCGGCGGAAATCCGCTCCGTCACATTTTCCTCCAGAAGACGCGCCGTCACGGCAACGGCATTGGCGACACCAGCGGCGTTCGCGCTGCCGTGGCTTTTCACGACAATGCCGTTGAGGCCGAGGAACACGGCGCCGTTGTGGTTATTGGGATCGAGATGATGCTTGAGCAGTTCCGTCGCCGGGCGCGAGATCAGGAAGCCGAACTTGGAACGCAGCGAACTGGTGAAGCTGCGGCGCAGGAGATCCGTCACGAAGCGCGCCGTGCCTTCCACGGCCTTGAGCGCGATGTTGCCCGAAAAGCCGTCCGTCACCACGACATCGGTATCGCCCCGGCACAACTTGTCGGCCTCGATGAAGCCGTCGAACGCGATGGCCAGATCGTCCGCCGAATCCTTGAGCTGGCCCGCCGCCGTGCGCAACTCCCCCGTCCCCTTCATTTCCTCGGTGCCGATGTTCAGCAACCGCAGGCGAGGCGCCTCGCGCCCCGTCACGACACGCGAATAGGCCGCGCCCATGATCGCGAACTGGACGAGGTTGCGGGCATCGCATTCGGTGTTCGCGCCCAGATCGAGCATCACCACGTCATTGTCGCCCAGTGTGGGAAGCAGCGCGGCAAGCGCGGGCCGGTCTATTCCCGGCAAGGTGCGCAGGGAAAGCTTGGCGATGGCCATGAGCGCGCCGGTGTTGCCCGCGCTGACGGCGGCTCCGGCGTCACCCGCCTTCACTGCGTGAATCGCCTTGCCCATGGAAGTGTTGCGCGCGCGGCGAAGCGCCTGGCTGGGCTTGTCCTCGCCGCTGATGATTTCATCGGAATGGAGGATTTCCGACGCGCCGCGCAAATTGGGATGGTTTTCGAGCGCGGCCTTGATCCGCGTCTCGTCACCGACCAGCAGGAACTTGAAACGGTCGTGACGACGGCGGGCAAGCGCCGCGCCCTCGACCATGACGCGCACGCCTTCATCGCCTCCCATCGCGTCGACGGCGATACGCGGGAGGCTCATCGGACGTGTCCCTGAAACGCGGGCTTAGAGCCCGACCGCGATGATCTCGCGTCCGTTGTAGTGGCCGCAGGACGGGCAAAGGTTATGCGGACGCTTCAGTTCGCCGCAATTCGAGCACTCGTGAAATGCTTCGGCCTTCAGCGCATCGTGGCTGCGGCGCATACCCCGGCGTGACGGGCTAACTTTTCTCTTGGGGACAGCCATCGCGGCACCTGTTCCTGCAAATCCAGTATCGACGTGAAAGAGCCGCTGCGGGCGTTTCCCGGCGGCTCGGTGAAGGCGCGCCTATAACGGATTTCGCGGGCGTTGCAAGCACTGGCAGGGCATCACCGCCGGTTATCCGAAAGCCTTGTCCGCCACGAAGGGATTGGTGAGCCGTTCCTGGCCGAACGTGCTGGTCGGGCCATGGCCAGGCACGAACGTGATATCGTCGCCCAGCGGCCAGAGCTTGTGCGTGATCGAATCGATCAGATCCTGATGGTTGCCCCGGGGAAAGTCGGTGCGGCCGATCGACCCGGCGAACAGCACATCGCCGACGATCGCGATCCGGCTCGGCGCATGGACGAATACGACATGGCCCGGGGTGTGGCCGGGGCAGTGGATCACGTCCAGTTCCAGGTCGCCAACCGTTACCGTGTCGCCGTCCGTTAGCCAGCGGTCCGGCTCGAACGGGTGCCCTTCCAGACCGAAGCGCGCGCCCGATTCCCCCAGCGATTCGATCCAGAAGCGGTCACCTTCGTGCGGACCTTCGATGGGCACACCCACCTGCTGCGCCAGCACGCCCGCCATGCCGCAATGATCCATATGGCCGTGAGTGACGAGCACCTTTTCCAGCGTCACGCCCGTCTTTTCGAGCGCCGTTTTCAGCTTGTCGAGATCGCCGCCGGGATCGACGAACGCGCCCTTCATCGTTTTCGTGCACCAGATGAGCGAGCAGTTCTGCTCGAACGCCGTGACGGGAACGATGCCGAGGCGCAGCGGCGGAGTATCGGTTGCTTCAGTCATGCAGCCGGAGATGAAGGGGACGGGCCGCCAATGCAAGCCAGTCAGCCTTGTCCCATCAAATCCGCCCGCCCTTCCAGACGACGCGTCCGATCACGTCGATATCCGGCAAGGCCACTTCGATCGGACGATAGGCGCGATTGTCACTGATGAGCGAGATCATGCCGCCCGGCCGCTGTTCCAGCCGCTTGACAAGCAGCGCATCGTCCAGCCGCACGACATGGATGCCGTCGCGCAAGGGGCGCGGGGCGCGGTCGACAAGGATTTCATCCCCGTCCCGCAAGGTCGGATCCATCGAATCCCCGTCGACGGCGATGGCCGCCAGGTGGCGCGCGTCCAGCCCCTGCTCGCGCAGCCATCGGCGCGCGAAACGCAAGGCCCCGAACGCCCGCTCTTCCTGCGGCACCGCGCCCGGCCCCGCCGAAGCCCCCAGCGCGAGCCGGGGAACATCCGCCCAATCGCCGCCTCCCACACTCCCCGGCAAAGTGGAGGATTTTTCCTCCGGCGCACCCAGTTCCCGTTCATCCACGCCCAGGAACCGCGCCAGCACCGCCCGGTCCGTCTCTCCCAGCTTGCGCGGACTGCCCTTGCGGACAAACTGCTGAAGATACGTGGCATTGCGCCCGATCAGCCCGGAAAGCTGCGCCAGACTGACATTGCGCTCGCCAGCCAGCGCCAGCAGCCGCGCCCGGGGATCGGCCATTGTCATGGTTAAGGATATAACCGATGTATTTTTCCTAGACAAGTAGGATTTCAAAAGGAACAAATATGGAACATTGATTTGCCACGGAGGGACTGCATGCTGATTCGCCACATCGAACGATTCCTGCGCGAAACCGGAATGCCGTGGACCCGGTTCGGCAGGCTGGCAGCGCACGACCCGCGCTTTGTCGGCGACCTGCGCAACGGCCGCGTCCCCCGCCCGCACACGCAGGCCCGCGTCGAGCAATTCATGAACGCCTACAGGGAGAACAGCCTTGCAAATTAATGTCCATGCAGACCGTGCCATGCTCGCCACTGCCCAGGCCGCGCCGCGCGCGCTCCGCCCCGCTCGCCGCCCCTGGCTTCAGCTTCTGTCGGGCGTGCTCGGCCTCGCGGGGCCCGGCGCCGAATTGCTCCGGCACTCCGAAAAACCGTGGTCCAGCGCCACTTTCTCGGGAAGCCGCCATGTCGTCGCGCTTGAATTCAGGGGCGATGCCGGGCTGGCCGCCGCCGAAGCGTTTATGGAGGCGCTGCCCGAACACGATTTCGCGCTGTCACGCCACAAGATCGCCGAAGCCTGTATCGGGGCCGTCGAGCAGACCATGCAACCGCAACCGTGCATCACGGTGGAGGCGCAGTTCCTGCTGGTGGAAGACGCCTGCTGAGGGGAAGCGAAGCAGGGCAAAGGCAAAAGCCCTCACCCCTTCAGGGGGGAGGGTTGGGTGGGGGGATGCTCATGCACGCGACTCCCCACCCCCTGACCCCCTCCCCTGAAGGGGAGGGGAATCCGTGGCAGTCTCAGCCCAGCTTCCATTCCCAGCCGAGCGGATCGCCGTCCATGGCTTCGACGCCCTTGCCCGCCAGTTCTTCCCGCAAGGCGTCAGACGTCGCAAAGTCCTTATCCGCCCGCGCCTGCTTGCGGCGGAGCAGCACTGCGTCGATCTCCGCTTCGTTGATGGTCGCATCTTTCGGCCTGATCCGCAGGTCGGCGCGCGACAGGCCGAACAGGCCCAGCCCCAGCACGCTGTCCATGCGGTCCAGCAAGGCGCGCTTGGCCGCCGGATCGACTTTCTTCATCGCCAGCGCTTCCTCGAACGCGGTCAGCGCGACGGGTGTGTTGAGATCGTCGCTGATCGCAGCATCGAACTTGTCAGCCAATGGCTGCAATTTCGGATGCGCGACTGCTCCCGGCTCCACATCGCGCAGCCCCTGCGCCGCCAGCACCAGCCGTTTGAGCCGGGTCAGCGCGGCGGCCAGCCCTTCCCAACTGAACTCCAGTTCGCTGCGATAGTGCGCCTGAAGGCACATCATGCGGTAGGCCAGCGGGTGAAAGCCCTTGTCGATCAGCAGTTGCAGGCGCAGGAACTCGCCCGACGACTTGCTCATCTTGCCGGAACGCTCGACGAGGAAGTTGTTGTGCATCCACA
>CAZUOV010000048.1:0-20333 GCA_964621355.1 uncultured Novosphingobium sp. | reverse complement strand
GGACGCGGCCCTTTCACGGCTGAAACACGGGTTCGATTCCCGTAGGGGTCACCACTTAAGTGCTTGATTTAATTGAATTACTTTTCCTCCGTGGGAAAATGTCCCGTGAAAGGCGCCGAAAACCGCGCTTTTCCGTGGAAAATTAAATCCACGACGCCTTCCATGGAAAAATTCCTCTCGATCAGACGCTCAGCCCCGTCCCGCTGAACAGCCGGTTGAGCTTGACCGCCTCGCGGCGGTGATCCGCCCCGTCGATCCATCTGGCATAGCAACGGAACACCGTCCTGGGATCGACATGTCCCAGCTGCCGCGAGATATAGGCGGGATTGACCCCGCCCATCAGCGCGACCGTTGCGAATGTATGCCGGGTCTGCTTTGCATCACGCCTGCGAATGCCCAAGGCCTCCTGCGCCGGGTGGAAATAGAGCTTGCGCTGATCCTGCACGTCCGGCCAGGGCCGTCCGCTGACCGGGTTGAGAAAGATCGGCGTGTCGGGGCCGTTCGCTTCGCTGAACCGCTTCTGCCTCTCCAGCACCGCGATCATGCCGTCGCTGAGGTCGACGTCGCGTTCGACGGCAGTCTTGGTGCCCTTCACCTCACCGCGGACACGGGCACGCCGAACCCGGATCGTCCGGTGGTTCCAGTCGATATCATCCCATTGGAGCGCGATCTGTTCGCTCGGACGCACGCCCGTGCCGAAGGCGAACATATACCAGTTCCACACCTGCTCCGGAGCATGCTCCCGCAGATGGTCGAGAATCTTTTCCATCTCATCCGGCGCGAACGGATCGGGCAACGGCGCCTGGTGCTTGCGATTGCGGATATTACGCAGCGGTGAATGTTCGAGCAACCCGTCGTCTACCGCCGCCTGGAAGATACCGCGCAGCGGGATCAGGTTGTTGTTCACCGTCTTCGCCGAGACCTGCATCGAGCGTCCGGCGATGATCCGGCGGATCTCCGACGGCTTGATTTCATTGATCGGCCGGTCGCCAAAGGCCGGTATCCATAGATCTTCGATCATCGCCTTATAATCGCTTCTGGTCCCCTTCTCGGCGATCAGCCCGTCGAGCCAAGCCCGCGCATAGACCGGAAAGCGCCGCTGTGACGCCTCGATCGATCCGGGGAAATAGCGCTCGTAACTGAAGATGTCGAAATCGACATCGTGCCGAATCCTGGCCACCAACCGTTCGGCTGCCCGGATATTGGCTGCGGTCGGCTTCCACCACAATGTCTGCCGCTGCACCTCGCCCTGATGGACGAAGCGAATCCGAAGGCAGGTTTTCAATATTTCAACGCCCGAGCCGGGCGGACGTCCGCGACGCGCCATGATCATTATCCTTGTCTGATGAAGAAACGGCGCGCGAGCGCGCGCCGCGAGGCCGCATAGCAGCGCACAGGCGGAGATCTCTCCCGTCTGCATCAGGGTGGTTGGAAACGCGGGGATCGGCGTAGCTCTGTCGGCGCACAGCTAAAGGCGGAACCCCGCATGCATCGCGCTATCGCCCCCCTCCCTCGTCCATTCTCGGAAGAGCAAGGGCGGCGAGAAATCGACCTGTGTGTAGGGAATGACCATCGTAACTACCTCCGCCTAAGGCCAAGGCAGGAAGGTCACGACGCGACCCTTATGTAGCATGGCTGCCATGCTATGGCAAAATGATGGAAACGCTCATTCGGCCACCATCGCTTGGCGATACGATCGCGCTGCGAAGGAGAAAATAATGCCGGCTGCCCAAACACAGAGAGAGGCAGGTTCCAAAGGTGTCCAGTTTCGGAAGGAAATGGCCGAACGCGCAGGCGGGATGCTCGGCTATGCCGAGGTTGCTGCCCGGCTTGGCAACAGTGTCTGGGCCGTCGAAGAGCAATACCGTCAGCGGCGGCTGCGGTCGTGACCTACAAGTTCGACAGTGATTACACGCTGACGGCGATTACCGGCTACCCGGCCAATGCGCTCGCGAGCACGATTCACGCATTGGACAGTGCCGGTCTTGCAACGGTTACCGATCGGAATACCGACCGCACCTTCGATTTTTCGGCGACGCTCAACTATCAGGTTACGCCCACGGCTATGCTCTATGCCTCTTTCGGCCGGGGCAACAAGGGTGCTGCCTATAACAACCAGGCGGCACTGTTTGGCGGTATTCCGGATTCGTTCCTCATCCTGCGCGAAACGGCTACGAGCTATGAAGTCGGCGTGAAGGGGCGTTTCCTCAACAACCGCCTCTATGCCAGCCTCGCGGGTTTCATCCTGGATGTGCACAATTTCCAGGACAGCCATTTCGATCCTGCGATCATCGGTTTTGTCTTCAATTCGATTGAGGAAGCCAAGCGCGAACTAGTCGAGAAGGTTCTCTTCGCCAAAGCGCCCGTTGCAGTGCTCAATGGTGACCCCAGCGGGAATCGAACCCGCGTTTCAGCCGTGAGAGGGCCGCGTCCTGACCGCTAGACGATGGGGCCATGGCAATGGCCGGACGCGCCTCTATCCTTCTTCTGCGAGGCAAGCAAGGGGTAGTGGCGGAGTCGACTATCTCCATTTTCATCTATCGCCGTTCTCCGCCAATTTCGCTGTGTGCTTTGGGCCTTCGGCAAAACCCCGATTTCTCGTGGAAACGCGCATGACGCTGCGCCCCCGGCAAGTGGGTGCTTTCGTGCCCGTTCCCGATGAGGGCCGCGACTGGGTGGAAACGCCGCAAACCAAGCAGCAATCATCGAAACGCCAGATTCTGACTCTGTCCGTCCGTATCGTCGATACCAGCACGCTCATGCCGGCCTATGCGGCCACCGCCAGCCTGCCCCGTTTCAAGGGTGCTCCCGGCAAAGCAGCACCCCGCCTTGCCGCCGCGGCGCTGGAACCGTTGCAATAATCAGTTCGTTCCCTCATCGGCGCGCGGGATTGTGAGTTTGAAGCAAGCCCCTTCGCCCAATCGGCTTGCGCATGCAATCGTGCCGCGATGCCGCCTGGCGACCGAGCGCACGAAAGCCAGCCCCAGCCCGACCCCTTCACACCCGTGATCGGCCCCCCGCCGGAACGGCTCGAAAAGTCCCGCCATTTCGTCCGGGCCAATACCGGGACCGTCATCGCATACCTCCAGCACGACATTGTCCGCCGCCATGTGGACCTTGCAGCGCACAGACGAACCGGACGGGCTGTATTTGATGGCGTTGCCGACCAGATTGACGACGGCGCGGGTCAGGAGCATCCGGTCTCCGATGACGGAAAACTCCTCGTCGCAGCCTTCGGTTCCGACCGCGATCCACCGCGCTTGCGATTGCGGCCACAGGTCGTCCACGGCATCCAGCACCACATCGGAAAAGTTCAGAAGGTGCCTCGCCGGTTCGCCTGCCTCGGCGCGGGCAAGCTGGACGAAACCATCGGCCAGCGCTAGCGTTCGCCGGGCATAGGCCCCGATCCGCGCCGCCGCATCGGAATCGAGGCTCTCCTTGATCCCGCCGAGCAGTGTCAGGATCGACACTTGCGGAGAGCGCATGTCGTGCGTGAGAAGTTGCAGCGCCTCCTCGCGCTGCCGCATGGCAAGGCGCAAGTCCGAAACGTCGGCAAGTCGCAGCACCCAGGCCACGGCCTGACCGTCGCGCCTGCGAATCCGCGACCAGCGCAGATCGAAGATGCGCCCTGAAGGGTCTACCAGTTCGCGCGGCAGCGAAGCGTCGCCCGGCACAATACGCCCGGAAGGTGGGGACTCTGCCGAGAGCCGGGCCAGCGCCGCCGAAAAACCCTCTCCTTCCATATCGCCGAGAAGCGTCTGCGCGCGCGCGTTCGCCATGCGGATGATACCGTCCGGGTCGACCACCAGCGATGCATCGGGCAATCCATCGAGCGTATCGGCAAGGAAACGCTGGAGATTGCGCGAACGGGCGATGGCGCCGCGCAAACGCTCGATACCGGCACCGGCGAGTTCCACGCCGCGATGCGCCGGAACGGACGAATCCGCCGCGTCCCGCTGAAACCGCTCCAGTTCCTCGCGCATGAAGGTCGCATCGACCTGCAACCGGCGCACGGCCCAGAGCGGATATGTCACGCCTAGGCCCGCGAGCGCCGCGACCGGCGACAGCCAGATACCCCCCAGCCAGAGCGTCGTGCTCACCGCCGCCACGGCAAGGCCCAGCGCGACGACGATTGCGAAAATGCGAAGCGGCCGGTCGAGTAGGAAACCGGCGATCATCAGCCACAAAGGCATCAGCGCGAACAGATAGCGCGACCACTCCGGCGCGGGCACGATCGCTCGACCGTCGAGCAGGGCCTGCACGATCCCCGCATTGATCTCGACACCGGAAAGCAGCGCCGTGCGCGGCGCGAGAGGAGTGGCATAGGTATCGCCCAGCCCGGCGGCGGTCGCGCCGACAAGGACGATACGGTCGTGGAAAAACGACGCGGGCACCTCGCCATCAACCGCGGCGGCAAACGGTACGCGGCGAAACGTCTGGCCGGCGCGCGGGAACGGGATCAGGAAAGGCTCCTTGCGGACAAAGCCCGTTTCTTTTGCCGCCAGGGCCTCGCCGCAATCGCTTCCAGCCGCGCGACAGACGGCGATCCACGCCACATGCCGCCGCAACCGCCCGTCCACGCCTTCCAGCAACCAGGCGCGCCGGGCGATACCGTCCCGGTCAGGTGACAGGCTGGCATGGCCGACAAGCGCTCCCGCCGCGCGCAGCGAGGCGAGCGGCTCCACTACCGTCGCATCCGAGCCGTCGCGGCCAGGCACTTCCACGTAATCGGGAATGACGGGCCGAAGCCCTTGTGCCGCTTGCGCCAACCGCGCGTCGCCGTCCCGGGGATCGACGAACAGGATGTCATAAAGCACGGCCTTCGGGGCGGCTTCCCGCAACTGTTCCATAAGGCGTGCGTGCAACTCGCGAGGCCATGGGAAAGCGCCGAGCCGCCGAAGGCTCTCGTCATCAATGGCGACGATGACGATATCGTCCCGCACCGGCTCCTGATGCAGTGCGCTCAGTTCATCGTAAACGCCGTTATCGAGCCGCCAGAACAGATCGGCGCCAACGGCCGCCATGACCGCGAATGTGGCGAGACCCAGGGCAAGACACCAGTCACGCAGGAGATGATGCCCACTTGCCGTCACTGGCACTGTCTAGCGTTTGAGAGGCGTGACCTGCAACTCCTGGTATTCCGTCCATCGCGCGATGCGCCGCCCGCCATCCACGCGGGCGCTTTCCACGCGCCAGTAATAGGTTCCGGGCGCGAGGTCCGTGATGACGATTTCCCGCGCGGTCATCCCGTCCCTGTCGATGATCGGGATGGCATCCCGGCCGGGCGCGATCTGGAAACGGAAGCGGGCTTCCCCCTCCCCCCCGGCCTGCCAGCGAAACCGAAGGCAACGGCGTGCCGGACACGCCGCGATGCCTTCGACTGACGCGGCGACGTCGTTGCGCTTGCGCTCGAACGTGTAGACGGACGGCATCCCCTCCATGCCGGATGCGGAAAAAGCGGTCAGCCGCACGAAAAAGCTGCCGTCCGGAACGTCGGCGAACCGCATGTGCGGTGCTTCCTCTCGCTGTTCTGCGAAAATATCGACAAAACCGGCGTCCGCGGCCAACTGGGCAAGGTAGGCTCCGGCGTCAGGCATCGGCTCGACCGCGAAGTCCACGATTTTGCCGTCTTGCAAACGATCGGGTTCTTGCAGCGCCGGCGCGCGCAGCAAGGAGGCGATCGCTCCCATTCCCCGCGATCCGACCGCGACGCCCTTGCCTGAATCCAGCAACCGCTCGCCGCCAGCGCCGCTCACCGAAACGCGGCCCTCGATGACACCCGTCGCGGCCGTCCCAGCCAGCCCTGGATCAGCGAGCCCTGAATAACTGGCCCGGAAACGCGTCCCTCGCACGGCGGCGACCGAAATGGGGGTCAACACCTCGAACCGGTCACCCGCCTTTTGCAAGGGCGCCGCTTCAATTTCCACACGGCCATTGGAAAGGCGGAATCGCCTGACGACCCGTCCGTCGAGAATGACGCGATGCAGTTCGGCGATATGAAGCGACGACCCGGACGGCACAGTAAGCCGCGAACCGTCGGCCAGTTCGACAGTCGCGAAAGCGTTGGACTGAGTGACGATGTCAGTACCCGCGGCAACGGACATGCCGATGCGCGCGTCCCCGCCATCCACCGTAACTTTCCCGCGATAGGCCGCGATCCGCGCGGATACCGGCTGGATACGGAGAAGCCGCAAGGGTATCCGCATCACGGTCCCTGCATGCAACTTGCGCGGATCGGATATCCGGTTGCGGGCCTGAACGACGCGGTAATCCCGCACGCGCAGGAAGCCGCGCGCGGCAAGGCCATAGAGCGTATCGCCAGGACGGACGCGATATTCGATTTCCCCGCCGCCCGATCGTTTGGCATCCGGGGGCTGGGCGAAAGCCGTCCCGATGCCGCCGGCAGCGAATATCGCCAGCAAAGCGGCCAGATATCGCCGGATCATTGTGCCTCTTCGGAAGTGGAAAAAGCCATCGCCTCCAGACGATACCCGAATCCATGCACCGGCAATAAGCGGAATCCCGCCTCCGGCCGCAAGTCGAGAAGCGTGCGGACCTTCGAGACGTGAACGTCCAGCGTTCGCGATGGCAGATCGGGATTGCGCCCCCATACCGCTTCCAGCAGGTAGGCACGGCTTAGCGGGCGTCCGATGTTGCGAAAGAAGGTGAGCGCCACGCCGAATTGCTTGGCCGCGAGCGGAACTTTCCTGCCGTTTCGCGTCACGATGCGATGGATATGATCGAACGTGACGCCACTTATGGTTTCGCGGTCTTCGACGGCGGGGCCTGGATACGAACGCCGCAACAGCGCCTCGATCCGGGCCAGCAGCACGTTCCGATCATACGGTTTGACGATGTAGTCGTCCGCTCCGGCGTGCAACGCGGTAACGATGTCATCGGAATCCGTGCGATTGGTCACGATAATGACGGGCGGACAAGGATTCAGGTTCTGCCTTGCCCAGTCGAGCAATTCCAATCCGCTGGACTCGGGGAGATTCCAGTCAAGCAGCAGCAAATCGAACGATTCCTCCCGAAGCGCGGACTTGAGAGCCCGGGCACCTTCGTAGGCATGGCAGACATGTCCGCCATCCATCACGATCGACGCAATCTCCGATCGCGTTACAGGATCATCTTCCAGCAACCCCAATCGCAACTGACGCATCCCGCAAATTAATCCGAAACATTTTTGACATACCGCAATGAAAGAATAAAATACGTATTCAATAATCGGTATTTTTCACATCAAATCATATATCTTATAGTAACTTCATTTATGCCTAGTAGTTAATTAAGATTATCCATATATCATTCGGGCAAATTGTGTCAATTTCGTTTCACCCGAATGATGTAAATTGATGTCAAGTCAGAACATCCGATAAAAGGGGAATGCCTTCCCCCCGCCAGTTCAGGCCGCCAGGATCAGCGTCCGGCTTCCACGTCATGCCGACGGCCGATCGCGAGCCCGACCATACCCCATATTCCCGCCAACAGAGCCCCCGCAACGGCAACCGCGCCGGTGGAAGCAATGGCGGAAATGCCGGCATAGACCCATCCCGCCACAGCGTCTCCGCCACGATAGACGACGGTGTCGATCGCGTTCTTCGCCTTGTATTTCGTCTCGGTATCGACGGCGGTGAACAGCATCTCCCGCCCCGGGCGCACCAGCGCATATTCCCCGATACGCCGCACCATCATCACGAACGCCAGCACCGGGAACGTGGCCGCGAGCGCCAGCAGACCGAAACCGAACATCATCGTCAGTGGCACCGCGACCAGCAGGACAGTAACGCCGAGCCGCTTTGCCAGCCTGCCGGTGAAGAATATCTGGATGAGAATGGTGACCGACTGCACCGCCGCGTCGATAGCGGCGAAAACCTGTGTCTGGCGCGTGCGGTCCGGGAACGTGGCCTCCACGATCCGGGCCTGCTCGAAATAGAGGAACGTGCTGGCCGTCGTCAGCAGCAGCACGAAACCTGCGATGGCCAGAAGATAGGGCGAACGCAGGATCAGGGTGAGGCCCGCCCAGATCGAACCTCCGATCCGGTCCGGCGTGGACGCTTGCCCCGCTTCCTCCACCTTTGGCCCGGCCCGGTCACGCCAGCCGATCAGATAGCGCACGCACAGCAACGTCAGGAGCAGAAGGCCGGTGGACAGGAACAGCAAGCCCGCTTCGCCCAGCGGCGCCACAAGGAAACCGGAAACAAGCGGCCCGGCAAGACCGCCAAGGCTGGCTCCCGCCGCGATCTGTCCGAACAGGCGGTGGCCCTGATCGCGCTCGAACAGGTCGGCCATCAGGCTCCAGGCGAGCGAGATCACGAACAGGTTGAACACCGACAGCCAGATATAGAATGCACGCGCGATCCAGACATTGCCGGGATCGACGGCAAGGCTCGTCGCGAAGCCTCCCATCACGGCGGCGGACAGCGTGTAGAGAATGGGCAGAAGCTGGCGGCGCGGCACGCGCGAGGCCGCCCAGCCGTAAAGCGGGATAATCGCGAGAGTGGCGACGAACGTGCCGGTGAACAGCCATTGCAGATTATCCACGCCCCCCGCGATGCCGAACGTTTCGCGCACCGGGCGCAGCATGAAATAGCTGGTGAACAACAGAAAGAAGAGCAGGAATCCGCCAAGAACGGCGGGCACCTCGAACGGTCTGGCGACGATCAGGCCAGCCAGACCGCGACGCGGCACGGAATGCGCCTCGGGCGAACTCAAGTCACATATCCGCCTTCACAGCGCGTCCCAATACCGCTCCATCTCCTGACGCATGGCCGCATCCGGGAGCCGTCCCCTCCCCGCGCCCTGATTGTCGATCAGGTTCGCCACTTTGGTAGTGCCCGGAATGGCGGCAGTGACCGCCGGGTGAGACACCACGTATTTCAGGAAAAACTGCGCCCAACTTGTGGCGTCGATATCGGCGGCGAAGTCCGGCAGCGGACGGTTCGCGACACGGCCGAACACGGCCGCCGCCCCTCTTCGCCCCCCGAACGGAACATTCACCAGCACCGCCATCTTGCGCTCCCGCGCCAGGGGGAGAATGGCGTCCGCCGCGTTGCGGTTGGCGATAGAGTAATCCACCTGGATGAAATCGAGCGGATAGCGCCGCATGCCGTCCATCTGCGCGGCGTATTGCTCATCCGTCGAGGTGCTCATGCCGACATAGCGGATGCGGCCCTTTTCCTTCTCCTTGAGCAGCACGGGCATGAACTGATCCAGCCCGAAGAGATTATGGATGAGCATGAGGTCGATGCGGTCCACTTTCAGGCGGTCGAACGATGCCTGAATCTCGCTTTCGGGAGAATCGAGATCGCCGCGCATGGGCGTCTTGGTCGAAATGAACAGGCGATCCCGGTTTCCCATGCGCCGCACCAGGTCGCCGATCACTTCTTCCGACCGGCCATAGGCGCGGGCCGTATCCACGACCGACCCGCCCAGTTCGACCATGGTTTCCAGAACCTGCTGGAGCGGCGCCATGGCTTCCGCCGTATCCACGCCGTATTGATTGGTGCCAAGGCCGATGACCGGCAGCATCTCGCCCGTGGAGGGGACGGGTTTGGTAATGGGAGCCGGCGCCGCACCACTCTTCGCGGCGGCCTTCTTCGCGAAGGCCGGGATGATCGGCGCGAGCGCAAGACCCACGGAGCCGATGGCGGCGGCGCTCATGACCTCGCGCCGGGACAGGGAGGAATGGGGCATGATGTCTCCTCTCGCTGGACGACGCCTTTCCCGCGCCGTCAAAACGGATCGTTTCCTCGGGCCTTTGCGGCAGCCTAACCTCTACCGGATGCACGGGCAAGGAATGCATCGGCGCCAGGGACAGGCACGCCGGAGTCAGATGTCGAGGCGTCAGGCGCGAAGCGGACGGAAGTGCGCCCGCAAATCGTGAACGCAGGCATCGGGCGCCTCGTAGAAGCTGAAGTGCCCGCCTTTCTCGTGCACACCGGTGAAATGCAGGTTGTATTGAATGGACCAGGGCGAACGGTGGAAGGCGTCGAGCCGGTTCGCGGTAGTCATTCCCGGCAGGAACTCGCCGCCCAGGAAGGTGATCGCGGTCGGCGCTTCGACCAGAGGTTCGCGGCTGTGCGAAGGCGCCCAGGGCGATCGCACCGCATCGGCATAGAACCGCGCCGAATTCACGTAGGAACCGGTCAGCCAGTAGATCGTCGCCGTCGTCAGCAAATGCTCGCGCGGGAAAGCCGTTTCCGGGTCGCCGCCGCACTCGCCCCAATCCCGCCTCGGCTGTACGAGCCAGGCCAGCAGCCCGACCGGCGAATCGTGCATGGCATAAGCGAGCGTCTGCGGCTCGATTGTCTGGACGGCGACATGCGGAACCCGTTTGCGGAAGTGATCGAGCAGCGGGCGCTGTGCTTCTTCGGGAAGATCGGCGGGAAGAAAACCCGACGAAATATCCCAGAAGCGGGGAGCATTGAACAATGCCAACGGCGCCGTCCCGGTCAGCATGATGCCAAGGAGGCTTTCGGCGTATTTGTGCCCCAGTTGCTGGGTGATGAACTGGCCCCAGTCGCCACCGGCGGCGGCATAGCGATCGAAGCCGAGCACCTGCGTCATCAGTTTCTGCCAGAGATCGGCCGTCTTCCAGAAGTTCATCCCCGCCCGTCGCAGCGGCGTGGAAAAGGCGAAGCCCGGCAGTGACGGAACGATGAGTTCGAAAGCATCCGCCGGATCGCCGCCGAAGGCCGCAGGGTCCGTCAGCGGCCCGATCACGCGCTGCATGTCCCAGAACGTCCAAGGCCAGCCATGCGACAGGATCAGCGGGACAGGATCGGGGCCTTTCCCGGCGACCCGCATGAAATGGATCGGAACGTCGTCCACCGTCACCTTGAAGTGAGGATAGGCGTTCATCCGGGCCTGGGCATCGTACCAGTCGTAATCCTCGGCCCAGCTTTCGGCGAGCGACTTCAGATAGCCGCGGGGAAAACCATAGTTCCAGTCCCCGTTGTCGAGATCATCCGGCCAGGCAGTCGCCCGGATACGCGATTTGAGGTTCTCGATGGCGGAGACCGGAATATCGATCGTGAATGGCTGAGGCCGCATATCGCCCTTTTCCCTGTGGTTCAGGCAGCATCCCACAAGATGGGCAGATATTCAAAGGATCAGGTTCCGTCGGTCTGCCAGATGGGTGTCTTTCCCGTTGCGATCCGGACCGCACCCTCACCTCGGTTTATCGAGCTCTCGACCTGTTGATCCCGGGAGACAGGCGCCAGACCGCGTGAGATACCCGCAGCGGACCGGCGCCGCACGTCGCCGCTTTGCAACCAGGCGGTAGATGGTGCTCAATCCATTCAGGTTATTCGCGGAACGCCGCGATGTGCATCGCGAATGTCCCCGCGCGGAACGCGGCGATATAGCCGAGTTCCTCCGCCCCGCTGAAAATATTCACTTGCGGGCCGAAACTGTTGAGCAGCCAGCGGACAATGCTGACCGAACTGGCCTCCCAATAGAGCCTGTCTTCAGGCAGGCGCGAAGCGAGACGCCAGACGGCATCGCGGTCCCAGTCACTCTCTTCGTTGGCCGAATTGCCGCTGCTGAACAAGCCGTCCTCTTCGATCATGATCGTCCAGGCGCCCGCTTCCAGCATGGCTTCGGCCTCACGGATCATCTTTTCCGCGCTGACCTTCCCGCGATCGCCCGGCGTCCATCCGGTCACTTCCGGCTTGGCCTTCAGTCCCAGCGCGTTGACGGCCCTCACCAGATTCGCCTTGTCCTCCAGCGAAACCGCGATCATCGCCGAGGACAGCTCAACGATATCGAACCCCAGTTCCTTCGACTGTTCGAGATAACCGTGAACGGCCGCTTCTCCCAGCGGCAGAACGGTCTCGATCAGCCCGCCGGTCGAAACTTCGATACCGTTGGCATGAAGGTAATCGTTGATTTCCTTCACCTTGTCCCGGCTTACCAGCCTTTGCGTGCCGCAAGTCCATTTCACGCTGTCGATGAAGTCGCCCAGCGATTCGACGATGCCGGTCAACTGATGAAGCGAATAGGCTGGCGAGCGGATCTCGGTGAGGCCGACCGCGCGCGGCTTGGGGGCGGGCTCGACAATCGGCACGATGTCGCTGAACGCCCGTTCCTTTGCGTTGGTCATGCTCGTGTGCTCCTGGATGGGTCGTTCGATATTCATGCATGCTTCTCCGGGGTCGGGAACGGTCTGACCGCCCCGAGCAGTGCCAGCCCGATGGCCAGCAGGACAATCACCGGCACAAAACCGGCCTGTTGCGAACCTGTCGCGCTTGTCGTCCAGCCAATCGCGAGCGGCGCGAGCCAGGCCGTGACCGTGCCCGCCATCGCATAGAGGCCGAAATAGGCACCTGCCTCCTCCGCCGGGCTGAGGGACGCGAGCAGCGCGCGGCTCGACGCGGTCGTGCCCGATGTCAGCCCCGTCATGACGAGGAGCAAAGCGAGAAACACGACATCGGTGACGCGCGGAAATACGGCGGAATTCCACTGCACGGCCTCGCCGGACAGTGAAAGGAACGCGATCCGATCCGGCGCGGTGCCCACGATCACCAGCAGCGAGACGATCATGCCCGAAAGCATGAGTTGCAGCGCGCGCTTCGATCCCACGCGCATATCGAGCCGCGCAAGCACGAAGGCCCCGATCGCCGCCGCCGCAAGCTGGCCGATGCCGAGCAGGAGCAGTTCGGTTGCACTCCACCCCATCACGCCGCCCGCAAGCACCCCTGTGAAGATCGAGATGGCCGTGATGCCGTCGGCATAGATCATCCGCGCCAGCAGAAACTTCGCGGCGTTCGGACGTTCCCGCAGATGCGCCGTCAACCCGCGAAGATAAGCCGCCGCGCCGCGCATCGAGGCGGCCCACGTCTGCCGGATCGCGGGATAGTCGCGCGCCAGAAGCAGCAGCGGCAGGCTTGCCGCGATGAGCAGGACGGCGGAAAGAACCGGAACGACGCGCAGATGCTGATAGCTTTCGGTATCAAGTCCGAACAAGGGCTGCCAGGCGACGAAATCGGCCTCGCCTTGCGCGGGCAACACCAGCGTCAACAGGATGAAGATCAGGAACAGGAAACCGCTGGACGAGCCGATGGTGATCGACAGGCCGGACAGCCGCGACATGGAGCCGCCCGCCGCCGCTACGGCGAGCAGCGAATTATGGAGCATCTCCGTATAGGTGTAGAACAGCTTGCCCAGAACCAGCAGCAGGATGATCGCCGTTATCGGCAATCCCGCTTCATCCGGCAGCGCGAACCAGAGCGATGCCACAACAGTCACCAGCACCGCCATGAATGCGAATATCCACGGCTTTCGCCGTCCCCGCTGATCGAGCAGAGCGCCGAGCAAGGGCGCGGTGCAGGCCGCGACGAAACCGGCGTATTTGGCGAAATCGGCTACGGCCGCCTGCCCCATGACGGCATCACCGACCACTGTCTTGGCGAAATAGGGCATGAAGACGACGGACAGCATGATGACATAGGGAATGCGTCCACCCTCGAACAGCGCCCAGGCAAGGCCAGGCCTGTCGAAGCGTCCCTGAGGCGAAGGCGTGGCACTCGTCATGCGTCTGCTCCGAACATCGCGCTGTCGCCGAACGGGTCGGAGACGACATGCGGCTCCACGTCGAGCATCATGGTGTCGCGCCGGGCGGCGGTATAAGCCGGCCATTGCGGCAACAGCGCATTGCCCGGATCACCGGTGCGGGCGAAGGCGGCCCAGGTGCGCATCATCATCCGGCTGACCTGCTCGACACCGGGGGAATCGGCAAACCACGGTGTTCGGCTCATTTCCGTGAGATTTTCGTAATTGCCCATGACCAGCGGCACATCGGTCGCGTGGCCCGCGCCACGCGGACCGCCGGCGGTGCCGCCCGGGAAAGTCAGGATATAGACCCACGCCGGTGCCGCGCCCGCGGACGCCTTGGCATCGGCAAGCCTGTTCGAAAGATAGCGCCAGCTTCCGGCGGTCTCGATCCGCACCATCAGGGCGCCCGGCGAAATATCGGGCCAGACCTTGCGATAATGAGCAAGGACGGCATCAGTGCGCTGGCCAAGCTGGACGAACGGGCCGTCGGCCAGCCGGGCGCGCACTTCGGCCATGTCCATCGTTTCGAGTTGCTTCAGCCCCTCCGGTCCCTGATAACCCGCGATCGGCTCGTCGAGCGTGCTGCCGATCATCACCGGCACCGAACCGGACATGCCGCCCGCCACGGCTTCGTCGGGATGCCGGGGCAACGTCACGCCATCGACAAGCGGCTGCGGTCCGCCACCGCCGCCATAACCGCCATCAGGATCTTCCCCTGCTTTCGACAGCGCGTCCACGGTCCGAAGGATGGATTCGACCGGCATCGTCAGCAGTTCGCCCGCGCGGGCGCGATCAAGGCCCAGCCTTCCCAGCAGACGTTCGCTATAGGCACTCGCCGCCGGACGCTCGATGGCGACCGACAGCGCGCCGCTCATCACGATGGCGCGGTGGAACAGGCCGCTCGCGGCAGGCATTGCCAGCAGATGGCTGATCTTTTTGCCGCCACCCGAAACGCCGAAAACCGTGACACAGCCCGGATCGCCGCCGAACGCCGCGATATTGTCGCGCACCCATTCGAGAGCGAGGACCAGATCGAGATTGCCTGCGTTCCCCGCCGCATAGGCCCCGCCCAGAATATCCCCCAGATAGAGATAGCCGAGCGGCCCGAGCCTGTGGTTCAGCGAAACCACCACCACGTCTTCGGTCACGGCAAGGCGCGTGCCGTCGCTCGACGGCAGGGAACCGGCTCCCGTGCGGAAACCGCCGCCGTGAAGATAGACCATCACCGGCCGCTTGCGTTCGGAGGCTGCGGCAGGCGCCCAGATATTGAGCACAAGGCAATCCTCGCCACCCACGATACCGCGAGAGGTGAGTTGAGGACACCGGGCGCCGTATCGCGTGGCGTCGATGCCTTCCTTGCGCGGCTTGAACGGCGTGGGCGGCAGGAAACGCGCGCCGCCCCCGGTCGGCTCGCCATAGGGGATGCCTTTGAACACGCGGACATCGCGATCGCGAACGCCGCGAACGGTGCCCGATGTCGTGTCGACGACGTCCATCTCTCCACCCATCGCAAGGGCGCGCGGAGCCATCACGGCGGCGGCAAGGCCCGCCGCGCCCGCGATGAAGCGCCTGCGCTCCAGGAACAAGGCCGGCGGAAATAGTGGCGGCAATGTCATCTCCCCTCCCCTGTCACTGTTCATCGAGCCAGCCGCGTTGCGTCAGAACTTGTAGTTCAGCTCGAAATAGTACTGCCGGGGTGGCGAGAATACGTCGATGTTTATGCCGTTGGTGCCGCGCAGTTCGTTGCCGCCCACCTTACCGTTGAAATCCGTGACGTTGGTGATCGCAAACGCGGCGCTGAGTCCGCTGCCGGAAATGTTACGCCAGTCGAGGCGGACATCGGCGGTGGTAAAGCCGGGAATCTGACGGTTGGCTTCAGGCCCGACGTTCGGCTCGCTCGAAGAGAAACTGCCACGATAATAGATGTTGCCTGACAGCGAGATATTCGGCGCGCCATCAATCATCCTCCCGAAGTCAACCTGTGGGCGAATGCCATATAACCACTTCGAAACGTTGGCGGGACGGAAAGTCGTCAGGTCGAACGGGATCGGGAAGGCATTGAACTGACCGGTATTGGGATATTCGCGGTATTTCGCATCGGTCAGCGTCACGAAACCCGAAAGCGTGAACCAGTCGTAACGCACCGTCCCGTCAAGATCGAAACCTTGTATCCGAATCTTGGCGACATTGGCGACATACGATACGGGCGTGCCGTTGACAGGTTGCGTGACGTTACGCTGGGCATTGTTGAAGTCGTCACGATATATATCAAAAGAAACCAAACCACTCAGAGGGCCGCTTCTCCAACTATATTTTGCACCAATCTCATAATCTGTAACGATCTCCGCCCCATATTGCCTAAACCCAGCAGGAGCGTTTGCCGAGTTAAAGCCCCCAGGATTATATCCGCGTCGTGTAGTCGCATAGACCATAAAGTTGGGGTTGAACTGATACTGCCCGGCAAACGCCCACGTTCCTTTTTTGAATTTGAGCGTCTCGTAAGTTTCGCCGGGAAGAGACTTGATCACGCCAGGCATCAGGAACGGCAGCATGCCATTGATAGTCACCGTCCGCGTTGGAATCGTTCCGTTCAAAAGCGCCGGTGAAACAGACGTGTATCTCTGCTGGATAGTTCCGCGCTTGCTCCATGTGTAGCGATATCCGGCCGTAAGAGAGAACGCATCCGTCAGGTGGAAAGTCGCCTGAGTATAGACCGCATGATCGGTAGTGCGGGATTTGGACAGCGTGGTATTAGCACCTTGGTAGCAATAGAAGCTACCATCGGCACCCGCATCAGCACGCGCCCCTGCCAGCGCACAAGCCGTAGCTGTCTGCGCTTGGCCAAGATAGCCGCCATAGAGAATGGTACTTCCCTGCAGATAGTATGGCGTCCAGTTCTTTTCATAAAAGAATCCACCGGTCACTTCCAGCCGGTTATCGAGAAGATTGGCCTGAACCTGAAGTTCTTCCGTCAGCGCGCGCGCACCCGGATTTGCAAGACCTATGACCTCAAGCATTGGCAGCGACATGCCGTCAACATTTTGCGCGTGCGAACCCTTGTCCTTTCCATTCTGGTAGCTGAAGATATTCTTCAACGTGATCGCGTCAGAAACTTCAAAGACAGTCGTATTGATGACACCCCAGTCACGACGGTTGATGCTGGGAAATGTGACGTTGTTCTCGTTCACGTCGTAAACGGATCTTCCCTGCTGGTCCGCCACGAAATCAACTGCCAGATCATACCATGTCGGGCAAACGCCACCGGGACAGCTAATACCGTTAAGCTGGGCAAGGGTTGGAGCGATCCGCTGGAGGTTACCACGTTCAATGGTCCCCAACACATTGTAGGGAGGCGGAAATGCCACAGTCGCACCGAATTCCCGCGCGACTGTGGCAATGCCCGAACGAACGGGGTCTTCGATATTGTCAAGCGCTGCAATCGTCGTATTCGTGATGCGGTCCGTGGGCGTGAACTCAAGGATAGCGCGGAAGGACTGGCCATCCCGCCCATCCATGCGGCCACCGTCATAGCGGTTACGGGCAAATCCGTTGCTCTTCAGGGTTTGCCCCGCGACACGAAGTGCCAGAACATCGTCGATCAACGGGCCACCGACCGCGAATTCCACATCGCGCCGTCCATATTGACCGATCTTGAGATTGACGTAGCCCTCGAACTCATCACTCGGCTTATTGGGCGCAAAAAGTACCGCCCCGCCCGTCGTCACACGGCCGAAAAGAGTGCCTACCGGTCCCTTGATGACCTGAACATTCTCCAGGTCGTAGAAAGTCAAGCCGGAGCCGAAACCGGGAACATCAGCAAAATAGTTGACGACACCCGTGCCGCCGCCCTGACCGCGAATGGCAAAACGCGATGTGCGGCGAGACAAGCCGACCCCACTTGAAGCACCGATCTGGGCCGTCAGACCCGGCGTCATTTTGGTGAGATCAGACGCCACCGTCACATCGTTGTTCCGTAATTGCTCACCGGAAGCGATGCTGACCGCGATGGGCGTTTCGATAATTGATTGCTCACGGCGCTGCGCGGTCACGACAATCAACTGGCTGTCCTGATCGTCGGACGCTGACTCCTGCGCCATCGCCGTCTGGGGAGCAAAAGCCGCCAAACTGACCGCAGCCAGCAGGACAGAACGGACATTCAACGCGCCATATGCGCCTTCACGCATCCCAGTCATTTCTTTCCCTCCCTCTGCCTTCCCGGATTCGGGCATGTGGCTATTGATTATAATTTATTGGCTGGTTGTCAAGCAAGTTTCTTGGCGGCGATCAGTCAGAGGCTTGTCAGTCACCGAACGAGAGACCATAGGAAGGCAGCCAAGCGGTATCCGTTCAGGGGGTTAGGTGCGCCGGACGCAAGAGGAAAGACGGCAGGAATCGGAACGCCGGCTGCTCGCGGCGGCGGTCAAGCTCATCGCCGAAAAAGGCGCCAACGGCTTCACTCTCGCCGAAATCGGGCGGGAGGCCGGATACAGCCGCAGCCTGCCCGGCCATTATTTCGAGACGAAGGAACAACTGCTCGCCCGCGTCGTCGAACATATCACGCAGGAATCGCTCGACGCTTTCGCTGATCCCGATGCTGATCCCGGCATCGAATCCATGCGGGCGCGCTGGACGCGATCGCTGTCGGCGCAAGGCGTGGAATCCTATCGCACCCGTGCGCTCTACGCGCTTTTCCTGGGCGCGATGTTCGATCCCCAGCTTGCGAAGATCATGGCGCGCTACAACCGCGCCACGGTTGCCCGGATCGCCGACAGCCTGCGCGAAGCAATCGCGCGCGGCGATGTCCGTGAGGACATCGACGTCGAGTTCGAGGCCCAGGCGCTGCTGCTGTTCCGCCGTGGGTCGGCACTGATCCACTTCATGGACCCGGAGCTCGATCTCGTGAGCATCCTCGACCGCCATATGACGCAGGTCCGCGACCGAGTGAAGCCGTAAGGTCAACCCGCCGCGACGGGGCCCTTCCTTGCCTCGGCAAGATATTCCCCGGCCCGGTGAGGAAGGATGAGATCGCCGAGCAGCGCGGCATCGGCTGCTGCCCGCACGGCATCCACATAAGCCTGATCCGTGGGATAGAGGCGGCGCAGCACATCTTCGGCCAGCGCCGTGCGCGTGCCGCGCGCCAGTGAAGTGCTAGTATCGAAAACCGCCGTGGGAGCCACGATTTCAGGCAGTCGCGCGCCGCCCAGCGCATTACCCAGAGGGTCTGTGACGATGTCGCGTTGCGTCGCGCCGCGTAGCAGCCGTGGATGGCGCGCAAGCGGCACGCCCCCTTCCTTCCAGCGGACCATGGCCAGCCCCGCCGCGGCCATGGTCGGCATGAATCGCACCATGCGCTGATCCGATCCGCCGACCAGGTCGCGGATACCGTCGCGCTCGGCCACGCTGGGGCGATAGCCGGTATCGCAGGCCGACCCATGCACCGTCCCCGCCATTTCCCATACGCGCAGTTTCGGCCCATCGAGTTGCGGCGTCACGCGATGCATGCGCGCTTCCGTTTCGGACAGCATGATGAGCACGGGAACGTCCAGATCGTCGCGGATGGTCGTGGCAACGATGCGCGCGAAAAAGCGCTTGTTGTAATCCGCCGCGCTTTCACCGGGAATGATCTCGGGATTGGACAGTTCACTGCCGCCGCCCACCAGCACGCAAGGGATGAAGCCGGAAAAGAAGTTCGCAAGCGGATGCACCGCATTGATGTAAGTCGCCAGCCGCGCCGCCGATTGCGATTCTCCGGTGGCGATGACATGCTTCACACCCAGCCCGGCCAGCGGCCCGCGCAACTGGACGAGAGCCAGCGCGACTTGCGTGAAGATGTCATAGGAAAAAGCGTCGCCGGGATGGGACAGCGACCCATAGCGTTCAGCATCCCAGCTTTTCAGCCCCGATCCGGGCACGGTGTCCAACCCGTCGATCCCCACCTTCTGGGCGGAGATCGCCGCGTAGGCATAGCCGTCCTGCCAGAAGCATTCGTTGACCGCGTTGGACAGATCGTTGAACGACGAAACGTTCGTCCATTCGCACATGACAACGCCGTTGAAGCGCGCGGGGTCTTTGGGGCGATGGACCACCACCCGCGTCTTGTAGGGCGCCCGCGCATCGGGCACCACGTTCCACCGCCCGTCATTCGTCAACTCGCCGACCGGCCTGAAACCACGGGCGGTTCCCGCCACGAAATACTCCTCTTCGATATAGCCGTGCTCCGCAAGGTCGCCGAAAAAGGCGCCATGGATGGAACCGCGCTTGCCCCCTTTTACCGGCCCCTCGACCTTCGTGCCCGTGGGGGGCGCCTTTGCGAGCACCGGCGCGGCGGCAAGCGCGGCGGAGGTGACGGCGGCGCGCAAGGCAAATTCACGGCGTGACATCATGGAGTGATCGTCCTTTCGAGATCAGGCGGGAGGAATCGCGGCCACTTCGGCACGTTCGACATAGAATCGCTCGCGTTCGGGCAGGATGACGCCCGCCGCCACCGCCGCTTTCGCCGCCGCCGCCACTTTCGTGACATAAGCGCGATGATCGGGATAAAGCCGCCGCAACTGCTCAGGCGCGAAAGGATGCGTCTCGCCCGCGAGGAAATGCTTCGTCCCCTGCCCCCGATAGCTGGCGATCGGTACTTCGAGTTCAGGCAGCCGCACCCCGCCTTTCGCATTGCCGTGGATATCGCGGGAAATCGTCTTGCCGTCGGCTTCAAAGGCGATCGGTTCCTACACGGGCGGCGGCGTCCCGCCGTGCAGCCAGCGATGCACATGATGGATCGCGGC
>CAZUOV010000047.1:0-21273 GCA_964621355.1 uncultured Novosphingobium sp. | reverse complement strand
ACGCCGCGCTTCTGCGGGTTCTGCTCCATCGCGGGAACCTTGCTCTTGGCCTTCTGCGGCACGCGACCCTTGCGGATCAGCTGGTTGATCGTGGGCATCTGTTCTTCTTCACCTTCGCATGGGGCGGCACGGAACCGCCCGGGAAATCCCGTTGACGAGCCGGTATTCCGAAAAATCGGCGAAGGGAGGAAGGATCGCGGCATTCTCGCGAAACGGCCATCAACCGCGCCTCATGGTCCCGCCGGACGGGATCGCGCGTCACACCGCTCACGAGCCGAATCGCTCCACCCGGACGCATCCGGATTACTTTGCCCGGCGACGCCTCTGGAACAGGACTTCCTCTGCGGGGCCTGCTTCCAAAGTGAAAAGCCCTTGATGGAAAACGGATTTCCCAACCAAGGCTCATGCGCCAACCGGCAATGTTCAGCTCAACATCCCGCCAGCAAAGCCCTTCCAGGCCCTGACGGACTGGCGCGCCCCTATAGTGAAGTGCCGCCCGCGTCAAGGTTCCGATGCGGGGCACGCCTGCCCAAAAACGGCACTGCCGCGCTGCATATCCAAATAGCGCCGCGAACTCTTCCGGCATCGTATCCAGTCGTCATCGCGGTCTCAACCAATATATCCGGGATGACAGACAAACCCTTCATCGCAGTACACTTCTGTCCACAAGTGGGGAACCTTTCCCCTCTCCCGCCCGTTTGTTTCGCAAGACCACACGGATAACCCGAGCGGAGATTGCCATGGTGGAGGGAAACGGTCTGCTGGCCGCTTTGCGGCCACAGGAACTGGCCCTGTTGGCGCCGCATCTCTCGGCGATTGATTTCGACAAGGAAAGCATCCTGTTCGATGCAGGAGAGATTGTCCGTTTCGCCTATTTCCCCCGATGGAGCGCGATCGCGGGCTTCACTGTCGTGGTGGAGGACGGACAGGCCGTGGAAACCCTGATGGTCGGCATGGAAGGCGCGATCGGCGGCATGGTCAGTCAGGGATATCTGCCTGCCTATGCGCGGTGCAGCGTGCTTCATCCGGGCAGCTTCTACCGCATATCGCTTGCCGAGCTCGACAGGCTCAAAGGCCAGGCGATCCAGCTTGGCCACCTGTTCAACCGCTATGCCGATTGCGTGATGGCGCAAGTGTTCCAGTCCGTCGCCTGCAACGCCACGCACACTATCGAGGAACGCGCGGCCAAATGGCTTTGCGCGACTGTCGAACGGACCGGCATGAACTATGTGGACATGACGCAGGAACAGATCGCCTCGATGATGGGCATCGGCCGCAGCTATGCGAGCCGGGTGCTCCAGCGCCTGAAAGCCGACGGCCTCATCAAGACGCGCCGGGGCGGCATCGAAATCCTGGCCCCCGACCGGTTGCGCGCGCATGCCTGCTCGTGCAACGCCATGGTCAGCCGCCATTTCGAAACGGTTCTGGGCGGGGTCTATCCGGACCCTTCCTGATACCAGCCGCGGCCGATTTGAAGGTGCTGGCGTCGATCTCCGCGCGCGCGGCAAACCTCATCCTACGCATTGAAGATACCGGAAAAATAATTTTCTCCCAGTTACTTATGAGACCACCGGACAAACCTGGAGAATTCCAACGGAGCGACTTCTCCAGATCCGCGACCGCCTCGGCCCGGCGCTGGTTTCATGTCGTAACAGTTGCGAAATTTCTGGGCCATTTTCGGACTGACTGCTTCTGAGAGTCGATGGGAGAAATCCCATCGTTCCAGAAGCCTCAGCACTTACCACAACGAATCTCGCGCAAAGGCCGAGGAACGGCGACGTGCGGTCGCCGCCGATAGTCGGAGGGCATTTGGACTCCTGAAAATCCCGTCCGGCATTGCACGACATGAAGCGACTTCGGAAAGGGTCTTGCACTTGCCGCGCTGACGGCGCAATGGTCGCCAACTTGCAATTTTCCGATATCGCGCTATATGGAAATTGCCTAACGTCGTTTGCGACGGAATTTGACTGCCGCTTTGTCGGCCCCTCTTTCCTTTTCATGCTGCATGGCAAGTAAAATGCGCCGTTACCGGATACGCTCGGTCGTTGGAGACCACGTACACGTGGAAATGACGTCTTACGATCTGACCAAGGGCCGGATCGTCTATCGCGAACGGACACCCGGCCAGAGGCCAGGCGGCGTGTGACAAAGCGCTAACCCCATTTCACAAGACGGCAGCAACGGGCTGCCCGCAAGGAAAAGATGAATTCTATCAATACCGGCGCAGTCAAGCGCCACACGCTCTCCCCATGCAAAAGTCCGGCGGGCACCGAATCCATGACGCGGCACACGACTTTCTCCGCCATGCTCTCGACCATCGAACTGCGACGGCTCGTCGCCGCGATGGTCGATTGACGGGGAAAACGTCCGCGGCCTGCGCATGGAGCAGGATTCGCGCTTCGGCATCTTGGGGCGCTTGACATCACTCGCCAGAAAATGCTGGTATTAGCAGCTTGCTCTCGTTGAAGTTCGACGGGTATCGACGATTTGATTGCAGGTTCGGGAACGTCGTTTCCATCCCTGCAAGAACGACGACCTCCTTTCAATTAACGACTTGACGCACGACACCGTCAGCAATCGCGCTGACGGCCACCACCGTTTCTTGAAAGGAAACGACAATGACTATCGGAACCGTAAAATTCTTCAACGAAGACAAGGGCTATGGCTTCATTCAGCCTGATGATGGCGGCAAGGACAGCTTCGTGCATATCTCCGCCGTGCAGGCCGCCGGGCTCGGCACCCTGACCAAGGACCAGCGCGTGTCCTATGACGTCGAGACCGGCCGCAACGGCAAGGAATCGGCGATCAACCTCGCCAGCGCCAACTGATCGGCAGAGTGTCCCCGGCAGTCTCCTGGCAGACTGTTGGGGACATCCGGTTTCCCCGACCACGCATCAGGGGTGGGTCCTTACGCGTTGCGCGCCGCGTCGATCAGCATCGCGACATCGTCCTGAACCAATATCACCCGCGTATCATCAAGGCAGCCGGCAGTCACTGACTGCATCGGCCCGCGAGCCCACTCGATGATTTCGGGAACAATCTCGGCAACGGCGACGCTGGCATCCATGTCCAGCACCGCCAGCGCCGCCCGCAGAGTAAAGCCCATTCCATAGCCGCCGATCAGCCATTGCTGTGCGGGCCGACGGCCAAGACGGGCATGGGTCATGGTCGCGAGAGCCTCTTCCGAGGCGCTGACCCGCGTGCTCATCAGCTCGTTGCGTTCCAGAAGGATGGTGAACTCGTCACCACGCTGCATCAGGCGCATCTCCACGCCATCAGGCACATGCGCGGTGCCGATCCAGTCGTGCCCGAACATCGGGTCGGCGGCGCCGATTTTCAGGACTACTTCTTCCTGGCTTTGCGTGCGGCATAGCGCGCATCGCGCGCAGCCTTGCGCTCTTCTTCGGTCAGTTCTGGCTTCGCCTCCGCCGGCCGACTGGCCGCCGCATGCTCCTGCTTCTTCGCAAGCCGTGCGGCGCGCTCCGCCTCGCGCCTGGCGAGAGCACCCTGGCGCTTTTCCGCCAATGCGGCTTCGCGCTGTTCAGCCTTTGCCACTCGTTCGGCCTGCTTCGCCGGATCGAGCACGGGCTTTGCCTGCAGACGGGCAAGCGCCCTGGCGCGGGCCGAATTGGCCGCGGCTACCCTGTCAGCGAACCCTGGTTCCTTGTATCCTGCCATAAAATCGTTCTCGAAGACCTCGGATCAGAAAAGAGACTACCATGCGAGCAGATCCGCTCGTTCCGATTTCACAATAGCCTGGAAGGGAAGTGGCGAGCCATCGCTTCAACCTGCATTGATGGCGATTTCGTCCGGCCCTATAGCACTGGATCGGCTTTGTCGTGGCATTTAAATTATCATCGTGCCTGCGCTTTACTTTTCAAAAGGGATTTGACGCGGCATTCGAGATTTGCATCGAAATATCGGAAAATCGATGTTCTCTGGGTCGCTTCTTGTCGCGATGTGCTGCCGGGCATGAATCGCGCTTGCCTGTTGTGGGCCAGCGGCGCATTGCTCCGCAATGACAGATATTCCCAACTTCGCGGAAAAGGATCTGATTGAAGCTCCGCGATCAACGGGATTGTCAGCCTTGCCAACATCCTGCGGAAGCGGGGCCTGCTGACCGACGCCGAGGCTTCAGCCATGTACGAGAGCATGAGCCTGCCGCTCGGGCGACCGGAATATGCTGAAAACCGGGCTGTTCAGAACATTCAGCTGAACCTCGATCGGTTGTTTGCGGTGGTCATGGCGCCGAAGTAGCCGGATCGGCGAACAACGCGCCTGCCGAAAATCTTGCCGCTCCACACTGAGTGTCCGGTAGCATGCCGTTCCGCGGCGGAAGCACCGTCCGCGATCGCATTGGTATTGCGGACCATCCCGGCTATAGGGCTGGCCGCGCAAATTGTGACAATTCAGGCAGACACATGGCCCGCAAGCATCCAAGACATGACCCCTATGACGACTTGCACCAGGAGGAGCAGGCAGCGCCGCCGGTGCCCTGCTGGCTCTGTGGGCGGCCCACCGGCACGACGATCGTTTGGCACCATCCCGTGCCAAAGAGCCGGGGTGGACGCGATGTTGTACCCATGCATCCGATCTGCCAGCAGACGCTGATCGCCAATTTCACCAATTCCGAACTCCAGCGCCACGGGATGGATGTAGAGGGCCTGCTGGCCAACCTGGCCGTGCGCAAATTTGTCGATTGGGTAGCGAACAAGGCGCCTGACTTCACCGCAACGACAGCTAAGAAGGCGCGCTGATCAGACTGCGCTTTCGCCGGCATAAAACCGTCGTTCACGGCGCTCGGCTCGCTCCTCAGCACCTGCCGCGTGTTCATCTCGCAGCCGTGTTCTGTCAACGACTAGCTTTGGGGACAAGTCTGGCGCTCTAGGTGTTTGGCTGGCGAATCCGACATCTGGGACGGCGACGAGTGGGAAGGCCATGTCCTTCACCTACTCCAGGCGGAACACGGCGCGCACAACGTTCAGAAGGTCGTGCCCGCGCCACCATCGGACGATGGCGGTTGAGCGGCCAGCGACGATAGGCCGACGGACCGATGCGCCGGCCGATCATATATGAAACCCAATCGCCCAGAATGGCGCCGATCATGGCGAATGCCAGAACCGGCCATGGGGTTGAGCACAACGGTCCCCAGCAAGCCGCCAACGGCGATCATCAGGGCCGTAGCTGGAATGAACAGCCCGACCCAGCGCCAGGGATTCACCAAAAGCAAGCAGGCCGATGATCGGCCCGGCCCATGCGCCATTGCCCGGCATCACGCCACCGGCGACGCCGACCGCCGTTTGCACAGCGCCGGACGCCACGAGTTCGGACAGGCCGCTCTCAAGGAAGCGATAGCGCCTCGCGCACCGCGCGCCAGTCAACGATCTTGTAGTTCTGCTGGCCGTTGCCGTCGTCATCGTCGTGAACGGCGATCGCACCTTCCGGGAACGGCCCGATGGGACCGCTCCATGCATCGAGGCCATCGGTGCCGGTAACGGCGTCTATATCGCCGCCTTCGATCGCAAACCGGCCGGCGTAATGATAGGCATCGCCGTCGATCCGCCAGACGGGGTATGTCGCATCCCCCTGGCTTGACGCGATCAGATAGTCGGTCCCGCGGTCGCGCAGGATCGACAATCCCTCGACGTCGGCGGTGAGGCGCTCGCCGTCGACATCGGCCACCTTGACCGGATCGGGGTTCGCGCCGGCCGCGAGATCGAAACGCCAGATCGCCACATCCTCTTCACTGACATAGAGCCTGGCCGCCTTGTCATCGACGACGCAGCCTTCGGGCTGGCTGCCGACCTTCAGGCTGCGTTCCAGTGTCGCGGTTTCGACCGGCGCGCCGGCGTCAAGGCGATAGACGCGGATATCGCCGTTCTTGTTGTTGGGGATCAGGTAGAAGCCGCTGCCGATCCTGCCCGTGCAGAAGCCGTAAGGCTCTCCGAACGCGGCCCCGGTCGGGATGAAGCCATAGCGCCGGGTTTCGAAAGTATCGGGGTCGAACAGATACGCGGCGATCCCGAATGTCTTGCGCTCGGTGGCCGCGACGAGGACATAATCCTTGCCATCGACCACGAAGCCCGTTCGCACATCGACGTTGTTGAGCGGGCCATCCGGCAGGAACTGGCGGACCTTGCCGTCCATGTCGTGAACATAGAGACCCTCGGTTTTGTCCGTGCCGAACAGCACGGCGCGCGAGGGGTCGCGCGGATCGGCCCAGAGCGCCGGATCGTCGGCATTGACCCGGGGGTTGGTGGTGACCAGAGTTTCGATGGCGGCGGGTACGGTCTTTGCCGGATCGCCCCGCGCGGCGTAGCCTTGCGGCAGTTCGGTCCCGGCTGTCGCACAGCCGGCGAGCAGGATGATCGGAAGCGCGCAAAACAGGTGTTTCATCGGTCAGTCCTTGGTTCGTGCGGTGCAGGCTATGGCGTCCGGACCGGTCGCGCCGTCGCAGCGGCGCACATCGATCAGCCCGCCCGTTTCCACCAGCCGGTTGCCGCCGCCTGCCTGACGGATCAGGTCGAAGCCGTCATAAAGGCGGCCGGTCGCGGTGCGGGTGCGCAGCAGCAGCCGGTCCGCCTGGACATCGATCACCTGGTAAAGCTGGGTATCCTCGGCGACGCGGTCGGGCTGGGTGCCGGCGCGATCGTTAAGGCCATACATCTTCGATCCGGTCACGGAGACGAGATAGACCGGACCTTGAATCCCGCCATCGGCGCGCGCCCTAGCGGAAGCGGTTTTCCCCGCCTCGGACGTCAGGCGGCTGTAGCAATGATCGTGGCCCTGAAGGACGAGGTCGACCTTGCGCGCCTCGAACACAGGTTTCCACGCGGCCTTCAGCGCTTCAGTGTCCTGTGGCCGGGCGCAAGTGAAGATCGGCTGGTGGAAGGTGACGATATCCGAGAACGGCTTCGCAGAGATGCGCTTTTGTCGGACCCAATCCGGCGGGTCGGTTGAAGTAGAAATGAAATCCTCCGTTTGGCGTGGCGACCGTCGGCACATCACGCCAGTCAAACTCGTGCTGGGCGAACAATGCGAGGAGGTTTGCAACGCCATCACCATTGCCATGCCGGTCGGCGTCAAGCACCAGAACATTATTCAGTGCGCAAGGAAGTCCCCAAACCGCATGAGGAAACTTCCACCCCCAGACTTCTCCAATGAGAATGTCGGTCGTTGCCTGCTTGAAGCCACCATTGATGTAGGGCGCCTTGACGGATGCGCCCAATTCCCGACAGGGAAATACCGCAACCCCGGCCTGCATGAGGGCGCTTCCCGTGATGAAGTTGCGCCCAGTCATTTCCTGCCTCCCATCGCAGGGAGGGAACCGGCCCATGACTCGGCTTCATCGAGCGCAATACGGCTAGACCTACCAAACTTGACGATGGTGAAAGCCCCGGCGTGGGCAAGTCGATAGACCGTGGAACGACTACATTGGTATCGTTCACAAAATTGGCTGAGAGTGATGAACTTCACGTTTTACCTCCACACGTCGAGTCGCGTATGGGGCAATCAGTTATGGCGCATTTTTAACGTGGTCACGGGGGCAACACGTCGGGCCTATTTTGCCCCCGTCGTTGACACCGCCTTTAACGCTCGCTTCAAAGCATCGGCCAATGCCTGATCGGAGACGAAACCCATCCCGCCCTCGCTGCAAATTTCTCCGAAGACCTTTTGAGCATCAGACAGCCGATGGTTGGGAATACCTTTGCCGAGCGTTAGCTTAACCCCGGCCTTTCCGATACAATTCCAAATTCTGGAATAGAGAAAATACTTTGCATTGACCTCTCGCTCTGATGGCAATTGAGACATGACTTCCAAGAACCAAAGGACAGTTGTTATCTCATTTTCAATCGGTTCAATTTGAAAACGAGAGAATTTCGTCCTGGATAGTGCGCCTAATGCATTTCTGGCATTCGCAAATTCATCGGATGATACGCCATCTGCATAATCTTCGCTTCGCAGTTTGAACCACGAAAAGTTATTTTCTATTTCATTTCTAATATCGTTGTCGAATGGAAGTTCCGATATTCTCTCTATTCTCTTCCAATCGAATTTAACGCGGCGATCCGTCATTATTGAACTTCCGCACGAAAAGGAACGATCTCACCTCCTTCACGAAGTCGATCAAGATAACCGCTCCACCATGTCATCATCTTGACTCGATCATCCCAATAATGCCCACGGTTATAGATGCCTCTCACGGCATCACTGTCTCCATGCGCCAACGCGCGCTCGATCGCATCAGGATGCCACTTCCCGCTTTCATTGAGAAGGGTCGAGGCGGTCGTGCGCAGGCCGTGCGCCGTTACTTCATCACTGGTGTAGCCCATTCGGCGGAACGCTTGGTTCATAGTGTTTTCGCTCATTGGGCGACGGGTCGTGTGGAATGCTGGAAATACGTAGCCTTCCGGCCCACTGAACTGCTTCAACTCACGCAGATAGCCGAGAACCTGCTCGGACAGCGGAATAGCATGAGGGCGACGCATCTTCATGCGCTCAGGCTTGATGCGCCAAATCTTGGCGTCGAGATCGAACTCGTCCCATGTCGCCTGCCGCAGTTCGCCCGGCCTCGCCATGACGTGCGGCGCAATCTGCAAGGCCAGCCGGGTAATCGGGGCACCTTCGAAGGCATCAATGCTCCGCAACAGTTCCCCTAGCTTCCCGGGCTCAAGAATCGCGGCATGATGCTTCACCTTGGGGGCGATCAGCTGTCCACTGAGCATTGCGGCCGGGTCGCTTTCTGCTCGCCCGGTGGCCGCAGCATAGCGAAACACGCGGCTGGTGAATGATCGGCAGCGTTTGGCTGTTTCATGTTTGCGCTGCCCCTCCAAGCGACGAAGAACGCCAAAAACCTCGGCTGGCTTAATTTCGACGAGGGGCTGGTCCCATATCGGCTTCATCTGGAGGAGCAGCCATTTCGCCTTTTCGACGGTGACGGCGGCCCGGCCTTCTTTGACCAGCTTGTGCTCGATATATTCTTCTGCAACCGCGCCGAACGTATTGGCAGCGTTGAAGCGAGCCGTCAGCTTTGCATTTTTGCGCTCAACTCCGGGGTCTATTCCATCGCGCACCGCGCTTCGGGCTTCGTCTCGCAATCGGCGAGCGTCCTTAAGCGACACCTCGGGATAAGGCCCGAGAGCAAGCTTTCGCGGTTTACCTGCAAACCGATAGCGAAAGCGCCACAACTTCGATCCGCTCACAGCGACTTCGATGCAGAGCCCTTTCTCGTCAGCGACCATATAGCTTCGATTCTGGGGTTTCAGCGCGCGGATGGCGACATCGTTCAATGCCACGACCGCGCCCCCTCAGCAGATGCGCGTGTCCATAGCGATGGTCTCAGCCACGAATATGGACGCAGAAAGGTACACAGAATCGGTGAACTGCCCAGACACATCGAGACGCACTCCGCGACGAGATATGCTGAAAACTAGCAGTTTTCCGCCATTTTGGCGAGTTATTTAGCTACATCGGGAAATGAGTTGTTGGTGCCCAGAAGAGGACTCGAACCTCCACGCCCTTTCGAGCGCCGCCACCTGAAGACGGTGCGTCTACCAATTCCGCCATCTGGGCACGGTGGCAACGGAGCAAAAACGTTCCGTGCCGGGTAGGAACGCGCCGATAGCGGCCCTGCGCCGGGTTTGTCAACGCATGATCGTCGCGCCGTGCGGCTGGCTGAACTTTTCCGGTAAAATGCGATGCCAGGAACGGCAACGGCTGCCGCTATCCATCAGGCAGGAGTTGCGATCCGTGCCGGGCCAGTGCAAGGGCAGATGGCATACTCGCGCCGCTTCAGGCGCATTCCTGCAATTTGGGGCATGGACACTTCGATCATGGCACAGTCGGAAAAATCCCGTTCGCTTGAGGGCCGCATCGTGACCGTCCTTGGCGGCGGCGGCTTTCTGGGCCGTCATCTGGCACAGGAGTTGCTGGGCCGCGGCGCGCGGCTGCGTATCGCCAGCCGTAACCCGAAGCGTGCCTTTTTCCTGAAGCCGCTGGGCAATCTCGGGCAGGTCCAGTTCGTCGCCTGCGACGTCACGCAGCCGGAAACGCTGGCGCGGGCGCTTGCGGGATCGGACGCGGTGGTCAATCTCGTCGGTGCCTTCACCGGCGATCTCGACGCGATCCAGGGCCAGGGCGCGGGCCGCATCGCCGAAGCCGCACGGGTGGCAGGCGCACGCGCGATGGTTCATGTTTCCGCGCTGGGCGCTGATGCCGGGTCCGACGTCGCCTACGCGCGCACCAAGGCGGAAGGCGAACAGGCCGTGCTGGCGGCTTTTCCCGCCGCCACGATCCTGCGCCCGTCGATCCTGTTCGGCCCGGACGACAATTTCATCAACATGCTCGCCAGAGCCATCGCCACATTCCCGATCCTTCCGGTGTTCGGCCCGGAGGCGAAACTGCAACCGGTGTTCGTGGACGATGTGGCCGAAGCCATAGCCAATGCCCTCTCCACCCCCGCCGCCCACGGCGGCGGGATTTACGCGGTCGCCGGACCGGACGTGATGACCATGCTGGACCTCAATGAGCGGATCGCCGCAGCGCAGGATCGCAAGCGGCTGTTCGCGCCTCTGCCCGACGGCGTTGCAGGCGCCATCGCCACGCTGACGGGTTGGGCGCCCGGCGCGCCGATCACGCGCGACCAGTGGAAGCTGCTGCGGGCGGGAAGCGTTGCGGAATCCGGCACCGACGGGCTGAAAGCGCTGGGCGTCTCCCCTCGCCCGCTGAGCCTGTTCCTCGATCGCTGGATGGTGACTTACCGCAAGCACGGCCGCTTTCACGTCGCGGCCGCCTGACGACGCGACTCAGCCGTCGACGTCGGCGTAGTGGCTGGGCGGCTGGATCACTTCCATCCGTTCCGACAGCAGTGGACGGAAGCTGGGCCGCGACTTCATCGCATGATACCAGCCCTGCGCCTGTTCGTGGCTCGACCAGTCGATGCCGCCGAGATAATCCGCGACCGATATCTGCGCGGCGGCGGCAAGATCGGCCAGGCTCATCGTCGCGCCGGCCAGCCATGGCCGATGATCCACCAGATAGTCGATATAATAGAGATGCTCGTGCGCCAGCTTCATCGCTTCGCGCAGCATCCGCGAATCGGGAGACTGACGCAGGATCAGGCGCTTCTTCATGCGTTCGTGGAGCAGGGGCGAGGTGATGTCGCCAAAGAAGTTTTCATCGAACAGCGCGACGAGGCGGCGGATTTCCGCGCGGTTGGCCGCCGTGCCGTTTATCATCGGCGCGCGGTCCACCGTTTCCTCGAAATATTCGCAGATGGCCCGGCTGTCGCACAGAGTCAGCTCTTTTTCCGCATCGTGCACCACCGGCGTGCGGGCCGCCGGGTTCATCAGCAGGAATTCCTCCCGGCCTTCCCACGGATTTTCACGCCACAATTCATAGGCGATGCCCTTTTCGCTCATCAGCAGGCGAAGCTTGCGGCTGAATGGGCAGAGCGGGAATTGATAGAGTTGCCACATGGCCCTACCCTATGGAACAGCCGCGCGCGGCGCGTCCACCCGCGAGCACGACGGGACGAAGCGAAACACGGTGGATAACTGCCCGTCCGCCTCTTGCACCCGCGCGTCAGACACCGGGAATCTGAACAGGCTATTGCGGCGGTATCGCATCCCGCATGCGCCGGGCCATGGCCCGCAACTGGGGCATCATCTCATCGAGCGCACCCGCCATTCCGGCCATGCTCGCCATCATACGCGGCGTTTCGCGCGCGATCTTTTGCTGAAGACGGTCTCCGCCCGGCCCGGCCACGTCGCGCAGGCTGGCGTCGGGCGGCATGTCGCGCAATTCCGGGTCGCCGCTGGCATTGCCCGCGGCGCGCGCCAGCGGCCCCACCTTGAGGTCCAGAACGGCCTCCATCAGCCCGGCCAGGGCCGCCGTCACCGCGATCTGCGCGCCGGGATCGGCCAGAGTCTTGCCGATCTCGGCGGCCCGGCTTTGGGAACGGCCGCCGTCCTGCGCGGCGGCGGGCGCGACCAATCCCATCGCGCAAAGCGCCGCGAGGGCAAAGCGTGGGGTCATGGCTGTCTCCGCGATCGTCGCAAGCGAATCGAAATACGCGAAAGACGGTAATGTCTCGCGCCTTGCCCTCGGCTGAACACCTCGCCGTTTGACCTGCGCTCCCGCCGGAGTAAGAACGCTCACCCACTGCCATTCAGGGAGAGCCAAAAGTGTACAGTCACATCGTCGTAGGCAGCAACGACATCGAAAAATCGCGCAAGTTCTATGACGCGGCGTTCGGGGCCATGGGCGCCGGTCCGGCACCCGCCGGAGACCGCCTGATCTACAGCGTCAACGGCGGCATGTTCATGGTGACCAGGCCGATCAACGGAGAGGCTGCCTGCTTCGCCAACGGCGGCACGATCGGCTTCGCGATGAAAGACGCGGACCAGTGCAAGGCGTGGCACGACGCAGGCGCGGCAAACGGCGGCACAACATGCGAGGATCCGCCGGGCGAGCGCGACTTCGGCGGCAGGAAGCTCTATCTCGCCTATATGCGCGATCCCGACGGCAACAAGCTGTGCGGCATGGTGCCCCTCGCCTGATCCGGCGATGAAAGGCGCGGTTTCTGTCTCGCCGGACGGGCGCCGCGCCGCCGTTTCGCGCGAATGGGTGCCGGAAGCGCCCATCGCGCTGGAATTCAACGGGCTGGCTTATGCCGTGATGATGGCCACGCCCGGCGATCTGGCCGATTTCGCGACCGGCTTCGCACTGACGGAAGGACTGGCGGCGTCGGCGGAGGAAGTGGCCGACCTCTCCATCGCCGAAGTCGAGTTGGGCTGGATCGTGCGCGCGCGGCTTTCGGGCCTCGGCGCGGAACAGATGGCGGAGCGGGTCCGCGCCCGTGTTTCGGAATCGAGCTGCGGGCTGTGCGGGCTGGAAAACCTCGAAGCCGTCGCACGGCCTCTGCCCCCCGTCGCGCCGCATGCTCCGATCAGCGAAAGCGCTATTTTCGCGGCGCTTGCCGCCCTGCGCGATTTCCAGCCGCTCAAGGCCCGGACCGGCGCGGCACACGCGGCCTGCTGGGCAAATCAACGGGGCGAGATCGGCTGCGCGCGCGAAGACGTGGGGCGGCACAATGCGCTCGACAAGCTGATCGGCGCGATGGCGCGCGATGGCCGCGCGCTTTCTCCCGGCTTCGTGCTGTCCAGCGCGCGATGCAGCTATGAAATCGTGGAAAAGACCGTGCGCGCGGGCGCGACTGCTCTGGTGACGATCTCACTGCCGACGAGCATGGCCGTGGAACGGGCACAGGCCGCCGGGCTCAGCCTGTGGTCGCTGGCCCGGCCGGACAGCGTGCTTCTGGTGAACGACGCTTCAGCGTGACAACAGGAAAACGGCGTGTTCGGCCCGCAGGTTCGCGCAGGCCGCGTTCGTCTGCCGGTCGCCGGACAGGAACCACGAACGCTCCACCCTGATCCCGCGTTTCGCGACCAGATCGTGAAAATCGGCGATGGTCAGGTGGTGGATATTGGGCGTTTCATGCCACTCCACCGGGATCAGCCGCGTGACCGGCATCCGTCCACGCCACAGGAGCGACAGGCGCACCCGCCAGTGCGCGAAGTTCGGAAAGCTGACGAACGCGCGCCCGCCGATGCGCAGCAGTTCCTCCAGCACGAGATCCGGCCGCTTGGTGGTTTGCAGCGTCTGGCTGAGGATGGCATAATCGAAGGACTGGTCGGGGTAGAATGCCAGATCCCGGTCCGCATCGCCCTGAATCACCGACAGCCCCCTGGCCACGCCGTTCGCCACGCTCTCCGCCGCGATTTCCATGCCATGCGGGTTGCAGCCGCGTTCGTCGCGCAGGACGGCAAGGAGTTCGCCATCGCCGCACCCGACATCGAGCACGCGCGAGCCCGGCACGACATGCCCGGCGATGATCGCCAGATCGGGGCGCAGCGCGCTCATTGCCCCCCTTCGTTCATTGGCCGAGAAATCCCGCCATGACGCGATCGAGCGCGGGCACATCCAGCAGGAAGCTGTCGTGTCCGAACGGCGCGGACAATTCCACGAAGCTGACGGCAGCGCCCGCCGCATTGAGGGCATGGACCAGCCGGTGCGAAAGCTCCGTCGGGTAAAGCCAGTCGCTGTCGAAGCTGACGACGCAGAACCGCGCGCGGCTCCGCCGGAAGGCTTCCGCCAGCTTGCCGCCGTGTTCTTCGCCCAGATCGAAATAGCTCATCGCGCGCGTGATGTAGAGATAGCTGTTGGCGTCGAACCGGCTGATGAACGAAAGCCCCTGATGGCGCAGATAGCTTTCCACCTGGAAATCTGCGTCGAAACCGAAGCTCTTGGTCTGCCGGTCCTGAAGGCGGCGGCCGAACTTCTCCGTCAGGCTCGCTTCGGACAGATAGGTGATGTGCGCGGCCATGCGCGCCACCGCCAGCCCCGCGTCGGGCGCCCGGCCGCTGCCGTAATAGTGGCCGCCCAGCCAGTCCGGGTCGGCCATGATCGCCTGCCGCCCCACTTCCTGAAAAGCGATGTTCTGCGCGGGCATGGCGCCTGTCGCCGCGACGATCATCGCACGATCCACCATGTCCGGCCATTCGCTGACAAGGCTCAATGCCTGCATCCCGCCCATGGAACCGCCGACGACACCGTGCAGCCGCTCTATCCCCAGTTCCTTCAGCAGCATGACTTGCGCGCGCACCATGTCGCGGATGGTGATGACGGGAAAGCGCATGCCGTAAGGCTTGCCGTCCGCAGCCGGCGTGCCGGGGCCGGTCGATCCCATGCAGCCTCCGATCACGTTGGCGCAGATCACATGGAAACGCTGCGTGTCGATGGGCTTGCCCGGCCCGACCATGCGAGTCCACCAGCCGGGCTTGCCGGTGACGGGATTGGCGCTGGCGACATACTGGTCTCCGGTCGTGGCATGGCAGACCAGCACGGCGTTGGACCTGTCGGCGGCAAGTTCGCCATAGGTTTCATAGGCGATCGTCACGGGCGCAAGGCTCTGCCCGCTGTCCAGCGGCAGCGGTTCGGGCAGCACGATGCTGCGTCCGGCGGGGGCAAGCGCGGTAGCCATGTCCGGTTTGCCGATTGGGCGAGCGCCAGCCCTCTGTCAATCGGCGCGTTCCTGCGGTAAGGGCGGCGCGCCATGACCAGTGCCCCTGCTTCACCCCAACCCGCGCCCAAACCCTGGATCGGCGCGATCCACGCCTATGTCCCCGGCAAATCCACCGGCGCGGACGGCCGCCCGCTCATCAAGCTTTCGGCCAACGAAAACCCGCTCGGCACCAGTCCGGCGGCGCTCGCGGCGCGGGCGCAAGCGGCGGCGCCTTCCCGCTATCCCGATCCCGACAGCAAGGCGCTGCGCGCCGCTATCGGGGAACTGCACGGCATAGACCCCGCGCTGATCGTCATGGGCACGGGCTCGGACGAGTTGCTGAACCTTGCCGCGCAAGGCTATGCCGGGCCGGGCGACGAAGTGCTATACGTGCGCTACGGCTTTTCGGTCTACGACATCGCCGCGCGGCGTTGCGGGGCAGTGCCGGTGGTGGCCCCCGACGCCGATTACGGCAGCGACGTGGACGCGCTGCTGGCGCTGGTGAGCGAACGCACGCGCGTGGTATTCGTCGCCAACCCCAACAATCCGACCGGCAGTTTCCTGCCGAAAGGCGAAATCGCGCGGCTGCACGCGGCGCTGCCGTCCGATGTCGTGCTGGTGGTCGACCAGGCCTATGGCGAATATGTCGCGCCGGAAGACGACGACGGCGCGCTGGCGCTGGCCGCCGCTCATACCAACGTGCTGGTGACGCGGACCTTCTCCAAGATCTATGGCCTTGCGGGCGAGCGCACGGGCTGGGCCACCGGCCATGCCGGACTGATCGACACGCTGAACCGCATACGCGGGCCGTTCAACGTGTCGAACACCGGACAGGCCATGGCGCTGGCCGCGCTGGACGATCAGGCGTTCGTTGAACGCTCTCGCCTGCACAACGCGGCGGAGCGCGCGCGCTTCGTGGCCGCACTGAAGGCGATGGGCAACCACGGACTGCGCCCCCTGCCCAGCCAGGCGAACTTCGTGCTGATCCTGTTCGAGGGCGCGCTGACGGCCGAAGCGGCGTTCAACGGGCTTGCCGAGCGCGGCACTATCACGCGCTGGCTGCCCAATCAGGGGCTGCCGCACGGCCTGCGCATCACCATCGGCACGGCGGAACAGATGGACGCCATCGCGCGGGGCCTGCGCGAAATGGCCGAAGCCGCCGCGAAAGCGCCCGCACAATGACATTCCAGCGCGTCGCCATCATCGGGCTGGGCCTGCTGGGCGGTTCGATCGGCCTTGCCGTGCGGGAGTTCCTGCCCGGCACGGCCACCACCGGCTATGACCTCGATCCCGCCACGCGTGCCCGCGCGGCACAGCGTGGCCTTGTGAACGACGTGTGCGAAACGGCCGCCGACGCCGTGCGGGACGCGGACCTCGTGATCTTCTGCGTGCCGCCCGGCGCCATGGAGAGGGCGGCGGCAGAGATCGCCGGAATCGTGCCGGAATCCGCCCTCATCAGCGATGTCGGCTCATGCAAGCAATCGGTGGCGCAGGCGCTGGCCAAGGCGCTTCCTCGCAACCCCATCATTCCCGCGCATCCCGTGGCGGGCACGGAGAACTCCGGCCCGGACGCGGGCTTTGCTCACCTGTTCCAGAACCGCTGGTGCATCCTGACGCCGCCGGAACCCGCCAATCTGGTGCTGCTCAGCCAACTGGTCGAGTTCTGGGAAGCGCTGGGCGCGAATGTCGAGATGATGGATGCGCAGCACCATGACCTTGTGCTCGCCGTCACCAGCCACCTGCCGCACCTCATCGCCTATACCATCGTCGGGACCGCCTCCGATCTCGAGGACGTGACCCAAAGCGAAGTCATCAAGTATTCGGCGGGCGGCTTTCGCGATTTCACGCGCATCGCGGCGTCAGATCCGACCATGTGGCGCGACGTGTTCCTGTCCAACAAGGAAGCCGTGCTGGAAATGCTCCAGCGCTTCACCGAGGATCTGACCGCGCTGCAACGCGCGATCCGGGTGGGCGACGGGCAAACGCTGTTCGACCACTTCGCCCGCACGCGCGCCATTCGCCGCTCGATCATCGCCGAAGGGCAGGACGATGCCCGGCCCGATTTCGGACGTGGCGATCATGAGGCGGGCACAGCCGAATAAGGCTTGTCATCCGGTATTGAGCGCATTGATCGCGGCATGGACCCGCGCCTCCGCCTCGGCGCGCGGCATGCCCGGCGGGATCGGTTCGCCAAATCGCACGACGATAGTGCCGGGCCGCTTCCATCGGCGATGATAGAGCCGCCCGCTATCCACAGCGGCCGGAACGACCGGCAGGCCAAGCAGCTTGTAGAGCCCCGCGAACCCGGCCTGCAACGGCGGCGATTCGCCATGCGGCATGCGGGTTCCTTCAGGGAAGATGGCGAAGTGCCTGCCCTCGCCCGCGGTCTTGCGCGCGGCCGCGATCATGGAGCGCAAGGCGGATGCGCCCTGATCCCTTTCGACCGCGACGACGCCATAGAGCGCGGCCGCCCGGCCCCAGAACGGAATACGCAGCAGTTCCGCCTTGGCAAAAACCACCGGGCAGTCGAGCAGGGCAGGCAGATCTATCGCTTCGACGAAGCTTTCGTGTTTCAGCGCCACGATGGACTGGCACGCGGGCGGTGCTCCTTCCACTCTGATCGTGATGCGCAGGATCGCGCGCATGCAGGACCGGTGAAACCGCGACCATTGGCGGACAGCCGCCATGAAGGGGCCACGCCCCGCCAGCAGCGCGGCCAGCGATGCAAACACGAAAACCAGCGTGCCACTGTAAAACACCAGATAGAATGCAAGGCTGCGCACCATGTCGCCCGGCGTCGGGGCGGGAAGGCTGTCGGCGAGAAGAGCCACGGAACGCCTACTTGCCCAGCGCGGTCAGCAGCCAGCGCACCAGCAGCTTGTGATATTCGAGGAACAGGATACGCAGCGAAGGGCGCGACGGCACCGCATCGCGCACCACCACGACATGACCGGGCAATTCGCGCCCGAACTCCAGGCTCGCGCGGCGCATATGCCAGTCGGTCGTGATGAGGCGCACGGATTTGAAGCGGTGCGCGGCCAGCCAGTCGGCGGCCTCGCGCGCGTTGGTGCGCGTATCGACGGATTCAAAGCCCAGCGTGATGCAGCAAGCCATCAATTCCGGCAGAACCTCGTATTGCGCCGCGAATTCGGATGGCCGCACCTCGCGCGCGACACCCGATACCAGCAGGCGCTTCGCCTGTCCGTTGCGCAGCACCTCAAGTCCCCGGTCGATTCGGCCCTCGCCGCCGGTCAGCACGATGACGCCATCGGTCCTTCCGCCGGACACGGGCCGGGGCAGGCTGATCGCGAACCAGAAGAAGCCCAGCAACCAGACAAGGAAGATCGAAGAGGCGGCGCGGCGGAACATGAAGCAACCGTTACAGCATCTTGCGCAGCGTGTGCATCACTGTCAGCCGCGCGGTGACGACCGCAAGACCGATGGCTAGCAGCGGAATACATGCAAGCACCGCCCAATCCGTCAGCCCCAGCGCGCCCTGATCGACCATTCCCGCACCCAGAGACGCGAATTGGCGGCCCAACGCCAGAATCACCAGCGCGGCCAGCGCCAGCCCCACCGCGCCGCCGCCGGCGGCATCGACCGCGATGGAACGCTGGAACACGCGCGCGATCTGCGCATCGGTGCCGCCCAGCAAGTGGACGATCTCGATCGTATCGCGATTGGTGCCGAGCGCGCTGCGCGCCGCCAGCAGGACGGCGGCGGCCAGCGCCATGGCCAGCAGCGCGACGAGCGCGATCGCCAGCCATTGCAGCGAGGCGAGAGCCGCGAAGACGGGCCTGAGCCAGCTCGATTGCGCATCGACGCGGGCGGCGGGCGCGACCGCGCGCAGATCGGCCTGCAGGCGCGCCACATCCGCCGGCGTGACCGCGCGCGCGAATCGCGCATCGATCAGCGCGGGCACGGGAATGGCATCGGCCGCCGCGTTGCCCGCTTCGATTTCCCCGCCGAGCCAGGGTTCGATCAGGCTGTCCACTTCCGATTGCGGCACGAGGCGCATGGCCACCAGTTCCGGCCTCGCGCGCAGTTTCTCCATCGCGGCGCGCGCCTGGGCATCGCGCACTTCGGGACGCGCCTCGACGATCTGAATGGTCACGCCGCCTTCAAGCTCTTCGGCCGAGGCCGATGCGACGTTGCGCAGGCCAAGGCCCGCCGCCGCAGCAATCACGGTCAGCGCGACCATGATCGCGATCACCCACGGCATGGGCCCCGAAAGGCGGCCCTGCGGCACCAGGCCCGCCTGCTCCGCCCCGCCGAAAGCGCGCAGCCTTTCCCGCCATCGTCCCGGCACGGTCACGCTTTCGCCCCTCCCCCCGCGCTCGGACGGCGCGGCGGATAGCGCAAGGCTCCGGTCGGATCGGACAGCCGCCCCTTGTCGAGCCGCATGATAAGCGAATCCGGCACCTTCTTCAGCAGATGAACATCGTGAGTCGCCACCACCACGGTCGTCCCGAGCCGGTTCAACGCCTCGAACAGACGCAGGAGCTTCACGGCCATGTCCGGGTCGACGTTGCCGGTCGGCTCGTCGGCCACCAGCATATCCGGCCGGGCGATCACCGCGCGCGCGATGGCGACGCGCTGCTGCTCTCCGCCGGAAAGCGAGGCCGGGCGCGCGTGCATCCGGTCCGAAAGCCCCACCCATTCGAGCATGTCGGCCACCGGCCGCTCGATATCGCGCTCCGCCGCTCCCGCCACGCGCAGTGGCAACGCCACATTATCGAAGGCCGACAGGTGCGGCACGAGCCGGAAATCCTGGAACACGACGCCCAGCCGCCGCCGCATTCCGGGCAGCCTATCCCTCGGCAGGGTGATGGCGTCCGCGCCGAACATGCGGATCATCCCGCGCGAGGGTCGCTGCGCGAGATAGAGCAGCTTGAGCAGCGACGTCTTGCCCGCGCCGCTGGCCCCGGTGAGAAAATAGAAGCTGCCGGGAAACAGTGTGAAGGACACATCGCTCAACACTTCGCGATCGGTGCCGTAACGCAATCCGACATTGTCGAAATGGACGATTTCCTCCTCAACCGCTGTCATACTGCTTGCCCAGTGCCCCCGCGCGACCCGTGCAGGCCTATAGCTGCCAATGAATGTGGAAAAAAGGGCAATACGGCCCTGGATTGTCGCGGCAAGGCTTGTCCCCCGCGCTCCTGGCATGCTTAACAATTCGCATGATCATCGCCTGTCCCGCCTGTTCGACACGATATGTCGTTCCCGACAGCGCGATCGGCGCGGAAGGCCGGACGGTTCGCTGCGCGAAATGCCGCCATAGCTGGTTCCAGGATGGTCCCGAGATCGAGGCCGCTCCGCCGCCAGCGGCAGATGCCGATACCAAGCCTCCGCCGGCACCCGAACCGGCCCCCGCCGCCGAACCGGTTAACGCCGCGCCGCCTGCGGAGCCAGCGCGCGACGAGGAAACGGCGCCTCCCGCCCCCGAACCAGCCACGGCAGACGAAACGTCAGGATTTCCGCCGCTTGCTCATGACACGTATCGCGAACGTGATCCCGTGGCTCCGTCAGGCGACGAAACCGATTACGAGCCGCGATCCAGCTTTGCCTACGAGCCGCCGTTCCGTCCCCGGCGCAACCGGGCGAAACTGTGGATGATCGCCGCGATCCTCTTCGCCGTGGTGGCGCTTGCCGCGGTCCTTGCCGTCAATCGCTTCGGCCTGCCGGACTGGCTGCCGATCCAGCGCCCGACATTCGCCGAAAGCCAGCCGGGCCTGCAACTCGATTTTCCCGCCAACCGGCAGGATCGCCGCACGCTGCCCAACGGCACCGAATATTTCGGCGCCAGCGGCACGATCACCAATGTCGGACAGACGCGCCGTTCGGTGCCGACGATTCTCATCGTGCTGCGCGATACGCGCGAGCGGATCGTCTACAAGTCAGAGATCGCGCCCCCCAAACGCCAGCTCGCGCCGGGGGAAAGCGTAACCGTGAACGAAGCCATGACGGACGTTCCGCGCTCCGCCAAAGTCGCCGAGATCGGCTGGAAACCGGGCTGACCGTCTTTTGCGGGCCATGCGGGGCGGCGGCCGTGGAGACTTTCCCGACAATTCCTCGCAAGCACCGCTTGCAGCCCCCGGATGCCTTTGCTAAGGGCGCGCTCCTGCCCCCGGACACCAACCCTGGTCCGGGAGATTTAGCGGTCGTGGCGGAATTGGTAGACGCGCAACGTTGAGGTCGTTGTGGGC
>CAZUOV010000046.1:0-21661 GCA_964621355.1 uncultured Novosphingobium sp. | reverse complement strand
GCGGGATCTTGGTGACGACATAGTCGATCGTCGGCTCGAAGCTGGCGGGCGTCGCGCCGGTAATCTCGTTGGTGATCTCATCCAGCGTATAGCCGACCGCCAGCTTGGCCGCGACGCGCGCGATGGGAAAGCCGGTGGCCTTGGACGCCAGCGCGGAGGAGCGCGAGACGCGCGGGTTCATCTCGATGACGATCAGCCGCCCGTCCTTCGGATTCACCGCGAACTGGACGTTGGAACCACCTGTTTCCACACCGATTTCACGCAGAACAGCGATGCTCGCCGAGCGCATGATCTGGTATTCTTTGTCCGTCAGCGTCAACGCGGGCGCGACCGTGATGGAATCGCCGGTGTGGACGCCCATCGGATCGACGTTCTCGATGGAACAGATGATGATGGCATTATCGGCGCGGTCGCGCACGACTTCCATCTCGTATTCCTTCCAGCCGAGCAGCGATTCCTCAATCAGCACTTCCGTGGTGGGAGAAGCATCGAGACCGCTCTTGACGATCTGCTCGAACTCCTCACGGTTGTAGGCGACGCCCCCGCCCGTGCCGCCGAGCGTAAAGCTGGGACGGATGATGGAAGGAAGCCCGGTGCGTTCCAACACCGCGAACGCCTCTTCCAGCGTGTGCGCCACACCGGAACGAGCCGATTCCAGCCCGATCCTGTCCATCGCCTCGCGGAACCGCTGGCGGTCCTCCGCCTTGTCGATGGCGTCGGCGTCGGCGCCGATCATCCTGACGCCGAACTTTTCCAGCGTGCCGTCATTGAACAGCGCCAGCGCGGTGTTGAGCGCGGTCTGCCCGCCCATCGTCGGCAGCACCGCGTCCGGGCGCTCCTTCTCGATGATCCGGGCGACGACTTCGGGCGTGATCGGCTCGATATAGGTCGCGTCGGCCATGTCCGGGTCGGTCATGATCGTCGCCGGGTTGGAGTTCACCAGAACGACGCGATAGCCCTCTTCCTTCAGGGCCTTGATCGCCTGCGTTCCCGAATAGTCGAACTCGCAGGCCTGCCCGATGATGATCGGACCGGCGCCGATGACGAGGATCGAGGAGATGTCAGTGCGTTTTGGCATGTCAGGCGAGCATCCCCACGAATTTCTGGAAGAGGTAGAAACTGTCCTGCGGCCCCGGACTTGCTTCCGGGTGATACTGCACCCCGAAAGCGCGCTTGCCCTTCACCGCCAGGCCGCAGTTGGAACCGTCGAACAGCGAGACGTGCGTTTCCTCCACCGTGCCGGGAAGCGCCGCGTTATCGACCGCGAAGCCGTGGTTCATGCTAGTGATCTCGACCACCCCGTCCTCCAGCCGCTTGACCGGATGGTTCGCGCCGCGATGGCCCTGGTGCATCTTGGTCGTCCGCGCGCCCGCCGCAATCGCCAGCATCTGATGGCCGAGGCAGATGCCGAACAGCGGTACGTCGCGTTCCAGCAGGCCCTGGATCACCGGCACGGCATAGGCGCCGGTCGCCGCCGGATCGCCCGGCCCGTTCGACAGGAACACGCCCGCCGGTTCCAGCGCGAGGATCGCATCGAGCGGCGTCTGCGCGGGCACCACCGTCACCCGCGCGCCGGCCTTCACCAGATTGCGGAAGATGTTGTCCTTCGCGCCGAAATCCATGGCCACCACATGCGGGCGCGCATCGCGGGGAGAGCGGGCATATCCCTTGCCCAGCGTCCATGCGCCGCCTTCCCAGCCTTCCTGCCTTTCGCGCGAGACGACGCGGGCGAGGTCCATCCCTTCCAGCCCCGGCCAGTCCCGCGCGCGGCGGATCAGCGCCGGAATGTCGAACCTGCCGTCAGGCGCATGGGCGATCACGGCGTTGGGCGCGCCGGAGAGGCGGATGCGGCGGGTCAGGGCGCGGGTATCGACACCCGCCAGCCCGATCTTGCCCTTGGCCTTGAGCCATTCGCCGAACGCCCCGTGCGAGCGGAAATTGCTGGGCGCAGTCACGTCCTCGCGCACCACGCAGCCGACCGCGCCGTCCACGCCGCTTTCCAGATCCTCGTCGTTCACCCCCACGTTGCCGATGTGCGGAAACGTGAACGTGACGATCTGCGCGGCATAGGACGGATCGGTCATCACTTCCTGATAACCGGTCATCGCCGTGTTGAAGCACACTTCGCCCACGGCCTGCCCCACGGCGCCGAAACCACGCCCCCAGGCGACGTGGCCGTCCGCCAGCACGAGAACGCCTGTCGCACCCTGTGGTTGAGGTGCGTGCGAAGTGGCGGCGTCAGCCATGAAGAGGCGCTCCGTTCGAGAGTGTCGGCAATGGGTGCTAAGGCTCGGCGGCTAATGCTGATTGTGCAGTGCGTCAACCTTTGAAAACGGGAAAATCCTCGCTACGTTCCATGCTTTGCGCCACGGGTGCTGTTTATCCACGGGAAACCAGTGAAAATGCTTCGCGATTCGATTAAGGCCGCGCAGATTGCGGCCATGAAAGCCGGCGACAAGCCTCGCCTTGCCGCCGTCCGCCTGATCCTTGCCAAAGTAAAGGACCGGGATATCGAGCTGCGCACGGCCAGCAGCATGCCCGATGACGACACTCTGGTGGTGGAAGTGCTGCAGAAGATGGTCAAGCAGCGCCGCGAATCGATAGAGCTGTTCCGGCAGGGCGGGCGCGCCGACAAGGCGGAAGCCGAAGCCGCCGAACTGGCCGTGATCGAGGAATTTCTGCCCAAACAGCTCGGCGAGGAGGAAACCCGCGCGCTGATCGAGGGACTCAAGGCGGAACTGGGCGCAAGTTCAGTGAAGGACATGGGCAAGGTCATGGCCGAACTGAAGGCCCGCCACGGCAACGAACTGGACATGGGCAAGGCCAGCGCGCTGGTGAAGGCGGCGCTCGCGTGATGCCCGCGGGCTGACGTGTCGCTCTCCCCGCAATGGCTGGATGAACTGCGTTCGCGCATCACGCTGTCCGCGCTGATCGGACGGACGACGAAGATCATCCGCGCGGGGCGCGAATACAAGGCGTGCTGCCCTTTCCACAACGAAAAGACGCCCAGTTTCACGATCAACGACGAGAAGGGCTTCTACCACTGCTTCGGCTGCGGCGCGCATGGCGATGCGATCCGCTGGATGACCGACCAGCGCGGCCTGTCGTTCATGGACGCGGTGAAGGAACTGGCGGCACAGGCGGGCATGGACGTTCCCGCGCCTGATCCGCGTGCGGCGAAGCAGGCGGAAAAGCACGACACCCTGCACGATGTGATGAAGGCGGCGCAGGACTGGTTCGTGGAGAAACTCGCCAGCCCGGAAGGAGAGAAAGCGCGCGCCTATCTGGCGAAGCGCGGATTCGACGCGCATACGATCCAGCGCTTCGGCTTCGGTTATGCGCCCGACGACCGGCAGGCGATAGCTCGACCGTTGGACAATTTCCCTCATGCCTTGCTGGTCGAGGCGGGACTAAGAATCGCGGTGGACGACCGGGAACCCTACGACCGTTTCCGGGGCCGCCTGATGCTGCCGATCGAGGACGCGCGCGGCCGCGTGATCGCGTTCGGCGGGCGCATTCTGGACGATGCCGACAAGAACGCGCCGAAGTATCTGAACTCTCCCGACACGCCGCTGTTCGACAAGGGGCGCACGCTCTACAACCTGCACCGCGCTGGCCCTGCCTCGCGCCAGAGCGGGCGGCTGATCGTCGTCGAAGGCTATATGGACGTGATCGCGCTGGCGGCGGCGGGCATTTCCGACGCCGTCGCCCCGCTCGGCACGGCCCTTACCGAACGGCAGATCGAGATGCTGTGGCGGCTGGTGGAAGCGCCGGTGCTCTGCTTCGACGGCGACGCCGCCGGGCAGCGCGCGGCGATGCGGGCCGTCTCGCGCGCCCTGCCCCTGCTGCGTCCCGCCCATACGCTGCGCATCGTACGGCTGCCCGCCGGGCTGGACCCGGACGACCTCGTCAAGCGCGAGGGGCCCGCCGCCATGGAGCGCCTGCTGACGGATGCCGCGCCGCTGGTGGACGTGCTGTGGCAGCATGAACGCAACACAGCCCCGCTCCAGACGCCGGAGGACAAGGCGGGGCTGAAGGCCCGGCTCATGGCGCATGTCGACCAGATCGCGGACCCGGAGATCAAATCGCTCTACCGGCGCGACTTGTCGGAACGGTTCTCCGCCTTCGCCTATCCGCCGCGCGAACGCACGGCGCCGCGCCGGTTCGACGGCAGCGCCGCCAATCGCCGCGACATCCGCAAGCCGTCCCCCGAAAACGTCAGCCGGTTGCGCCGCGCGACGGCTGGCGGCGCGCGCGATGCGCTGGCCATGGCGGTGCTGGCGGGATTGATGCGCTGGCCGGGGCAGATCGCGCGCCATATCGACGCGATCGGGCGCTGGGGCGCTTTCGATCCGCGTTTCGACCTGCTGGCCGACATCGCGGATCGCACCCGGCAGCTTGAAAGCGAAGCGCTCGCCACCATATTCGCCCAAAGCGGCCTGTCCGCTCCCGCGCCGGACGACTACGCCGGGCTGCGTTTCGGATTTCTCCTGCCGGATGCCGAGCCTGGCGCGGCGGCGGACGAACTGGCCATGGCCATCGGCCTTCTGGCCGAACGTCCCGCCATCGAACTCGCGCTGGCCGAAGCGACCCGGCGGCTCGAACAGGAGTTTTCGGAAGAGGCTTTCGCGGAGCAGCAAAGGTTGCGAAAGAGAAAACTGGCATTTGATGCGCGCTTGCGGCTATTGGCCGGAGAGCGCACGGCACCACCGGCGGGCGGCGCCGACAACAGCATGGCGGAATGATGGACATCGACCAGAACGACGATCTTCAGGGCGACAAGAACGAGGGCGGCGACGCGCCGCTGATCGACCTCAACGAAGCCTCTATCAAGAAGCTCATCGCCCGCGCCAAGCGCCGGGGCGTCATCACCTATGACGAGTTGAACGAGGCGCTGCCGCAGGACCAGATGTCGTCCGAGCAGATCGAGGACATCATGGCCGCGATCTCCGAGATGGGCGTCAATATCGTCGAGAGCGACGAGGACGCCGTCGATCCCGAGGAAAAGGACGTCGAGGAAATCGACGACATGAACGATGGCGCCGCCGAGCGCCCGGTCGTCGAGAAGAAGAAGGAAACGGTCGAGCGCACGGACGATCCCGTGCGCATGTATCTGCGCGAGATGGGCGCGGTCGAACTGTTGAGCCGCGAAGGTGAGATCGCCATCGCCAAACGGATCGAAGCCGGGCGCGACACCATGATCCTGGGCCTGTGCGAAAGCCCGATCACGTTCCACGCCATCATTCTGTGGTCCGAAGCACTGAACAACGGCGAGATGCAACTGCGCGAAATCCTCGATCTCGACGCCATGCTCTCGAAGGAACCCGCGCCGGAAGCGCTCTCCGACGAGGATGCCGACGACAGCGGCGAAATCAACGAAGCCACCGCCGGGCCGTCCTACAAGGAAGAGGACGACATCGAGGAGGAAGAATCCGCCGACGGGGAGGACGAGGACGGTATCGAACGCCGCGCCCGCCGCCCGGTGGAGGAAGACGACGAGGACAACACCCTGTCGCTCGCCCAGATGGAAGCCCAGCTCAAGCCGGAAGCGCTGGAAAAGTTCGCCGCGATCACCGAACTGTTCCGCAAGTTCGAGAAGATCCAGACCGAGCGGCTGGACGCGCTGAGCCTCGGCAACGACTTTCCGGCGGGCAGGGAAAAGCAGTATCAGCAGTTGCGCGAGGATCTCACCGCGCAAGTCGAAAGCGTGCAATTCCACGCCACCAAGATCGAATACCTGGTGGACAACCTCTATGCCTTCAACCGGCGGTTGACGGCGCTGGGCGGGCAGATGCTGCGCCTCGCCGAACGCCACAAGGTGAATCGCAAGGACTTCCTCGACAACTATGTCGGGCGCGAACTGGACGACGGCTGGCTGGCCGACATGGCGAAGAAGGACAAGAAGTGGGCCGCCTTCGCCGCCAACGAAGGCGACGCGGTGGAGCGTATCCGCTCCGAAGTGGCCGATATCGCGGCGGCGACCGGCATGTCGCTGCGCGAATTCCGCCGTATCGTGAACATGGTCCAGAAAGGCGAGCGCGAGGCACGCATCGCCAAGAAGGAAATGGTCGAGGCGAACCTGCGCCTGGTGATCTCCATCGCCAAGAAATACACCAACCGCGGCCTGCAGTTCCTCGACCTGATCCAGGAAGGCAACATCGGCCTGATGAAGGCGGTCGACAAGTTCGAATACCGCCGCGGCTACAAGTTCAGCACGTATGCGACGTGGTGGATCAGGCAGGCGATCACGCGCTCCATCGCCGATCAGGCCCGCACCATCCGTATCCCGGTCCACATGATCGAGACGATCAACAAGCTGGTCCGCACCAGCCGCCAGTTCCTGCACGAGCAGGGCCGCGAGCCGACGCCAGAGGAAATGGCGGAGCGCCTTTCCATGCCGCTGGAAAAGGTCCGCAAGGTAATGAAGATCGCCAAGGAGCCGATCAGCCTCGAAACGCCGATCGGCGACGAGGAGGATTCGCATCTGGGCGATTTCATCGAGGACAAGAACGCGATCATCCCGGTGGACGCTGCGATCCAGTCCAACCTCAAGGAAACTGTCACCCGCGTGCTGGCCAGCCTCACCCCGCGCGAGGAGCGCGTGCTGCGCATGCGTTTCGGCATCGGCATGAACACCGATCACACGCTGGAGGAAGTGGGCCAGCAGTTCTCCGTGACGCGGGAACGCATCCGCCAGATCGAGGCCAAGGCGCTCAGGAAGCTCAAGCACCCGTCGCGCAGCCGCAAGATGCGCTCGTTCCTCGATCAGTAGGCACGATGCGCCGGCTGGCCACCCTGTCCGCCGCCGTGCTGCTGGCGCTGTCGGCGAATGCGCCGGCACGGGCGGAAAGTTCCGTGCCGCTCCCCGCCGCGGCTGACCCGGACAAGGACATCGACTCCGAGCGGCTGAAGCTGGCCCGCGAAATCATTGATCTCGGCTTTCCCGTGGAAACGCGGGAGGCCATGTTCCTGAAAGCGGTCGATTCCATGACCGATCAGGCCCGCCAGATGCAACTGGCCAAGCTGGACAACGACCCCAGGGCCAAGGCCATGGTAAACGACGCGATCGACCGGATGGTCGCGATGTCCCGGCCGGTCGTCGCGCGCCATGTCCCGCATTTCATGGATGCCTATGCCATGGGCTACGCGCGGGAGTTTTCCCTTGAAGACCTCACGGCCCTTCGCGCCTTCGTCGCCACGCCCACGGGCCAGCGCTTCATGTCGCGCAGCGCGAACATCATCGACGATCCGGCGTTCCGGGCGGCAAATGAGGCTTTCCTGCGCGATCTGGAACCCGTGATGGAAGCGGGGCAAAAGGCGCTGCTCGAAAAGCTGATGACGCATTTCCGCGAGAACCCGCCGAAGGAATCGACGCAATCGTGATTTTGGCCTGATTCCGGCCCGATCGCTTACTTTCGCAATTTTCCCATCATTCCGATGATGTCATCGAGCGGATTGCCGTCGCCGTTCAGATCGAGCATCGAGGCGAGGCCACCAAGCCCGCCGCCCCTGCTGCTGCTTCCTCCGCCGCCGAGAACCTGGCCGAGAATGCCGCCGAGTCCCCCGCCCTGCCCCGCACCGCCGGCCTGATTGCCGGACTGCCTCGAAAGATATCCCGCCACGGCCATCGCCAGGAGTGGCAGCATCTTCTTCAGGATCGAAGGGTCGATACCCGTGGTCTGGGCCGCTTGCCCGGCCACGGCCCGGCTTACGTCCTTCGAACCGAATATCTGCCCCAGTATCTCGTTACCGGGCGCTTGCGAGGTCGGCGCATTCCCGGTGAGCGCATCCAGCAGTCCACCACCGCCAAGGCCACCGATCACTTCGGCAAGGCCCCCGAGCCCCCCGGTGGACGGCGCGGCCTGCTTGCTGAAACCGCCCAGAATGGCGGGAAGCAGAGCGTCCGCGGCGGCCTGGGCTACGGCGGGGGGCAGGCCCAGTTCCCGTGAGATCGAATCGACCGCTCCTGTCTGCTGCAACATTTCCGAGGCGTTCAAAACGGCTTCCTTTCGAGTAAATCGGTATCAAGACGATCAAACCGGTCTTGCCGTTTGATTCGGCGGGCCTTGCCAGCGTAACATGGATGCGTTCACTCGCATGACTCATCAAGGTCGAATCAAGGAGAAACAGCATGAGTTTTTTCGGCAAGATCAAGGATGCCATTTTCGGCGGTAAAGCCGCGGCGGCTCCTGCGCAGACGACGCAACCGGCACCTGATGCCGCTTCCGCTCCTGCTCCCGTCCCTCAGGCAATCTCCGAAGTCGATGTCGAGGTGATCCTCAACGACCTTGCGGCCAAGTCCGCCCAGACCCTGAACTGGCGAACGTCGATCGTCGATCTGATGAAGCTGCTGGGCCTCGATTCCAGCCTTGCCGAACGCAAGGGTCTGGCTCAGGAATTCGGCTATTCCGGCGCGCTCGACGGAAGCGCGGAAATGAATATCTGGCTGCACAAGCAAGTCATGCGCGAACTTGCCGCCAATGGTGGAAAAGTTCCGGCCGAATTGCTCGATTAAGGCCCCTTACCGCGACACTATCCGGCCGCATCGCATAACCCCGCCGCCGTGCCGGCGAGGTTATGCGAATTGGTGATTCCAGCTTTCCGGGCCCAGATTTCCGGGAGCCGCTTCGTTACAACTTGGTGGCGACAGGGCCCTCGCCATCGACAGTGTAGATACGATAGCTTTCTCCACTGGTGCAGCTTGCGACGATCGACCCGTCCTCTGCATTGCGTTCCGCTTTGGCGACGCCATCGCATTTGTGCTGGCCCGCCGTGATGACTTCCCGTGCGATCCGGGACGGCAGCCCTTCGGGCGCGGGCTTGATCGCGGCGGCAGGAGCCGCGGCGGCGGCTTCGGCAGTCTGACCCGCGCTTTCAGCGGTCGCTTCCGCCGGTTCGGACGACTTGGAATTACAGGCTGCCAATGCCGCGCACATGGCGATCAGGCAAATCGTTCGGGTCCGCATCTGCTACTCCTACCAGTCAATTGCTGGCGGCATCGTGAGCGGGGAGCCTGACGAATGCAAGCGCGAACAGGATGCGAAGGCCGAACCCATCCGGTTCATGGTCATGATGGATGCACGCAATCGCGGCGGAGCCTTGGTCCGGCCAGCACCATCAGGACCGCCGCCACGAGATAGAGTCCCAGGGAATAGAGCATGGAATAGCGCAGCGCTTCATGCCCATGGATCGGCGCCAGAATATCCGACAATGCCCCCAGCGCGTAGATTCCGCCGCCGAGGCCGATCAGGTTGTTTATCAACAGGAAGAGCGCCGATGCGGTCGAGCGGTGGGGCGGCTCGACCAGTTGCTGGATCGCGGACAGCACCGGCCCCAGCCAGACGTAGGCCATCGCCTGCGGGACGAGGAACAGCAGGAAGGCAAGCCTTGCATCGCCCGTATAGATACCAGCCGCGAAGAGCGGCACGCCGATGACGAAGGCGCCCGCCGGAAGATAGGCGAGGAAGGCGCGGTCGCCGGCGCCGAGGCGGTCGCCGAGCCAGCCGCCCGCCAGCACACCGGCAACGCCTCCCAGAATGAGCAGACCGCCGATGAAATGCGATACTTCGACAAGGTCGAGCCCGAAGCTGCGTTGCAGCAGGCTCGGCATCCAGAAAGCCAGGCCATAGCCGAGCATCGAGCTGGCCGCCGCTCCGAACGACAACAGCCAGAACGACGGCTTGCGCGCCAGCGCCGCAGTGATGGCCAGAAAGCCCGGCGTATCCCGCGCGGACGCTTCCTCGGGCCTGGGGACATCACGCACGACGAACTTGAACACCGGCGCGATGACGATCCCCGCAAGGCCCACCGCGAAGAAAGCCGCCCGCCAGTCCACCATCGCCGCGATATAACCGCCGGCAAGCACGCCCACCGCCGAGCCCAGGGGGATTCCCAGCGAATAGACCGCCAGCGCGAAGGCGCGCTTGCGAGCGGGAAAGTAGTCGGCGATAAGCGCGTAGGACGGCGCGACGCCACCGGCCTCGCCGATTCCCACGCCCAGCCGCGCCAGGAAGATGTGCCAGAAACCCTGCGCCAGTCCGCACAGCGCGGTGAAGGCGCTCCACAGGGTCAGCGAAACAGCGATCACCCAGCTTCGGCTCGTCCGGTCCGCCAGCCACGCCAGCGGCACGCCGAGCGTCGAGTACAGCAACGCGAAGGCGAGGCCGCCCAGCAGGCCCATCTGGCCATCGGACAGACCGAGGTCCCGCTGGATCGAGCCCGCCAGGATCGCGAGTATCTGCCGGTCGACGAAGTTGAATACATAGACGAGCAGCAGCATCGCCAGGATTACGTTGGGCCGGGACGATCCCCCGATCATCCGGCGTGCTCCCGCAGGAAGGCGTCGATCGCGGCAACCGCGACGTCTTCGTCGAGCATCGGGGCATGCCCCCGGCCCGCCACTTCGAGCGCGGCGAAAGCGCCAGAATGGCGGTCACGCATCTGCGCGACGGTCGCGGCGGAGAGCAGGTCCGAAGCCGCGCCGCGCATCACCAGAACCGGGATGGCACTCAACATGTCCCACAGCGGCCAGAGATCGGGTGGAACCGTGGCGGGATCGTTGCCGCCGACGCTTGCGGCAATGGCGGGATCATAGGCGGACCGGACACTTCCCTCGGGCGTTTCGTAACATGTGCGCCGCGCGAAGGCGAGCCAGTCGGACGCGCCATAATCCGGGAAGGCCGGGCCGTTGATCGCGGCGCAGCGCGTTGCGGCTTCGTCCCAGTCGGTGGCATCGCCCGATGGACCGACATAGCCCTGGATGCGGGCAAGGCCCACCGCCTCGATTCGCGGACCGATGTCGTTGAGCACCAGAGCGGATACGCGCGCCGGTTGCAGTGCCGCCATCGTCATCGCGACGAGCCCGCCCATCGAGGTTCCGATCAACCCCGCCCGTGCGATCCCCAGCCCGTCGAGCAGGGCGAACATGTCGGCGGCATAGATATCCGGCCGGTAGTTGGCGGGATCGCTGTCGTAGTCCGACAGGCCCCGCCCGCGCTGGTCGGGCACGACCAGCCGATAGCGGCCCGCCAGATGCGCGGCCAGCGGCTCGAAGTCCGCGCTGTTGCGCGTAAGGCCGTGCATCAGCACCAGCGTCGGGCCCTCGCTTTCGTAAATACGCGCATAAAGGTCGAGCCGACCGCAAGCGCTGCGATAGCGGTGCGGCCGGAATGGGGTCGGCTCGCCCATATAACGGCCTTCCCCGCCTTAGAAGTTCAGTGTCGCGGTGACGAACACCTGGCGCGGATTGCCATAGTAGGTGGTCAGCGTGCCTTCGGTGCCCAGCGACGACAGCGGCAATCCGTTGGCGCCGGGGACGATCGCGCCCGTCGTCGGATCGACCACGACAAAGGTATAGCCCGAGGTCTTGTAGTGCTTGTTGGTCAGGTTCTTGCCGAAAAGGCCAAGGCTCCAGCGATTGCCCGGCGCGGTGTAGATGATGCTGGCATCAAGCAGCGCGAAGCCTTTCTGGTCGATGTAGGGGTTGGGAATCTCGAACTGATAGGTCTTGCTGCGATATGACAGCGTCGCGCCGAAACCGAGATCACCCTCGCCGATCGGCGTGGTATAGCCAAGCGTGCCGCTGGCGGTCCATTTCGGTGTGTTCTGCACCTTGCGGAAGGCCGCCACGTCGGTCGGCACGCCCGCGACGTTAGTGATGTATTCCTTATACTTGGCGTCGACGTAACCGAGTGAGCCGGCCAGTGTCAGCCGGTCGCCCGGCGTGGCCAGATCCCGGCCCAGCCGCGCGCGGGTTTCAAGTTCGACGCCCCGGAAAGTGGCCCTTCCGGCATTCGAGACGATGCCGCAGAAAGTGGGCAGGCCGCTCACCGTGCAGGCGATCGAGCCTGGAATCTGGACGTCAGTGTAATCGGCATGGAAACCCGCGAGCGCGACATAGACCGCATCGTCGAACAGGCTGCCCTTGTAGCCGATTTCATAGCTGTCGACCTTTTCGGGGCGGAAGCTCAGGAAAGCGGAGACCTCATCGTTGCCGAGCACGCCGTCTCCGTTGAGATCGGGGGCATTGGCGCCAACGCCGCGCGGGTCGAAACCGCCGCCCTTGAAGCCCTGCGAATAGCTGGCATAGAGCGTATGACCGGGCGTCGGCTTGAAAGTCAGCGAGGCGCGCGGAGTGAACTTGGAAAAGTTGCGCTTGCCCGAGAAATCGGTGCTTGGCGCGCCGAACGGCACACCGGCGCCGCCAAAGACCGGGGAGCCGCCGCCAAGGTAATTCTGCCGCAGGATCTGCGCCTTGCGCTTGTCCCACGTATAGCGGCCACCGAGCGACAGACTGAACCGGCTGCTGAAATCATAGGTGAAATCGCCGAAGATCGCCACGGTATCCGTATCGACGTCGGCTTCGGTGAAGGCAGTGAGGCCAGCGAACGTATTGAACAGGCGCACATCGAACAGCGTGTCAGCAGTGGCGGTCAGATAGTAGAAGCCGAGCAGGCCCTTGAGCCTGTCGCCTTCATAAAGGAACTGGAATTCCTGGCTGAACTGCTCGTTGAAATACAAGCCGGGAACGTCGACGTCGGCCGCGGGCAAGGCATCGAAGTCAATCGGCGTCGCCGACCGGTCCTTGCGCCAGGCGCTGATGGAGCGCAGCGTCAGCGTATCGGTGAGTTCGGCCGTGGCGTTCATGGCGAAGCCATAGGCTTCGATGTCCTGCTCGGGCGAGACAAGACCACCCTGGCTGTCGAAAACGTCCTTGAGCACGGGCACGCCGGTCACCTGTGAAGGAATAACACGGTGGCCGCCGCGCGGCGCACTCTTGTCCTTGGTATAGTCGCCCGAAATGCGGACCAGCACCGGCTGGCCGTGGCCGCCGAGTTCGATCGTGCCGCGCGCCGCCCAGATGTCCTTGTTGTAGTTCTCGAGGCCCGTCGTCAGGTTCTTGCCGAAACCACCGCGCGACAGCCGCGCGCCCGATGCGCCGATGCGGACGATGTCGCCGATCGGAGTGCTGGCGGAGACGATCAGGTCCGCCTGGTCATACGTGCCGAACGTGCCCTTGACCCGCAGCGAGGGGCCCTCCGGTAACGGTTTGGTTACGTATTTCACCGCACCGCCGATCGTGTTGCGGCCATAGAGCGTGCCCTGGGGGCCGCGCAGCACTTCGATGCGCTCGACGTCGTAAATGTCCAGCACGGCCGCTTGCGGGCGGTTGAGGTAGACATCGTCAAGATAGATGCCGACGCCCTGCTCGAAACCCGAGACCGGATCCTGCTGGCCGACGCCGCGAATGAAGGCACTGAGCGTGGAGTTGGAACCGCGCGAGACTTCGAGCGTCGTGTTCGGTGTGGTCTGACCGATATCGGTGATGTCGATGGCACCGGCCCTGGCCAGTTCCGCGCCGCTGAACGCAGTCACCGCGACAGGCACGTCGATCAGCCGCTCCTCCCGGCGGCGAGCCGTGACGACGATGGCGTCGTCATCGTTGCCCGCCTCGGCTTCCGGTGCCGTCTGCGCGTGCGCCGTGATGGGAACCCCCAGGCTGGCACTCGCCATCGCGATCGCCAGAACGGAATGCAAGCTGCCCTTATGCGCGCGCGAAGTGCCCATCGGTATTCCTCTCTTGCCGGATATGTCCTCAAGTCCGGGGACTATTATTGAAACATGAACCAACTTTCAATATTAAGTTTGCCTCGCTGTGATTTTCCCGTTAGCTGTTGCCCGATGAGCACAGCCGCGGACCGGCCCGAAGATGCAGTCAGCAAGACGCCCCGCACCGAGCGCGGGCGGCGGACGCTGCGCAAGCTGCTGGACGCGGCGGCAATAGAATTCGGCGAAAAAGGCTTCCACGAAGCCTCGGTGAGCGGCATCACCGCCCGGGCCGGAACGGCACTGGGCAGCTTCTACACCTACTTCGACAGCAAGGACGAGATATTCCGTGCCCTGGTGAAGGACATGAGCGATCGTGTGCGGATCACGGTGGGGCAGGCCCTCGACGGCCCGATGACCGCGTTCGATACCGAGGAAACGGCGCTCGCCGCGTTCCTCGACTTCGCGCGAGAGCACAAGGAAGTCTACCGGATCATCGACGAAGCCGAATTCGTCGATCCCGAAAGCTACCGCGCGCACTATCAGTCGACCGCGAACCGCATCTTCGAGCGGCTCAGGCGCGGCGAAGAGACCGGCGAATTCCGCGATGGCATGCAGGAAGCCCATGCCTGGGCGATCATGGGCATGAATGTGTTTCTCGGCCTTCGCTACAGCATCTGGTCGGAGGACATTTCAGCCGATGAAGTGGCGGCGATCGCAAGATCGTTCGTGGAACGCGGCATTGCGAAAAAACGGGAGTGATCGGGCCGGGTCCGCCAGCGCCGCACGGTTGCGCGACAGATGCCGCCGCCACGATCGAATCGCGAATAGTCCGTATTCCGCAAGGACAGATCGCCTCGGGCTGATCCGGCGGCGCGGATCACGCGCACCTGCCGCCAGCGGGCCTTGTCGCCCGCCAGCGCAAAGTCATGAGCGATTGGAACCGCCGGAAATCATCCCCCGGCGTGCCCCCATGGAAGGCAATAACGGTCGGAACCCAGTTAAAGTCCCGCGATAGCCTGATCGACCAGCGGCTTGTCCGCGCTAGCGCCGTGATTGCTGGCAATGAGCTGGCGCGCCGCCACGGCGGCGGCGTCGGACGCCCGCGCGCGCAGGTCGTTGACGGCGGCGAGTTCGGCGGCGGCGATCTTGTCCCGCGCCATCTTTTCGCGCCGGGCGATCACTTCGGTCGTATCGGCTTCCGCCTTGGCGACAATGGCTTCGGCTTCGTTGCGCGCATGATCCAGCATCGCCTTCGCGTCTTTTTCCGCGTTGGCGATCTTGTCGGCATATTCCTGGCGCAGCGCCTCGGCCTCGGCGCGCAGCGCCTTGGCTTCGTCAAGCTGCTTGCGGATCTCCGCGATGCCGGAATCGAGGCCCGAGGCAACGATGCCCGGCACTTTCTTCCACACCATCACGGCGAGGAGCACCAGCATGGCCAGCGCCACCCACGCCGACGGCGTGATGAAACCGAAAGCGGCGGGCGCCGCATGCCCGGCGCCATGTTCGACCGCAGCGTCCGCAAGGAGAGCGAGAATATCAGCCATGGAGCGCCTCCTTCACGGCGGAGCGCGCGGCATCTTCCGGCACCGTGGCGCCCGCCAGCCGCGACACGATGGCCGAAGCGGCTTCGGCCGCCACTGTCTCGAACTCCGCCAGCGCGTTGTCCCGCGCCGTGGCGATGCGGGCATCAGCATCGGCGATGCGGGAATCAATCACGGCATTGGCCGAAGCCAGCCGGGTTTCGGTTGCCTTGGCGGCTTCCGCCTTGGCTTTCGCGATGATGTCCTGTGCCTCCGACCGCTGTTTGGCCGACTGGAGCCGCCAGGCTTCCTCTTCGGTATCGGCGGCCTTGCGCGCGGCTTCGGCGGCGGCGAGGTCACCGGCGATCTGGCTGTCCCGCGCATCCACGGTGGCCATGACGCTGGGGACCATGCCCCGGCCGATCACGAAGAAGACGAAGCCGAAAAACACCAGTATCCAGAAAATCTGGCTGGCATAGGTTTCGGACAGCTGCGCTATCTGAGGCATTGGGAAATCCGTAGGCTTTCCGGCCGCCCGCTCCCCGTGAAGCGAACGATGCGGCCGGACAGTTCAGTCAGGTTTCGTCAGGCGACGAAGATCAGGATCATCGCCACGACGAACGACAGCAGACCGAGAAGCTCGGCGGCCGCGAAGCCGATGAACAGGCGGCCCTGCTGACCGTCGGCGGCGCCGGGGTTGCGAAGCGCGCTCTCAAGGAACGAACCGAACACGTTACCCACACCGATGGCGGCCATGCCGGCACCGATGGCGGCCAGACCAGCACCGATCAGCTTTGCGCTTGCAGGTTCCATTTGAAAAACTCCTTTTTCCCTGAATTCCGATAGGTGAAGAACAATCTCAGTGAAGATTCTCGGCGTCGTTGAGATAAAGCGATGTCAACAGCGCGAAGACGTAGGCCTGAATGCCCGCGACCAGCAGTTCCAGCGCCTGGATCGCGATCATCAGCAGGAAGCTCAGCACGCCGACGACCGGCCCCAGGCCCAGCCCGGCGTTGAAACCGTTGATGACGAAGCCCGACAGCACTTCCAGCAGGACGTGCCCGGCCATCATGGCGACGAAAAGACGCAGGCCGAGGCTGAAAGGACGCACCAGGAACGAAACCAGCTCGATCACGAAGATCAGCGGAATCATCGGCAGTGGCGTTCCGTGCGGCACGAACAGCGAGAAGAAGTGGAAACCGTGCTTCCAGAAGCCCACGACCAGCACGATGGCGAAGGCCATGATCGAAAGCACGCCCGTGGCGCTGAAATGGCTGGTGAACGTGAAGGGATGAATACCCAGGACGCCCAGCGGCATCAGGCCGAGGATGTTGGCGAAGAGAATGAACATGAACAGCGAGAAGATGTAGGGCACATACTTCTTGCCGGCGGGGCCGATATTGGCCGCGAGCATCGAATCGATGAAGCCGGTGAAGCTTTCCACCGCCATCTGCCAGCGGCCCGGCACGAGTTGCCGCTTCATTCCGCCCGCCACGAATACGAGCAGCGCCAGAGTGGATATCGCCATCCACAGCGCGGAATTGGTGAAGGCGATGTTGTAACCGGCGATTTCCCAGTGATCGGTGCCGAAAAGCGGCTCGATCGCAAACTGGTGCATCGGATCGACTTTGCCCTGCTCGGCTGCCACGTCCTGCCCTCGTCTGACCTGGGCCGCCCTAACAGCGGCCCCCTTACCATGCGCGACAGCGCCCCTCGTGCCCCGGAAACAACGGGATCAGTCAGGACGCCGGTTCGAAATCCGGATGATGTTTCTGAAGGCGACGACGACCCCGAGAGCCATCACCGCCAGCAGACCCCAGGGCGACGTTCCGGCGAAACGGTCAATGACCCAGCCAAGAAACGCACCGCCGCCGATCCCCCCGATCAACTCGGCCAGAACGCGGTTGCCCATGCGGTAATTGGCATCGGCTTCCACGCCCGCCGCCGGCTTCGTGCGCTCATCCTCACGCTCGCGGGCGGCCTTGAGCCGCTTTTCGAGCGCATCGATACGCGCGTCTTCACCGACAGGGTCTCGAGCAGGAGGCTCATCGGACATGTCATGCTCCTTTTTTCCGGGAACGAGTGACAAGCCGACGGCTGCCTGCCGAGGGCGCCGACCCCTTAGGCGGGGGGTGGAGCCGAGTCAACCGGCTGCGATGCTGCGCTGCGAAAGAGCGCGGGATTATCGCCTGAACGTCAGGGGCAGCGGCTGTCGCGCTGCGCCGGGCCGGAACCGCGCGTCTGCCAGCTTCCGTCGGGGGCCTGATACTTTTCCCCGGCCTTGGTCTGCGAGATCAGCAGGCAGCCGGACGTGAAGGCGTATTCCTCCACCGTGGCGTGCTGGCCCTGCGCCTTCTGGGCATAGACCGCCTTGCGCTTGATGTTGATGTCATCGACCATAGCGCGCAGCGCGGGTGTTCCCCCGCCGACGATGCCGAGGTAGCCGTCCATCTTTTCTCCGACCTGCCCCGCCGCGCGGGCTTCGGCATAGGCCGGATCGCGCTGGGCGTGAGCGGCGGTTGCCGTCAGGGCGAAAGCCGCGAGGCAGGCCGCGCCCGCGGCGAGCATAGTCCCGCCGGTGCGGCGATGAAGGGGTCGGGAAAGAATTGTCTGCATCAGAAGATATCCGGGTTGGTTTCGATGGTGTTTCCGGCGTCGGCCGCGAGACGATAGATGACTTCCTGCTTGATGTTGATGTTCAGTTCGATGACGATCGGCTTGTCCGGCGCGCTCACCGAGATGCAGCCCGCCAGCGCCATGCCGCCCGTCGTCAGGATCATCAGTCCTCCAATCCCGCGGCGAAGCGCCGCGCCCGTTCGGCCAATCGGCCCGCCCTGCCCCGCCGGTATCATGGCCGATGTTGTCGCAGGACGGACGAAACTGGTCAATCGTGAGCGCTTCATGGCACGGCCCCGCTTTCTGAAGGCTGAATATCGACGGTTCCCGTCGCCGATGGCGAAAGAGGCCTGCCCTCCCGGTCGATCAGCCCCAGCGAGCGCGGATCGCGGACATAGGCGGGATCATACATGGAGCGCACCGACGTCGCGAGCTGGAAGAACGGCGCGGTGATGTTGACGTTGAACCGGATGGGGAGCCGCGCGATCCGCTTCGTCAGGAAGTTGGCGCGCGCGCCCGTGCCCTGCCGGATGCCGTCGAACTTCAGCCGGGTGATGATCTCGCCTTCCAGCGGCCCTTCGAGTTCCACGCTCATGTGCCGGTAGTCGATCGACCGCAGCGTCTCAAACGCGAAATTCGCCATGAAGGAAAGATCCTCGTAAGTCAGTTCACCGACATAGGAGACATTGCCGCCCGGCGCGCGCGATTGCAGCGTGCCCCGGTCGATCCGGCCGCCGTTCTCGTCGAACACCAGCGGAACGCTGCCGTCGAACACGCCTGTGACCGAAATGTTGGCGAGGTCCATCCGCTGCACCAGCTTCGCCGCGTCGGCCTCCTTGATGGACAATGTGTAGTATCGCGTCTCGGCAACCCCGAAGTTCATGACCGTGGGTTCGAGGCGGAGCGTTCCGCCGAGGAACGGCCACACCCCTTCCTTGATGACAAGCTGCGAGTTGGGACGCAGGGCGTAAGTGATCGTGCCGTTGTTCACTTCAATGCCGGGATTGATCGAGGCCACATGCAGCTTCTGGTCCGGCGCGGTGACGAAACCGAGCAGGTCCGTGAACTCGATGGTGCCCGATGCGCCCGCCGCCGGGCCGAACGCCGCCGCGAAATCCAGCGAATCGGTCATGAAGTGGCCGGAACTGGTGACGGCATCGGCGTTCCAGTCGATCCGCCCCGTCCCGCGCACTTCGCCCATGGCATTGGCGATCACGCCCAGCGCCATCGGCGTCAGCGTATCGGGCTGCAATTCCTTGTCGAACAGGATGCCGGGCACCGAAAGGCCCGCATTGCCTTTGCCTGACGACAGGTCATGCACGATATCGGTCCGCAGGATCGTGCGCAGGCTATTCGGTTCCAGCAGCGTCGCCGTGGCCGCGATCCGGTTGTCCACCAGCAGCAGCGCGCCGTCCTTCGCGACGAGAGGCGCGAAGCGGCGGACCTGCTCCCGGTCCCGGACCGTGAACGCGGCATCGGCCAGCGTCAGCCGCCCGTCGGCGAAGCGCCAGTCCCCTTCGGCCCCCACGAGGTCCATCGGAACGGCGGCGAGCAGCACGTCCGCCCCCGCGAAGCGTCCCGACACGTCCTTGCCGATCCGCGCCGAGAGATTGGCGATGCGAAAATGCGACGCGTTCTGCGCCGGGCCGAGCGCCACGTCCAGCGAACGCGCGGCAAGGTTTCCCGGCACCGCGAAACCCAGCGCGCCGCTGCGAATCCGCAAGGGCGTCTCGCCCAGTCTGCCGGAGAGATCGAGCGACGGCGCCCCCGCCGCGATCCGCAAACCGCCGTCGCCTTGTCGCACGATGGCTCCGCCGCGCGGCGGGCAAAGCGTCACCTGGCGGCGGTCCACCGTGAAATCCGCGATCCGCAGGCTGTCGAAACGCACGTCCGCGCAGCGCCGCCAGACCGCCAGACCGCCCCGCGCGGACCAGTTGCCTTCCACCGGCACGTGCAGGTTGCGGACAAAACCGCCCGGCAAGTCGCCGCTGACCACGGCCTTTCCGGCAAAGCCCAGCGCACCGCCCGGCCCTTGCGCGATCGTCAGGTCCGGCAAGGCCACGCTGGCGGTGCCCGCGCTGTATTCCCCCATGCTGACGCGCATCATCAGGCCGCGTCCGTTCTGTTCCATCCGGCCCGACAGGCGCGGCAGCCCTTCCCCTCCGGTGGAAAAGTTGCCGGACAGGCGCGGCTCGCTCCCCCCGATCCCCGTCGCCTGCACGCGCGAGAGCGCGGCCAGCGCCTCGCCTTGCGCCGAGCGCCAGACGGCCCGGGGCACCATCAGGCTGGCGCTGCCGGCATCGCCGCGCAGGCGAAGCGATCCGGCCAGCGTGCTGCCCTCGCCGTGTTCCTTGAGCGCCGCGCGGAACCGGCCCAGCAAGGGCGCGGCCAGCGTGTCTTTCGCGGCATCGGCGGCGCTGCCCAACGCCGCATCGAGGTCCGCGCCCGGCATGAGGCCGCCCACCCGCACTTCACTTTCGATATCGAAACGCGCGAAATCGCTCGCAGCCCTCAGCGTTCCGTCCAGCGCGACCTCACCGGCCCGCGCCTGCGGCGTGGCGGCGCCCTGCCCCGCCACATTGTAGCGCGCGGTCAGCAATTGCTTGCGCCAGGAAAACGCCGCCGTGCCCGTCGCGCCCGCCAGCCTGTTCGCGCCATGGGCCAGCGCGCCGCCGCGCAGGCCGAGACGCCCTTCCACGCTATCCAGTTGCTTCCCCATCGTCAGATCGAGCTGCATGCCGCTGGCCGCCAGATGCATGCCCTGCGCCGGGCAATCGAGCTTGCCGAGCCGCAGCGGCCCGACGAAGCGCGGCTTCTCGTCCAGAACGCGCAAGGTGCCATAGAGCGACGTTCGCCCGGCGACGCACTCCCCTATCGCGACGGCGGGCGCCAGCGCCGCCAGTTCGCCCGTGAAGCCGTGACGCAGGGAACCCACGCCCGCAAGCTTCACGCCCACCGCGCCATGATCGGTTTCCAGCAGCGCGCGCCCGTCCACGATAACGAGGTCGAGATCGGGCATGCGGAACGGCTCGCCCGGCGATTCGGCGAACAGCACCTTGTCGAGACTGCCGAAGCTGAGCTTGCCATCGCGATACGTGCCGTAGATGCGCGGCCTGACCAGCCGGACCGTTCCCAGCGCCGGAATGCCGAAACGCGGCTCGATGCTCACTTCCGCGCGCTCCACCGTCATGTCGGGACGGGCCGGATCGCCGATCACGATATGCGAGAGAACCTGCTGTTGCGGACCGATGGATTCGACTTCGTAAGTCGCGGGAAGCCCAAGGCTGTCCAGTTGCGAGGCTATGACGTCATCGGCGATACGCTCCCGGCCCAGCCAAGCCACAACGAGAACGACGGCAAGCGCGATGCCCAGGGCGCGAGCCATCCGCTTGCGCAACCGCGACCGGGGACGATCGCCGCCTGCGGACGCGTCTTCCTGTTCCACCGCGGGATCGCTCTCGTCTTGCGCCATTCGCCTCACACTTGCGCTGCCCCTTGTTGAAAGGCAATGCTTTGCCATCGCCATGCCCGACGAGCCCGGACTCTTTGCTGAACAAGCGCCTCCCGACGGAAGAAAGGCGAACGCCGGGCAGGATGCCAGCGGCCATCGAGCCCGGCTGCGCGCGCGCCTCATGGACGGCGGGGCGGAAGCGCTCGCCGACCACGAAGTCATCGAATACCTGCTGATGACGGCAATCCCGCGCCGCGACGTCAAGCCGCTGGCCCGCACGCTGCTGCAACGCTTCGGATCGCTGGCGGGTGTGTTCAACGCCGATTCGCACGCGCTGGCGAACCACCCCGGCATGGGCGAGACCAGTGCGGCGGCCATCCGCATCGTGGCGCTCGCCGCGCGGCGGCTGGCCCGCAGCACAGTGCGCGAACAGCCGGTGCTGGGAAGCTGGCAGGCGCTGATCGACTATCTGCACATCGACATGGCGCACCTGACGGTGGAGCGCGTGCGCGTGCTCTATCTCAAC
>CAZUOV010000045.1:0-22048 GCA_964621355.1 uncultured Novosphingobium sp. | reverse complement strand
ACACGCGACATTCGGTTTAGAAGACCGATGCTCTATCCAGCTGAGCTACGGGGCCACGACACGGTTCGCCGGACGGTTCGCTTCCCGCCCGGCAATGCCTGAACCGTTCCCGCCATAAGCATGCTTTGCGAAGCGCGCAAATGGCGTTAGTCCCTGTGGCATGGATCAACCGCTGACGAAAATCGACGGGCAAGTCGGGGCACGACGGCATTTCCGCTATTTCGACTATGTGCTGGCGGCCTTCGTCGCCATCCTGCTGCTGTCGAACCTGATCGGCGCGGCCAAGCTTTCCTCGGTGGCCGGATTCACGTTCGGCGCGGGCATCCTGTTCTTCCCCGTCTCCTATGTTCTGGGTGACGTGCTGACCGAAGTCTATGGCTATGCCAACGCGCGGCGCTGCGTCTGGGCGGGATTCTTCGCCATGATCTTCATGGCGTTCATGAGCTTCGTGGTCGTCGCCATGCCGCCCGCCGACAGTTGGGGCTGCGCCTCCAGCGCGGACCCCATCTTTGCCGGCATCGTCAGCGCCGAAGGGTCCGGCACGGTATGCCAGTCAACCTACGTTTCGGTATTCGGCAGCACATGGCGCATCGTCCTGGCGTCGCTGCTGGCGTTCTGGGCGGGAGAGTTCATCAACAGCTACGTGCTCGCCAAGATGAAGATCTGGACGAAAGGCAGGCACTTGTGGATGCGCACGATCGGATCGACGGTGTTCGGTCAGGCGTTCGACAGCATGATCTTCTATCCGGTGGCGTTCCTCGGCATCTGGGAAACGCAGGACGTGCTGCTGGTCATGGTCACGAACTGGGGGATGAAAGTGCTGTGGGAGGCTGTCCTCACGCCCGTGACTTATGCCGTCATCGGTTGGCTCAAGGCCCGCGAAGGCGTGGAAGTGTTCGACGAGAACACGGAGTTCTCCCCGTTCGCCAAGGCGCCCTCGGCCTGATCGGGGAAACCGCGCCAGCGATCCGCCACGCCCGATGATCGACCGCCTGAGCCTCAGCCGTTTCCGCAACCATCGCGAAACGCTGCTCGATGGCGCCGCGCCGCGTTTCAACCTGCTGGTGGGAGAAAACGGCGCGGGCAAGACCAACGTGCTGGAAGCGATTTCCCTCTTCGCGCCCGGGCGGGGCCTGCGTCGCGCCGCGCTGGCCGATATGGCCATGCAGGACGGGGCCCAAGACGATACCGGCGGCTTTGCCGTCAGCGCCGATCTCGCCGCTGCTTCGGACACGGTGCGGCTGGGCACCGGCATGGCTCCCGAAAGGCCGGGCCGCCGCATCGTTCACATCAACCATGCCGATGCGCCCGCGATCCGGCTGGCGGAATGGCTCGGCATCGGCTGGCTAACGCCCGCCATGGACCGGCTGTTTACCGACAGCGCGGGCGCGCGGCGGCGCTGGCTGGACAGGCTGGTGCTGGCGATGGAGCCCGGCCACGCCGCCCGCGCCGCCCGGCTGGAAAACGCCTTGCGGGAACGCAACCGGATGCTGGCCGACGAACGGACGCCGGACAGCACATGGTTCGATGCCGTCGAAACCCAGATCGCCACGGCAGGGAGCGCGGTGGCGCAAGCGCGCGCCGCCATGGTGGCGCGGCTGGACGCGGCCTTGCGCGACCTGCCGGTATCGCCGTTCGCGCGGCCTTCGCTGGCCTACCTGCCGGGCGGCCCGGTTCAGGCCGATGCGCTGGCCGCCGCTCTCGCGCAAGGGCGCCGGCGCGATTCCGCCGCGCAGCGCACGCTGACCGGCCCGCACCGCGACGAACTGGCCGTCAGCATGGCCGGGAAAGAGACAGCCGCCGCCGATTGTTCCACCGGCGAGCAGAAGGCCATGCTCATCGCGATCACTCTGGCGCACGCGGAATTGTGCGACGCGGGACGCCCCCGCCTGCTGCTGCTGGACGAAGTGGCAGCCCACCTCGATCCCGTGCGCCGCCACGCCCTGTTCGAGCGGCTGCGCGCCGGTTCGGCGCAAGTCTGGCTGACCGGCACCGAACTCGCGCCGTTCGCCGACATAGCGCAGGAAGCGGCAGTCTGGCGGGTTAGCGGGGGTTCGGCAGAGCGGCTTTAGGCGGGATCTGCGGAGGCAGCGGCTCAAGCGGCGGCAGCGCCTCTCCCACCCGGCCTGCCGTCGCCACAACGATCTCCTCTATCCCGCGCGCGGTGGGATGGATGCGGTCTGGCTGGATCAGGTCGGGCTTGTCGATCACCGCCTGAAGGAAGAACGGCACCAGCACCGCGCCGTGCTTGCGGGCCAGCGCCGGATAGATCGCGTCGAACCGCCGGCGATAGTCCGCCCCAAGGTTCGGGGGTGCCAGCATTCCCATCAGCACCGCCTTGCTGCCGCGCCTGCCTAGTTCGGTCAGGATGGCATCAAGATTCTTCCTCGTCTCCTCCGGCGGCAACCCGCGCAGCACATCGTTGCCGCCCAGGCTGACGAGCACAAGCTCGGGCGCTTGCGGCTGGCTGTCGAGCGTGAAGGCCAGCCGTTGCAGGCCCGCCGCCGTGGTGTCGCCGGAAACCGACGCGTTGCGGATGCGGGCGTTGACGCCGCGCGCGCGCAGGGCCGCCTCCAGCCGGGCGGGATAGCTTTCCCCGTCCTTGAGGCCGTAACCCGCGAACAGGCTGTCGCCGAAGGCGAGGATCGCGCGCTCCGGCCCCGCGACGGGAATGTCCGGCGGGGTATCGGGAGAAGCGGACGCCAGGACGGCCGAAGCGGCCTTGTCCGCGCTTTCCTGTCCGCACCCGCCCAGCGCCAGAACAGCCAGCAACGCCGCGCCCACATACATTTTCATACAAACAGCTCCTTGCCGCGAAAGCGATAGCTATGCCATCCGGGCAAAGTGACAAGCCCTCCCCCGCCATCCGCCCCTTCCGCTCCCGTCATTTCCGCCAGCGGCCTTTGCCTGTCGCTGGGTTCGGGCGACAGCGCCGTCGCCATCCTGCACGGCATAGACCTCGCCGTGCCGCAAGGGCAGACGCTGGCGCTGCTCGGCCCTTCCGGGTCCGGCAAAAGCTCGCTCATGGCGCTGCTGTCCGGCCTGGAACGCGCGACGGGGGGGCGACTGGCCGTGGCGGGGGAGGATTTCTCCCGGCTGGACGAAGATGCGCTGGCGCAGGCCCGGCGCGGCCGGATCGGCGTAGTGTTGCAGGCGTTCCATCTGCTGCCGACGATGACGGCGCTGGAAAACGTGATGACGCCGATGGAACTTGCCGGGATACCCGATGCGGCGGAGCGCGCGGCCGATGAATTGCGCGCGGTCGGGCTTTCGCACCGCCTCTCGCACTATCCGGCGCAGCTTTCAGGCGGCGAGCAGCAACGCGTCGCCATCGCGCGGGCCATCGCGCCGCGCCCTGCCCTAATCTTCGCCGACGAGCCGACCGGCAACCTCGACACCGCGACCGGGGCGGCCATCGCCGACCTGCTGTTCACGCGCCGCGCGGAGACCGGGGCCACGCTTGTCGTCATTACGCATGACCCGGAACTGGCCCGCCGTTGCGACCGGATCGTGACGATGGCCGACGGGCGTATCGAGTCCGACAGTTGCCCGCCGGCGTAGCCCGCTTCCCGCCCTGGCGCACGGCATGGCGCATCGCCCGGCGCGACTTTTCCGCGCGCTTCAGGGGGCTGCGCCTGCTGCTTGTCTGCCTGTTCCTCGGCGTGGGCGCGCTGGCCGCCATCGGCACGCTGACCGGCTCGATCGAGCGGGAACTGGCCAGCCGCGGGCAGTCGATCCTCGGCGGCGACATCGAAGTCGAGGTGTGGCAGCGCGGGTTGAACGCGGACGAGCGCGTGGCGCTGACTCGGCTCGGCACTCTGTCCGAAGGCACGCGGATGCAGGCCATGGCCAGCGCCAACGGCACCTCCGCCCCCGTCGCGCTGAAAGCCGTCGATTCCCGCTGGCCGATGGTGGGCAGGCTGACCCTGACGGATGGCCGCGCGGTCGGCATGCCGCCGCCGGGCCAGGTCTGGCTTGCGTCCGGCACGGCGGAACGGCTGAACCTGCGCGCGGGCGACAGCGTGGACGTGAGCGGGCAATCGCTTCACGTCGGCGGCGTGATCGCCGACGAGCCGGACCGGCTGGGCGAAGGGTTCGCCCTCGGCAGCACGGCCATCGTCGCGGCGGACCTGCCCGCGCGGGCCGGTCTTACCGCCCCTGGCGCCATGTTCCGCACCAAGGCGCGGGTGCTGTTGCCGGACAACCGCGATCCCAAGGCCGTGGTGGAAGACCTGAAGGCGCGTTTCCCCGATTCAGGCTTCCGCTATCGCACGCGCGACCGGGCCGCGCCGGGCGCGGAACGCTTCGTGGACCGGATGGGAGAGTTCCTGTCGCTCGTTGGCCTGTCCGCGCTCGCCATCGCGGGCATCGGCATCATGGGCGGCGTATCGTCCTATCTGGAAGCGCGCCGTGGCAGCATCGCAACGCTGAAAGTGCTGGGCGCGACGAGTGCGGACATTTCCCGCGTCTATCTGCTGCAGATCGGGGCGGCGGCGGTCGCGGGCAGTCTCGCCGGGCTGGTGGGCGGAATCGTCGTCACGCCGCTTCTGGCCGCTGCGCTGGGCGATCTCCTGCCCGTCACGCCCGGCCTCGTCGTCGATCCGGCGGCGCTGGCCCGCGCCATGGCCTTCGGCCTGCTCGTCGCGCTGGTGAGCGCCGCGCCGCCGCTGCTGCGCGCGCGGCAATTCCCCGCCATGGCCCTGATGCGCGCGCGAGTCGCGCCGCTGGGGCTGCCGCTGCGGCAAGTGCTGCTGCCGGTCGGCGGCGGTCTGACCGCCATTGCCGCACTGGCTTTCGCGGGGGCGCGCGCGCCGGAAATCACGGCGTGGTTCCTCGCCGGAGCCGTGGCGACGCTGGGCCTGCTTTCACTGCTCGGCCTTGGCATCCGCGCCCTGGCGAGACGCCTGCCGCGCCCCGCCAACCCGCTGCTGCGCACCGGCCTTGCCAACATTCACCGCCCCGGCGCGCAAACCGCCGCGCTGGTGACGGCGCTGGGCTTCGGCCTTTCCGCCTTCGTGCTGCTGGCGGCGGTGCAGACCAGCCTCGACGCCAATATCGCAGGCCGCGTGCCGGAACGCGCGCCCGATTACTTCGTGCTGGACGTGCCGAAGGACGGCGAGGCACAATTCCGCGAAACGGTTCGCTCCATCCAGCCGCAAGCGCGCGTCCGCACGGTCCCCGCCCTGCGCGGCGCGATCCTCGCCTACGGCCCGGAAGGACGGATGACTCGCGTCGCCGATCTGGAACAGGTGCCCGAAGGCGCGTGGCAATTGCGCGGCGAACGCGGGTTGACCTATTCGGAAGAGGTGCCGGAAGGCAACACCGTCACGGCCGGGAAATGGTGGCCGCAAGGCTATGCCGGCACGCCGCTGGTTTCGGTGGACCGGGAACTGGCGGATGCCATCGGGCTGAGGATCGGAGACCGGCTGACGGTCGGCCTGCTCGGCGTGGAGCGCACCGCCACGGTCGCCTCGTTCCGGCGCATCGACTGGGATTCGATGGGCTTCAACTATGTGCTGGTGTTCTCGCCCAACGCGCTGGCCGATGCGCCGCACAACCTCGCCGCGACGATAGAACTGCCGCGCACGGGCGACAAGCCGGGCCTTCTGGGCGCATTGGTCCGCGCCTTTCCGTCCAGCTCGGTCATCGAAACGGGCGCGGTGCTCAAGGAAGCGCGCGCGATATTGTCGCAGATGTCGGTCGCGATCCTTTCCGCCGCGTCCGTCGCCGTGCTGGCGGGCCTTGCCGTACTGATCGGCGCGATCGCGGCGGCCCGTGCCAGCCGCGTCTACGATACCGTGATCCTGCGCGTGCTCGGCGCCAGCCGCCGCCAGGTGCTGCTGGTCCAGTTGGCGGAATACGGCCTGCTCACCGCCGCGCTGTCGCTGGTCGCGCTGGCGCTCGGCGGCGGCATCGCCTGGGCGATCGTGACGCGCCTGTTCGAGTTCGACTGGCTGCCCGACTGGCCGCGCGTTCTGGCCGTGCTGGCGGGCGCGGCAGCGCTTGTCCTCGCCGTGGCGCTGGCCGGCTCGCTGCCGCTGTTGCGGGCAAAACCGGCGCAGGCGCTCAGGGAACTATAACCCTGTCAGACAAAGACTTCCGATGACGTCGGATCCTTCGGGTCCGGTCCATACTTGTTCGGCCCCGGCGTGCCGGGCAGGACCATAAGCACCAGCCACGCGATCGAAGCGAGGATACCGACGAGCGGAATCGCCGAAAGGACAATGAACAGCAGGAGGAACCAGCCGGACATGTCGCGATCATGCAGGCGCCTGATGGTCACGGCGATGGTGGGGACGATCACGGCAAGCCAATAGAGCACGATCAAACCCGCGCCGATATAGAATATGGGGCCAGGCGCCGCGGGAATCGCGTTCGGATCGGAAAGCGCGGCAAGCGAGAAGCCGCCCGCCAGTATGATCCCGGTCAGCACCAGATAGACGATCAGGTTGAGCAGCGCGAACGGCCGGAAAACTCAGCATAGCGCTTGAACGGCAGAAGCATCCATTCCAACATATGTCCCCCTCTCTTCTCGTCCATGTGGGAGCGAGGAGCGGGAGGGCATCACAAAATGCCGCCGCTGGCAAACGAAAAGGATATAGGCGGAGAATGGCCCGCCCCGAAAGGCAGGCCCATCTTTTCCCGATGATCCGCCGTTACCAGCGGAACCGGGCGGAAATCCCGTAAGTCCTCGGCTGGTTGAGATAGCCGGAGATGGAACCGACTTGCGCCGGGCTATCGAAGATTTGCAGGATCGTGCGGTCATCCAGCAGGTTGCGGCCCCAGACGGAAAGCTCCAACCCGTTGCTCATCGCATAAGTGATCGAAGCGTTGACGTCGTTGATTTCCTGCTTGAATTCGCGGGCCGCCGCCAGAGCCGCGTCGACCGACAGCACCTGCCCCGTGATCGGGTGCTTGACGACAAGGCCCGGCAGCCCCTCCACCAGCTTGAACGGCGCTTCGTAATGATAGTCCGCCCGCAGGATCAGCTTGTCGTCCCCGATATCCTGGTCCCATTGTGCGCCGAAGGTGGCGGACAGGGGCGAGACGCCGCCCGGCACCGATCCTGAAAGATCGCCGAAGGCCGACAGCAGGAAGCGATCGTATTTTCCGTCGAGATACGTCATCGACAGGCTCAGCGTCAGCGGACGCACCGGGCGGAACGTCCCTTCGAACTCGACGCCGAACACTGATTGCTTGCCCGCGTTGGCGAGGAAGAAGCCCGTTCCCGTGAAGATGTTGGACTGGAAACCCTTGATGGACTGCTTGAACACCGCGACGTTGGCGGTGGCGAGATCCCAGTTCGCCTTCAACCCGGCTTCGTAGAGCGTGGAATCCTCCGCCCCGGCATAGCGGCTGCCCGAATTGAGGTTCGGCAGCCCAAGCCCGGCGGCCTGTATCGCGACAAGGTCGGACGGCGTCGGCCTGCTGTCGCGCGACAGGTTGACGGATGCGGCCTTGTAGCCCGTGGCATAGCCCAGATAGACGTTGATGCTGTCCGTCACGTCATAGGCCAGGCGCGCGGTGTAGGAAAAATCGCCGTCGCTCACCCGGCCGCTTTCGATCGCGTTGGGCACGTTGAGGAACGGCGGCAGGAACTGCAACGCGCCCAGGGCCGGCAACTGGCCGGCCGCGGCGGCGGAACCCGCCTGGATCTGCTGGAAGATCGCGGCCGTCGCCGGATTCATCGCAAAGCCCTGGATGATCTGCGGCGTGATCTGCGTGACCGGAATCTGGAGCGCGGCGGCCACGTTCTGCGCGATCAGCACATTGGTGGCATTGGGGATCAGCGCGGCCAGCGGCACGGCGGAGAACGCCTCGTTCGATGCGCTGTTGGTGACGAAGCGCTTCTTGTCATGCGTATAGGCAATGCCGCCGGTCAGCGTCAGGCGGTCCGTCAGTTCGACATCGACTTGCCCGAACAGCGAATAGCTTTCGTCCTTGAGCCGGTAGTTTTCGGTGAAACCGGTTCCGGGGGCGAAGAACCTGCCCACATAGGCCGCCGGGTTGCCGATCGCGGCGCCCAGCAATTGCTCCACCTGCGACAGATTGAAGGCATTGGCGGACTGCCCGCGAATGAGCAGATCGGCATAGGGCCGGAACTGCGTGCCGAGCAGCAGCTCGTTTTCCTGAGCGATCTTCTCGTTGAAATAGAACGCGCCGACGAGCGCGTTGACCTTGTCCGCCAGTTCGGCCGAGACACGGAACTCCTGCGTGAAGGTCTTGATCCGCAAGTCCTGCCAGTTGCGGCCCAGCAAATCGGCGCTGGAAAAATCGGAATCCTGGTTGGTGAGGGCATTGGTCCGGCGATAGGACGTGATCGACTGGAGCTTCGCCGCGCCGAGATCGTAGTCGATCTGCGCCGATCCGCCGTAGTTCTCGATCTTGTTGGTGGAATCGAAGTTGTTGTAGACCACGTCCGCGAAAGGCCGGTCGGCCGGATTGACCATTCCGCCCAGCATCAGGATCGCCCCGGTGGGCGCCGCGGCCCGCAGGTTCACCACCGCACAGCAGTTCTCGTCGATCTTGCCGTAATCGCCGATCAGGCGAACGGACAGCGGGCTGTCGGGCTCGAACAGCAACTGCCCGCGCGCGAACCAGCGGTGGCGCTCATTGTTGCGATTGCCGGTGCCTCCGTCCTTCGCGAAACCGTCGCGGCGGTTAAAGCCGCCGGCAAGGCTGGCCGCGATGGTATCCGTCAACGGCCCCGTCACCACGCCCTTGACCACTACGGCATTGTAATTGCCGTAGCTCGCCTCGACATTGCCGCCGAAATCGAACTTCGGCTTCTGCGTAACGATGGAAATCACGCCCGCCGACGCGTTCTTGCCGAACAGGGTTGACTGCGGCCCGCGCAGCACCTCGATCCGCTCCACATCCGGGAAGTCCGCGATCATGGCGGCGGAGCGCGACCGGTAGACGCCGTCCACGAACAGGCCGACCGACGGCTCGATCCCCGCGTTATTGGCGCCGTTGCCGAAGCCGCGAATGTAGAAGTTGGTGTTGGCAGAACTCTGCAATTGGTTGACGCGGAGCGAAGGCACGACGCTCGACAAATCCTTCAGGTCGCGGATTTGCGCCCTTTCCAGCGTAGCGGCCGTCGTCACCGAAACGGCGACCGGCACGTTCTGCAAGGTCTGTTCGCGCTTGGTAGCGGTAACGATGATCTCGTTGCCCGCATAATCGTCAGCCGGCGAGGATACGCCTCCCTCCTGCGCCCGGGCCAGCGTGGGCGCCATCAACGCGGGCATCGCCAATGCGACACAGGCCACGCCATACCGGAATGCCGAAATCGTCGCCGCGCGCCTTGCCTTATCGTCCTTCATATCAACTGGCCCCCTCTCCGCAATTGGCGGTAAGGGTGCCGCTGACAACCTTGTTACGTTGCGGGCAGCCCCCCGCTTGTTTCCGGCAGGATAGGATCAGCGCGATACGCAGACAATCGGTATTTGCGAGAAACCAGCGGGATAAGTGACTGTGTGGCCTGCCTGCCACAGCACATTGCGATTTGTCGCACTTGCCGAAAGCGCGGTCTTCCGCTAGGGGCCGCGCCCAATTGTGCGGCGCAACACGCAAGCCGCTCCATCCACATTGCCGAAAACAGCACAGCCGAAAGTATCCTATGGCCGCACCCCTTCCCCTGCGCAATATCGCGATCATTGCGCACGTCGACCACGGCAAGACCACGCTTGTCGATCAGCTTTTCCGCCAGTCCGGCACCTTCCGCGACAATCAGCGCGTGGAAGAGCGCGCGATGGATTCCAACGAGATCGAAAAGGAACGCGGAATCACTATCCTCGCCAAGTGCACGTCCGTCGAATGGGCGCCGCCGGGCGGCGGGGAAACCACGCGCATCAACATCGTCGACACCCCCGGACACGCCGATTTCGGCGGCGAAGTGGAACGTATCCTGTCGATGGTCGACGGGGTGATCCTGCTGGTGGACAGTTCCGAAGGCGCGATGCCGCAGACCAAGTTCGTCACCGGCAAGGCGCTGGCGCTGGGCCTCAGGCCCATCGTCGTCGTCAACAAGATCGACCGGCCGGACGGCCGCGCGCAGGAAGTGCTGGACGAAGTGTTCGACCTGTTCGTCAGCCTCGACGCCAGCGACGAACAGCTTGAATTCCCCGTGCTCTATGCCTCGGGCCGCAACGGTTACGCCAGCGACGACGAAGCCGCGCGCGAAGGCACGCTGGTGCCGCTGTTCGAGAAGATCGTCAGCCACGTGCCCGCGCCCTCGCTCGACACCGAAGGGCCGTTCAGCTTCCTCGCCACGCTGCTGGACCGCGACAACTTCATGGGCCGCGTACTGACCGGCCGTGTTCAGTCCGGCACGGTCAGGGTCAACCAGCCGATCCATGCGCTCGACGGCGATGGCAAAGTGATCGAAGTGGGCCGCGCGTCGAAACTGCTTTCGTTCCGGGGACTGGACCGCGTGCCGGTGGAAGAAGCGCGCGCGGGGGACATCATCGCGCTGGCCGGGCTTGAAAAGGCGACGGTCGCCAACACCATCGCCGATCCTTCCGTTTCCGAACCGATCGCCGCCCAGCCCATCGACCCGCCGACGCTGGCCATGCGCTTCGCCGTCAACGACAGCCCCTTCGCGGGGCGCGAAGGCGACAAGGTGACGAGCCGCATGATCCGCGACCGGCTGATGCGCGAGGCGGAAACCAACGTCGCCATCCGCATCACCGAAAGCGCCGACAAGGACAGCTTCGAGGTGGCCGGGCGCGGCGAACTGCAACTGGGCGTGCTGATCGAGACGATGCGGCGCGAAGGCTTCGAGCTGGGCATCAGCCGCCCGCGCGTCCTGTTCGACAAGGACGAGACCGGCGCCCGCACCGAGCCTTATGAAACCGTCGTCATCGACGTGGACGACGAACATTCCGGCACGGTCGTGGAAAAGATGCAGCGCCGCAAGGCGGAACTGACCGAGATGCGCCCGTCCGGCGGCGGCAAGACGCGGCTGATGTTCTCCGCCCCGTCGCGCGGCCTGATCGGCTATCATGGCGAATTCCTGTCCGACACGCGCGGCACCGGCATCATGAACCGCCTGTTCGAGAAATACGGACCGCACAAGGGCGCCATCGAAGGGCGCATCAACGGCGTGCTGATCTCCAACAGCACGGGCGAGGCCGTGGGCTATGCGCTCAACAGCCTGGAGGACCGCGGCGTGCTGTTCGTTTCGCCGCAGGACAAGGTTTACGAAGGCATGGTGATCGGAGAGAACGCCAAGCCCGAGGATCTCGAAGTCAATCCGCTCAAGTCCAAGCAACTGACCAACTTCCGGTCGACGGGCAAGGACGACGCCATCCGGCTGACACCGCCCAAGGTGATGACGCTGGAACAGGCCATCGCCTATATCGACGACGACGAGATGGTGGAAGTAACGCCGAAGTCCATCCGGCTGCGCAAGGCGATCCTCGACCCGCATGAACGCAAGAAGGCCAGCCGCAAGAAGGAAGCGGCCTGACAGACGCGGCAGGCCTTCATTCATACAAAATACGAAAAGTATGAACGAAAGCTGTCGGGCACGTCCCGGCCGGGTTCAGCAATCCATCGCTAGAAAGTCTCTATCGGACGACACGCGGACCGGACAATCGTGCACCGCCGCCTCCGTCGTTCCATGAGGATTCGATGCCATGACCCTGTTTCGGAAGGCCGCTCTCGCTTCCGTGCTGGCCGCAACCGCGCTGGCCAGCGCCACCCCCGCCATGGCGCGCGACCATTGGGGGCCGCGTCATCGCGGCGGCGGGGGCAACGACGCCGCCATCGCCATCGGCGCGGGCGTGGTGGGGCTGGCCATCGGCGCGCTGATCGCCTCCGCGAGCAACGACAAGAAGCGTGACCGCTACGACGACCGTCAATACGACGGCCGGCGCCATGACGGCGGCGCTTATGACGACCGCTATGACGAGGGGCGCTATGATGACAGACGCTATGATGACAGGCGCTACGATGACCGGCAGGGCCGTGGCTATGACCCGCGCCATGAATCTCAGGGCGAATGGAGCGATGAACGCTACAACGAGGAATGGCGGCGACGCGGCCGCTGAATGAAAACCCTCCGATAACGAACGCTTCCGATACCAGACGCTTCCCATACCGAACAGGCGCCCGGCGCGACAGGCCGGGCGCCTTCGATTCAGGACAAGTTCAGGCGCCGGATGATCTCCTCATGCTTCCGGGCACCGAATCGCCGCGCGTGTCGCCCGTTCCGAAGGGAGACTGACCATGCTGAAATATGCCAGGCGCGCGGTTCTGGGGGTTGTTCTTGCCGCATCGGCGCTTGCCGTCGCCAACCCGGTGCAGGCGCGGGACGGATACCGGCGCGACGGCGGGAACGATGCCGCCATCGCCATCGGCGCGGGGATCGTCGGCCTCGCGATCGGCGCCATGATCGCCGACCGGGACGACGACCGCTATTACGACCGGCGCTATTACCGCGATCGCCGCTATGTCAGCGTTCGCGGTTATCCCGATTATTACTATTATTACCCCGGAAACCCGAACCGCTATTACCGCGACCGCTATTATACCCAGCATTACCAGCCCTATTACCGTTCCTATCGGAGCAACGGGCGCTGGGACGGCTCCTATTACGGCAATCGCCGTTCCGGCGCCTATGCCAGCGGCGCGCGGTATAAATATCGGGATCGGGATCACCGCAGATCATATCGGCGCGGCCGGTAAGCCGCAAACCGGGCCACAAAAACCCGCCACAAAACCCGGCAGCCAGCCCCTCGCCAAGCCGCCCGCTTGCCGCTAAGGGGCGGCGCAATGACTTGTGCGCCGTCCCTTGCCGTTGCGGAACCAGCCTCCGCCGCCCCGCTCGCCGGGCTGCGGATCGCACTGTTCAGCGGCAATTACAACTACGTGCGCGACGGCGCCAACCAGGCGCTGAACCGGCTGGTCGGCTATCTGCTGCGTGAGGGCGCGGCAGTTCGCGTCTACTCGCCCACGATCGAGAAGCCCGCATTTCCGCCGACCGGCGATCTGGTGAGCGTCCCTTCCCTGGCCATTCCCGGCCGGGGCGAATACCGCGCCTCGCTGGCGCTTTCTCCCGCCGTGCGCCGCGATCTCGCACGGTTCGCGCCCAACGTGGTCCACGTGTCCTCGCCCGATATTGCCGCCCACCGCGCGGTAAGCTGGGCACGGGCACGCGGCCTGCCGGTGCTGGCCTCGGTCCACACCCGGTTCGAGACCTATTTCCGCTATTACAACATGGCATGGGCGGAGCCCGCCGTTGTCGCCATGCTGCGCCGTTTCTACCGCCGCTGCGACGCGCTGGTCGCGCCGTCGGAAAGCTTCGCGCAAGTGCTGCGCGAACAGCGCATGAACCATGACATTTCCCTGTGGTCGCGCGGCGTGGACCGCGAGATCTTCAACCCCGGCCGCCGCAGCTTCGAATGGCGGCGCTCGCTGGGCATCGCCGACGGAGATTTCGCGATCGGCTTCCTCGGCCGGCTGGTGCTGGAAAAGGGCCTCGACGTCTTCTGCGACACGATCGACGAACTGGCCCGCGGCGGCGTTCCGCACAAGGTTCTGGTCATCGGCGACGGCCCGGCGCGGGAATGGTTCGCCAACCGGCTTCCCCACGCGGTCTTCGCCGGCTTCCAGACCGGCGAGGCGCTGGGCCGCGCGGTCGCCAGCATGAACGTGCTGTTCAACCCGTCCGTGACCGAAGCCTTCGGCAACGTGACGCTGGAAGCCATGGCCTGCCGCCTGCCGGTCGTCGCCGCGCGGGCGACAGGCAGCGAAAGCCTCGTGCGCGACGGACAGTCGGGCCGCCTCTGCACGCCCGGTTCGGTCAACCAGTTCGCGGACGCCCTGCGCGCCTATATCGAGCAGCCGGACTTGCACGCCACCCACGGCGCGGCGGGAGAACGGTTCTCGCTCGACTATTCGTGGGACCGGATCAACCAGTCCGTCGCCGACACCTATCTGCGGCTGATCCGCCAGAAGGACGGCAAGACCGCCTGATCCCCGGCTATCGCAGCACGCCCCGCTTTTGCATCCGCCACGTATAGAGCAGCAGCCCCACGGCGATGACCCAGACCACCAGCATCATGGCCCGCATCACCGGCGTTTCCAGCGACGCCGGCATATCCGTGCCCACCTGATGCACCGTGCTGACCGCGAGGCCGAGCAACGACAGCGCAAAGGCCGTCACGGCATGACGCGAGCGGATCAGCATGAGCAGCGATCCCACGACCGCGCCCCACACGCCGACCGCCCATGCGATCCGCGTCCAGGTTGGCATGGCGTCGATCATGGCCATCATCTCGGGCGGAAAGTTCGCCAGATAGGCGCTGTCACGCAGGTTGGTCATCGTATAGTCGTAACCGCCGAAGGCGTTCCACAACACGGCCAGCACGGCTATGATCCAATACAGGAGCGGCGCGCCGGGACGGGCGGTGGCAGTCTGCGATGCACTGTCTTCCATGGTTCCCCTCCATAAAAGCAACAAGGCACCGCGAGATTACACTATCTACGGGGCTGGTGCAAAATCCGCGCGCAGGGCCTAAATGAAGCGCATGGCAGACCTTTTCGCCGACGACTCCCCTCCGCCTGCGGCCGCGCCGGAGGAACCCCTTGCCTCCGCACCGCTCGCGGACCGGCTGCGCCCGCGTTCGCTGGACGACGTGGTGGGGCAGGAACACGTCACCGGGCCGGAAGGCACGATCGGCCGCATGGTGCGCGCGGGCAGGCTCTCCTCGCTCATCCTGTGGGGTCCGCCCGGCACCGGCAAGACCAGCATCGCCCGCCTGCTGGCGGACGCGGTGGGGATGCGCTTCGTGGCCGTCAGCGCCGTGTTTTCCGGCGTTGCCGACCTCAAGAAAGCCTTTGCCGAAGCGGAAGTGGCGGGCCACGCCGGGCAACGCACGCTGCTGTTCGTGGACGAAATCCACCGCTTCAATCGCGCGCAGCAGGACGGCTTCCTGCCCTTCGTGGAGAAAGGCACCGTCACGCTGGTCGGCGCGACGACCGAGAACCCCAGCTTCGAACTGAACGCGGCGCTGCTGTCCCGCGCGCAGGTCGTCATCCTGCACCGGCTGGACAGCGCGGCGCTGGGCGCCTTGCTCGATCGCGCGGAAGCGGCCGAAGGCAGGCCCCTGCCCCTCACGCCCGAAGCGCGCGAGGCGCTGGTCGCCAGCGCGGACGGCGACGGGCGGTTCCTGCTCAATCAGGCCGAAACGCTCTATGCGGCGCAGCTTGCCGAACCGCTGGACCCGGCGGCGCTGGGGGCGTTCCTGCATCGCCGCGTCGCGGTCTACGACAAGGACCGCGAGGGGCATTACAATCTCATCTCCGCGCTGCATAAATCGCTGCGCGGATCGGACCCGCAGGCCGCGCTCTATTACCTCGCGCGGATGCTCACGGCGGGGGAAGAGCCGCTCTACGTGCTGCGCCGCCTGACGCGCTTCGCCAGCGAGGACATCGGCCTTGCCGATCCGCAGGCGCTGACCCAGTGCCTTGCCGCCAAGGACGCCTACGAGTTCCTCGGCAGCCCGGAAGGCGAACTGGCCATCGTGCAGGCCTGCCTCTATTGCGCCACCGCGCCCAAATCGAACGCGGCCTACACGGCGCAGAAGGCCGCATGGAAGAGCGCGCGGGAAACGGGATCGCTTATGCCGCCCGCCCATATCCTCAACGCGCCGACGAAGCTGATGAAGGACATCGGCTATGGCAAGGACTATGCCTACGACCATGACGCGGAGCACGGCTTTTCCGGCGCGGACTACTGGCCGGAGGAAATGGGCGCGCAGGCCTTCTACCGCCCTGTGGAACGCGGGTTCGAGCGTGAAGTGCTGAAACGCATGGACTGGTGGCAACGCCAGCGGGAGGGGAGCCAGCGGGAGGGGGGCCAGCGGGAGGCGGGCCGCCGCGCGGACGACGCTCCATCGGAATGAGGTTCACACGCTTTGCCGCTATCGACTGGTCCGGGCAGGCCGTGGCCCAGCCGAAGGGCCTGACGCTGGCTGTAGCCGAAGCCGGGAACGACGCGCCGGTGCTGGTCAGGCCGGACGGCGGCTGGTCGCGGGAAGCCATCGCGGGCTGGATCGCGGACCATGCCGATGAGGACATGCTGATCGGACTGGACCTGTCGCCCGCCTTCCCTTTCCTCGACATGAGCGATTATTTCCCCGGCTGGACGCAAAGCCCCCGCGATATGCGGGCGCTCTGGGCGCTGGTGGAGGAACTGGCGCGGGACGACTCCCACCTCGCGGCAAGCGCCTTCGTCTCTCATGCCGAGGCCAGCCGCCATTTCCGCCAGCGCGGCCGGCTGGGCGACCTCCATCCGCCCGGACGCGGCCGGCTGCGCCTGTGCGAGCATGGCCAGAAGGAAATGGGCCTTTCTCCCTATAGCTGCTTCAACCTCGTCGGCGCGGCGCAGGTCGGCAAGTCGAGCCTGACAGGCATGCGCGTGCTGCACCGCCTGACCGGGCGCGTGCCGTTCTGGCCGCTCGATCCGCTGCCGGAAAAAGGCGCTGTCGTCGTCGAAATCTATACGGCGCTGGCCGCGCGCGAGGCGGGCGTGCGCCGGGGTTTGAGCAAACTGCGCGACGGGCAGGCGCTGGATGGGGCGCTGGCCGCGCTGGACAGCGAGCCGCATGCGCCGCTCGCCCGCTATGACGACCATGCGACCGACGCGCTGCTGGCGGCCGCCTGGTTGCGTCACGCGGCCCCACGCCCAAGCCTGTGGACCCCCGCCGGTCTCACGCCCGAAGTCGCGTGCACCGAGGGGTGGACGTTCGGCGTGCCCTTGCTTACACAAATGTAAGACCGTTCCATACGATCGGGGGAGAAGCCCATGAAGCTCACCAGACCCGCACTTCTTGCCGGGCTTGCCGCCTTTGCGCTCGCCGCCTGTTCCACCACGTCCGCCCCGCCCGTCACGCAAGCGCCCGTCACGCCCGCCGCCCCAACGCAGCAGTCATGGACCAATTTCGCTCGGGCCACGGTCGAAAAATGGTTCGAGCTGGACCCGGCCTTCGCGGTCTATCAAGGTGACCATCGCTTCGACGGCAAGCTGCCGGACTGGAGCGAGGCCGGGCTGAAACGAACGGAACATTTCCTGCGCTCCGTCATTGCGGATGCATCGGCCTATGACGGCCTGCCGCCCGATCAGGCATTCGAGCGCGACTATCTGGTGCACGAAGCCACCAAGAACCTGTTCTGGCTAACGGAGGCGGACTGGCCGCGCCGCAACCCGGCATTCTATGTCGGCGGCGGGCTCGATCCGAACGTCTACGTCAGCCGCGAATATGCCGGCAAGCCGGCGCGCATGAAGGCGATGATCGCGTTCTTCCGTGCCGTGCCGGATGCCGCGCGCCATATCCGCGCCAACCTGCGCACGCCGATGCCCGCCAGCTACGTCAGATACGGCGTGGCGGGTTTCGGCGGCTTTGCGGACTATTATCGCGGCGATGCGCGCGCAGCCTTCGCGGACGTGGCCGATCCGGCGTTGCAGGCGGAGTTCCGCGACGCATCGGAAAAGGCGGGCGCCGCCATGCAGGAACTCGCCGACTGGCTGAAGGCGCAGGAACCCACCGCCACGCAGGACTATGCACTGGGCGCGGAAAAGTTCGCCCGGATGCTGAAGGCGACGGAGATGGTAGACATTCCGCTCGACGAACTGGAGGCCGTCGCGCGCGCAGACCTTGCCCGCAACCGGGGCGCCGTGGAACGATCCTGCGCGAAGTTCACGCCCGGCCAGCCGATCGAAGCGTGCTTCGCGAAACTCAACGCCCGCAAGCCCAAGGACGGCCCGGTCGAGGAAGCGACCCGGCAGATCCCGGACCTTACGGCCTTCGTGCGGACGAAGGATCTCGTCACCATCCCCGGCAGGGAGCAGGCGCTGGTGCGCGAAAGTCCGCCCTACAACCGGCAGAACAGCGCCTATATCGACGTGCCGGGGCCGTTCGAGAAAGGCATCCCGTCGATCTACTACATCTCACCGCCGGACCCTGCCTGGGACAAGGCGACTCGCGATACCTACATTCCCGGCGTCAAGGATTTGCTGTTCACCAGCGTGCATGAGATCATGCCGGGCCATTTCCTCCAGTTCCTGCATTCCAACCGCTCGCCCTCGCCGATCGGACGGCTGTTCGTGGGCTATGCCTATGCCGAGGGCTGGGCGCACTATACCGAGGAAATGATGTGGGAAGCGGGCCTTGGCGGCAGCGATCCCGAAACGCATGTCGGCCAGCTTTCCAATGCCCTGCTTCGGAACTGCCGCTTCCTGTCGGCCATCGGCCTGCACGCGCGCGGCATGACGCAGGCGGAATCGAAGAAGCTGTTCATGGAGCAGTGCTGGCAGGACGAAGGCAACGCCGAGCAGCAGGCGGCACGGGGCACCTATGATCCGGCCTACCTCAATTACACGCTGGGCAAGCTGATGATCCGCAAGCTGCGCGAGGACTGGACGGCATCGCGCGGCGGACGCGCGGCGTGGAAAACCTTCCACGACCAGTTCCTGAGTTACGGCGGCCCGCCCATTCCGATGGTACGGCAGGCCATGATGCAGGAAGATACGCCGCGATCGGTGTTCTGACCGGGAGCGACCGGACGACGCCCGCCTCTTGCCCGGTACCGATAGATGGTGCCGGTGGGATATGGTGCCGGAGGTCAGGATCGAACTGACGACCTACCGCTTACAAGGCGGTTGCTCTACCACTGAGCTACACCGGCGCGCCGCTGTCCCTAATCCAACTCGCCGAACGACGGCAAGGGACAAAGGGATGGAAACATTCCGCCGGTCAGGCGGGATCGGCGTCCGTCAGGCGCCATGCCGCTGCGGAATGAACCGCCGGACGCCGCGGCAACCGAATCCCGGCAATGCGCAGGAAACGGGTCATGCCTTCGCAAAGCTGGCCGATCAGGTAAATCGCGATTGCGCAGCAGGCCATGACACTCTCCATTGGACGCGCAAAGGCGCCAAGCCTATTGAACATTCGTACAGTCGCATCTCGTCCAGATCAAGATATACAGAAGGGAGCCTGATGAGGCCGAAGCCGTCCGAAATCGCCATTTGGCCCTGCCGGGCCGTCGATCGGGTGCACGCCCGATGACCGCCCCCATGTCTGCTTTACCCATCTCCACGCCCACCGCGATTTTTGCGCTTGCCTGTTCCGTGAGCCTGATCCGCCTGGTTCTGGTCAACCGGCGCGGCCGCGCGGCCAGCCCCCTTGTCGACAGCCGGGAAGCGGATGCGGCGCATGTCGTGATGAACGGCGCGATGGCGGTGATGCCGTTCGCGGCGCTGCACGTCTGGTCGGGCACGGCGCTGTGGCTGCTCGCCGCCGCGCTGGGTCTGCGCCTTGCCTATGTGGCGGCGGCGCGGCCGAAAAGCGCGCCGGGGAAACAAGCCACGCTGACGGGCACGGCCTATCATCTCCTTACCGTTCTGGCGATGATCTACGCCATGCAGCACATGGGGCCAGCGGCAATGGACCATGCGGCAATGGGCCATGCGGGCGCGCACGGCGGCCTTTCGCTCGCGCTTCCCGGCTGGATCACGGCGGCGCTCGGCGGGTTGTTCCTGATCGACGGCCTTTTGACACTGGGCGCCGGCCTGTTCGCGCCATCGGTCGTCGCGCGGGCCATACGGGAAGCCGGGAAACCTTCGGGCAACGTTACGGGCGATCTGCCGGAGATTTCGCGGACATCGTTCCTCTTCGCGGCCTTCGGCCACATCGTCATGGATTTCGGCATGGCATGGATGTTGCTGTTATCCGACCGAGCCGGTCATTGACGGTCCCTTCGCCACGCGGCATCAAATACCGATCGGACACATGACAACCGGGAGCAGGTTATACAACATCCAGCGTCGAGCCTGACCGAACCGGTTCAGACACTTCCGCCCGGCAGCGACGAATCTCTCCCCGTCCCCCAACGCAACACACTTTCCCGAAGCACTTCCACCACAGACAGGCTGCCGTCATGACCGCACTGGACAAGGCCGCCATGCGGCAGGAATGGCGCGGCGGATGGCCGGTTGTGCTCGCATCGGCGGCGGGGATGAGCCTGACGCCGCTCACAACCTACACCATGGGCGTGTTCGTAACGCCGCTGGAGGAAGAATTCGGATGGAGCCGCGCGTTCATCGCAACCGGGCTGACGGTAAACGCCGTGACCGGCGTGCTGCTCTCCGTATTCGTCGGCGCGCTGGTCGATCGCTTCGGTCCACGGCGAATCGCCATCCCCGGCGTAATCCTGTTCTGCGTTACATTCGGCCTGCTTTCCACTACGTCGGGCGCCTCCATTCACTGGTGGCTGTTGTGGCTGGGGGTCTCGTTCGGCGCCCTGATGCTGAAAGTGACGGTATGGACCTGGGCCATTGTCAGCCGTTTCACTCATGCGCGCGGGCTTGCGCTTGCCACAGCGCTCAGCGGCACAGCCATTACCGGCATGATCTCACCGTTTCTTGCGGAGTTCCTCATTCAGAACTTCGGCTGGCGGTGGGCCTATGTTGGCCTCGCCGCCGCATTTTGCGCTATCGTGCTGCCCCTGGTTCTCGCATTTTTCTTCGGCGCGAATGACCTGGTCCGCACATCAACCGTCCCGACATCCATGCCGAACCCGACGCCACTTTCCGGATTGACGGTGAAGGACGCCCTGGCATCGGCGACATACTGGAAAGTCGCGCTCGGCACTTTCATGGTTATCCTCACGATCATGGGCAGCGTTGTGCACTTTGTGCCGATCCTCGTTCACGGCGGACTGGAGCGCGGCGGAGCCATCACGGCGGCAGGCGCCATGGGAGTCGCCGCATTCTGCGGGCGGCTGCTTGCGGGATTCATGCTCGACAGGCTGAACGCCAAGATCATTGGCGGAACGGCGTTTCTGCTGCCGGGTCTGGTCGCTGGCGCTTTGCTGGCATTTGAAGGCGATCTGATTATGGCGATTGCTATCGCACTGGTAATGGGATCGTGCATAGGCGCGGAAATCGAAGTCTCGTCCTATCTGTCTTCGCGCCATTTCGGTCTGCGCAATTTCGGCACCCTGTTCGGCATCATCGGCGGCCTGATCGCGCTTGCCGGCGGCGTGGCTCCACCATTGGCAGGCCATATGTTCGACCTTTACGGTTCCTATGATCTCGCACTGATGGCCGGAGCTGTATTATCGGTCGCGGCAGGCGTTCTCCTCTTTACGCTGCCGGCCTATCCAGAGAACTTCGGCCCGGAGAAAACCTCGACGATTTCCTGACGGTCGCCGGAACATACATACAGCCGGTTCAGTCAGGGAATACCCGTGCCCCCTCGCCCCTCGCCGCATGCCGAAGCCCGGTCCTACGGACCGCCCGCCGGAGAAAAGCAAAAGGCCCGCCGCACCTTGCCGTGCGACGGGCCCCGATTGCCTGCTTGTCGACGCGCTTATTCGGCGGCTTGCGCCACGGCGTCGACCGAAACATACTTGCGGCCCAGCTTGCCCTCATGGAAGCGGACGCGGCCTTCGGCGAGCGCGAACAGCGTGTGATCCTTGCCGATGCCGACATTGGCGCCGGGATAGAACTTCGTGCCGCGCTGGCGCACGATGATGTTGCCGCCGATCACTTCCTGACCGCCGAACTTCTTGACGCCGAGGCGGCGGCCCGCCGAATCGCGACCGTTGCGCGAGGAGCCGCCTGCTTTCTTGTGTGCCATCTCGAACTACTCCGGGAAACTTATTCGGCGGCCGCTTCGGGCGCGGCTTCCGCCTTGGGCGCGGCCTTCTTCGCCGCCTTCTTTTCCTCACCGCCCACGGCAAGGATGCGCAGCAAGGTCATCTGCTGGCGGTGGCCGTTGCGGCGGCGATAGTTGTGGCGGCGGCGCTTCTTGAAGACGATGACCTTTTCGGACTTCGCCTGCGCGATGATTTCAGCCGAAACCGTCACTTTCGCGGCGTCGGCGATCTCGCCGTCCTTGCCCGCGAGAAGAACGTCGCCCAGCGTGATCTTGTCACCGGCTTCACCCGCCAGCTTTTCGACCGCGATCTTGTCTCCGGCGGCAACCCGGTATTGCTTGCCGCCCGTGCGCACTACTGCGAACATGGTGCCCTTACC